>NZ_JBSPCZ010000008.1:0-205003 GCF_056161485.1 Pseudomonas sp. 5Vm1k
TTGCTCGCGAAAGCGATAGATCAGTCAACATCTCTGTTGAATGTTAATCCGCATTCGCGAGCAAGCCCGCTCCCACATTTTTGATCGGTGTTTACTCGGCGGGCTTGGCTCTTCGGGCCTTGAAGAATTCGCTCAGCACCGCGCCACACTCTTCGGCCAACACCCCGCCCTCAAACAACACCCGGTGATTCAAGAATCCCTGGGTAAAAAACTCTCCCTGGCTCTGCACAATCCCGGCCTTGGGCTCCAGGGCGCCGTACACCACCCGAGCGATGCGCGAATGCACGATCAGGCCGGCGCACATGCTGCACGGCTCCAGGGTCACGTAGAGGGTGCTGCCGGGCAGGCGATAGTTGCTGGCGGCCAGGGCGGCGGCGCGGATCGCGACCATCTCGGCGTGGGCGCTGGGGTCGTTGCCGCTGATCGGGCAGTTGAAGCCGCGACCAATGATTTCCCCGTCCTGCACCAGCACCGCGCCCACCGGCACTTCGCCGAGGGCCGCGCCTTTAGCGGCGAGGGCCAGGGCTTCGCGCATGAAGTCGCGGTCACGGCTGCGGTCGATGATCGCGGCGGGACGAATCTGACGCATCACGCCACCTCGATAGCGGCCATCAGGCCGGTTTCCATGTGGTCGATCACATGGCAGTGGAACATCCAGATCCCCGGGTTATCCGCCACCAGCGCCACTTGCGCGCGCTCGTTCTTGCCCAACAGGTAGGTGTCGGTGAAGTACGGGATGACCTTGTGCCGGTTCGAGGCAATCACCTTGAAGCTCATGCCGTGCAGGTGAATCGGGTGCTGATACTGAGTCATGTTCTTCAATTCGAAAATGTAGCTCTTGCCCTTCTCAAGCTTGGCAATCGGGCGGTCGGCGCAGGTCTTGTCGGTGATGTCCCAGGCCTTGCCGTTGATCTGCCACAGGCTCGGCGGCTTGCCGTTGTCGACGTTGACCGACACCGAGCCCACCCATTCGAAATTGAAGTTGAGTTTCTCGGCATTGGCCAGGTCCGGCTCGGCCACCGGGTTGGCGGGCAGCGCGGGCGGCCATTGGGTCGGTGCGTCGGTGTTCGCCACTGAACGCAGCGTGCCCAGGCGCACCGGGCCATTGCGCAAGGATAGCTCTTCACCGGCCGGCGGGGCCTTGATCGCCAGGCAGATGCGCATGCCCGGGCCCAGCCAGTATTCCTTGCCCAACGGGCGCGGTTCGATGGGATTGCCGTCCAACGCGTAGATCTGCGCTTCGACGCCGGGGATGTTGAGGCGATAGGTCAGGGTGTTATCGAGATTGAGCAAGCGCACCCGGGTGATTTGCCCGGCAGGCAAGTCGATCACCGCTTGCGACACGCCGTTGATGGTCGACAACCGCCCCGCCGTGCCACCGCGCGCCGCTTCACGCGGAATGCTGAAGGCAACGAATGCGCCTTCTTCGTCGACGTGCCAACTCTTGAGGCTGAGGGTTTTTTCGTACTTGAAACCGGTGGGTTCGCGCTCCTCGATGATCAGCGGACCGACCAGGCCGCGACCGAGTTCTTCGCTGCTGTTCACGTGCGGGTGATACCAGTAGCTACCGGCGTCGGGCACGCGGAATTTGTAGTCGAAGTACTCACCCGGCAACACCGGCAGTTGCGAGACATAGGGCACGCCGTCCATTTCCAGCGGCAGGCGAATGCCGTGCCAGTGGATGGTGGTCGCGACCGGCAGGTGGTTAATGAAGCGCACCCGCAGCCATTCACCCTGACGCACGCGCAACTCGGTGCCCGGTGCCGACGGACCGAAGGCCCAGGCCTCGGTCTTGTGCCCGGCCACCAGTTCGACGTCCAGCGGCGCCGCAATCAGTTCGTAGTCGTGGCCCGCGTCGGCGTCGGCCATCTTGCCCAACCAGTAACGCGACGCGCCACCGGCCCCCACGCCAACCACCACAAGACCGGCCAGACCACCGAGTATTTGTCGACGGGTAAAGGACATGAACTCAACTACCTCACGTATCAGCGACAGGCCTGGGGCCCGCAAAAGGCGAATACGATACACCTGCGGTTGAGAAACAGTAAGGGCGGGGCGGCGGATGGCCGCAGGCGTCTGCAAGGGCCCCCCCTCACCCTAACCCTCTCCCCAGAGGGTAGAGGGGACTGACCGAGTTGATCTTGGAGCTACATCGACCTGAAAAACCGAGTCGAACTCAGGTTTGTCTTCGCGATTTAATGTCGAACTCTGAACCTGAAAACCATGGAGATCTGCTCCCTTTCCCCCCTCTCCCCTCTGGGGAGAGGGCTGGGGTGAGGGGTCGCTCTTGACCCTGCCCACCTAACGCACAGCAACCACCAATCCCATCAACAAATGCACCACCCCGTCATCCAGCAGCATGACCCCCGGCACACCCGACCGATTCAATGCCTGCCGGTCCATCTGCCCCACATCCCGCAACTCCACCCGCACCCGCGTCAGCGCCACGGGCCTCTGCGACTTGAGGTTATCCACCCCGCCCAACGCGGCCACGACATCCGCGGCCAAAACTGCGACCGGTTGAACAGCCTGCTTGGGCTCATCCACCACCAGATCCGGGGTCAACGCTTTCCAGAACGCCCGCTGCATTTTCTCGAACATGCTCAGTTCTCCAGAACCAGTGAAGTATCGACCGTCGCCTCGTGATACAGCCGCAACGCCTCGCGCACCTGCTCGGCGCTTTCCAGCCCCAGCACTTGCTGGGCGATGGCCTGGCAATCCACCAGATCCACTTCCCGCACCGCCGCTTTGACCGCCGGAATCAGCGGCACGCTCACCGACAACTCATCCACCCCCAACCCCAGTAACAACGGAGTCGCCAGGGTTTCCGAGGCCAGCGCGCCACATACGCCGACCCATTTGCCGTGGGCATGGGCCGCTTTGACGGTGCTGGCGATCAAGCGCAGGACCGACGGGTGAAAGCTGTCGGCCTGACTGGCCAAGCGCGGATGATCGCGGTCCATGGCCAGGGTGTATTGGGTCAGGTCGTTGGTGCCGATGGAGAAGAAGTCCACCTCGGGCGCAAACAGGTCCGCCATCAACGCGGCGGCCGGCACTTCGATCATGATCCCCAGCTTCGGCAGTTCCGTGAGGCCCAGCGCCAGCGCCTCTTCTTCCAGCAGTTGCCGGGCCAGACGCAACTCCGATAGCTGCGCGACCATCGGCAGCATGATGTGCAAACGGGCGAGCCCGGCACTGGCGAGAATTGCCTTGAACTGGTCCCGCAGCAGTTGCGGACGCTCCAGACATAAGCGAATCCCGCGCATGCCGAGGAACGGGTTGGTTTCGCTGTCCATCGGTACGTAGGCCAGCGGCTTATCGCCGCCGACATCCAGGGTTCGCACCACCAGATTGCGCGTTGGCCCCAGCGCGCGGGCGATGGCGCTGTAGGTGGACGCCTGTTCGTCATGGCTCGGCGCGTGGTTGCGATCCAGATACAGAAACTCCGAACGCAACAACCCGACACCTTCGCCACCGAGGGTCATGGCCTGCTCGGTTTCAGTCAGCGAGGCGACGTTGGCCGTGACCTCGATGTGATGACCGTCGCGAGTACACGCGGCGAGCGAGGCATTCGCGAGTTCATGCTGATGACGTTTCTGTTGTTGCTGACGATTGGCTTGCAGTTGCGCGATGGCCGTCAAATCCGGATCAAGCTGCAACTCGCCCTTGTCGGCATCGAGCAACACTTGCGTGCCGTCGGCCAGTGCCAGCACCTGGACCGGCAAGCCACAGATCGCCGGCAAACCAGCGGCCCGGGCCAGAATCGCGACATGGCTGGTGGCGCCGCCACCGACCGTGGCGAAACCCAGCACCTTGCGGGTATCGAGCCCGGCGGTCTGGGACGGCGTCAGTTGTTCGGCGATCAGGATCGCCCCTTCCGGCAACTCCATGGCACGATCCTGCACGCCAAGAATTCGCTTGAGTACGCGCTGACCGACATCCGTCAGATCTGCCGCGCGCTCCGCCAGCAATGGGCTGCCGAGACCTTTGAACAGCGCTGCGGTGGCCTCGGTGGCAGCCCGCCAGGCGAACGCTGCACTTTTGCCCTCGCCGATCAGCGACTGAGCCTGATCCAGCAGACTCGGGTCTTCGAGCAGTTCCTGATGCGCCTTGAAGATTTCGGCCTGAGCGTCGCTGGTGGCGTTGTCGCGCAGTTGCTGCAAACCCAGAATCGCCTCAGCCAATGCGCGAGACAAATGCTCGCGCTCAACCTGCGCGCCCTTGCCGAACTCGCTCACGTCCAGCGTCGGCTCGGCAATCTGCACCACCCGGCCAAACGCCGAACCCGCCGAGGCGCAGACCCCACGCAACACGGTCAGCGTCGAGGTCGCGACCGTCTCCTCAGCTGCCACCGTCACCGTTTCCCCGCAACCTGAGACCAGCAACTCGGCCAGGGTCTTGATCGCCGCTTCAGCATCAGAACCCGCCGCGCTGACTTGCACAATGTCACCGTGGGCCGTCTGCAACGCCATAATCGCCACCAGGGATTTGGCGTTAGCACTGTCCTGTTGTTTATGCAGACAAATGCTCGCAGAAAAGCTTTTCGCCGCTTGGGCAAACACTGCCGCCGGACGCGCGTGCAAGCCGTTCGGGTTAGCCAGTGTCACCGGTTTGGAGAACAGCGCTTCGCCCTCGTCCACCGGCACCTCTTCGGCCGCAGGCCCGGTGCTGTTCAATCCCAGCAACGGCTGGCCGCTTTCGACCAGGCCCGTTTCGGGCACCAGCCAGGTGAACGGTTCGCCACTGACCACCAGCATCAAGGTCAACAAACTGCGCGCGTGCAAGGCGATGTAGTCGGCATCGAATTCAATCAGCGCCTGCCCCGCTTCGACACGCTGGCCCTCTTCCACCAACCGCGTGAATCCCTTGCCCGCCAGGTTCACGGTGTCGAGGCCGATGTGTATCAACACCTGCACGCCATTGTCGTCGGTGATGCTGACGGCATGACCACTGGCCTGCACATTGCTGATCACCCCGGCCAGCGGCGCGCACAAAGTTTGCGAAGTCGGGTCGATGCACAAACCGTCACCGATCACGCGGCTGGAGAACACCGGATCGGGCACCTGGTCCAGCGGCATCAGCACGCCGGACAGTGGCGCGAGCAGTTGCAAATGTTGGGGTGTGGCCATGACGTCACCTGCTGTTTTGTTCTTTTGAAAGACGCTTGCGATACCCGGTAGGAGCTGCCGAAGGCTACGATCTTTTCTTTTGGACTCGCTTGAGTCAAAAGCGAAAGATCAAAAGATCGCAACCTTCGGCAGCTCCTACAAAGTTATGCGTTTATTTCCACCAGTACTCGACCTGCAATCCGACGTTCGCACCGTGGCGCGCCGTGCCGAAGGCGCCGGTGTCGGACAACGCCGAACCCGCCGCCAGTTCATTGGCCGCCCGTTTGGCCGCCTCGTTCCAGCTCGCATAGGTGTAATACAGGCGCACCTCGGGGCGCGCCCAGAATTCCGGGCCCTTGGGCGACCAGGTCGGGGCGAAGGTAAATTTGCTCAACTTGCGCGTTCCGCCGGGTGCATCGACCTGATCGTGACCCAGTTCGGTCACCAGTTTAAATTGCTCGGTAATCGCATAGGCCGGGCGCACGCCGATGGACATCCAGTTCTGGTCTGCGCCGTCCGGGCGAATATCTTTCTGATACACCGCCTCGATCTGCCCGCCAAAGCGCGGCGTCACCTGCCAGTCGAAGAACTCCACCACGCGATAGCTTTTGTTGCTGTCGTCGAGCTTCACGTTACCGGTATACCCCAACCCGGTGCCGGGGCCTTCGCCGTACTGGAAAGCCAGTTTGTTCTTGCCGCCGAGAAAGCCCTTCTGCACATGCTGAGCGGTAACCGCCCAGCCACGGTGCGCATCGCGGCTGTCGGGCTTGTCGATGTAGCTCAGGCCCAGTTCCAGCTCGCCGCCGGGGTTGGTGTCGAACCCGGCGACGTTGAAGTCATGCCGGTTGATGTAGTCCTTCTGGTACAGGTTGTCCTTGCGCGAGTAGGCGTAGCTGTATTTCAGATCGCCGATCAACACGTCTTCGATACCGCCGCCGGTGGCGCTCTGGTTCCAATAGTAGAAGTCGGAAATGTGGATATCGTTCCGCTTGTAGTAACGCCGACCGGCCCAAAGAGAACCGCCATTGAGGCTCGGCAGGTTCGACCACTGCGCATACATCTGTGGCATGCGCACCGAGCCGTTGTCCCCGTTGAAGGTCAGGTCCTTGTCGTACTGGTTATACAGCGAAGCCATGCCGTCAACACTGAGCACCGAGCCATCGTCCAGGGTGTACAGGTCTTGTCGCAGTTCCAGTTCGGCGTACTGTTCGCATTCGTTGCCCAGACGGTATTTGGTCTGCGCGCCCGGTAGTTGAAAACACTGTTGTTTGCCGCTATTGACCGAAGTCCCGACGCCGCTGCGCAAGTAACCGGCGAACTCCAGCGCCTGGGCCGACAGTGGTAAAGCAAGGCACACGCCCGCCGCGACAAGGCTGCGATTTATTGTTGTTTTCAAGAGCCACCCCATTATTTTTATTGTGTGCTACAGCAAAAAACGGCGCGCAAAACTCCCCCGCGCAGCGTTCTGCGTGTTTTTTAAACTGATGTTTTTTAGTGGTTAGTCAGGTGCAATACGAACGACTCAAAGGGCCGTAGAAACACCTGCCGATTGCGCGGCGGACAATCCGGGTAGTTGCTGATGACCAGGCGTTGCGACATCGCTTCGCTGATCACCTCAACCGGCAATTCAACTTCGCACGGTGTGCCGTAGAAGTTGTTCAGCACCAGCAATCGCTCGCCATGGCCTTCCCTTGTGTATGCCCAGATTTGCGTATGCTCCGGCAGCAATTGCCGGTACACGCCGTCGGACACAAGGGCTTCTTCGCGGCGCAACGCAATCAACCGGCGATAGTGATGCAACACCGAATCCGGGTCGTCGAGTTGGCTGGCGACGTTGATCTGCGCGGCGTTGGCCGGCACGCTGATCCACGGTTCGGCCACGCTGAAACCGGCGTTCGGCTCGGCATTCCAGTGCATCGGCGTACGGCCGTTGTCCCGGGATTTCTGCATGATGGCTGCCATGTTGTCGGCATCGCTGACACCGGCGTCGCGCTGGAGGCGATGGATGTTCAGGGTTTCGACATCGCGGTACTGGTCGATGTGATCGAAGCCTGGATTGGTCATGCCCAGTTCTTCGCCCTGGTACACGAACGGCGTGCCCTGGAGAAAGTGCAGCGCCGTGCCGAGCATCTTCGCCGACACCACCCGATGCTCGCCGTCATGACCAAAACGCGACACCACTCGCGGCTGATCGTGGTTACACCAGAACAACGCGTTCCATCCGCCGCCGGCCTGCATGCCAGTCTGCCAATCCGAGAGAATGCGCTTGAGTTGCAGGAAGTCGAAGTCGGCGCGAATCCACTTTTGCAGGTTCGGGTAATCAACTTTCAGGTGATGAAAGTTGAAGGTCATCGACAGTTCTTTCGACTCTGGCCGCGAGTAACGAATGCAGTGTTCAAGGCTGGTGGAAGACATTTCGCCAACGTTGATCAGGTCATGTCCTTCAAACACTTCGCGGTGCATTTGCTGCAGGTATTCATGAACGTTCGGGCCGTCGGTATAGAAACGCCGACCGTCGCTGTTGTCCTCGGGAAAATCCGCTGGTTTGGAGATCAGGTTGATCACGTCCAGACGGAAACCGCCCACGCCTTTGTCGCGCCAGAACCGCATCATCTTGAAGACTTCGGCGCGCACCTGCGGGTTGTCCCAGTTCAGGTCAGCCTGGGTGTGGTCGAACAGGTGCAGGAAGTACTGGCCGGTCTGGGCTTCGTACTCCCAGGCGGAGCCACCGAACTTGGATTCCCAATTGTTCGGCTGGTCGCGCCAGATGTAGAAGTCGCGGTACGGGTTGTCGAGGCTGCTGCGGGCCTGCTGGAACCAGGTGTGCTCGATGGAGGTGTGGTTGACCACGATATCGAGCATCAACTTGATCCCGCGCTTGCCGGCCTCGGCGATCAGCAATTCGCAGTCGGCCATGGTCCCGTAGCTCGGGTCGATGGCGTAGTAATCGCTGATGTCGTACCCGTTGTCGCGTTGCGGCGAACGCAGGAACGGCGTGATCCACAGGCAGTCGACACCCAGCCAGTGCAGGTAATCGAGCTTGGCCACGACACCGAGCAAATCACCCGTGGGGTTGCCGGCATGGCTGTGGAAGCTTTTCGGGTAGATCTGGTAGATCACCGAACGTTGCCAGTCTTGCATGGCTGGGTTCCTTCAATTGGATGTGTATTGGCCTTGAGGGCCTCTTCGCGAGCAAGCCCGCTCCCACATTTTGGAATGCGGTCAACCTGTGGGAGCGAGCCTGCTCGCGAAGGCGATCGATCAAGCGACCCGAAAACCCGGCCGAACAATCTTCATGCTCAACCCGCAGGTCAAAACAAACGGCACGACCATGGCGATAATCATCCCGATCACAAACATCGGAATGAACTGCGGAATGATCGAGATAAAACCGGGCAAGCCACCGACACCAATCGCCGAGGCCTGGACCTTGTTCAGCGACAGGAAAATGCAGCCCAACGCCGACCCGATCAGCGCCGAATAAAATGGAAATTTGTAGCGCAGGTTGACGCCAAACATCGCCGGTTCAGTGATGCCGAAATAAGCAGAAATCGCCGAGGTCGAGGCCATGCTTTTGTCCCGCACGTTGCGGGTCATGTAGAACACCGCCAGTGCCGCACTGCCCTGGGCGAGGTTGGACATGACGATCATCGGCCAGATAAAGGTGCCGCCCTGAGTGGAAATAAGTTGCAGGTCCACGGCAAGGAACATGTGGTGCATGCCGGTGATCACCAGCGGCGCATACAGCAGGCCGAAAATCGCCCCGCCAACCATCGGCGCCAGGTCGAACAGTGTGACCACGCCTTCGGTGATCAGAATCCCCAGATGCCGGGTCACCGGGCCAATCACCGCCAGCGCCAGCACACCGGTGACGACGATGGTGGTGATCGGCACCACCAGCAATTGCACGGCGTTCGGCACTCGCGCCCGCAGCCATTTCTCGATGACGCTCATCACGTAAGCGGCCAGCAGGATCGGCAGGATCTGCCCTTGATAACCAACCTTCTCGATTTTGAACCAGCCGAAAATATCGAAGTACGGGAGGCTCTGACCATCGAGCCCGGCGACCGCTTTTCCGTAGTTCCAGGCATTGAGCAGGTCCGGGTGCACCAGCATCAGGCCGAGCACGATGCCAAGAATTTCGCTGCCACCAAATCGCTTGGCCGCTGACCAGCCCACCAGGGCCGGCAGGAACACGAACGAGGTGTTGGCCATCAGGTTGATCAGGCTCCAGACGCCATCCAGATCCGGATACGCATCAAGCAGGGTCTTGCCCTCAATGAACATGCCCTTGGCGCCGATCAGGTTGTTGATGCCCATCAACAGGCCGGCAATGATCAGCGCTGGCAGGATCGGCATGAACACGTCGGAGAACACCCGCACCAACCGTTGCATGGCGTTGATCTTGTCGGCGCTCTTTTGTTTAACGTCGGCGATGGTCGACGCGGCGAGGCCGGTTTGCCGGCGCAGTTCGGCGTAGACCTTTTCCACTTCGCCAGGACCGATGACCACCTGGAACAGGCCACCGGTGAAGAACGAACCCTTGACCAGATCGATCTGGTTCAGCGTGGCGCTGTTGACCAGGCTTGGGTCCTTGAGGGCCAGGCGCAAGCGGGTGACGCAGTGCGCGGCCTGCTCGAGGTTGTCGCTGCCACCGAGGCTGTGCAGCAGCTCGCAGGCGATATTCGGATAGTCGTGGCTCATGCTTGTTCTTCCGCTGTAGTTTTTTGTTATTGGCAGCACGCCGAAACGAAAAGTACTCGTCTGTACGAGTTAAAGCAACAACTCGTACAGACGAGTTTGATTTTGTTTGCCTCGAACCCGACCGGCGGCGAAATTTCCTACCTCTGAAGTCAAAGAAACCTATTGCCGCATGGACAAAGCCCTACCCTGCCCTTAAGGTTCCAAGCCTTGAGTACAGCGCGGCATAGAGCCATCCCATGAGTAAATACAACCAGATCTACACCGATCTGCTTGCCAGCATCACCACCGAACGTCTGGAACGCGGCGCACGCTTGCCTTCCGAAACCGAGTTGATGGACAGCTATCAGGCCAGTCGCGGCACCGTGCGCAAGGCCATCGAGCAGTTGCAAGAGCGCGGCTTCGCCCAGAAAGTCCACGGCAAAGGCACCTTTGTGCTGTCGACCAACCCGATCGAATTCCAGCTCGGCGGTATCGTCAGTTTCCAGGAAACCTATCCACGGCTGGGCAACGACGTCAGCACCGAAGTGGTCGAGTTCGATCAGATACCGCTTGAAGGCGCGCTGCTGGAACACATCCAGGCCGAAGCCGGCAGCCTGATCACGCGGATCAAACGGGTGCGGCGCATCGACGGCAAACGGGTGATCCTCGACATCAACCATTTCGTCAGCGATGTGATCCCCGGCCTGTCACGGGACATCGCCGAACAATCGATCTACGCCTTCATCGAACAGACCCTGCAACTGCAAATCGCCTACGCCCAGCGCACCATCGAAGCGGTGCCCCGCAGCAAGGACGACCAGTTGCTGCTGGACCTCGACGGCCAAAGCCACGTGATCGTGGTCAGTAACCAGACGTTCCTGCAGGATGGCCGCCAGTTCGAGTACACCGAGTCGCGGCATACGCTGGATAAGTTCTACTTTTCGGACGTGGCGCGGCGCTGATTCGCACAGCAGGCGTGGCTCTATTCTGCGCTTCCGAGTGGCCAAAACCTGCAACGGATGGCGTCCGGGTCTGACAGATTTGTCGGCGTCGCCTTGGGATAGTGAGGATCAATTCTCTACCCAAGAAGCACGACATGACCGCAACAAAAACACTTTCAGACTTGCCCAACGCCGCCGATGCGCAGGCGCTCAAGGCCTTGGTCCCGGCCCTGGTCGAGGCTTGCCCCGACCTGTACGACATGGCGACCACCTTCGCCAAACGTATCCTCACCGATCACGGCATTCACCACCTCGAGCCGGATAAGGTTTACTGGCATCGCTTCCACGGCTCCCAAAGCAACGACAAGACCTTCACCGGCTGGGAACATATCGAGCACCCCCACGACTCGATGACCCTGACGCAACTGGTGATCCAGCGCTTCACTGTGCATGATCAGGACAACGCCGACATGCTCGACAACGACTGCGGGTTCTACACCGCAGGTCCGGGGGTCGGGACGTACAACGAGACAAACGAGGTTCGCCTGTTCGGCAGCGACGTGCTCAAGGCGTTTTGGGCCAACAACTTCATCGATCACTACAAAGACAAGGTCGAGGCGTTCTGGAACACCCAAAGCCAGACTTTCCGCACCCTGGCCAAGTGCACTTTCCTGGCCAAAGCCATTGAAGATTACGAAGCCGGGCGTTTGACCGCTGACCATTTGCGCACGGTGATCAAGGCCTGCGCAGGCACGGTCAATTGGCCCGCAACGCAGCACATGCTGGAAGAAGAATTCCAGCCCTCGAAAACCCTGCGTATCCGTCGACTGTGTGTTGGCAGCTTTGTCTCTACCGACATCCTCTGCATCGTTGATGGTGATAACCGGCAGATCGTTTACGTTCCCGGCGAGCTGTGGGGGTTTCACGTGTTCGAGAGCGTCGAAGACCTGCACTGGTGGATTCTGTCAGCCATCGAAAACCCTTCCGGCCGCCAGCGCTTCCTGTCGCACTTCCAGGCCGCGGATCACGACATCATGGAAGACACCGCGCAGTACGATAAAACTACTGAATGGGTGCTGGCGCCGTTCCCAGCCATCGACCTGATGGCCCATTTATTCAGGGAACCGAAGATCGAGAATGTCGGCCTCAACAGCGTGCTGGACTTGTTGTTCAACGCCTGGAAACACAACGATCATCAGTTACTCGAGGATCAAGGGGAATTCATCCAGCAGGACGCCTTCACCTACCTGCGCGATGCCACCCACGCGCGCATGCTCAGCGACGCCACGTTCTTGATGACCTCCAACGGCGAGCTGCGAAAAAAACTCTGGATGGGTTACCTGAATGCCTTCGGCCGCATGTTCGGGCCTTTGGCGGCTGTGGGTTGGCCGGTGGCGTTGGCGGTGGTCGGTGCCGGGCTGGCTAATGTCGGCCTGAACATTGATCAAGCGGTGAACGGCAAAACCCCTACCGAGCGCAAGGCCGGGGTCACCGGTGCGATTTTCGCGGCCATCGATACCCTGTTCAACGCGATGTTCCTCAAAGGTGGCGGCGTACCGGAAATCTCCGAAGCCGACGGCGTGCTGGCCACCGAGGAAAGGATCAGCAAACCGCCCCTTGAGCCGACCGCCGCACCGCCTCTCGAAGAACTGCTCCCTGAACGCTTTCCATCGATGGAGCAGGAAGACTATCTCACTTCGTTCAGGGACGAGATCACCGAGCCCACGCGCGAGGGCACCGGTGCGGCCCAAGGCATAATCGAAACCCTCTCCGGCAAGAAGTACATCTTCATGCAGGTCGGCACCCAGAAGTATTACTACCAGGTCCGCTATGTCGGGCAGATGAAGTGCTGGGTCATCATCGACCCGGCCAACCCGTGGTCGTTCTATCGCAACATTCCCGTGCGCCTTAACGAATACCTGCAATGGGAGCCCGTGAAGCCGCTGGGCCTGAAAGGTGGCGTGGGCGGCAAGATCTTCGGCCTGAAACTCTGGGGCCAGACGCCCGAACCGCTGCCGCAGGTCGAGACCCCGCCCACACCCTACGACATGCCTGAAAACTTGAGGCCCCGAATCAGGCCGGCAGGCAATGGCTCATCGACGTTCGATAATATCGATGGCAGCCTCGAAGCCTTTCGCCGCTACCGCCAGTTGCAGGCAGACACGAGTACATTTTTTGCCGATGTCCAGTTACCTGCACGCCCGAAAATCCCGACTTTCAGCACCCTGGCGACGCCCAAGGAAATCCTCAAGGGTTTGCTCAAGGACACACGAGGCCTGGTGATCGGTGAAGGCCGGGGCAGTATGGCGAGCAAACAGTTCCTGATCGAAAACATGCCACTGCTGAGCAAATTGAAAGTCCGGACCTTGTACTTGCAACAGGTGCTCACTGACTTTCAGCAGGCCGATCTGGATACGTTCACCAGGACCGGCAATATGTCTCAAAGACTTGAGCGCTATCTCAACGAAATCGATCAAGTCGAAAGCGCTGACCCCAGCGGCCAGCTTACCTTCCTGGAGTTGGTAAAGACTGCGCAGAAAAATCACATTCGGGTTCAGGCCATTGATTGCTTCTCCAGTTATCGAGAGGCAAGCCCAACGGCGATCAAAAATCCCTTTGATGTACAGATGAAAAATTACTTCGCCCGCACGGTGATCGATGCCGATCAGGCTGCCCGTGGTGCCCACCAATGGGTGGCGCTGGTCAGGGAGAGCGACGCCAGCACCCTGGACGGTGTCGCCGGGCTCAGCGAACTGGAAGGTGCTGTCGGAATGCGCATCGAGGAAGTGCCCGCAGGGAAAGCGCGTGGCATTGAAGCGGATCCGGGCACGACGATTGAGCATGAGGGCACGGCGTTGGCGCTCCGCAGCGATCTGCGTTTGCAAATGGACACGCCTTCGGTCGTCAGCAGCATGCGCAGGGCGGACACCTTCCTGACCGAAAAAGGCATGTTCACACTGCTCAACAAACACGCACCGGTGCTGGTGAACCGCAACCGCGATGGGATGCTGGTGCTAACACCCATCTACAAGGAAAACGGTGGCTTCCGGGTCGACAACGCCAACTGGGAAACGGTAAACGGGCGCCACTTCAGAACACTGGAAGGCTTGCGCGACGCCCTCATCGCCCGAGGCATGCGCCTGGTCAGGATACCGGCCGAAGACAGCACCGAATTGGCCGCGCCAGCCCCTGCGAAACCTGGACCCTCCACCCACATTCACCTGCCTCTGACGCCCAATAAAATTCAGCCGGAACTTGGCTTCCCTTACGAAATCTCGCCGAACCGCAGGCCCGACATGAAAAACTGGGTGCTCAAGACCGAAGGACAACGCGGACAAGCCCTTTCGGGGGAAAGTGGCCTGGACACCACCATCAACACCAGCAAATTGACCGAACTGCGAGGCAAGCTACGCATCGATTCGCAACATCTCCCGGATGATTTGCAATTAAAACGCTCGCCAGAACGCCCACGGGTGCCCACTCAAAACGCGACTGCGATCGACTTCATCACAAAGGCCTTCAGTGAGGCCAAAGGAATGGTTATCGGTGAAAGCCCCGATCGCATTGCCAGCAATCGCTTTCTGATCGAGAACATGCCCCAGTTCGCCCGCGAGGGTGTCGAGGCCCTGTACATGCCGCGCCTGCTGAGCGATTTCAACCAGGCTGATCTGGATTTTTACTTCGCCTCCAGAGCAGGCGCCATGCCCAACGACCTGGAAAACTACCTGAAGATCATCAGCGCTGACCAGGAAACGCCGTTCACCTATCTTGAGGTGGTAATGCGCGCCAGACAGAATGGCATCCGCGTTCAGGCGATTGATTGCGCGGCCACCTATACCCTATCGACGCTCAGGTTTCCAAGTGTCGAGGAGCAGCGCTTGAGCAACTACTTCGCAACTCAGATCATTCAGGCTGACCAGGTGTCTCGCCCCGGAAAATGGCTTGCGCTTACCGCACCTGAAAACACCAACACATTCAGAAACGTCGCCGGGCTCAGTGAGCGTAACGGCGGTATCGGCTTGAGAATCGAGGAAACGGGGCCGGGTGAAGGGGTGGAAGTGCGATTGGACCCTGGGGTCGAAGTACATCGCATCGCAGCCGCGGAGCCGATGTTCCGTGGCCAATTCGATACCCTTTACGCCGACATGTACCTGCCCATGGAAACGCCCATGCTGGTCAGAACGGCCGCGCAACGGGAACGGCTGTTGTACAACCCCGGTTTTTTCTGCATTGAGCGTTCCGGTGAAAC
The DNA here is from genome assembly GCF_056161485.1 of Pseudomonas sp. 5Vm1k. Classification (NCBI taxonomy): domain Bacteria; kingdom Pseudomonadati; phylum Pseudomonadota; class Gammaproteobacteria; order Pseudomonadales; family Pseudomonadaceae; genus Pseudomonas; species Pseudomonas sp. 5Vm1k. The sequence continues at coordinate 14,982 of NZ_JBSPCZ010000008.1, forward strand.
CAACACGCTTTGGCATCGCAGCCGGACCGATGGCATCGTCTCGACCCCGATAGAACGGCTGGCGGATGGGCGTTATTCCATCAGTCGCCCTAATTGGCCGACGATCAGTCAAACCCCTTACGCGAACCTGTTCGACCTGTTCGCAGCCCTGAGCAACCATGGCTTGCGCGGCGTGGGTCGTATCCCCGGATAACCCCTGAGCCGAAAACGCAAAACCCCGGCACCAGGCCGGGGTTTTGTTTATTCAGCAGCGGTCAGCGTGGGGGATTATTCCCACTCGATGGTCGCTGGCGGCTTGCTCGACACGTCATAAGTAACGCGGGAGATGCCTTCGATTTCATTGATGATGCGGCCGGAAACGGTTTCCAGCAGTTCGTAAGGCAGGTGAGCCCAACGCGCGGTCATGAAGTCGATGGTTTCTACGGCACGCAGGGCGACAACCCAGGCGTAACGGCGGCCATCGCCAACCACGCCAACCGATTTCACCGGTTGGAACACCACGAAGGCCTGGCTGACTTTGTGGTACCAGTCGGCCTTGCGCAGTTCTTCGATGAAGATGTGGTCAGCACGACGCAGCAGGTCGGCGTATTCCTTCTTCACTTCACCGAGGATCCGCACGCCCAGGCCCGGGCCCGGGAATGGGTGACGGTAGACCATGTCGTACGGCAGGCCGAGTTCCAGGCCCAGACGACGGACTTCGTCCTTGAACAGCTCACGCAGCGGCTCGACCAGCTTCAGGTTCATCTCTTCCGGCAGGCCACCCACGTTGTGGTGCGACTTGATCACGTGGGCCTTGCCGCTTTTGGCGCCAGCCGACTCGATCACGTCCGGGTAGATGGTGCCCTGGGCGAGGTACTTGATGTTGTCCAGTTTGTTGGACTGGGCATCGAAGACGTCGATGAAGGTGCGACCGATAATTTTGCGTTTCTTCTCTGGGTCGGACTCGCCGGCCAGGTTGTTCAGGAACTGATCTTCAGCGTTGGCGCGGATCACTTTGACGCCCATGTTCTCGGCGAACATGGCCATCACTTGCTCGCCTTCGTGCAGACGCAGCAGGCCGTTGTCGACGAAGACGCAGGTCAGCTGGTCGCCAATGGCTTTGTGCAGCAGCGCGGCAACTACCGAGGAATCCACACCGCCGGACAGGCCGAGCAGTACGTTGTCGGTGCCGACCTGGGCGCGAATGTTGGCGATGGCGTCTTCGGCAATTTTCGAAGGCGTCCACAGGGCTTCGCAGCCGCAGATGTCGAGGATGAAACGCGAGAGGATGCGACCGCCCTGCTTGGTGTGGGTCACTTCCGGGTGGAACTGCACGCCGTAGTAGCCGCGAGCGTCGTCGAACATGCCGGCAATCGGGCAGCTCGGGGTGCTGGCCAGGATGTGGAATTCCTGCGGCATCTTGGTGACTTTGTCACCGTGACTCATCCATACGTCGAGGCCGAACAGGCCGTCGGCGTCGATGTGATCTTCGATGCCGTCGAGCAGACGGCTCTTGCCGACCACGTCTACGCGGGCATAACCGAATTCGCGCAGCTCGGAACCTTCGACCTTGCCACCCAGCTGTTCAGCCATGGTTTGCATGCCGTAGCAGATACCGAAAACCGGCACGCCCAGGTCGAACACCGCTTGTGGGCAGCGCGGGCTGTCGGCGACGTGCACGGACTCGGGGCCGCCAGCAAGAATGACGCCTTTTGGAGCGAATTCGCGAATCGCTTCGTCGTCCATGTCGAACGGATGCAGTTCGCAGTACACGCCGATTTCACGCACGCGGCGGGCAATCAGCTGGGTGTACTGGGAACCGAAGTCGAGGATCAGGATACGGTGGGCGTGAATGTCGAGGGCCATGGAGTCAGTCTCGTCTATGGAATTCAGAAACAACTCGGGGCTGAATAGAACAGCCCCGGTTACTTAACTTATTGCTGGAAGCCTCAACCTACGCGGTAGTTTGGCGCTTCTTTGGTGATTTGTACGTCGTGCACGTGGGACTCGGCCATGCCAGCGCCGGTGATCCGCACGAACTCAGGCTTGGTGCGCATTTCTTCGATGTCGGCACTGCCGGTGTAACCCATCGAGGAACGCAGGCCGCCCATCAGTTGATGGATGATGGCGCTCAGGGTGCCTTTGTAAGGAACACGCCCTTCGATGCCTTCCGGTACAAGCTTCTCGGCGCCTGCCGAGGAATCCTGGAAGTAACGATCGGAGGAGCCTTGAGCCTGGGACATGGCGCCCAGCGAACCCATGCCGCGGTAAGCTTTGTACGAACGACCCTGGAACAGTTCGATCTCGCCCGGTGCTTCTTCAGTACCGGCGAACATCGAGCCCATCATCACGCAGGAAGCACCGGCAACGATGGCCTTGGACAGGTCACCGGAGAAACGGATGCCGCCGTCGGCGATCAACGGAACACCAGTGCCTTCGAGGGCAGCGGCAACGTTGGCGATGGCACTGATTTGCGGGACGCCGACACCGGCGACGATACGGGTGGTGCAGATCGAGCCAGGGCCGATACCGACCTTGACTGCGTCAGCGCCTGCTTCGGCCAGAGCCTTGGCGGCAGCGCCGGTGGCGATGTTGCCGCCGATGACCTGCACTTCAGGGAAATTCTGTTTGACCCAGCGAACGCGGTCGATCACGCCTTTGGAGTGACCGTGTGCGGTGTCGACCACCACCACGTCCACGCCGGCATTGACCAGAGCAGCGACGCGGTCACCGGTGTCTTTACCGGTGCCGACCGCAGCGCCAACGCGCAGACGACCTTGATCGTCCTTGCTGGCCAGCGGGTAAGCCTTGGCTTTTTCGATGTCGTTGACGGTCATCATGCCTTTGAGGGCGAATTTGTCGTCGACAATCAGTACGCGTTCGATGCGGTTTTTGTGCAACAACTCGCGAACGTCGTTCTTGTCGGCGCCTTCCTTGACCGTGACCAGACGCTCTTTAGGCGTCATCACTTCACGGACGGTAGCGTCCAGACGGTTTTCGAAACGTACGTCGCGGGAAGTGACGATGCCGACCAGGTCGCCATCGTGCAGTACCGGAACGCCGGAGATGTTGTGCATGCGGGTCAATTCGAACAGTTCACGAACCGTGGCGTCAGCCTCGATGGTGATCGGGTCCTTGACCACGCCGGCTTCGTAACGCTTGACCTTGCGCACTTCGGCAGCTTGCTGCTCGATGGTCATGTTCTTGTGGATGATGCCGATGCCACCTTCCTGAGCCATGGCGATTGCCAGACGGGCTTCAGTGACGGTGTCCATTGCGGCAGAAACCAGAGGAATATTCAGCTCGATGCCACGGGTTAGGCGGGTCTTGAGACTGACTTCGTTAGGAAGCACCTCGGAATAACCGGGCACTAGGAGAATGTCGTCGAATGTCAGAGCTTCTTGGCTGATACGCAGCATCGCGGGGGCTCCCGAGCGGGAAAATGGAAGCGCGCCATTATAGTCAGACACCCCCTCGGGTTCAATGTAAAACTCTGTCTATTATCGATGCAGTGATCGACGGGGGTTTTGGCACACAAACCCCGTAGGAGCGAGGCTTGCCCGCGAAGGCGTCATCACTGGCGCTAAAAGCTTCGCGGGTAAGCCTCGCTCCTACGGTTTTGATTTTGGTTACAGTTCGACCTTGACCCAACTCACGGGCTGGTCGAGCCAATCGGCAAACTCGTCGATAAAGCTTTGCTTGAACCCGGCTTCAGCCCAGTTGTTGAAGATGAACCCCAGGTTGGAGAAGCCGCACTCCTGCAAAAACAGAAACCCGTTGATGTCATCTTCATGCCCGCACTCGGGGCAGGTGAAGTTGTCAGTGCGCCCCGGCATCCACTCTTCCAGGCTTTCGAACAGCGCTTCGCCGATTTCCTTGCGACATTCGGCGCACCCCGCTTCGCCCAGGAAGCCCTTGGCCGGCGTGTAGATGCAGCGTTTGGTGATGATTTCCAGGCCATTGACCGGCTCGCCGAACGGCAGCGCTTCCGGGTGCAGCACCACTGCGCGGGCGCCATCGCCGATGGCGTGGCCCATGCGATTACCGGTGCGGCCGCAGGTGGTCAGTTCTTCCTTGATGATGTTCTTGCGCACCAGCCACCGCACGACCGCCCGGGCCCGGGGTTCGTGCACCGGCAGGGTGGAGATTTTCGGGACGATGATGCTTTGGGAATTCATGGTGCAAGCCTACTGCGTCAAATGGGGAGTTCTGCGGCGTGCCGGATGACGCCTTCGCGGGCAAGCCTCGCTCCTACAGGTTTTGCGCCGACCTTTGTAGGAGCGAGGCTTGCCCGCGAAGGCGTCAGGACGGCCGGCAGCTTAATCCCTGACACACACAGGTCAAGTACTCAAATACCGTCCGATCAAGGCAATCCCGCTGGCCAGCACCAACCAAGTCACCAGCCGCACGAACGCTTCCCGGGACAGTTTCATCGTCAACTGCCGGCCGACCCACAACCCCAACGCCATGGCCGGCAACAAACACACGGCCAGTACCAACAAGGGTAGCTCGGCATACACACCCGCGACGGCAAACAGGCCCAAACGCACCACGGTGCTGCAACTGATCAGCGCACTCTGGGTCGCCCGGGCCGCGTCCTTGGGCAGGCGACTGTTCAAATAGATCGCATATAAAAAGCCGCCACTACCAAACAATGCGCCGAACATCCCGCCCACCGTACCCATCGGCACCGCCCAACCAGCGGACAATTGGGTCGGCCGGGTTTTGACCCACAGGCTGTAAACCGCATAGGTGCTGATAAACAGCCCCATCAACAGTAGCAACAGATCGGATTTGAGGTTCAGCAGGAAGATCACCCCCAGCGTGCAACCCACCGCCATGCACGGCAGCAAGCGCAGCAGCTCCGGCTTGGCCACATCTCGCCGCGATGGCAGCAAATTGCCAAACGCCGCGACGAAATCCAGCAGCACCAGCAAAGGCACGATCTTCGACAGCGGCATAAACAGAATCAGGATCGGCCCCGCCACCAGCGCGGTACCAAACCCGGCAATGCCAAACACGATATAAGCCAAGGCAATGCCCAGCCCGATCACCAGCCAATCCGTCGCGCCGAACGGCCATTGGCTCAACAACTCAAGCACATTCATTTACAGAGCTTTCTTTGAATACCTGAGATGACTTTAGCCAGCGCCGAGGGTTGCGACTAATATCTTCCAGGTCGCCCACCCATCTCAAAAAGGCATGCCTTGTGCTTTCAACCCGCCAATTGCGTTACTTCGTGGAAATCGCCGAGTGCGGCAGTTTCAGCGCTGCGGCCGAACGCTTGTTTATCGCACAGTCGGCCCTGAGCCGGCAGATCAAGGACATGGAAACCCGCCTGCAAACCCCATTGTTCGAACGCACCGCGCGCCAGCCTCGACTGACGGCTGCTGGCGAAGCCTTTTTGCCCCGTGCGAGAAATTTATTGCACGAATTGACTAAGGCCAGCGAGATGGCGACCCAAGTCGGCACAGGCCAACTCGGCACCTTGCGCCTGAGCCATTCCAGCACCGTGCCGATGAGCGGTCGGTTGTTGCGGGGCATCAGCGCTTATCTGGATCAGCACGCGGGCGTGTCCATGGACATCGTCAAACTGTCCTCCGAAGCGCAGCTGGAAGAGTTGGCGGAAGGTCGCCTGGATGTTGGCCTGTTGCGCTTGCCGGTGCTACGTCAACGTGAAGGGGTGCAGATTGTTCCTTTATATAGCGAGCGATTGTTGCTGGCGGTGCCGCCGAATCATCGCCTGGCTGTGGATAACTCGGGGCAAGGCATAGATCTGGCGCAGTTGAAGAATGAAGCGTTTATCTCCATTCCTCATCCGCAACGCGGTGGCTTGAGTTACTTGTCTGCAGAGTTGTGCATGCGCCAGGGATTCTTTCCCAAGGCCGCCCGGGTGGTGTCGCGCAAAACCACGCAATTGCAGTTGATCCAGGCCGGGTTTGGCATTGCACTGCTGCCGGAGTCGATGCAGGACATCGCGCCGCCGGATATCCATTTCCTGCCGCTGGCCGATCCAGACTGCCACAGCACCGTGGCCCTCGCCTATCGGCAACATCCCACGGCGCTGGTCCAACACTTCATCAACACCTGCACACAAATCCCTTGTGGGAGCGGGCTTGCTCGCGAAGAGGCCGTGTCAGTCGGCATCATTGTTGAATGATCCACCGCCTTCGCGAGCAAGCCCGCTCCCACAGGGGATTTGTGTTGAGTCATGGAGATTCATGGACGAATGCCTTTAAACTGCGCCCCATGATTAAAGATCCCTTTGCAAGACTCGGCCTGGACCGTGAAGTCCTGACTGTCAGCCAGCTCAACGGCCGCGCGCGGGTGTTGCTGGAAGACGTGTTCAGCAATATCTGGGTCGAAGGCGAAATCTCCAACCTCGCCCGCCCGGCGTCCGGCCATGTGTATTTCACCCTCAAGGACAGCGGCGCCCAAGTCCGTTGCGCGCTGTTCCGGCAGAACGCCGCGCGGGTGCGCCAGGCTTTGAAGGATGGCCTGGCGGTCAAAGTCCGCGGCAAAGTCTCGCTGTTCGAGGGCCGAGGCGACTATCAACTGATCCTCGACACCGTGGAGCCGGCCGGCGACGGCGCCCTGCGACTGGCCTTCGATGCGCTGAAAGAAAAGCTCAGCGCCGAAGGCCTGTTCAGCGCCGACCGCAAAGTGCCGCTGCCAGCCCATCCGCAACGCATCGGCATTATCAGTTCGCCGACCGGCGCAGTGATCCGCGACATCATCAGCGTGTTCCGCCGTCGCGCGCCGCAGGTGCAACTGACGTTGATCCCGACGGCCGTGCAGGGCCGCGAAGCCACCGCGCAGATTGTCCGTGCATTGAAACTGGCGGACGCTCGTGGCTTCGACGCGTTGATCCTGGCCCGTGGCGGCGGTTCGCTGGAAGACCTCTGGTGCTTCAACGAAGAAGCCGTGGCCCGCGCCGTGGATGCCTGCGTAACGCCGATTGTCAGCGCGGTCGGGCATGAAACCGATGTGTCGATCAGCGACTTCGTGGCCGACGTTCGCGCGCCGACGCCTTCTGCTGCCGCTGAATTGCTGGCACCGGACTCCAGCGACCTGGTGCGCCGGGTCGAAAGCCTGCATCGCCGTTTGGTGATGCGCATCCGCGACCGTTTGATGCGTGATCGCCTGCGCCTGGAAGGCATGTCCCGCCGCCTGCGGCATCCCGGCGAACGACTGCGTCAGCAAGCACAACGCCTGGACGACCTGGACATGCGCATGCGCCGCGCCTTCGAGCGCAGCCTCAACACTCGTCGTGAACGCTTGATCCGCCTGGAAACCCGCCTCGCCGGGCAACATCCGGGCCGGCAACTGGCGATGTTGCGCCAGCGTTTGGACAGCCTCGCCGAACGCCTGCCCCGAGCCATTCGCGAAGGGCTCAAAAGCCGTCGACTGCAACTGCAAAGCCAAGTGCAAACGTTACAAGTGGTCAGCCCGCTGGCGACCCTCGCCCGTGGCTACAGCATTCTACTGGACGAGCGCGGCAACGCGATCCGCAGCGCCGAACAAACCCACAACGGCCAGCGACTGAAAGCCAAACTGGGCGACGGCGAGCTGCAAGTGCGCGTCGAAGACAATCATCTGACGCCTGTCACCCTCTCTTTACTGGATTGATCCATGCCCCGTTTCCTGGCTCCACTGCTGTTGCTGTGCCTGACCTTCAACGCCCACGCCGACAGTTACATCACCCGTCTGCTGAACAAACCGGTGCCGGGCGGTGTAGCCGTGGTGGACCTGGGCACGGCGGCCCAGGCGCCGAAAGCCACGTACCAAGGCAAACCTGTATTGGTGGTCAAGGAACAGAGCAATTGGCTGGCGATTGTCGGCGTGCCGCTGACGGTTAAACCGGGCGCGCAACAAGTGAGCAGCGGTGGCCGTAACTTGAGCTTTACCGTCGGCAACAAGAAATACCCGGAACAGCACATCACGCTGAAGAACACCCAACAGGTCAATCCGAACCCGGAGAATCTGAAGCGTATCGAAGGCGAACTGGCCGAACAGATCCAGGCGTATCGCAGCTTCAGCCCCGTCACCCCGAGCAACCTGCTGCTGGACAAACCAGTCAACGGGCCGCTGTCGAGCAAGTTTGGTGTGCGCCGGTTCTTTAACGGTGAAGAACGCAACCCGCATGCCGGCCTGGACTTCGCGGTGCCGGCGGGCACGCCGATCAAGACACCGGCGGCGGGTAAGGTGATTTTGATCGGCAACTACTTCTTCAATGGCAACACGGTGTTTGTCGATCACGGCCAGGGCTTTATCAGCATGTTTTGCCACATGTCGAAGATTGACGTGAAGGTTGGTCAGCAATTGGCTCGGGGTGGCGTGGTGGGCAAGGTGGGTTCGACTGGCCGTGCGACCGGGCCGCATATGCATTGGAATGTCAGCCTGAATGATGCGCGGGTGGATCCGGCGATTTTTATTGGGGCGTTTCAGCCTTAGTCGTTGGTGAGGCGATCGACCTCTTCGCGAGCAAGCCCGCTCCCACATGGGATTTTGGTGTACGCACATTCTGTGTTCACACCGGCCAAAAATGTGGGAGCGGGCTTGCTCGCGAAGGCGGCATCAAATGCACCTCAAAATCCCACTGACTCAAAATTCTCAATTGCGCATCGATCAAACCCCACGCAAACATCCAAACAATCGATCCACATCACAGCAATAAAATCTCGCCAATCCCGCCTTTTCGAGTATTCCTCTCAATTTTTTTCGACTGCTTGCCAACCTCAACCCCGGCGGTTAGGGTTAAAGCCATGAAAACCTCTCACACCCTCATTCAGCTTCGCCAGCACCGCAGCCTGTGCCTCGTCAGTGCACGACTGCCGGGCTGAACTGCGGTGCCTCGCCTGACACGTTTCCCCCACAACTTTTGATCCACCGGCAGGCCGCCTTTTTTCGGCCCACACAATAAGGATTTCCCGATGAGCATGCTCAAAGACCCGTCTTCGAAATACCGCGCCTTCCCGACCATCGACATTCCGGACCGTACCTGGCCGTCGAAGACCATCACTGCCGCGCCGATCTGGTGCAGCTCGGACTTGCGTGACGGCAACCAGTCGCTGATCGAGCCGATGGACGCAGTCAAGAAGCTGCGCTTCTGGAAAACCCTGGTGCAAGTCGGTGTGAAAGAAATCGAAGCGTCGTTCCCGGCTGCTTCGCAAACCGACTTCGACTTCGTGCGCACCCTGATCGAAGACGGCCATATCCCGGACGACACCACCATCCAGGTGCTGACCCAGGGCCGTGAAGACTTGATCGAGCGCACTTTCGAATCCCTGCGCGGGGCGAAAAAAGCCATCGTTCACTTGTACAACGCGACCTCCCCTTCCTTCCGCCGCATTGTCTTCAACCAGGACAAGGACGGAATCAAGGCCATCGCCGTGAACGCCGCCAAGCTGTTCGTCAAATACGCGGCCCAGCAGCCGGACACCGAGTGGACCTTCGAATACTCGCCGGAAACCTTCAGCGCCACCGAACTCGAGTTCGCCAAAGAAGTGTGCGACGCGGTGATCGAAGTCTGGAACCCGACGCCTGAGCACAAGGTGATCCTCAACCTGCCAGCCACCGTCGAATGCGCGACCCCGAACATCTACGCCGACCAGATCGAATGGTTCGGCCGTCACATCAACCGTCGTGACAGCGTGATCATCAGCCTGCACACCCACAACGACCGTGGCACTGGTGTTGCCGCCACCGAGCTGGGCCTGATGGCTGGCGCCGACCGTGTCGAAGGTTGCCTGTTCGGCAACGGCGAGCGCACCGGTAACGTTGATTTGGTGACCGTGGCGTTGAACCTCTACACCCAGGGCATTCACCCTGAACTGGACTTCTCCGACATCGACGGCGTGCGCAAAGTCGTCGAAGAGTGCAACCAGATCCAGGTGCATCCACGTCACCCGTACGTCGGCGACCTGGTTCACACCGCGTTCTCTGGCTCGCACCAGGACGCGATCCGCAAGGGCTTCGCCCAGCAGAAACCGGACACCCTGTGGGAAGTGCCGTACTTGCCGATCGACCCGGCCGACATCGGCCGCAGCTACGAGGCGGTGATCCGCGTCAACAGCCAGTCGGGCAAGGGCGGTATCGCTTACCTGCTGGAACAGGAATACGGCATCAGCTTGCCGCGTCGCATGCAGATCGAGTTCAGCCAGGTTGTTCAGCGTGAAACCGATCGCCTCGGCCTGGAGATGACCGCCCAGCAAATCCACGCGCTGCTGCACAGCGAGTACTTGCAGGCCAACACCCCGTACGCGCTGGTCAGCCATCGCTTGCAGGAAGAGAACGGCAACAGCTCGGTGGAAGTGGAAGTCTCGGGCAAAGGCCAGGGCGAAACCAACCTGCACTGGCGCGGCAAGGGCAACGGCGCCCTGGAAGCACTGGTGGCCGGCCTGCCGATCCCGGTGGAAATCATGGACTACAACGAACACGCCATTGGCGCGGGCACCAATGCCAAGGCTGCGGCCTACATCGAGCTGCGGGTTGAAGGGCAGCGTGCGGTGCACGGCGTGGGGATTGATGAAAACATCACCACAGCGAGCTTCAAGGCCCTGTTCAGTGCGCTTAACCGCTCGTTGAGCCAGCCGGAAGCTAAAGAAGCGGCGTAAGCGTTCGCTGAAATGCAAAAGGCCCCAAGGTGCGAACCTTGGGGCCTTTTTGTTTGCCTGCCTGTTTTTGTGTTGTCTGTCCGGGCCTCTTCGCGAGCAAGCCCGCTCCCACATTTGGAATGCATTCCCCCTGTGGGAGCGGGCTTGCTCGCGAAGGCGCCGGTTCGGCCAGCGAAGATCTCAGGTGAACTCGAAAGTATCGGCATCCAGATTCGCCGGAAACCGTGTGCGATAAGCCGCCAGTTCCGCCGCATCCAGTACCACTTGAAACACCCCATCTGCCTCGCCCGCGCTGAGCAATGTCTCACCCTGGAAATCCAGCACCTGACTGTCACCGGTATACGCAAAGCCCTTGCCGTCAGTACCGATCCGGTTCACCGCTGCCACATAGCACAGGTTTTCAATCGCCCGGGCCGGCAGCAAGCGGTTCCAGTGCTGACGCCGCGCACCCGGCCAGTTGGCGGTGTACAGCAACAGGTCAGTGTCCTGGGCGTCACGGCTCCAGACCGGGAAGCGCAGGTCGTAGCAAATCAACGGCCGAATACGCCAACCCTTAAGTTCGAACTGCACCTGGCGCTCGCCGGGGGTGTAGTGATTGTGCTCGCCGGCCATGCGGAACAGGTGGCGCTTGTCGTAGTGCAACACCTCGCCGTCCGGCCGCGCCCAGAGCAGGCGATTGCGGTGGCTGCCATCGGAGGCCTGGACAATCACACTGCCGGTGATCACTGCATCGAGCTTCGCAGACTGGACCCGAAGCCATTTGGTGGTAGGACCGTTTTCCGCTTCGGCCAGGGTTTCGGACTGCATGGAGAAACCCGTGGTGAACATCTCCGGCAGGATGATCAGGTCCGCGCCGCGCGCCTGTTCCAGCAATTGCTCGAAATGCTCCAGGTTGGCCTGGCGATCGTGCCAAGCCAGGGTGGTCTGGATCAGCGCGATGTTCAGGTTGGGCAGCGCACTCAGATCACGCATAGTTTTTCCGCTGCTTCACGCAGGGTCTCCTCGCGTTTGGCGAAGCACAGGCGCACCAGGCGCTGGCCTTCGGGTGGGTTCTGGTAGAACACCGAGATCGGGATGCTCGCCACGCCGTGCTCGCGAGTCATCCACAGCGCCATCTCGACGTCGTTGAGGTCCGGGCGAATCTGCGAATAATCGACCAATTGGAAATAGGTACCCGTGACACGGGTCAAGCTGAAGCGCGAAGGCGCCAGCAGATCGCAGAACAGATCGCGCTTGGCCTGGTAGAAACCCGGCAGTTCTTCGACATGTTCCGGGTGCTCGGTCATGAAGTCGGCCAGGGCAAATTGCAGCGGGGTCACGCCGCAGAAACTGACGTACTGGTGAACCTTGCGCAATTCCGCCGTGAGGGCCGGCGGTGCGACGACGTAGCCGGTTTTCCAACCTGTGACGTGGTAAGTCTTGCCGAAGGAGCTGACCACGAAGGCACGCTGATACAGCTCCTCGTGATTCAGTACGCTGACGTGGGGGACGCCATCGAACACCAGGTGTTCGTAGACTTCATCGCTGACGATGTAGATGTCGCGATCACGAATCAGATCCGCCAACTGATCCAGTTCGGCACGGCTGATCAACGCGCCGCTTGGGTTGTGCGGCGAATTCAGCACGATCATCCGCGTGCGCGGCGTGATTGCCTCGGACAGCTTCTGGAAGTCGATGGAGAAATCATCCAGCCCGAGCTGCACATGCACGCAGCGACCGCCAGCCAGTTCCACCGACGGCTCATAACTGTCGTAGCACGGGTCGAAGACGATCACTTCGTCGCCGCTGTGGATAACCGCCTGAATCGCGCAGAAGATCGCTTGAGTGGCGCCGGGGGTGACCGTCACTTCATGATCGGCATCCACGCTGACGCCGTAGCTGCGAGCGATCTTCGCCGAAATCTGCTGCCGCAACGCCGGCAGGCCGGTCATTGGCGAATACTGGTTGTGGCCACTGGCAATGTGCCGGCCGACGGCATCGCACAGCGCCTTCGGGGCATCAAAATCGGGAAACCCCTGGGACAGGTTGATCGCCCCGGTTTGCGCCGCGAGCTGAGACATCTGAGTGAAGATAGTGATGCCGACATTCGGCAGCTTACTGGTGATCATCGGTGGTTCCCTGCTCAACACCCGGCTCTAACGGCGGCGCGGGAGAGCCCGAGGATAGCCCAAACGGCGCCCATAAAAAAAGGGCGCCTGGTGGCGCCCTCTCTATATTGATCGTTCCCACGCTCTGCGTGGGAATGCCGCCATGGACGCTCTGCGTCCACCGCGAATGTGACGCAGAGCGTCACGAGATGCATTCCCACGCAGGAGCGTGGGAACGATCAAAGCTACTTCTATTTCTTATCGCGGCGCTTTTTGTCGGCTTTTTTGTGGTGCGACATCATGCGGCGCTTCTTGTTGACCTGACGGTCGGTGAGCGTGGTCTTTTTGCCTTCGTACGGGTTCTCGCCGCCCTTGAACTCGATGCGGATCGGCGTACCGACCAGCTTCAAGACACGACGGTAAGTGTTTTCCAGATAACGCACGTAAGACTTCGGCACCTTCTCGATCTGGTTACCGTGAATCACGATGATCGGCGGGTTCGCGCCACCCAAGTGGGCATAACGCAGCTTGATCCGGCGATTGTTGACCATCGGTGGCGCGTGCTCGCCGACCGCATCTTCCAGGATCTGGGTGAGGCGGTTGGTCGGCCAGCGGGTGACCGCGGACTTGAACGAGTTCTGTACGGAAGCGTAGAGGTTACCCACGCCAGTGCCGTGCAGGGCCGAGATGAAGTGGATGTCGGCGAAGTCAACGAAGAACAGGCGGCGTTGCAGCTCGACTTTTACGAAGTCGCGCTCGCTCGGCGTCATGCCGTCCCACTTGTTGATCGCGATAACCAGTGCACGACCCGCTTCAAGGGCAAAGCCCAGCAGGTTGAGGTCGTGGTCCACCACGCCTTCGCGGGCGTCCATCACGAAGATCACCACGTTGGCGTCTTTGATCGCTTGCAGGGTTTTGACCACGGAGAACTTTTCAACTTCTTCGTGGATCTTGCCGCGCTTGCGCACACCGGCGGTGTCGATCAGCGTGTACTTCTCGTCGTTACGCTCGAACGGGATGTAGATACTGTCGCGAGTGGTGCCGGGTTCGTCATACACGATGACCCGGTCTTCACCGAGCATGCGGTTGACCAGGGTCGACTTGCCGACGTTCGGCCGGCCGATGATCGCGATCTTGATCCCATCTTTTTCGCTTGGGCCAGGAATGCGCTTGGCTTCCTCGCCTTCGGCAACGATTTCTTCATCGCCGTCTTCTGGCTCTTCTTCGTCTTTCGGGAAGGTGCTCAGGGCGATTTCGAGCATCTGAGTGATGCCGCGACCGTGGGCGCCGGCGATCGGAATCGCGTGGCCCATGCCCAACGGGGCGAACTCGGCGCGGGCCATTTCAGGGTCGATGTTGTCGACCTTGTTGGCAACCACGTAGGAACGCTTGTTACGTTTGCGCAAATGCTCGGCGATCATCTGGTCGGCGGCGGTGAAACCGGCCTTGGCATCTACCAGGAACAGAACGACATCCGCTTCTTCAATGGCCAGCAGCGACTGCTCAGCCATTTTTTCGTCCATACCGTGCTCGTCACCGGAGATACCACCGGTGTCGACCAGAATGTAGGAACGCCCTTGCCACTTGGCCTCACCGTATTGGCGATCACGGGTCAGACCGGACAAGTCGCCGACGATGGCGTCGCGAGTCCTGGTCAGGCGGTTGAACAAGGTGGACTTGCCGACGTTCGGTCGGCCCACCAGGGCGATTACGGGAACCATGCGGCTCTCCACTTCGTTATTTCAGAAAATACAAAAGCCGCTGCGAGGCAGCGGCTGGTGCTCGGGGCAGCGCTTGAAGGCGCCGCAAGCCTTGCAGAACAAGGCCGCTTGGGGGTTAAACCCCAAGCATAGTCAAATCTTTACTTAATGGTCAGGGCTTCCAGTTTGCCACTGTTGCCATATACATAAATCGTGTCACCCACCACCAGCGGACGGGCACGCAGGCCATCGCTGTCGATGCGTTCGCGGCCGACGAAGCGACCGTCCACCTGGCTCAGCAGATGCAGATAGCCTTCCATGTCGCCGACTGCAACGTAGCTGGAGAACACTTCCGGAGCCGACAGTTGACGGCGAGCCAGCGAATCGTTGCTCCACAAGGCTGTGGTGGAACGTTCGTCGACGCCTTCAACGGTGCCCGAGGACAGGCTCACGTAGACGCTGCCAAAACCCTGGGCGACACCGGCATAGCTGGAAGCATCACGCTGCCAGAGCTGTCGACCGCTTTGCAGGTCCAGTGCCGCAACGCGACCCTGGTAGCTGGCGACGTACAGAGTTTCGCCGGACAGCAGCAGACCGCCGTCGATGTCGACAACGCGCTCCAGTTCCGAACGACCCTGTGGAATCGCGACCCGTTGTTCCCATACCGGCACGCCGTTGGAAATGTCGAGAGCAACTACTTTACCAGTCGACAGGCCAGCCACCGCGAGGCGGTTGGTGACGACAGGGGCACTGGTGCCACGCAGGGTCAGGACGGCCGGGGTGCTGTCATACAACCAGCGCTGGGTACCGGTCGCAGCGTCGAGGCCGATCAGACGATCGTCCTGGGTCTGAACCACCACAACGTCGCCGTTGTTGGCTGGCGGTGCGAGGACTTCGCTGGACACGCGAGCGCGCCATTTCTCTTCACCGTTGGTGGCGTCCAGGGCAACGATTTCGCCCTTGAGTGTACCGATCGTGACCAGACCGTAACCTACGCCAACGGCGCCGGAGACAGGCAGTTCAAGATCTTTCTTCCATTTGACGTCGCCATTGCTGCGGTCCATCGCCACGATCACGCCAGTGACGTCGGCCGCAAAGATGGTGCTGCCATCGATCGCCGGCACCAGCATGTTGTAGGTTTCGCCCTGACCGTCACCGATCGAACGACTCCATTGCTTCTGCAGGACCACTTCTTCTTTGAAGTCGACCAGCTCGGCCGGCGGCAATTCTTTTTTGCTGTTGCTGCTGCAACCCGCGGCCAAAATGGCCAGAGCCAGCAATGCTGCATGTTTCCAACG
Source organism: Pseudomonas sp. 5Vm1k (assembly GCF_056161485.1). Taxonomy (NCBI): domain Bacteria; kingdom Pseudomonadati; phylum Pseudomonadota; class Gammaproteobacteria; order Pseudomonadales; family Pseudomonadaceae; genus Pseudomonas; species Pseudomonas sp. 5Vm1k. The sequence goes on from NZ_JBSPCZ010000008.1 coordinate 30,662, forward strand.
GATCACGTCACGCATCCCCTTTGGCCAGGTCGTCCAGCTTGATTTGTAGGCCGCCAACTGCCGCTTCATCCGACAGTGCTGCCTTGGCTTTTTGATACGCCGTGTTCGCTTCGTCGGTACGACCCAACTGCACCAGCAGGTCGCCCTTGAGTTCTTCGCGAGTGGCCAGGAACGACTTGTCGGCATCGCCTTCAAGCAGTTTCAGGGCCTCTTCGACCTTGTTCTGTGCCGCCAGGACCTGCGCCAGACGCTGACGGGCGATTTCGCCCAGCGCCGGGTTGGCCGGTTTGTCGGTGATGGCTTTCAGCTCGCTGGCTGCGTCATCCAGCTTGCCGCTGTCGACCGCGACTTTCGCCACGAACAGGCTGCCGTATTGCGCGTAAGCAGAACCGCCGAACTCGCTGTTGAGCTTGCCGGCCAGGTCCGAAACCCGGGCTGCGTCAGGCTTGCCGTCAGGCGTCAGCGTGGTTTCGAGCAGTTGCTGATAGAGAATCGAGGCGCCTTGCGACTGATTGCTCTGATACTTGTGAAAGGCCTGCCAGCCGAACACGATGACCAGCGCCAACAGGCCGCCAGTGACCAGGGGCTTGCCGTTACGTGTCCACCAGTCCTTCAAATCCGCCAGTTGTTCGTCTTCGGTACTCGACACCCCAATACTCCTTAATCGCTAAATCGGCTGTTTGACAGCTTCAACCCTGCACGACGCAGGTGGCCAGGTGTGCAGCGAGCGCATCCCAGGCAATGCTTTGTTGTTCGCCCTGGCCACGCAGGGGTTTGAAACCTACCACTTGCTGGGCCATCTCGTCGTCACCGAGGATCAGCGCATACAGCGCACCGCTCTTGTCGGCTTTCTTGAACTGACTTTTGAAACTGCCGGCGCCGGCATTGACTTGCAGGCGCAGGTTAGGCAACTGGTCACGAACACGTTCACTCAAGGCCAGACCGGCCAGCTCGGCGGCTTCACCGAAGGCGCAGAGGTAGACGTCGACCTGACGGGAGATCTCTTGCGGGATCTGCTCCAGGGTTTCCAGCAGCAGCACCAGACGCTCGATACCCATGGCGAAACCAACGCCCGGGGTCGGCTTGCCGCCCATCTGCTCCACCAGACCGTCGTAACGACCACCGGCACACACGGTGCCCTGGGCGCCCAACTTGTCGGTGACCCATTCGAAAACGGTCTTGCTGTAGTAATCGAGCCCGCGAACCAGCTTCGGGTTGATCACATAAGGAATGCCGGCAGCGTCGAGGCGAGCCTTGAGGCCCTCGAAGTGCACGCGGGATTCTTCGTCGAGGTAGTCGGCCATTTTTGGCGCGTCGACCAATACCGCCTGAGTCTCGGCGTTCTTGGTATCCAGAACCCGCAAAGGGTTAGTCTTCAGACGGCGCTGGCTGTCTTCATCAAGCTTGTCCAGGTGTGCCGAGAGGAACTCGACCAGGGCTTCGCGATAACGACCCCGGGATTCACTGGTGCCCAGGCTGTTGAGCTCAAGCTTGACCGCATCGCGGATACCCAGCTCGCCCCACAGGCGCCAGGTCAGCACGATCAGCTCGGCGTCGATGTCCGGACCATCCAGGTTGAAAACCTCGCAACCGATCTGGTGGAACTGGCGATAACGACCTTTCTGTGGACGCTCGTGGCGGAACATCGGACCGATGTACCAGAGTTTCTGCACTTGGCCGCCGCCGGTGATGCCGTGCTCAAGCACCGCACGCACGCAGGCCGCCGTGCCTTCAGGGCGCAGGGTCAGGGAGTCGCCGTTGCGGTCGTCGAAGGTGTACATCTCTTTTTCGACGATGTCGGTCACTTCACCGATGGAGCGCTTGAACAGCTCGGTGAACTCGACGATCGGCATGCGGATCTGCTTGTAACCGTAGTTATCCAGCAGACGCGAGACGGTGCCCTCGAAATGACGCCACAGGGGTGTCTGCTCGGGCAGGATGTCGTTCATGCCACGTATGGCTTGCAGAGACTTGCTCACTATAAATCCTTAAATTCGTTCGATCAGCCGCGGGCGATGACTGCCGCGTCGGCTTCGACCTTTTCGGCCGCTTTCTGGCGGATCAGCTTTTCCAGCTCGTCCACCAGATTCTCATTCGTCAGTTTCTGCGACGGCTTGCCGTCGATGTAAATCAGGTTTGGCGTGCCGCCGGTCAAGCCGATATGGGCTTCCTTGGCTTCGCCCGGCCCGTTGACCACGCAACCGATGACCGCGACATCCAGCGGCACCAGCAGATCTTCGAGGCGCCCTTCCAGCTCGTTCATGGTTTTGACCACATCGAAGTTCTGCCGCGAGCAGCTCGGGCAGGCGATGAAGTTGATACCACGGGAACGCAAGTGCAGGGATTTGAGAATGTCGTAGCCGACTTTCACTTCCTCGACCGGGTCAGCCGCCAACGAGATGCGAATAGTATCGCCAATCCCTTCGGCGAGCAGCATACCGAGGCCCACGGCGGATTTCACCGTGCCTGAACGCAAACCACCGGCTTCGGTGATGCCCAGGTGCAGCGGCTGGACGATTTCCTTGGCCAGCAGGCGGTAGGCAGCGACGGCCATGAACACGTCGGACGCCTTCACGCTGACCTTGAAGTCCTTGAAATTCAGGCGTTCCAGGTGTTCGACGTGACGCAGGGCCGACTCAACCAGTGCAGCCGGGGTCGGTTCGCCGTATTTCTTTTGCAGGTCTTTTTCCAGGGAACCGGCGTTCACGCCGATGCGGATCGGAATCCCGCGGTCGCGGGCGGCATCGACCACTGCACGCACGCGATCTTCACGACCGATGTTGCCCGGGTTGATGCGCAGGCAGTCAACGCCCAGTTCGGCTACGCGCAACGCGATCTTGTAGTCGAAGTGGATGTCGGCAACCAATGGCACCTTGACCAGTTGCTTGATCTTGCCGAAAGCCTCGGCGGCGTCCATGTCCGGCACCGAAATGCGCACGATATCGACGCCAGCAGCTTCCAGGCGATTAATCTGGGCCACGGTGGCGGCCACGTCATTGGTGTCGCTGTTGGTCATGCTCTGCACAGCGATAGGCGCATCGCCGCCAACAGGCACGTTACCGACCCAGATCTTGCGGGATTCGCGACGTTTGATTGGAGATTCGCCGTGCATGACTTATTGACCCAACTTCAGGCGAGCAGTCTCGCCACTGGTGAACGGAGCGACATCAACCACCTGACCGTTGTAGCTGACCTGCGCGCCACGGGCGAAGCCCAGACGCACGGCAAACGGCGGCTTGCCGCTGACGGAAACATTTTCGCCTTTACGCTTGAGACCGCTCAATAGCACTTTGCCGTTGCCATCGGTCACTTGCGTCCAGCAATCAGCGGTGAACAGCAGTTGAACCTGGCCTTGACCCGCTACTGGAGCGGCTGCGGCAGTCGCCGCTGGAGCAGCAACAACAGGCGCTGCCACGGTCGGTGCCGGAACGGCTGGCGCGGTCGGCGCGGCGGCTACAGGCGCGGCGTTGTGAACCGGTGCCGCAGGCGTTGCAGCCGGGGTTACAGGTGCTGGAGCAGGTGCGGTGGCTTCGGCTTCGGCCGGTGCTTCAGTCGATGTTTCGGATTGCGGCAACGCCAGAGCAGTCCCCGCTTCAGTCTGACCTTCCGCGACGGCCTGGTCTTCCGGCTCGTCCAGCGGATGGATCTGGGTGGTGCCATCGGCGCCTTCGACTTCAACGTGTTCCGGGGCCAGGGTGGCCAAGTCCTTGGTGCGCAATGAGGTTTGATCCTGCCACCAGACAAAACCACCACCAATCACCGCGATCAGCAACAGCAGGCTGACAATGCGCAAAATGGTGTGGGAAACCCGAACCGGCTCTTCGATACGACCCAGGCTGTGGACGTTGCTGCCTTGGGAATCGGTGCCGGTGGACTGGTCGAACTGCTGGACCAGAACGGTCTGGTCCATGCCGAGCAATTTGGCGTACGCGCGAATATAACCGCGAGCGAAGGTATGGCCTGGCAGCTTGTCGAACGCGCCGGCTTCCAGATTGCCCAAAGAATTGACGGTGAGGTTGAGCTTGAGGGCCACTTCGGCCAGCGACCAGCCATTGCTTTCGCGGGCCTGGCGCAAAGTATCACCGGGGTTAACGCGATTCGCTGCTACAACTTCGGGATGCGCCGCTTTCATCATTGCTCCGACAGGTATTGCTGATATTCCGGCGTACCGGGATAGAGTCGTTTTAATTGCAGGCCAAAACTGGCGGCCTTGTCGCGATCTTCAAACACTTTTGCCAGCCGAACGCCGAGCAATAGACTACGTGCATTTTGTTCGGTGAGCAGGCTAAAACGGTCGTAATAGTCACGCGCGGGCACATAATGCCTGTCTTCGTAAGACAACTCAGCCATTTCCAGCAATGCACGCGGTTGTTGACGGTTCAAACGCAGGGCTTTTTCCAGTTGCTGCTGGGCCAGATCACGCTGGCCGAGCTTCGAAGCGGTCATGCCGAGGTTCTCGAACACCCGAGAACGCTCAGGATACAGGGTATCGGCGGCGGCCTGCTCAAAGCGCTCGTAGGCTTCCTTGTAACGTTTTTCTTCGTAAAGAAAACTGCCGTAGTTGTTCAGGATGCGTGCATCGGTGGGACGGGAGGACAGCGCCTTGCGAAAATGCTGGTCGGCCAGCTCCGGCTCCATCTCGGCCTGAAACACCAGACCCAGCGCCGCGTTGGCGTCAGGGTCCGAATCATCCAGGTCCAGCGCCTTCTTCAACGGCACTTTCGCCCGCTCGGTCATCCCTTGTTGCAAGTACCCAAGCCCCAACTGCACGTAGGCGGTTCGCGCTTCGTCGCGGCCCTTGCTGGTCTTCATCGGGTTGAAATCGCCCGACAGGACACAACCAGCACAAAGGCTGGCCAACAGCACAAGCAGCGCAAAGCGCAGGGACATAGAGATCCTCTCTTAATTTATTTCGCGGCGTTCTGTGCCATATCGTTCTCGGCGCTCAATTCACGCACCGCGATATAACGTTCGCTGCGACGGGTGCGATCCAGCACCTGTCCTACCAATTGGCCACACGCAGCATCGATGTCTTCGCCACGGGTGGTGCGCACTGTGACATTGAAGCCGGCATGGTGAAGCTGATCCTGGAAACGGCGAATGGCGTTGTTGCTCGGACGCTCATAACCGGAATGCGGGAACGGGTTGAACGGGATCAGGTTGATCTTGCACGGGATGTTCTTGAGCAACTCGATCATCTCGACCGCGTGTTCAACCTTGTCGTTGATGTCCTTGAGCAAGGTGTACTCGATGGTCAGCACGCGTTTTTCGCCCAGGGACGACATGTAGCGCTGGCACGACTCGAGCAGCATCTTAAGCGGATACTTCTTGTTGATCGGCACCAATTGGTTACGCAATGCGTCATTCGGTGCGTGCAGCGACAACGCCAGGGAAACGTCGATGTGCTTGGACAGCTCATCGATCATCGGCACCACGCCCGAAGTGGACAGGGTCACGCGGCGCTTGGAGATCCCGTAGCCCAGGTCATCCATCATCAGATGCATGGCGGCTACGACGTTGTCGAAGTTCAGCAGCGGCTCGCCCATGCCCATCATCACCACGTTGGTGATGGCACGGTCGGCGGTCGCCGGGATGCTGCCGAACGATTTATTGGCAATCCACACCTGACCGATGACTTCGGCGGCGGTGAGGTTGCTATTGAAACCTTGCTTGCCGGTGGAGCAGAAACTGCAATCCAGGGCACAGCCTGCCTGGGACGAAACGCACAGAGTGCCGCGTTTGCCCTGGGGAATGTAGACGGTCTCGACGCAGCTGCCGGACGCCACGCGCACCACCCACTTACGGGTGCCGTCGGTGGAAATGTCCTCACTGACCACTTCAGGACCGCGAACTTCAGCAATCACCTTGAGCTTGTCGCGCAAGGCTTTGCTGACGTTCGTCATGGCGTCGAAATCATCGACGCCAAGGTGGTGAATCCATTTCATTACCTGACCGGCACGGAAACGCTTCTCCCCGATTGAGTCGAAGAATTTTTCCATTTCCAGCTGAGTCAGACCCAGCAGGTTAGTTTTTACAGTCGATGTAGTCATGGATTCACCTTCACTCATAAGCCAATGCTTAGCGAGTGGTTACTTCAGTAGCTGCGAAGAAGTACGAGATTTCGCGAGCAGCAGCGGCTTCGGAGTCCGAACCGTGTACGGCGTTGGCATCGATGGAATCAGCGAAGTCAGCGCGGATGGTGCCGGCAGCAGCTTCTTTAGGGTTGGTAGCGCCCATCAGCTCACGGTTCAGAGCGATAGCGTTTTCGCCTTCCAGAACCTGAACAACAACCGGGCCGGAGATCATGAAAGCAACCAGATCGCCGAAGAAACCGCGAGCGCTGTGCTCAGCGTAGAAGCCTTCAGCTTCGGCTTTGGACAGTTGCTTCAGTTTCGAAGCTACAACGCGCAGGCCAGCTTTTTCGAAACGAGTAGTGATCTCGCCGATAACGTTTTTTGCAACAGCGTCAGGCTTGATGATGGAGAAAGTACGTTGAACAGCCATGGTGTAACTCCAGAAACGGTAATTTGTGAAAAATTAAACCCGCGAATTATACGCGGGTTCTTTGGTATTGCCTAACTGCGTACGGCGCAGACTCAGTCTGCTTCTTCGATCCAGGCGGCCTGAATGGCTTCAAGCACCTTCTCGCCACCGCGGGTCGGATCATCACTGAACTCCGGCAATGCCAGCACCCATTTGTGCAGATCGACGAAGTTCACGTAGCGCGGGTCCACTTCCGGCTTGGATTCAGCCAGTTGGATCGCGATTTCCAGCACATCAACCCATTTCAGACTCATAACACTTCCTTGAATCAGTGCGGCGCTTCAGCTGCATGGTTGAGCGAGTATTTCGGAATCTCGACGGTCAGATCTTCATTTCCGACGAGTGCCTGACAGGCTAGACGAGATTGCGCCTCCAGACCCCAGGCCCGATCAAGAAAGTCTTCTTCCAGCTCGTCCGCTTCTTCCAGCGAGTCAAAGCCTTCACGAATGATGCAGTGACAAGTGGTGCAGGCGCAGACGCCGCCACAGGCGCTTTCCATTTCGATATGGTGTTCATGGGCCAGCTCGAGAATGGAAGTCCCCGGCTCAGCCTCTACAACCATGCCGTCCGGGCAAAACTTTTCGTGTGGCAGAAAAATGACCTGCGGCATCAGTTATCCTCGATTTCATTCAGGTTGCGCCCCGCCAGCGCGGCTTTCACCGTCGAGTCCAGGCGGCGGGCGGCAAAGGCATCGGTCACTTGCGACAGACGTTTGGTCTGCTGCTCGATGGCGAAACCATCGGTGCCCTTCATCAATTCGGTCAGTTCCTGCACTTGCATCTCGATGACCATGCGCTCTTCGGCGTCGAGCAGGCGTTCGCCATCAGCCTCGAGGGCGCCCTGCACTGCTTCGATCAGGCGTTGGGCATCGACTTGTTGCTCACGCAGCACACGGGCGACTTTGTCGTCGTTGGCGTGCTGGAACGAATCTTTGAGCATCTTGGCGATTTCGCCGTCGGTCAGACCGTAGGACGGCTTGACCTGGATGCTGGCTTCCACGCCTGAACCCAGTTCGCGGGCCGCGACGCTGAGCAGACCGTCAGCATCGACCTGGAAGGTCACGCGAATCTTCGCCGCGCCGGCCACCATCGCAGGAATGCCGCGCAATTCGAAACGGGCCAGGGAGCGGCAGTCGCTGATCAGCTCGCGCTCACCCTGCAACACGTGGATCGCCATGGCCGACTGGCCATCTTTATAAGTAGTAAAGTCCTGGGCGCGAGCGACGGGGATGGTGGTGTTGCGCGGAATCACCTTCTCCATCAGGCCGCCCATGGTTTCCAGCCCCAGGGACAACGGAATCACATCGAGCAGCAGCAATTCGCCGCCATCGCGCTTGTTGCCAGCCAGGGTATCGGCCTGGATCGCGGCACCAATGGCCACCACTTGATCCGGATCGATTTCAGTCAGCGGCTGGCGACCAAAGGCTTCGGCCACAGCGTCGCGAACACGAGGAACACGAGTCGAACCACCGACCATGACCACGGCGTGCACTTCTTCCAGCTCGATGCCGGAATCACGCACGGCACGGCGGCAGGCTTTCAGGCTGCGAGCGACCATCGGCTCGATCAGCGCATCGAAGGCTTCGCGGGTCAGTTGAGCCTTCCAGTCGCCGTAAGCGACTTCAACGCTCGCGACCGTGGTCAGCGCTTCCTTGGCCGCACAGGCGGTTTGCAGCAGATTGCGTTGCGCACCCGGATCGAGGTCGGCGGACAAACCGGCGCTCTCGATGATCCAGCCAGCGATCGCGTGATCGAAGTCATCGCCGCCCAAGGCGCTGTCGCCACCGGTAGCCAACACCTCAAACACACCGCCAGTCAGGCGCAGAATCGAAATATCGAAGGTGCCGCCACCCAGGTCATAAATAGCGACCAGGCCTTCAGCGTGTTGATCCAGACCGTAAGCCACCGCGGCGGCGGTCGGCTCATTGAGCAAACGCAGCACGTTCAGGCCGGCCAGTTTGGCCGCATCCTTGGTCGCTTGACGCTGAGCATCGTCGAAATAGGCAGGAACGGTGATCACCGCGCCAACCAATTCACCGCCCAATGTCGCCTCGGCGCGCTGACGCAGCACCTTAAGGATTTCAGCGGAGACTTCGACCGGGCTTTTGGGGCCCTGAACGGTGTCGATGAACGGCATGTGCGACTCGCCACCGACAAAGCGGTACGGCAGTTGATCGCCCAATTGCTTGACGTCGGACAGACCACGACCCATCAAGCGCTTGACCGACAGCACGGTGTTCAAGGGATCGGTAGCGGCTGAAAGCTTGGCGGACTCGCCCACTTCCACGCGATCGGCGTGATAGCGCACGGCAGACGGCAGGATGACCTGACCGTTGTCGTCGGCCAGAGGCTCGGAAAGACCACTGCGCAATGCAGCGACCAGCGAATTGGTAGTGCCCAAGTCGATCCCCACAGCCAGACGACGCTGGTGCGGTTGAGGACTTTGGCCGGGTTCGGCGATCTGCAGTAGGGCCATCGTAATCAGGACTTATCTGTATATCAGGCGTGCGACCGGAGCGGCACTGGGTTAATCGTCGAGGCGCTCTTCTAACTGGCGCACTTCGTAGGTGAGCTTGTCGAGGAACTGCATGCGCCGCATCAGGCGTTCGGCCTGTTCACGTTGCGCTGCATCATCCCAACAGGCTGCGAAGCTTTCGTTCAGTTCATCCTGCGCGACTTTCAAGCGACGCTTGAACACGGCAATGCCGGCCAGGTCGGCGCTGTCTTGCAGGTCTTCGAGCTCTTCGCGCCATTGCATCTGCTGCAGAAGAAACTCCGGATCATGCACCGTGACTTCCAGCGGCAACTCGCGACCACCCATGGCGAGCAAGTAGCGCGCGCGTTTCGGGGGGCTTTTGAGCGTCTGGTAGGCCTCGTTGAGGTTCGCGGATTGCTCGAGCGCCAGCCGCTGCTCGCGCTCGGGAGCGTCGGCAAAGCGGTCTGGATGAACACCGCGCGCCAACTCACGATAGCGCGTGGCCAACTGCTCGAGATCCAGACGGAAGCTCGGCTGCAGTTCAAATAAAGCGAAATGACAAGGAATACCCACGCGCAGCCTCAGATGTTGAAGCTTTCGCCGCAGCCACATTCACCGCGTACGTTGGGATTGTTGAACTTGAAGCCTTCGTTCAACCCTTCCTTGACGAAATCGAGTTCGGTGCCGTCCAGGTAGGCCAGGCTTTTCGGGTCGATGATCACTTTTTCGCCGTGACTTTCGAACACCTGATCCTCTGCAACCACCTCGTCGACGAACTCCAGCACGTAGGCAAGGCCGGAACAGCCTGTGGTGCGAACACCCAGACGAATCCCTTCACCTTTGCCGCGCCCGTTGAGGGAGCGTCGCACGTGTTGAGCTGCCGCTTCTGTCATGCTGATAGCCATCGGTGACTCCTTACTCGTCGCCAAATCTTGAAAGTCAGATCAAGCCTTTCTTCTGCTTGTAATCGCGAACGGCCGCTTTGATAGCGTCTTCAGCGAGTACGGAGCAGTGAATTTTCACTGGCGGCAAGGCCAGTTCTTCGGCCAACTGAGTGTTCTTGATGGTCTCTGCTTCATCCAGAGTCTTGCCTTTCATCCACTCGGTCGCCAGGGAGCTGGAGGCGATAGCCGAACCGCAGCCGTAGGTCTTGAACTTGGCATCTTCGATGATGCCTTGCTCGTTAACCTTGATCTGCAGACGCATCACGTCACCGCACGCCGGAGCGCCGACCATGCCAGTGCCGACATCCGGGTCTTCCGCGTCCATCTTGCCGACGTTGCGCGGGTTCTCGTAGTGGTCGATGACCTTTTCGCTGTAAGCCATGATTCTTAATCCTCACTCATCAGAGAGTCGCTCTTGAGCCCTGCATACCTAAGTATTGCAGGGCCGGTTTGCGGCGACTTGAAATCAGTGTGCCGCCCACTCGATTTTCGAAATGTCGACACCGTCTTTGTACATGTCCCACAGCGGCGACAGGGTGCGCAGCTTGGTAACGGCCTCGCAGACTTTCTGCGCGGCGTAGTCGATCTCTTCTTCGGTGGTGAAACGGCCGAAGGTGAAGCGAATCGAGCTGTGTGCCAGTTCGTCGTTGCGGCCCAAAGCGCGCAGTACGTACGAAGGCTCAAGGGAAGCCGAGGTGCAGGCCGAACCGGACGAAACCGCCAGATCCTTGAGGGCCATGATCAGCGACTCGCCTTCAACATAGTTGAAGCTCAGGTTCAGGTTGTGCGGTACGCGGGCGGTCATGCTGCCGTTGATGTACAGCTCTTCCAGGCCTTCGACCTGTTTGAAGAAGCGGTCGCTCAAGGCTTTGATGCGAACGTTCTCGGCAGCCATGTCTTCCTTGGCTACGCGGAAGGCTTCACCCATGCCGACGATCTGGTGGGTCGCCAGGGTGCCGGAGCGCATGCCACGCTCGTGACCGCCGCCGTGCATGGTCGCTTCGATGCGAACACGCGGCTTGCGGCTGACGTACAGCGCGCCGATGCCTTTAGGGCCGTAGGTTTTGTGAGCGGAGAACGACATCAGGTCGACTTTCAGCTTCGACAGGTCGATATCGACCTTGCCGGTGGACTGAGCCGCGTCAACGTGGAACAGGATGCCCTTGGAACGGGTCAGTTCGCCGATGGCGGCGATGTCGTTGACGGTGCCGATTTCGTTGTTCACGTGCATGATCGAAACCAGGATGGTGTCGTCACGCAGGGCAGCTTCGACCATCTCAGGTGTCACCAGACCATCAGTGCGCGGCTCGATGTAAGTCACTTCGAAGCCTTCACGCTCCAGTTGGCGCATGGTGTCGAGGACAGCCTTGTGCTCAATCTTGGTGGTGATCAGGTGTTTGCCCTTGGTCGCATAGAAATGCGCCGCACCCTTGATTGCCAGGTTGTCGGATTCGGTGGCACCGGAGGTCCAGACGATTTCACGCGAGTCGGCGTTGACCAGGTCAGCGACCTGACGACGAGCGTTTTCGACGGACTCTTCAGCTTTCCAGCCGAACACGTGGGAACGGGACGCCGGGTTACCGAAGTTTCCGTCGACCAGCAGGCACTCACTCATCTTTTGCGCGACACGCGGATCAACCGGGGTGGTCGCAGAGTAATCAAGGTAAATCGGCAATTTCATGGACTATCTCCTAAATCAGGCTGGCTGGCGTGCCGCTAGCTCTTTGGCTGTCATTCGACTGCGGACGCTTCAATCTTGTCCAGGCGTGGCGCCTTGCCATTGCAACGGCGCTGGTCCTGACGCTGGGCTACTTCTTGCACCTCACGGCGAGTCACAAGGTCAGCCAAGCTGATACCACTCAGAAATTCGTGAATCTGCAGGCTCAGATCACACCACAAGTGGTGGGTCAGACAGGTGTCACCTTGATGGCAATCACCCTGGCCCTGGCATTTGGTTGCATCGACCGATTCGTTTACCGCATCGATCACCTGGGCGACCTGGATGCCCTGCATCTCGCGGGACAATTGGTAGCCACCGCCCGGGCCACGAACGCTGGAGACCAGATTGCTACGACGCAATTTGGCGAAAAGCTGTTCGAGGTAGGACAGGGAGATGCCTTGGCGCTCGGAGATATCGGCCAGGGACACCGGCCCGTGCTGCGCGTGCAACGCCAGGTCAAGCATGGCGGTCACGGCGTATCGGCCTTTTGTAGTCAGTCTCATGGACAATTACCACGGAGTTCGGAATGGGGGCGAGTATGCTATTCCCGAGTATTTAAGTCAACTATAAGACCTAGTACTTTAGTCAGGTTTACCCGCAAAAGAGCGCGCGCATCATAGCAAATGCTGGCTGCGTACCACCAGCAAATGCGCGTTATCGTTCTTCGCGGGCAAGCCTCGCTCCTACATGGATTACGCCGCCCCGTAGGAGCGAGGCTTGCCCGCGAAGCATTTGAAGCGGTTTAACCGGCCTTGGTTTCGTCTTTGTCTTTTACGCAGGCGAAGTCTTCTTCGCGCAGCGAAGGCAGATCTTTGGCGCAGTAGTTACTGCCCAGGTCCTTCAAGGCACCGCACATCCCTTCCAGACGGCCATCAACCGCCTGCAAATGATCGAGCAACTGATTGATGGCGCGAGCCACCGGGTCAGGCATGTCTTCACCGACGCCGTAGGCATCAAAACCGATCTTCTCAGCCATGGCCTTGCGCTTGGCATCTTGCTCTTCGTCGGACTTGACGATAATCCGTCCCGGAATCCCCACGACTGTCGCTCCCGGAGGAACGGCTTTGGTCACCACCGCATTGGAACCGACCTTGGCGCCGGCGCCGACTGTGAACGGACCGAGCACCTTGGCGCCCGCCCCCACCACTACGCCATCTTCCAGGGTCGGGTGACGCTTGCCCTTGTTCCAACTGGTGCCGCCCAGGGTCACGCCTTGATAAAGGGTGACGTCATTGCCGATTTCAGCGGTTTCGCCGATGACAATGCCCATGCCGTGGTCAATAAAGAAGCGACGACCGACTTTGGCGCCCGGATGAATCTCGATCCCGGTCAACCAGCGCCCGAAGTTCGACACCAACCGCGCCAGCCACTTCCAGCCCATACCCCACAGGGCCGACGACAGGCGATGGATCCAGATGGCGTGCATGCCGGGGTAGCAGGTCAGGACTTCAAAAGCGTTACGCGCAGCCGGATCACGGTGGAAAACACTCTGGATATCTTCACGCAAACGCTCGAACATTTTTAATCCTTCCGCTTAAGAAGCTCGCCACGGGCCGCTTTTTGGGTTTCCGTGAGGATGCCACGCAATATATTCATTTCCGCCCGGCTGACCGAGCTTCGTCCGTACAACCGACGCAGGCGCGCCATCAAGTGCCGTGGCTTTTCCGGGTCGAGAAATTCGATGGCCACCAGGGTTTGCTCCAGGTGCTCATAGAATCGCTCCAGCTCATCCATGGTCGCCAGCTCACCACTCTTGGTGGACGCCACTTCATCCTTCTCGACCTTGCTCGGCTGACCTTGGGCCGCGAGCCAGGACATGCGCACTTCATAACTCAACACCTGCACCGCTGCCCCAAGGTTCAGCGAACTGAACTCAGGGTCTGATGGGATGTGCACGTGATAATGACATCGCTGCAGCTCCTCATTGGTCAGGCCGGAATCTTCACGACCAAAGACCAAGGCGATCTCTGCACCTTGAGCGGCTTCCTCGACGACTTTCGTGCCGCATTCGCGGGGATCGAGCAGCGGCCAAGGGATACGACGGTCACGGGCACTGGTGCCGAGGACCAGATTGCAGCCGACCAAGGCATCTTCCAAGGTGGCGACGACTTGCGCGTTTTCAAGGATGTCCCCGGCGCCAGAGGCACGGGCATCGGCCTCGTGGTGCGGGAACAACCGCGGTTCGACCAGCACCAGCCGCGACAGGCCCATGTTCTTCATGGCACGCGCAGCCCCGCCGATATTGCCGGGATGGCTGGTATTGACCAGGACGACACGAATGTTATGCAGCACGGGAGGCGATCTCGAACACAGAATTGGGGAGCCGAATCTTACAGCTCACGCTACCGTTAAGCTATGAAAGCGAACACCGACCTTCACCTGTAGAAAAGTTCTGATAGAATGCCCGGCTTTCTTTAACAACCTTAGGTGACACATCCATGCAGCCCATGCTGAATATCGCGCTGCGCGCCGCCCGCAGCGCCAGTGAATTGATCTTCCGCTCCATCGAGCGCCTGGATACCATCAAGGTCGACGAAAAAGACGCCAAGGATTACGTATCCGAGGTGGATCGCGCCGCCGAACAGAAAATCATCGACGCGCTGCGCAAGGCCTACCCTACCCACGGCATTCTCGGCGAAGAAACCGGCATGCACCCGGGCAGCGGCGAAGGCGAAGAATACCTGTGGATCATCGATCCGCTGGACGGCACCACCAACTTCCTGCGCGGCATTCCTCACTTTGCTGTCAGCATCGCCTGCAAATACCGCGGTCGCCTGGAACACGCTGTTGTTCTGGACCCGGTTCGCCAGGAAGAATTCACCGCCAGCCGCGGTCGCGGCGCTCAACTGAACGGTCGTCGTCTGCGCGTCAGCGGTCGCACCAGCCTGGACGGCGCCCTGCTGGGTACCGGCTTCCCGTTCCGTGACGACCAGATGGACAACCTCGACAACTACCTGGGCATGTTCCGCGCCCTGGTTGGCCAGACCGCCGGCATCCGCCGCGCAGGCTCTGCGAGCCTGGATCTGGCCTACGTGGCTGCCGGCCGTTTCGACGCGTTCTGGGAGTCGGGCCTGTCCGAGTGGGACATGGCTGCAGGCGCCCTGCTAATCCAGGAAGCCGGCGGCTTGGTGAGCGACTTCACCGGCGGTCACGACTTCCTTGAAAAAGGCCACGTCGTTGCTGGTAACACCAAATGCTTCAAGGCAGTCCTGACGGCTATCCAGCCGCACCTGCCGGCTTCGCTGAAACGCTAAGCGAACGCCCACAAAAAAGCACCCTTCGGGGTGCTTTTTTTATGCCCGGGATTTGCCCTCAAGACCACCACAGCCCCCATGTGGGAGCGGGCTTGCTCGCGAATGCAGTCTTACATTCAACATATGCGTCGACTGATACACCGCTTTCGCGAGCAAGCCCGCTCCCACAGGAGATTTGTGGTGGCGGAGGAATTGAGGGCATAAAAAAAGCACCCTTTCGGGTGCTTCTTTTTTGCGCCTGGCAATCAGCTCATCACTGACCCGGCTCATTCTGCGACAGGATCAATTTACCTTCCTTATCGACCGGAATCTGGTTGCCCGGATCGCGGTCCATCCGCACCTTGCCTTCCTTGCCGTCCAGCGAATAACGGACGTCGTAGCCGACAACTTTGTCGCTGATGTCATTCACGGTGTTACAGCGAGTCTGGGTCGTGGTGTAGGTATCGCGATTCTGCATACCCTCCTGGACCTTGTTCCCCGCGTAGCCACCACCGACTGCACCGGCAACGGTGGCAAGCTTCTTGCCATTACCGCCGCCGATCTGGTTGCCGAGCAAACCACCACCTACCGCACCCAGGACCGTACCGAGGATCTGGTGTTGATCCTTGACCGGTGCCTGACGGGTTACTGCAACGTCCTTGCATACTTCACGTGGAGTCTTGATCTGTGTCTTAACCGGTTCAACGGCCAATACTTGCGCATACTCAGGGCCGCTTTTAACCAGGCTGTAGGTGGCAACAGCGCCCCCGGCAGTCACACCGACAGCACCCAGTACCGCACCAACCAGCAACGACTTGTTCACATGAACCTCCTGACCATCACATGCGGATCGTTGTCCGCGCTTCTCCCAGCCTTGGAGCATAAAAAAAGGCGCGAGTTCAACTCGCGCCTTTTTTGGCTGACAGCTGGAAAAACGAGGGCCGTTATGGACGGTCGTCGATTTCCTTCTCGGTCGCCGCAGGAGGAATCAGATCCTCGCTGCTCAGGTTCAGCCAGATCAGCACCACGTTCGCGATGTAGATCGACGAGTAGGTACCCGCCAGAACACCGATGAACAGGGCAATGGAGAAGCCGAACAGGTTATCGCCACCGAAGAACAGCAGTGCCGCGATCGCCAGCAAGGTGGAGATCGACGTCGCCATGGTCCGCAGCAGGGTTTGCGTGGTCGAGATGTTGATGTTCTCGATCAGGGTCGCCTTGCGCAGCACACGGAAGTTCTCACGAACCCGGTCGAATACCACGATGGTGTCGTTGAGCGAGTAACCGATGATCGCCAATACCGCCGCCAGCACCGTCAGGTCGAAGGTGATCTGGAAGAACGACAGGATACCGATGGTCACGATCACGTCGTGGATCAGCGAAACAATGGCGCCGACTGCGAACTTCCACTGAAAGCGGAAAGCCAGGTAGATCAGGATGCCGCCCAGCGCCATCAGCATGCCGAGGCCGCCCTGGTCGCGCAGCTCTTCACCTACTTGCGGGCCGACGAACTCGACGCGCTTGACCGTCGCCGGGTTATCGCCGCCGACCTTCAGCAGTGCTTCAGCTACCTGGTGACCCAGTTGCGGGTCTTCGCCAGGCATACGCACCAGCAGGTCGGTGGTTGCACCGAAGCTCTGCACGATGGCTTCGTGGTAACCCGACTCAGAGAGCTGGGTACGCACCTTGGATACATCAGCCGGACGCTCGTAGGTCAGCTCGATGAGCGTACCGCCGGTGAAGTCCAGGCCCCAGTTCATGCCCTTGTGCCAGCAGCTGAACAACGCCAGTGCGGTAAGGAACAATGTGACGCCGAACGCAAAGTTGCGAACGCCCATGAAGTTGATTGTACGTAACATGGCAGCCCCTTAAATCCACAACTTCTTGAAGTCCCGACCGCCGAAGATCAGGTTGACCATCGCGCGGGTCACCATGATGGCCGTGAACATCGAGGTAAAGATCCCGAGGGACATGGTCACTGCGAAGCCTTTGACCGGGCCGGTGCCCATCGCAAAGAGAATCCCGCCGACCAACAGTGTTGTCAGGTTGGCGTCGAGAATCGCGGTGAATGCCCGGCCGAAGCCTTCGTTGATTGCCCGTTGCACGGTCATGCCCGCCGCAATCTCTTCACGAATCCGCGAGAAGATCAGAACGTTGGCGTCGACCGCCATACCCATGGTCAATACGATACCGGCGATACCCGGCAGGGTCAGCGTTGCACCCAGCAGCGACATCAAGGCCAGCAGCAACACCATGTTCACTGCCAGAGCGACAGTGGCGATGATGCCGAAGAAGCGGTAGATGGCCATGATGAACAGCGAGACAAACAGCATGCCCCACAGCGACGCATCGATACCTTTGGTGATGTTGTCGGCACCCAGGCTCGGGCCAATGGTGCGCTCTTCAGCGAAGTACATCGGTGCAGCCAGACCACCGGCACGCAGCAACAGCGCCAGTTCGGACGATTCGCCCTGGCCGTTCAGGCCCGTGATGCGGAATTGAGCACCGAGCGGCGACTGGATGGTCGCCAGGCTGATGATCTTCTTCTCTTCTTTGAACGTTTGCACCGCGACGTCTTTCTCGACACCGTCAACCAATTGCTTGGTGTAGGTAGTGACAGGACGTTGCTCGATGAAGATCACCGCCATGCTGCGACCGACGTTGCTGCGAGTCGCACGACTCATCAGCTCGCCACCGTGACCATCCAGACGGATGTTCACTTCTGGCGTGCCGTGCTCGCCGAAGCCAGCCTTGGCGTCAGTCACCTGGTCACCGGTGATGATCAGGCCACGCTCGATCTGTGCCGGCGGACGCTTGCCTTCACGGAATTCGAAGGTTTCGGAAGTGGCTTTCGAAGCACCTGGCTCTGCAGCCAGACGGAACTCAAGGTTGGCCGTCTTGCCGAGGATACGCTTGGCTTCTGCGGTGTCCTGCACGCCTGGCAGCTCAACCACGATGCGGTTGGCGCCCTGACGCTGAACAATCGGCTCGGCAACACCCAGTTCGTTGACGCGGTTACGTACCGTGGTCAAGTTCTGCTTGATGGAGTATTCACGGATTTCCGCCAGCTTGGCCGGGGTCATCGCCAGACGCAGCACCGGTTGACCATTCAGGTCGGCCGGAACAATGTCGAAATCGTTGAAGTTCTTGCGGACCAGCGCGCGGGCTTGTTCGCGGGTTGCTTCATCAGTGAAGCCCAGCTGAATGGCGCCATTGAGTTGCGGCAGGCTGCGATAGCGCAGTTTCTCTTTACGCAACAGGCTCTTGACGTCGCCTTCGTAGACTTTCAGGCGTGCGTCGAGGGCTTTGTCCATGTCCACTTCCAGCAGGAAGTGCACACCACCGGACAAGTCCAGACCCAGCTTCATCGGGTGCGCGCCGAGGCTGCGCAGCCATTGCGGGGTGGTTTGTGCCAGGTTCAGTGCAACGACGTAGTCATCACCCAATGCCTTGCGCACAACATCCTTGGCAGGCAACTGGTCTTCAGCCTTGGTCAGGCGAATCAGGCCGCCCTTGCCGTTGGCCGACAGCGTGGCTGCCTTGACGTTGATCCCGGATTCCTTGAGCGCAGTGCTCACACGATCCAGATCAGCCTGATTGACCAACAGTGCAGTACTTGCACCGCTGACCTGAATGGCCGGGTCATCAGGGTAAAGATTGGGAGCGGAATAAATCAGACCGACCGCCAGCACCGCCAGGATCAGAATGTATTTCCACAGAGGGTATTTGTTCAGCATCACGCCGCCCGCTTATGACGCGGGGCGCCTTGCGCGCCCCGTCGATTGAGTAGAAGTTGAAACTTAGATCGCTTTTAGCGTGCCTTTTGGCAGCGTGGCGGCGATGGCGCCTTTCTGGAACTTCATTTCCACGGTGTCGGAAACTTCCAGAACCACGAAATCGTCTGCCACTTTAGTGATCTTGCCGGCGATACCACCGGTGGTCACAACTTCGTCGCCTTTTTGCAGGCTGCCGAGCAGGTTCTTCTGTTCTTTGGCGCGCTTGGCCTGTGGACGCCAGATCATCAGGTAGAAGATGACCAGGAAACCGACCAGGAAAATCCACTCAAAGCCGCCGCCCATTGGGCCTGCAGCTGCCGGTGCAGCAGCGTCGGCCATGGCATTAGAGATAAAAAAGCTCATTTAGCACTCCAGTTGCAAATGTTGAATCTTGGGGTCAGAAAACTCAGTCCAAAGGCGGAACAGGTAGCCCGCGTTTGGCGTAGAAGGCATCGACAAAGGCGGCCAATGTACCCTGTTGAATAGCCTCGCGCAAACCAGCCATAAGCACCTGGTAATGGCGCAAATTGTGGATGGTATTCAACATGCTACCCAGCATTTCGCCGCACTTGTCCAGATGGTGCAGATAAGCACGGGAGAAGTTCTGGCAGGTGTAGCAATCGCAGGTCGGATCCAGCGGCGAATCATCATGGCGATGGAACGCGTTACGGATCTTCAGCACGCCTGTATCAATGAACAGATGCCCATTGCGGGCATTACGGGTTGGCATCACGCAATCGAACATGTCCACACCGCGGCGCACACCCTCAACCAGATCTTCCGGTTTGCCAACGCCCATAAGGTAACGAGGTTTGTCAGCCGGCATCAGGCCCGGCAGATAATCCAGCACCTTGATCATCTCGTGCTTGGGCTCGCCCACCGACAGACCGCCAATGGCCAGGCCATCGAAGCCGATCTTGTCGAGGCCTTCCAGGGAGCGCATGCGCAAGTCCTGATGCATGCCGCCCTGCACGATGCCGAACAGCGCCGCCGTGTTGTCGCCATGGGCGTTTTTCGAACGCTGGGCCCAACGCAACGACAGTTCCATGGACACGCGAGCGACATCTTCGTCGGCCGGGTACGGGGTGCATTCGTCGAAAATCATTACGATGTCGGAGCCCAGGTCACGCTGGACCTGCATCGACTCTTCCGGGCCCATGAACACTTTGGCGCCATCGACCGGGGAAGCGAAGGTCACGCCCTCCTCCTTGATCTTGCGCATCGCGCCCAGGCTGAACACCTGAAAACCGCCGGAGTCTGTAAGAATCGGGCCTTTCCACTGCATGAAATCGTGCAGGTCGCCGTGCTTCTTGATCACTTCGGTGCCCGGACGCAGCCACAAGTGGAAGGTGTTACCCAGAATGATTTCCGCGCCAGTGGCGGTGATATCCCGCGGCAACATGCCCTTGACCGTACCGTACGTGCCCACCGGCATGAAGGCCGGGGTCTCGACGGTGCCGCGCGGGAAGGTCAAACGACCGCGACGCGCCTTGCCGTCAGTGGCCAGCAGTTCAAACGACATACGACTCATACAGTTTCCTCAGGGCCCGATTCTTTAGGGGCAGTCGGCGCAGGATTACGGGTGATAAACATCGCATCACCGTAGCTGAAAAAGCGGTAACCATGCTCCACCGCTGCTTTGTAGGCAGCCATGGCTTCGGGATAACCGGCGAACGCCGAAACCAGCATCAACAGCGTGGATTCGGGCAAATGGAAGTTGGTGACCAGGGCATCGACCACATGAAACGGCCGGCCCGGGTAGATAAAGATGTCCGTGTCGCCACTGAACGGCTTGAGCACGCCATCGCGGGCGGCGCTTTCCAGGGAACGCACGCTGGTGGTCCCCACCGCCACCACCCGACCGCCGCGCGCGCGGCAAGCGGCCACCGCATCCACCACGTCCTGGCCGACTTCCAGCCATTCGCTGTGCATGTGGTGATCTTCAATCTTCTCGACCCGTACCGGCTGGAACGTGCCCGCACCGACGTGCAAGGTCACGAACGCGGTCTCGACGCCCTTGGCGGCAATCGCCTCCATCAGCGGCTGATCGAAATGCAGCCCCGCCGTCGGCGCCGCCACCGCACCCAGGCGTTCGGCGTACACGGTCTGATAACGCTCGCGGTCCGAACCTTCATCCGGGCGATCGATATAAGGAGGCAACGGCATGTGCCCAACACGATCGAGCAGCGGCAACACCTCTTCGGTGAAGCCCAGCTCGAACAACGTGTCGTGCCGCGCCAGCATTTCTGCCTCGCCGCCGCCGTCGATCAAGATCTTCGAACCGGGCTTGGGTGACTTGCTGGAACGCACATGGGCCAGCACGCGATGACTGTCGAGCACCCGCTCCACCAGGATTTCCAGCTTGCCGCCGGAAGCCTTCTGGCCAAACAGCCGCGCCGGAATCACCCGGGTATTGTTGAACACCATCAAATCACCCGGGCGCAAATGCTCGAGCAAATCAGTGAATTGACGGTGCGCCAGGGCGCCGCTGACCCCATCCAGGGTCAACAGGCGACTGTTGCGACGCTCGGCCAAAGGGTGGCGAGCAATCAGCGAATCAGGGAGTTCGAAAGTAAAGTCAGCAACGCGCATGATGGGGTTCGTCTAGCAGGGGCCGGAAGTCTAGCCGAAATAGTGAAAATTCTCTATGTACCTGATTGACCGACGGTAATCTCATCTCTATACTTCGCCGCCATTGAGCCCTGATGGCGGAATTGGTAGACGCGGCGGATTCAAAATCCGTTTTCGAAAGGAGTGGGAGTTCGAGTCTCCCTCGGGGCACCATATAGCAGTATCTGAAAGTCTCTACCAGGCTTTCAGACCCAGAGAAACCGGCCACTTGGCCGGTTTTTTTGTGCCTATCTATCTACCCCTGTCTCTCCCTATACGTTGTATCCCTGTATCCCTGCTTGTATCCTGAGAAAAATACCGAACTTTGGGATACAAGGATGAAGCGCGCAGATATCAAGCGCCGCCCTCTCGCTGACACGACACTTGCGGGGCTGGAGCCGGAATCAAAGGAATACCGGGAGCTGGACGGAAACGGTCTCTACTTCAGGGTCAAACCTGATGGTGGTAAATCCTGGCAGCTCCGCTACAAACGTCCGGCGGGTAATTGGGCCTGGATGGGGCTCGGGGGATACCCGGAAGTAAGCGGTGCATTGGCACGGGACAAAGCTACCAATCTACGCAAAGTAGTGAGTAGCGGTGCCGACCCCCTTGAACAAAAGCGATCCGCGAAAGCTGCTATTGACGCGGCCAAAACCCGAACCTTTCGAGCTGCTGCTGATGCCTGGCTAAAGGCGAAAGAGGAAAAGGGTCTTGCGTCCTCCACCCTCAACAAAATCCGCACCTACCTCGACAAGGACATACTCCCGGCACTGGGAGACAAGCCTCTAGACGAAGTCACGCGCACTGATTGTGCAGAGCTTCAGGCATCCATTGAGGCCCGGGATGCACACAACGTGGCTGAAAAATGTCGCACCTGGATAAATCAGATCTTCGGGCGAGCCATCGGCTTAGGCCTGACTGAAAACGATCCGGGCAGCCGCCTTCGGGATATTGCGGCCAAAGCACCTAAGACTCAGCAGCATCCACATTTGTTGGAGCCTGAACTGGGGGAGTTTCTCCAGGCACTCAAAAACACACCGGCCAGATTGACTGCTCGCACTGCTGCTTGGCTTTGTGTATGGACGGCATCGCGACCCGGCATGGTCCGTTTGGCTGAATGGAAGGAGTTTGACCTTGAGAAAGCCATTTGGACCACGCCTGCCGCCAAGATGAAGATGCGTCGAGATTTTGTCTGCCCACTTCCCCACCAAGCAGTTGCAGCGCTGAAAGAACTGCATTGCTTAACCGGGCGGAGTCGCTGGCTCTGCCCTGGTGTCGGAGCCAAAAATCCAACCATCAGCGAAAATACGATCAATAAGGTCTTCGCTACTATTGGCTATAAAGGCCGCTTAGTTGGACACGGTACTCGGCACACTGCGAGTACGCTGCTTCGAGAACATGGCTGGCCGAAAGAACATGTTGAAGCGCAACTTGCTCACAAAGAGGAAGGTATTTCGGGGATATACAACAAAGCTCAATACCTTGAGCAACGCATTAAAATGATGCAGTGGTATGCAGATCACCTTGATGCGCTAGCCGCTGGAAATGTGGGGCAAAGGAAGTTCGGAAAGGCACTCTGACAACCATGATAGCCCCCCCTAAAAAATCAGTGTAACGCGTGTTACAGGTGTAACAATTAAATACAAGCTATTGATATTATTGAATGTTTTAACCGTAACACCTGATCATGAGTCAACGTACACGAAGTGTAACTCGGCTATTACGTGTAACAGCCGTACGAATCTCACATCGCAACCGCCTTGCTCGATGAGCGCCCTCACCTCTGCGGGCCAGACCTCGTTTGCGAATGCTTAACTGACATACGTCGCTGGTTGAGCGATAAAATCTAGGGCGTGGGATCGCCGATGAGTGAGTGTCCAAACTCTCTCTCGATGAATAATTCACCACCCTGAACGCCATCTCCATCACAGTCAAAAACTGAGCAGACGCAATTACTGTACTGCTGCGTTCACCCTGTGTTGCACCTGTATTGACTACACATTCACCGATCTAGAGATAAAGTAGTTTTCTTCGTCTAGATAAATGTATAGATAGATACCCCTGTATCCATACCCAGGGGTTTTCCATGACACACCAGACCTTCAAATCAGCAAATTCTTTCGAAACTCACTCGCCGCAAGCGACCGATATAAACGCCAGGCGAGCCAGTCACCCTGCCGCTGACCCTTCAGCAATTTTGATTCGAATGCCGGAATTAATCGCCATCGTTGGACTAGCACGTCCAACGATTTACAAACTGATGCGGCAAGCGGATAGCGAATTCCCACTTCCAGTAAAACTAAGCGGCAGTAAAGCTCGCGGAGCGCCTGTCGCATGGGTTCTTGATGAAGTCCAAAGTTGGGTTCGGGCCCGCATTTCGGCAAGAAACAAGGTGGCAGCATGAGAAGACCACCTCCTTCGCTCTCAAAACTCAGGTCATTTCAGACATTGCACGAAGTTGGATTCTCCAAAACACGTATCCAACGTTTCGAGCGATTGCGCAGAAAACACGAGCAAAGCGGAAGGACTCTAGGCGTATTGAGCTGGCCGGATGGAGTTTGGTGCCTGCTGATCATGCATGCGGACAAGTTGGGTGTTGTCGTCCTGGATAAAGCCCAGGCAACAGATGCTTATCACGATGCTCGCCAGATGATTCGCGATGGCTATTCCCCCGTACTCACCTTGCGCCACGAGCGTGATGCTTGAAATGAAAACGCCCCCGGGAGCGATCCGGAGGCGTTGAGGTAAATCTATATGCTCGAACAATTTATGTCGCACCAAAAAAATGCGCAAGGTTTCTGTACGGTTGCACTTTTGAAAACAGGACGTTACTCTCGGCCTGTCGCTGCAAATTCAGCGACCGGGCTTGGTCGCCCGACAAGCAAAAGGCGCAACAGCGCCCCTATACAGATTGCAGGCGCTTTTTTTGCGTCCGCATTTCCGTTTTATGGCGGCTGTGCGTGGGAGGCCTTAGGGCCTGCTGGGTTCCTTTTGCCCCGGTCGACCAACCCGCGTACAGCTGCCACCCCAATTCGCTTGGTCGCGAACGGTGGCAGCTCCCCAGCAAAAGGAGCTTCGCCACATGCACGCCTTAAATCCGTCCAAAAATCGCGCCGCGGCACATCGTGCAATGGCTCTCGCCGCTTTACACGCCAACTCCAGCCTTGCAACACGCCTCACCCGATACAACGCCCATATGGCCAAAGCCCGCGCTCTCGAAGCTGCTGGCGGTGCCCAATGAGCCAAGCCCTGAGCTTCTCCCTACCCGAAGATCTGCTCGACGTCAGCGACAATATTGAAGCCGGCATTCCTATCGACGCGATCACCTGCGCTATTGCCCGCGCCGACTCGGTGCTGACGTTGCTTGAAGATCACTTCGAAAGCGAAAGCGACAGACCGCGTTTGGCCAATCACGTACTGGCGGCCGTTATTTGGGACGTGCGCGGCACCCTGGGTCTGATCAAAACCTTGACCCTGCACGGTGATGCGACTTCGGCCCCTCGGGCTAAAACTGGGGGTGCGCAATGACCCCTCAAACTAACGTCACCACCCAAGGCGCGACCACGTTCGCTCAGTGTGGTGACACGACTCAAATGCTGTTCCGTCTCAGCGCCAATGTGCCCCTGACCGACGCGCTTGAACACGCCTCAAATCTGCTGAGCTGCGCGACTCGCATGTCGCTCCTGGCCACCCACGGAGACGGCGCAGAAGACTGCGCGATGGCTGCTCACTACCTCAGTGAAATGAGTAAGGCGGTAATTGACGATGTGACCACCGCCCTCCTGAAGTCGGAGGCTGGCCATGACCAATAAGACGAAACGGCCCAGCTTCGCCGACGTGAAAGCGGCCTCTCTGAAAGAGATCGACCAGGTGCTTGCCCGTTGGTTGCCAAAGGGCAAACGCGTCGATGGGGGGAAGGAATACACTGCCGCAAATCCAACCCGCGCCGACAAACGCGCCGGCTCCCTCAAGGTCAACTTGAGCAAAGGTACCTGGGCGGATTTTGCCACCGGTGACAAAGGTGGCGACCTGATCGATCTGGTGCGCTATCTCGACGGCGGCACCGACGTCGAAGCCTGCAACAAGCTGGCGGATCTGCTGCGCGTTACCGCTGGGTCGGCTCAATCGAAACCCAGCCCCAGCAAAAGCAAAACACCGGAATGGCTCGCCATTCAGCCGATCCCGGCCGAGGCCATGAATAAATGTCCGGCCAAACACCGGCAACACGGCGTACCGTCCAAAGTCTGGATTTACCGCGACGCCGAGGGCCGGCCAGTCATGGCGCTCTATCGCTTCGACTTGGGCCCGGATGAAGACGGCAAACCGCGCAAGGTGTTTGCCCCCTTAACCTGGTGCCAACGTGCAAACGGTCAAACGCAGCAATGGCGTTGGCAAGGGCTGCCTGAGCCGCGTCCACTGCTGCGCCAGGATGAACTGGCGCAACGAGCAGAGGCCCCGGTCATTCTGTGCGAAGGCGAAAAGGCCGCCGACGCCGCATCGGAGTTGCTGCCCAGCTACGTGGCCACGTGCTGGCCGAACGGCTCGAACTCTTGGCACAAAGCTGACCTGACACTGCTCAAAGGTCGGCCCGTGGTGTTGTGGCCCGACAACGACGCCAGTGGCAAAAGCTGCATGGAGGCCGTCGCCGAACATCTGCAAAAAATTGGCGTCGCATCGGTACGCGTGATCGCCTTGGACGTCTTTGAACGTAAACCCACGCTCAAGAATGACCAACCAACTTTTGCCAAGGGTGGTCAATGGGACGACGGCGACGACGCGGCGGATGCACAAACCAAAGGATGGACGACGGCACATTTCGCTGAGCTGGAACGCAGCGGTGAACTGTTCGGTGTTGAGCCGGAGAAAGCATCGGCCGAACCGCCCGAAGCCAAGACCAAGCCGGCGACCAAGCGCGCCGCAAAACCTAAAAACGATCTGCTGCCCGGAGGCTTTCGCCTGACGGCAGAAGGTGTGTTTTATTCCGGTGACGATGGCGAGGCTCGCCCGGTGTGCTCGCCGCTGGAGATCCTGGCGCGCACCCGGGATGCACAGGGCCATAACTGGGGCTTGCTGGTCGAGTTCGACGATCCTGACGGGGCGAAAAAGCGCTGGAACATTCCGGCGCGGACCATGACCGGTGACTTCGGCAAAGACGTGCTCGGACCATTAGTGGACATGGGCCTGCGCTTGGCCGGCAGTCGCTCCGGTCGCAATGCCCGCAACGACCTGCAGAGTTACCTCGGTGGCTTCGACAGCGCCCAGCGCGCTCGACTCGTCACCCGTTTGGGTTGGCACGACAGCGCCTTCCTGCTGCCCGAACAACAGGTCGGCTCGCACGTTGAACACCTGCACTTTTATGAGGCCGGCGCTCAGCTGCCACCCATCAGCGAATCCGGCACTCTGGAGCAGTGGCAAGAACAAGTCGGTGCCTTGTGCATTGGTAACCACCGCTTGGCATTTGTGGCAAGCGTAGCGTTTGCCGGTCCGCTGCTGCACATGCTTGGCCATGAATCGGGCGGCTTTCATCTCTACGGCGACAGCTCGGGCGGCAAGACCACCCACTTGCAAGTGGCCGCCTCGATCTACGGCGGGCCCCGCCTAGTGCGTTCCTGGCGCTCCACGGATAACGCCTTGGAATCTATCGCTGCCGCACATTCGGACGGGTTACTGGTGCTGGATGAAATCGGCATGTGCGACCCGCGCATCATTGGCGAAACGGTGTACATGCTCGGCAACGGCACCGGCAAGGCTCGCGCCAATGATCGCGGGCAAGCAGGCCGACAGGTGCAGGAGTGGCGTTTGCTGTTTCTGTCGACCGGCGAGAAGACCTTGGCGCAGCACATGGCCGAAGCCAACAAAGAACTGAAAGCCGGCATGGAGGTGCGGATGCTCGCCGTGCCGGCAGACGCCAGCAAGGGCCTCGGCATGTTCGACGTACTGAACGGTTTCGATGACGCCGCCGCCCTCTCCGATGCGCTTAAGGCACGAGTAGCGAAATACTACGGCACGCCCCTCACCGCCTTCCTGTCGGCCCTCTGTGAGCCTGGCAAGCGGCATGGCTGGTCGGCGATCTTGCGCCACACCTTGGAGGGATTCATCGCCAAAGCACTCCCGGCCTCTGCCAGTGGTCAGGCGCATCGTGCGGCCGCTCGTTTTGGACTGGCGGCCGCTGCCGGCGAACTGGCCACCGCGATGGGCATTACCGGCTGGCCAGACGGCACCGCCACCACTGCCGCTCGCGTATGTCTGAGTGCCTGGATGAATGAGCGCGGCGGCGCCGGGAACCTCGAAGGGGACGCGATCTTGGCGCGGTTGCGCCAGGTCATCGAGCGCTTCGGTGAAAGCCGCTTCACCCGTTGGGAGTCGGCCGCCGCGAAGATCGATGAGCACGGCCCGCGCACCATCGACCGACTTGGTTTTCGCAAGACGCTGGAGCACGGCTTGGGCGACGCATTGCACACCACCAACACCTACTACGTGCTGCCGGAGTCATGGCGCTCGGAGGTGTTCAAGGGCATGAACATCAACGCCGTGAACAAGGAGTTGATACGCCGAGGCGTCCTTGAGCCCGGGCCGGATGGCAAAGCCTCCTGCTCGGTCCGTTTACCGGGCCTGGGCACTCAGCGTTGTTACGTGGTGAAGACCGTGCCTGGAACGGAAGAAAGTGAGGCTCAGGCGGCCTGACGGTCAGTTAATTGATCGAGGCAATGCTGGCTCTCTTCCGGCCTGACCAGCCACTCATCGACACCACAATCTAATTACATAGGACAAGACACATGAACGGTATTCAAACACTGAAAGACACCCGCGTGAATCTGGTAGTTGAATTGGAAGGCATCCAACAGGAGCTACCACACATTGAGGCGGCACTTCAAAGCGACGAGGTCATCAACGAAGGCCGAGAAAGTAACGTCCGGCATGAGATCAGCGACCGAAAACGCCGAATCGACTCAATCAACCTCAAGATCCATATGCTGGATATGAAATTGGCTCGTCGGGAGGCTTTGGCCGACCGAGAAAGCCTGATGGCGGGTTATATAGCCGACATGGCGAACTGGACAGCGGATGAGCTGGAACTGAACGCGAAACGCGACAGCCTCAACACTCGCCTAGAGGAGATCCGCAAGCAAGCTCAGGAGGATATTGCCAGTGCACGGCGGGCCGAGACCGAGGCGGCCACGGCTTACGCACAAGCCGTGGCCTGGGGCGATGTAGAAGGCGAAAAAGCTGCGAACACCGATGCCCAGAAGGCGGCCAAAAACCTCTCATCTGCTACTGAACAACATCGTCGTCAGCAGCTGATTATCACTGCCCTGGAGCAGGAGCTCACCATCGTTGACCAGCACATCACTGAGGCTCAGGAAGAACACAAGAAAATAGAAAACCAAGCCCTGCACCTCGCGCACGACGCGTTAGAAGAAAAGTGGAATGAGGCCGCCCAGGCTCTACTCGATGTAGGCGGCAGGCTCTATGCCGCGACTCGCATGATCCAGCGGGATCCGGTGTCGCTGTTTAAGCTCGATATTCCTGAACAGGGCGAAAACTTTGGTAGCTGGAGGTGGGGTGACTTGGCAGACCGCGCCAGCGAACATCGTGTGCAAGACGTGCTCGCGATGTAACTGCTGATTACCCTGAAATGGCCCGCTTTCGCGGGCTGTTTAAATCACTCCAAGGATAGACGCCATGAACACAGCGGCACAAAACAGCTCATCCCAATCCGAAACACTGCAAGCGAGAAAAGCCTACCTAACCGCACTGCTCAAGATCGTGGATACCAAGATAGGAAAAAGCACAGCAACGCAGAAGCTCACCATCACCGCGATCAAGGCAGAAATGGGGCTAATCGAGCATAAGCTGAGAAAACGGTGATGAGGATAAGCGGAAGTTCGCAAAAACTTCCGTTATATGGAAATCGGCTGGCAGTTCCCGGCCAATTGCAGACATTGAGATTGGGGCGGCGAGCGAACTTCGTCTCGCCGGCCAAGCCTATCGCAGTTGCTTAATGCGTTCCTGGAGAGCCAGGGCGACTGGAATGTTCATAGCTGCAAGTGCAGCCGCTATCTCAATAAGCGCCAGCCGCGCCTGAGCGTGTTGCGACAGGAGCTGCGCGTCGGAACTCAATGCCGCCGCCACCAGCCCCACCAATGCGTCGCCCGTACCCTCGCGGTACCAGAGAGTGGATGGTTCGCGTTCCTTCAGCATGGCGGCGAGCCAGCGAAGCCCGTCAAGACGAAGCGGGGCTCCGAACTTTGTCGTCAGGAAGTGGCAGAAACGGGTGACGCATTCTTCGTCGCGAGCTAGGTGCGTAGCGGCCCAGCATTTATAGAGATCCTTCATCCGCAGAGCCGCGCCAGGGTGCAGCCGGGACAGAGCATCCTCGTTCCCGAAGCCAAGCAGGTCGCAAGTCAAGCGCTCGCCGTAGAACCAGAGGCCCGGTTGAGACCAATCGGCTGAGAGGCCGTACTCCGCGGTAGCGCGCCAGACGCGCTCAAATGCCACCGGGTCGTCACCTTTCCCGAGGCGCAGGAACAAGCCGCGAATGAAGTGCTGCAGCGCGTAGTGTGCGGCCGGACCGTGGACGAGAACGGGCTCCCAAACCGCGCGCTCTTCCCCTGCGGGCGCTGCGATCGACAGGCCGCCGAGCTTCAGAAGGATGTCGTAGCCGAGGTCCTGGCTCGGCAAGTCGTACTCGCCATGCTTTTTCGCGCGTGCCTTAGCGCGCGTGGTGTCGTAATCCCAGATGCGCAGCGCCAAGCGCGTGTCGAGATTGCGGTCGCCAGTACCACCGCCTTCGATAAGCCAGTTAAAAAGGACTTCGAGGAAGCGCCCGTCCAGCGAACCACCTCGTTCGCGCTCCGGCTTTCCGCGCCAAGTCTGATCGCCGGCATTGTAGAGCCGCGTCCGGCGCTGGAAGTCCAAACGCTCTCGGCCCGCGACAACACGCTTGAAGTCGAGATCATCCGGAGTCGCGTTCGCTCCACGGAGTGGAAAGCGCCGAAGCCGCGCGAGCCACACTTGCCAGGCGCGCTCCGTATAGGCGCCATCGCCATGATGTGGAGCGAGCAAGCAGAGGCCCGACCAGAGGAGACCGGCGCGGAGCAGCCGCCACCACGCGGTGCCGAGCTGCTCTCGATTGGCGTAAGCAACGCCGACCACCACGGCAGTTGCTCGCATGTCGCCGCTCGTCAGGAGGCGCAGGACGGCTGTCTCCCACTCAGGAACGCCATCACCATCGGCGAGCCAAAGGTGCATGATCGCATAGGCAACGAACTTCAGCTTGTCATCGAGGCCTCCTATGCGTTGACCGCGAATATCTTCTCCTGTCGACGCGACCGCCGCCACACAGGCGCGTACGACTTCGAGCGTATGCTTCTGTGCTTCGGGGTTCCGGGCGAGCCATGCGCCTCCCAATACGACAATCGTGCCGGCCGCAGCGATACGGCATTTCGATTTCGCGTCCTCATCTTCGGCTTCCGCTACGACCTCACACCCCTGAAACAGATTAAAGAGGTAAGAGGCTTCATCGTCGGTGAGCGGCTGGCCGCCACGTAGCCGCTGCTCGCACCGGTCCGGCATTTGCAGATACTCAAGGGTTGGCGCGCTTTCGGTCTGCCACGACTGCACTGCGAGGCGCAGTTCATCTGGGTATACGAGTTTCTCAGTATCCGCGCCCGTAGCCGGGTCGGTGACAGTCTGATAGTTGGCCCGGTCGAGTGCAGCGAATAACAGCTTGAACTCCAACGCCTCCTTCGGATCTTCAGGCAGCGCCCAGGTCGGCAGCAGCGCTTGAAGACGCCGTGCAATGTCGTCGTCGACCAATAGGAGTTCGACAACGACATGGAGGAACGTCTGCTGGCGGTGGGGTGCCAACGTCCAATCACGGGCGAAGTCAAACACCGTTTCGCCGTCCCTGAGCCAGCTCCAACCGATGAAGTTATAGGCAACCTGCTTCACGCGGGCATTGTCCCAATCGAACAGGTTCGGGAACGTAATCAGGGCCGCGAGGCCCCCCGTCAGCAGCGATGGCCGATACTTAGCGATGTTTAGGAGCACGCTCACGAACGCTGCAGAATTTCCCTCCAGGAGTATTCTTTCGATGTCAGCGGTAATATCCTCCCCCGCGTCGAGCCGTACTGTCAGCCAGCGCTCCAACGCATCTAGAGCGCAGAACAGGTTTCCGTTTCGCAGCGACTGATTGGACTGCGGCCAACCGAATACCTGCCACCAGCCAGGGAAGGTCTTCTCCGAACCGTCCGCAAATTGCAGCGTCACCCCGGGAGCCTTTCCGGTTCGCCCCTTCATGAATTCGGTGACCCAGCGCTCCGTGCAGAAGTTCACAAGCGCGATGAGCGAGGTGAGCGCAGTTTCCGGAGCCAGCTGCAAAAAGGGGAAGAACGGGCTTTTCCAAAAGGCCGTCGGATAAGCGTCCTGGGAGTACACGAGGCCGAGGTCCACTTCGAAACGCCCTGAGACGTACTCCCGCTCCGGCTGGTCTTCGATGATGAGCGCAAGCAGGATTTCGGCCGCCAACTCAGGCTGCATACGCATAAGAGACAGGATGCCGTTCTTTTTGATGCAGGCGGTCCGGAAATCCATATCGACCTTTTTGCTAGCCCCTAGCGGCCAAGGCGGCAATCGCTCGCTGAGCGATCCAAGGGCGCGCGGTATCTGCTTCCGTTCTTTATGCCACGCCTTATATTTGACATCGGTCATCAGGCGTATGGTGTGCGCCTTCGTCTTCTGTAGTCGAACTTCGGCAATGCGCCGTTTGACTTCAGCGTCGACCTCTCGGCGTCCCGCGAGTTCGAGTGCCCAGTTCCCGACCTCGGTTGGCAAGTCGTCCGCCCCAGCCAGTGGTGCGGTGTACAGCAACGACTCACTCGTCGAGTACATCACACCGTTGCCCTTCTCGACCTGCACGGTCCGAGCCATGGTCAGCGCCATCTCCACCATCTCCAGGCGGAAAGGCATCAGATTGCCGTTGCTCAGCGTGCGCGGCGTTTTCGTCAGCCAGGTCTCGATGACCTTCGCAAGAGCGGACGAAACAAGCCCGGCTACTCGCTCCCGCTGCGCGATGAGGAAGCAGAGAACAGGCGGCCATCGACCAAAAATAATCGAGCGATAGTGTGCCTCCATGTACAAGCCAACTGCCGCGTTCAATCCCATTCCGCCGCCAGTCGGCACGGTCGCGATGTGGTGGAAGCGCAGGAGCAGCCGGGTAAAGTGTTTCGCGCCGTTGTCGAGCAGAAGGTCGACGCGTTCGGTCAGGAAGCGTTCGGCGTCGGGGTCCAAGCAGAGCGCATCAAGGAGGATATCGCCTGCCAGGTCGTTCTTCGCGGCTTCCGCGGCCCCGAAGGCCACGTCCCAGACCGTGCCAGTCTCGGCCGGCTGTCGCAGCAGGAACTGGCCCAACATTCGGAGCGCGCTCGTCCAGAGCGGATTGCCGGCCAGGGCGGCCCACTGCGGCGTATCCGTCCAAATCTGTTTCAGGAACTGGAAGCGCGCCCAATCCGCCGCGAGATCGTGCTCGAACTCAATGCGGTTAGTCCGCTCGTTCAAGCGCAGCGGAAGCTCCACTGGCGGCCGCGTGAGTGTCGCCGCGTCCGCCGGTTCCATGTCGGTCAGCGCGAAGCTGCGCTCGAACGATGCTTCTCGTTGGGCGAGGCGCATCATCAACGCCTGCAAGTCGGCGCGGTCCTTCGTCCAATACTTCCAGAGGCGGTCGGCGATGGAGGTGTGAGA
The DNA here is from genome assembly GCF_056161485.1 of Pseudomonas sp. 5Vm1k. Lineage (NCBI taxonomy): Bacteria > Pseudomonadati > Pseudomonadota > Gammaproteobacteria > Pseudomonadales > Pseudomonadaceae > Pseudomonas > Pseudomonas sp. 5Vm1k. The sequence continues at coordinate 63,705 of NZ_JBSPCZ010000008.1, forward strand.
CGCCAGTCCACCGACGTTCGCCCCCAGCGCCGCACCCGCCTTGATGACCCACGCCAATGTCCGCAGGTTAGTCAGCGCCGAAATGGTGTCGTCATGCGCGGCCAACCATCCCAAGGTGGGCGAAGGCAGAAGCGCCAGCTTCACCGCATTGCTCTTTAGTGCTTCGACCTCGAAAAGATGCGCTTTTCGCCCGCCAAGAATCGTCTCTTCGTCTTCGACCCAGCTATGCGTCTGCGTAACGATGACGACCCGCCAGGCATCCCCGGTCTCTTCGCCTTCACTCGCCAGGATAGCCTGAAGCAGCTGGCGGATGACGACGAACTCGCTGGTCTCGATCCGTTCCGCAGAGTCGATGACCAACACGTTCTGCGGCTTCACCGTGGCGTTTAGCACCAGCGAAAGTTCGTGCGTGAGAGGGAGGGCGCCGCGACGCGCGGCGCTAAGCGCCATCTTCAGGTCTTCCGGGCCGAACCACACTTGGTTCCAGGAGCGGTACGCGCCGTCCAACACAGACTTGATCAGCGCCGACTTGCCCGAACCCGAATCCCCGAAGACCACCGTGACTGGGTGGTCGGCGACAGCTGCCTGGAACGACGCTTTCTCCGCTGTCCGCGGGATGGCGTAGCCAGACGGTAACTCCGTCTCTATCCGCGCCTTGTAGTCCTCGGTGATGTTGAAGAGCGTCTCCCAATCACGCTCAAAGTCCGGATGATGGCGGAGGCCGAACTGAACCCGGAGCAAGGACAATAAGTCCGGTACGGTGATAGTACCGCTGCGAAGGCGTACCTCCTTCGCAACGTTGATGAGGCTCTTCCAAAGAGTCTGCGCTTCGTCGTCGCAGCCAGACGCGAGCAAGCGGCGGCATTGCGCGATCGCCTGGGTCTCGTTCTCAGAATGCGCGAACTGCAAGTCGGTCGGAAGCACGTGCAGGCGGCGAATTAGCTCGATGGTCTCCTCGTCGGACGCGCCACCGGGCTTCTGGACGCTGTCGAAGACGCCCGACTGCCTTCTGTTACTGCGGATACGGCTCATAGCGAGTGAGGTATCCGTGCCGCTGCACGCGTTCTTCACTTCGCGCCACGCCGGGTCGAACGCATGATGGGTGCCGAGCGTGACCAGGGCCAGCCCGTCGGCTGCTCGGTTGAACAGCCCCTGCGGGTCACGCCACTGTTCCCAAGCGCGCGTCACAAAGTCAGCAGGGAGGCCGGCCGAGGTCACCTGAAAATTGCCCTTCGCGGAGATCGCAAGCCGCCGCGGCGCGGTGGTGGTCTGGGCCGTCAGCAGCAGGTCGTCGATGCACCATCCCAAGGTCGAGACCTGGGCTTGTACTTGTATGACCACTCCGCCAATACCCGGTGCCTGCTCACCTGACAAGGCCTTCACCAACTGCCAAGCGCTTATCAGGTCCTCGAACTCGAACCCGGCGCCGCTCGTCGACCGCAGCGTCGCGGACGCGCGTTCCGCGCTGCCACCGCAAGTCGCTTTCGGCTTCGATTTGTTCTTAGATGGGGCCATTAGCTTCCGAACGCTTGTAGCTGTGCCATCTCGGCGAGAAGCAGGGGTACAGGCTTCTCGCAGCCATATGGTGGGCTTGAAGCGCCTAGTAAAACCCCGATTGCTTGTTCAGCAACACTGAGTTGCGCCGGCAAAGTGTACTGCCGAGGAGGTGCCGAAGCCACTGCGCCAACAATCAATTTTGGGGGTTACATCCGGGACAGGCCTCAGGAACGTTCCCAAAGGGTCGTAAGCGGACGAAGTCTAACGTCCGATGTTGGCCGAAAACAGTCGCTCGTGAACGTCTGCTTTTGGCCGAGAACGGAAATTTAGAGTCCCCCAAACCAACAGAATGGACCAGCCCCTAAAGTTAGGTATAGAAGGCAAGCTGATCGAGAGTAAGTATTACCTGAAGGGCTCGAGTCATTGTGTAGCTATCTTGCGGTGCCGCACCATGTCCTACGGCATGTCTTGAACTTGCGGTCCCAGTGTTGGACTCAGGGTCGAAGTTGGCGAAAGTTTGCTGGACAAGATAGTCAGCGAAGGCTTTGGAAAACATCAGTGTTTGTAATCCGCCGGTTTTCCTTTCTGCTGAATCCATCGCGAACTTCAACAGCCCTTTGAGTTTCGCCCCCTTACCTCCGTTCGCTGCTCGATGAGCATCGTTGAGAGCACCTTCAACCTCGGTCAGCAGTATCTTGATGACTGCAACTGGCTCTTTTCTGTTGAATGCATCAACTGCGGCCCGAAGCAGAGCCATCCTGGTTGCAAGATGCGGTTTTGCAGCCCATCGATTGAGCAACGTCTGCATCCGAGGTTCGTCGAAGCTGTTTAGAATTTTTTGCTCCAAATCCGTGATATCAAAGCCTGCTTCCAAGTGTTCTAACAGGTCTTTAATTTCTTGAATGATCTCCACGAACGGGAACCACCCCACGGATATCAGACGAGCAAAAAGCGCTGTATTTCCGAGAGCATCGTACAAGTGCCGATACCGTAGATCTCGTACAAGAGTCCCCAGTACCCGCTCGAACGCTTTAACGTCCAGATTTTTCCCATGATTGAAGTCGAATGCCATTCCGAATCTCCAACCCTCCCTGAAGATACAAAGCACCTTGTCTTTCGAACCAATGTCCACACGCGGAAAGCTCATTCCAACGATGTCAGCGATGTCATGCTCAAAAATTGCAGTGCCAGCGTTGAGCGCGCGCTTGGCCATGATCAACATCGCTACTGCTGCGGTATCCAACCAAAGCTCTGCGGTGTTATCTGGGCGCATCACCAACAGGGTTATGCTCGCCTGTTGAATGTTGACGGCCGTGCCGGCCTGGTTGGCCATGTGGTTGATTGTTCTCTGGAGGCTATCGGCGATCTTATGGAATATCGGCTCATCCGAGGTCAGAGCGAGTGCAGTCCAGATCTTGACTGGCCCGCCTTCCTGAACTGATTCTAAAGCTACTCCCGAAAAGTCTTCGACGTCCATGAAGCGATGTGGCTCACCAATATTCCCAACCATACCGACGTAGGGTGGTGGGGATAGCGAAGGTCCCTCCGGGATTTCTGCAGTGTCGTCCGCCACTCTGTATCTCCTCTGATCATTTGGCTAAAAATTGACAAAAAGGGAATTGATGAAAAATGGATCAATGATTATCGATTGTTCAAAGGCCCGTAAACTGATTAGTGCCTGGTTTTAACTGGCGAGAATCAACGGTGAAATAGTGGCTACAGCTCAGTTAACCCCCCGTAATTCCTTATTAAATCGAAGCAATACTATTGACTTCCCCTGACCCTAGATTCATCCGAAGATTTGCACTTGTCCGATTGCAGCATACGCCTTACCCAAATTTGCAACCGACGCTGTAACACCTATTTGCCTTGTAACACCCAAAGCACGTGAAAGAAAAACGGTGTGTAACACCAATAAATCCCAATAAATTCAAAGGGTTAATAGCATTCGCCACACCCGCAACACCTGTAACACGTCTTTTCAAGCCCCACACCCCATCGGTGAGAACACCGCCAGCGAAAGCAATACTGGCTTTGTTTCGAGCGTGGGGCAGAAAACGCAAACACGCCTGTGAGGTGCCGTCGAAAGAACAGGGAGATGCATCCACCGGGGCTGACATGGCTGGGGACCCTAGAGATTTTCGGTAGGTACGGGGTCGGAAACCCGCAGGACCTTGTTAGCGGGAGAACTCCCAGCTTAGTGAACAGGTGAACCCGGTGAACTGCCGGTTCACCTGTGCATTTGCCCTATTGAATGGCCTACCTGAGGTCACCATTACCGATACGGTAATGGTGGCTGTTTTTCGATGTGTTTCTTTCAATTTCAATGACTGAAATTTCAGTAACTATTGAGTCCTCCCACTAACGAAGCCCCGCGGGTTTCCGACCCCGTATCGGTTAGAACTCCTCAGGGGCCCCGGCAGAATCTCCCACCATCCCTAATACTTCCCAAACCTGAAGGAGGAAGAGCGACCTTGTGCGCAGAGCTGCCGAGAGACGCTCGATCAGAAAAACCGCAACTGTCCGCATCCCGACCTTAAGTCGTCTCTTGACGCCCAGCTCTGAACCCAATCACGAACGTTGTCCTATCTGAAACTCAATGGAGATTGTCTTCTCACCTCTTTGTAATCTTCAAGTCTATTGGTGTGATGATCGGAACTTCGGGAACAAAGGGGGATATGCCAGCAATTGAATTACAAAGTGCACCGAGCTGCTGCATAGAGATATGGGCATATTCAAGTGCGTCTCTAGCAGACTCCATATCTTCAATAAAGTTTATACCCCGCGCAAAATTCAAATCGGGATCATCAAAGTATTGCCCGGTAGTACGGCTATTCTTTACCTGCGCGGGTTTCAAGGGGATAGGCAACTGTATTGCTGGCAGTAGCTCCCCCTGAAACTCTATTGTCTTCGTAAAAGCCAATAGAGTTTTTGCTGCATTTGCTAAAGGCGCGACATGTACGACTAAATCGCGATACGCTCCAAGTTCATAGAGCCAATTGTCAGGCAGAGATGAAGCTCTCAGCTCTTTACCTACTTTATCCTGGGGAGGCTGAGATCGCCAAACCTTTAACAGGCCAACTAAAGCGGTAATTTTTGACGCAGATGGGTCATCCTTTCTTATTATTGCCTCAGCATAAAATTCCGAAAGATAATCTCTTAGGGTGCAGGCGTCTACCAGAAATGACTGCAGAGCCAAATAGCACAATGAGGTATAACCATCAAGAAAGCGGTCATTGGGCTTGAATGATTTCGAGAGTAAACGCCCATTTAACTGATCAGAGTATGCTTCAGATAGTTGTCGAAGCCTCCACTCACAAGCTCTTATCTGGTGGGAAATACGGGAAGCTATATCGTAAAACAGCCCATCTTTTTGTAAGAACGCGGAGTTTGCTATGAAAGACCAATTGTGCCCTTGATCCGTACAAAGCCACGGTGGGGTGGCTGCTGGATTGATAGACCTCCACTCTGGAGGGGCGAAACTCTTCGCTTGGTCTTCCGTATGGAAAAAATCACACCCGACGATCTGCAACCCTAACCGTTTTATGTCACCATAAAAACTTCCAAAGCTATTAATATTCAAGCTTGCGGATTTTCCACTCATCGCATTGGGGCTAAGATCTGCCTTTTGATCCATCCCATTAAGAACACGTCCACCACCATATAAGTGCAACTCTCTCAAAACCGGTAGCCAATCCATGCCATTGCTCCTTGTTTAGGTTAAATGCATACCGAACTACTGAAAAACACCCCAGCCACTAAGCCAGATAATAGCGAGCAGCTCAATAAAATCAGATCCGAGGCTTCATTGCTTGGGGTGCTTTACGCCTTCTGAAAGGCTTCAAGAACCACCTAAAAACGACCGAGCAAACCTACGGCCATTGTCGAAGGCCCTCAAATCGGCCCCGACGACACCATCTCGACTCCCCTAAAAAGCCCTGACCTAACCCGGTGCCCACCCGAATCATCACACGCTAGGCCCTTCGAAGGGTTTGCATAGTGCGCTACAGACTCTTCATACTTGTCCAGCGAGCGCGATCATGTATCCCTACATGTATCCCTAGATAGCAAACCTCTCTGGAGGCCTTGAGTTTACTGGAACACTACAGTCTCCCTCGGGCACCATTTTGCAGTACATAGACGACTACCAGCGTCTACGCAACACCCCTAGAGCCCGCTAACTGCGGGCTTTTTGGTCTCTGGGGTTCCATCCCCATCTCTTGCAAGCCAGCCTCTTTTTGGTACATTTTCTGTACATATTCCAGTTCGAGAACCGGAGGTGTACAGCGATGCCAATGACCGCCTTGCAAATCAAAGCGTCCAAGCCTGCCGACAGACCGTTCACGTTGAGTGATAGTTCGGGTCTTGCCCTGCTGGTGAAACCCAACGGCAGCAAGTATTGGCACTTCCGGTACACGTATCAGGGGCGGGCGGCGCGCATGTCACTGGGCGTGTATCCGAATATCTCCTTGCAGGAAGCCCGTGAACGAGCGGCAGAATGCCGCAACCACTCAAGCAAGGCACCAACCCCGGCACCAAACGCCGCGATGACAAGCTGCGACAGCAGGAGGCCGGGCTCAACACCTTCAGGCGAGCCGCGGAGCACTGGTACCAATTCAAATCAGACTCCGGCCGCAGGAGCGCGACGCTGAAGAAGATCCGCGACTATCTCGACAAGGATCTACTGCCTGCTCTCGGCGAGCAGCAACCCAGGTAGCCAGAACCTTTAAGGCTACGCCACACCGTGGTGGTTCACCCAAAGTGCGATTAGCGTCCGGCGGCTCGCACGCTCACAGCGATGTGATGGATACCTACTTCTACCAGAGTGCCCACTGCGGCAACTCACCCCCCCTTCGTAACTGCCCTGCAGCAACCTATCCGCTTGGCCATTTCCTTGCACCAACCTGCGCCCGTCTCTTTCTCCCGGAAAGAGACGGGCGATCCTACCGCTGCTGCAGCCCATCTCGTACAAGGCTTTGCGGCATTCCCCCTCGTGACAATCGGCGTGACAAACAACGAAGTCACCAGCAATAGCAATGCCGATGACTGACTGCCAGTCAGGCACGCCCCGGTCATCGCATCGCTGCCTTCACCCGACTCAGGATCACGCGGCGCTGGTCTCGTCAGCCAGCGCAGCCTCCAGCCGCCCACTTCCTCGGAAGTGCTCAGGGGCCAGATCATGAGATGCCCAAGCTCCCGGTCGTAAAGAGCCGCCAGTCCCGCGTTAGTGGACAACCCTCACAGGCCGCAGGGGCCTTGATCCCTGATAACACTCAACATCCGTGGCGGGATGACGTGGGGAAAGCTTCAAGGATTTTGGCTTCGAGATGAGTTGGATCATGGCATTGGTCGGTAGACGGGACGGGCGCAATTTTGGCTATGGACGGCAACTGAGTTATGCCGGGCCACAGGCGCTACGTGATCTGTTTGGCGGAGGGCATTACGGGACGGTCAAAGCGCACAGTGATAGGTGGCGGGCGTTTGTGCGCTGGTGTCGGTCGGAAGATGGGCCCAGGTTTAACGATGCTCGGCAGACTTTGCTCGATTACGCCAGACATCTGCGGCAGCAAGTTGAACAAGGTGAGCTCGCCATCGCCACCGCGCAAAACCGATTGTCCAGCGTGAACCGAACCGTGGCCGCGCTTCGCGGTGATCAGAATGTGAAAGTACCAAGTCTGAGCAAGGCGCTGGGAATGCGGCGCACCGGCGTTCATTGCTCGGTGCCGCAGGGCCAAGACCGCGAACACGTGAAGCGGATCGTCGATGTGCTTTGCGAACACCAAATGCAGCTGGCGCGAGCCACGGGTATGCGCTTTCGTGAGGCCGTTTTGGCCGACCTTCCGCGTCTAAAACGTGAGGCCGAACAGTACGGCAAGATCAACATCCAGGACGGCACCAAGGGTGGTCGCTCGGGAGCCTCGACCCCTCGGTGGATAACGGTAGATGAGTACATCCGCCATGCACTGGCATTCGCCCTTCAAGTCTCGCCCGACGGCAGCCGCAACCTGATTGCGTCGAACGAAAGCTATCTCGATTTCCAACAGCGAATTGTCCGCCCTGCCCGGTACATCTTCCAAATGCGCTCATTCGTCAGCGGCAGACTGCTCAGATTCATCCGTACCAGTATGTTGCCGCCTGCATCGAGTACATGATTGCCCCCCACGCCGGGTGGCAAAACCACGATCCGCGATGAACACATCGCCTTGCTGTACCGAAAATTGTGAAAGTGATTCACCCGTTTTGGTCGATGTCACTTGCACTTCGCAGCAACGCAGCGTGCGGATGTCCATTGTGTAATACAGTCGCCATGTCGATGTGATCGCGCGAGGCTCCGCCACGACACTGCCATCAGCAGCAAGTATCCGTCGCCCTTGCAGCGCCGGGCACTGCATGGCCACGACCGGCGATTGTTGGATCAACGGCTCTGTGATCCAACCCAGCCAGGTGTCCGATTTATTGACTCTCTTTAGAAGGCCCACATCTGATAACTCCACTCATTCCCCGGCGCGTGCTCGCCCTACCGTTTCGACCATCGAGCAATCAGCGCTCAGATACATCAATAAGGTGCGCAATAAACTCTCTGGCCCGCTGAATCGGCGACCAAACTTCAGCGGCCCTAGCTATTTTGCCTTGGCTTCCCATCCCTGCGGCAATAGCGCCAAGAGTTTTGGCCAGTCTTCATTGAGTTTTTGTGTGGCGTCTACTGTCACTGCTGATCACTTCCATGGAGAGTCAGTCTCGATTACATCTTTTGACGTTTGGTTAGCGCATATGGGTCATCACCCTGACGCTTTGATTTATGTAAAAACAGCTGGTCAAAGAATAAAAGCGGGGCTAACCGAACACCGCCACCGTTTGCCGACTGAGTGCCAGCAGTTGCCCATCAGGTGTCCAGAACGATGCCGAACAGGCACTGTAACCTTCCAGTGCGAAATCGGTTGAGGCGTGCATGGCGCACCAGGCATTTGCCGGAAGATTGATAAGCGGTTGTGGGAACTCCACGCTCCAGGTCAACGAGCTGCCCTGCGCCAGGCCGCGGTGCTGGGAGAATACCGCTGGCGGCCAGGCATCGAGCATCGTCAGTAACTGCGTTTCATCCAGCCTTGCATCGCAGGAAGTGTCTTTCAGTTGCATCCATCCGCTCGTCGCCCTTGATGAGGCACCGGTGAAAGGCATCCCGCCATCCCCCCAACGGATGTCGAAATGCTGCAAGTACCGAGGGGCAACATCTGGCAGCAAGGGCAAGGGTTCGCACTCTTCCAGGGTGGGCAATGCCGGCATCTGCGCGGCCGCAAGCATCAGCGTCGATGGTCTGGCGGCTCCAAAACAAGCATGAAACGATGTGACGGTCTGTTCCGACTGCACGGCCCGGCAGTGCAGTTGAGTCACCGCGCTACCTTCACGCAGGACTTCGGTTTCAAAAAAAAGAGGCTCGTTGACGGCCACGGGCCCTACGAATGTCAGCGATAGTGATCGTAGCGTGCGATCTCGAGGGACGAACTGACACATGGCTTCGTGTGCAAGTGCCGCGACGACACCACCGAAAGCGGCACGCCCCTGGCTCCAACTGGCAGGAATCACCAGGGGTCGGTGCTGCAGACGACTTGCTTCGATTAGCACTGAGAGATTCATTATTCGTTCACCGCTTGTATTAGGAACCTAATAATAAGTTAGTCCGCATTTGCTTGCGACCGCTAGTTATTTCCACTATTAGAAGTGATAGTTGCATTTAAAAAATGATGAATAAAAGTTATTGCAAGACTCCAAGTTAAGCCACTTCACTCTCAGCAGAATAGGCCGAGCTAACACTTTTGACAGTTACCATTCAGGGAGGTAAGCCAAATAATAAGAGCTTTGAAAAGGAGATAATAATGGCTATCGCAATTGGTTCCCGAATTGAGCTTGATAAAGCACGTCTTGAGCAAATGCACAGGCTCCGCGCCAAAATTTTCAAGGATCGCAAACGTTGGGATGTGTCGATTATCGCGGACATGGAAATCGATGGTTATGACGCGCTAAATCCCTATTATCTGACTCTGGATGATGAGTCTGCCTCTGAGAGTTTATTTGGATGCTGGCGGATCTTGCCGACCACTGGCCCCTATATGCTCAAGAACACCTTTCCCGAGTTGTTGCATGGTGCTCAAGCGCCCAATTGCGAACGCATATGGGAGTTAAGTCGTTTCGCGATCCTGTCACGAGAGATATCCCCCCAAGGCTTGTCGCTTGATTCCATCATGGCCATCAGAGCGCTGATCCAGTTCGCAATCGAACGGGGTGTCGAGCAGTTTGTGACAGTGACTACGCTTGGCGTGGAAAAATTACTGAAGCGAAAAGGGCTGGACATCAGTCGCTTTGGCCCGGCCATGCGCATCGGCATCGAAAACGCCATCGCCCTTCGAATAGAACTGAACGACGTCACTCGCCAATCCCTTTCCATGTGAAAGATGTACCAGCATAAATTTCTTGAAGACTGCCAATAGGCGAATGTCACGGCGAAATGTCGGCGTGGCTGTAATCGACTATCAGTTCTGATAGTCGCCCCGCACGCGGGTTGACCTGTCGCAGGTGCCCCTATCAAATGTTCTATTTGGTTTCAGCCTCCACGACCCTCCATTCAATGGAATGGGGGGGCTGAATGCTTGCCAAGTACCGAAACAGAGGAATCAACGCTATGACAAAACGAATTGTAATTACTGGCATGGGCGCGGTATCCCCATTGGGTGTAGGCGTTGAACACAGCTGGAAGCGTCTGTTAGAGGGCAAGTCTGGCGTTAGAAAGATCGATCGAATGGGGGATCTGCCGGTTGAGATTGCCGGCACTGTCCCTGACATCAGCTCCGACCCCGAAGCCGGTTTCGATGTCAGCACTTTCGTCAATCCGAAAGACGCACGACGCATGGATCGCTTCATCATTTTCGCCTTGGCCGCCGCCAGCGAGGCACTTCGGCAATCAGGCTGGACGCCGACAACCGATGAAGACAAGGCGCGTACAGCCACTGTCATCGCATCGGGAATCGGAGGCCTGAATTACATTCGTGATGCGGTGAATTCGATCAACGAAAGTGGCGTACGTCGAGTTTCGCCTTTTACCGTTCCTGGTTTTTTGGTGAACATGGCATCCGGACAGGTTTCGATCAAGTACGGTTTCAGAGGGCCGTTGGGAGCACCTGCAACGGCATGCGCTGCTGGTGTACAGGCGATTGGCGATGCGGTTCGCATGATTCAGAACGATGAAGCCGATGTCGCGATCTGTGGCGGCAGCGAGGCATGCATCAACGAAGTCAGCATCGGTGGGTTCGTCGCAGCCAAGGCGATGGCCACTATCTTCAATGACCGTCCACAAGAGGCTTCCCGTCCTTTCGATGTGGATCGCGACGGGTTCATTATTGCCGAGGGCGCAGGGCTGATGGTCATCGAGACCCTAGAGCACGCCTTGGCTCGCGGCGCCAAGCCTATTGCCGAGATTGTCGGTTATGGCACCAGCGCTGACGCCTACCATGTAACTGCCGCTCCTGCAGATGGCGCAGGCGCCCAGAGGTGTATGCGGGTCGCTCTGAAACAAGCGGGCGTTGAGCCAGGTGCGGTGAAGTACATCAACGCTCATTCCACTTCGACAATGGTCGGTGACAAAGGCGAGCTTGCGGCTGTGAAGGCCGTTTTCGGTCCGAAGAACGTTGCGGTGTCTTCTACCAAGTCATCTACCGGCCACCTGTTGGGTGCAGCCGGTGGACTGGCAGGTATTTTCACGGTCATGTCCCTGGTTAACCAAGTGGTGCCATTCAATCTCAACTGCCACCGACCTGATGAAGATGCTTTGGATGTCGATCTGGTGCTGGGCGAGCCGCGCTCGATAGAGATGAATTACGCACTCTGCAATGGCTTCGGATTCGGCGGGGTAAACGCCAGTTTGTTGTTCAAGGCATGGCGCGAGTGACACTTGCGCATGGTTCCTGATCGTCTCTGCTTGTCGCGGACCTGATCCCCGACTTGAACTTTTGGTGACATGTGACTGCCGGGTTCGCTCGGCAGCTCCCTCTTCCTGTACGGAATCACCTTGAGCGGCTAGACGCACTTTCAGTCATGTCTTATGGTTATCCACTAATCAGGGCTTCCTGCCCGCTACTTGCCGAGACGTCGTTTGCCGCAACGTTTTGATGGCAGCCTGGATTTACTCGATTCACTTCTCTCTTGCCGGTCTTTTTTCTTCATAACCCTCGCTTCGTTGTTGCTGTTAGAGCAATGACAAGTTGTGGCTGCGTGCAATTTAAGATTGATCCGCCAACTTGGTTTTTATCTCTGAAAAACCAGGTTTCAAACGAACTAGCAGTTGTGCTAGTTCGCATGCATCGCTGCAGGCACACAAATCTCCCGTGAGAGATCTCACACACGACGCTGTTGCTGTGTCATCAGTATATTGTGCAGCAAGTGCTGTGTTTTGGCTGGCACTGTTCATTGTGATAGTCAATTGGCGACGCCCTTGACTTAAAAAATATCAACTGCAAACATTAGTTAAACAAATAGAGAGCAATGTTTAAAAATGAAATACGATCCACAGGAAGATAACTGTCCGCTGCCTCATTCTCCGTTCAGGAGTTGTGTTGTTCCCCGTCCGATTGCCTGGATTTCCTCAGTTGATGAAAAGGGCAATGATAATCTCGCACCTTTCAGTCAGTGCGGCATTCTTACATTTGATCCGCCTATGGTCATGTTTGCTGCCAATCACTACCCAACAGGTCAGCGAAAGGATTCGGCAGTCAATGCTGAAAAGACCGGATGGTTTGTCTGGAACATGGCGACCGAAGCGCTCAAGGAGGCAGTGAACATCTCGGCGATGATTGTGCCTTCCGATCAGAGTGAGTTCGAACTGGCGGGCCTTGAAAAGATAAAAGCCGATCTTTCCGATGTGCCAATGGTGAAAGATAGTCCGTGTCACCTCGAGTGTCGTTATGTGTCGACGACTGTAGTGAAGGGTAGAAGCGAACTTGGAACAGTGGACCTCATCATCGGCGAAGTGATTCGCGTGCATATTAATGATGAGTACATAAAACCTGATGGCTGTGTCGATATTGAAAAGGTTCGACCTATTGGGCGGATGGGTTACCTCGATTACTCCGTGATCAATAACACCTTCTCCATGGAAGTACCGATGTCCGATGAAGTACGCGCCATTATGAGTGAAATCATGGCTGGCAGCGCCAAGAAAAATGAAACCACAGGAGTGGAATAATGAACGTAGAAACCGTGATTACCAATGTTATTGGGGAACTGACCGACTTCGATGTTGCAACCATTACAGAATATACCCTAATCAGCGATATTCACCTTGTCAGTCTCGATTACGTCAGCATTCAGGTTGCCCTTAAGAAAGAACTTGGCATCGCCATAGACGTTAATAAGCTTCCCGCGGCAAACCTGAGCACTATGGGTGATTTCTATACGTTCTGCCGAAACGAGCAAGCCTGATCCAGCCAGTCGACATGACAACGGTAATACCGCTCGAGAGGGATGCGCAGTGCAAACTAAGAAAAGGGTAGTCGTCACGGGGTTCGGCTCTGTCTGTGCTTTGGGTCGTAACACGGACGAAATCTGGGGTGCCATAAAAGACTATCAAATGGGTTATGCCCGGCACCCGATGAAAGATCAGTCAGTCACAGCAAAGTTTTTTGGAAAGATCGAATTTCCGATAGAGCTCAAGGCGGTGCCGAAACGCATCGCCAAGAATCTTCCTCGCTTTGCGCGAATCGGCATGTCCGCTTCGGAGCAAGCATTGTGCATGGCTTTTGGTGACGATCCGGTTGCAGAGATGGACAAACACTATTCGCCCTTTGATCGGGGTGTAGTGTTGGGAACAGGGTGGGGGGGCGTCGACTCAACCATCGACAATAACGACATGTATGTCGAGTCAGGTCTCGCTTCGCCGCTCAGTACAATTTTCTCCATGCACAGCGTATGGACCGGGTCGGCTTCAATGGCCTGGAATATGAGGGGTTACCAGAACACGCTGGTGGCAGCATGTGCCACAGGCAACATCGCAATCGGTGACGCGTGCGAACTCATTCGTAACGGCAGGGCCAAATGCATGCTTGCCGGAGGTAGTGAGAGCATTACAGGAGACTACAACGTCTGGTCTGTGGACATCCTGGGTGCCTTGAGCAAGGAACAGGAAGACTCGGCAAAGGCTTGTTGTCCGTTCAGTAAGGGGCGAAGCGGATTTGTGCTGTCCGAAGGTAGCGCCGTGCTGGTGCTCGAAGATCTGGATGAGGCGCTCAAGCGAGGCGCTACCATCTATGCCGAGATCGGGGGGTACGCCAACTATTCGGATGCTTACGATATCACCGCGCCGGCCGAGGATTTACTGGGTCGAGCGATGTCAATCGAAAAGGCTATCGAAGATGCGGGTCTTAATGTAACGGACATCGACTACATCAATGCACACGGGACCTCGACTCAGCTCAATGATCTGAATGAGACCAATACCATCAAGAAGGTCTTTGGCGAGCGAGCGCGCTCGATTCCCATCTCCAGTACGAAGTCTTATACCGGCCATCTGATTGCTGCAGCGGGTGCCATTGAGACTGTTTTCTGCATCAAGACCCTTCAGACCGGGATGGCGCCGGCAACAATCAATCTGGAGTGTCCCGATCCTCTTTGCGATCTTGATTACATCCCTAACGAACACCGGTATTTAGAGACTGTCGATAACGTACTGAACATCAACTACGGATTCGGCGGGGCAAATAGCTGCCTGGTTGTCAGAAGGTATTCGTGATATGCGTCGAAACTTTAATCATGAAGACCTTGAGAACTGGGCGGTATTTTCTGGAGATCGGAACCCAGTACATTTCGATGGCGATTTCGCCATCAAAAATGGTCACTCCGGGCGGATTGTTCATGGAATGCTTGCCATGTTGCCACTCAAGAACCATCTGGCGTTCGAAGCTCCCATTTGTGCCCAGACTTGCGAGATAAAACTGCACCTCAAGCATGCAGTGCCGATTGACCAGTTTGTAGACTACACACTAAGCCCGGTACAGAGCATCAAAGTCAGCTCTGACGGGAAGTCGCTGTATACAGGCAGCGTGAGGGCGCGAAGCGCTCCGGAAGCTACGGCGGTGACGGAGTCTGACGAGCGTCGACCGATACTGGAGCGCTATAGCGCCGAAGTGCTGGATGAAAAATACGAACTGTTGTCGACCCTTGTTGGCTCACGTTTACATCCGAGCGTGTACTGGGATGCCATCCTGTTTTCGATTTACATCGAAGACAACCGCAAGACTGCGCTGGCCAGTGATGTTCAGCGGTTTCTCGCCAGAGAAGGGATATCCAGCGACCGCCCTTATGTCGTCTATCAAATCTCCCATGCGCTGACGCTGATAGATACTGATTGGACTCAAGCGCCAGGTTCGAACTACGAATCAATTGCTTACAGCGTTAAGGGCAAGGATCTGATCAGAGTCAACGATTCTATTTTTGCCTCTGTTGTCTTCACCTTGTACTCGCATGACCGGCCGGTGCTGGCTGTAGAAATGGGATTGATCGCCAACCTGCTGGAGGAGTCGGCATGAAGCGTAAATGGATATTCGTCACGGGTGGGTCTCGTGGCATCGGCGCAGAGATCGTTAGTGTGGCCAGCCGGAACTACGATGTTGTATTTACATACAAGTCCAGCATGATCGAGGCCAAGGCACTGGCTGAGCAACTGAATAACGAGCCTGGTAAACAGGTAGAGGCGGTTCACTGCGATGTATCCGATGTGAGCCAGATTGAAGATGTAGCGCAATCGCTTATTCAGCGCTATGGACCGCCCTACGCAGTGATCAACAATGCGGGAGTCGCTGAGGACCGTCTTTTCTCGAACCTCGATGAACAAGCTCTGACCCATATATTCAGTCAAAATGTCTTTTCTGCATTTTCGGTTTCCCGGGCTTTTATCGGTTCGATGATGGGGGAGTCTGATGCTTGCATCATCAACATCAGTTCCGTTTCAGGAATCAAGGGGAATGTCGGCCAGTCAGCGTATTCGGCCACCAAGGCCGCACTGATAGGAATGACACGCTCGCTGGCTCTTGAAATGTCCCGATTTAATATGCGGGTCAACAGCATTGCTCCCGGCTATATCGAGACCGATATGACCAGGCATTTGAAAGACAACGGGGCTGGGCTGAAGAAGAGCATTCCGCTGCGTCGTTTCGGAAGCACGGTTGAGGTGGCGTCATTGGTTGATTACCTGCTAAGCGAGGGAGCGGCCTATATAACTGGCCAAACTCTGGTGATCGATGGCGGCCTGACTTGCTGATCGACTTTATTACCATCCAAGCAATAGCTGAGTTGCCCTCTGCCGGGTGACTCAATTCAGGGAGAATCTTGCATGTCAGGGATTAGCACCATCGTCAACTTCGGCTGCCTTTCCGATGAACAAAGGTGGGACGCGCAGCGTTATGACTGGAAATGGCTGGCCGAACTCGATGAGCATGATCGGGATATTGTCAACTTGCTCGACTGCTTGTCGGATGGAGAGTTTTCCGGACAGGCATCAGCGGTACAGTTTCATGACCTGTTGCTCACTGAAATCCGTGAAGGCTATCCTAAAATCCTGGCCAATGACTGGGGGCAGATTCTTGCCTATGTCAATATCATTGCCTATGAAGAGATGCGTCATGGCATCGCTCTTGCGACCGCCTATCATTATGTCTCTACCGGTGAGTTAGGTTATGTAGACAAACTCTCCGTCCGTGAATATTCGCAAAAGTACATCTGGTGCTATGAAGATAGAAAGTACTGGGATTTGTACAGCTATACTTTTGCCCACCTATTTGGCGAAGTGGTCAACACTGAGTTGTACCGGGATGTACGCAGTCAGGTGCATCACCCGGCCCTCCAGGCCCTAATAACCAACATTATGAAAGACGAAGCACGGCATACCCAGGCGTGGGCGGCTGTCATCGAAGAGTTGGTAAAATCCGATCCTGAGCACCTTGAGCGTTCGCTGGCGGTGATTGATGTCGGTCTTACTTATCATAATGCGATGGTCCACGAGACTTATTTTGAAGGGCAAAACAAACTGATGCAGCTGTTCCTGCCGGCCAAGCGGGGAGAAGGTGCAGTGGATCGCATCGTGCGTAAAAAAACTCAGTTGATGGAGCAGATCTTCGGTAACCGGAGTCCGTACAGCCAGGAACAAATGCGTGCACAGCATGTTTCGTTTTTGGTCAAAGGGTTGGGGCAGACCCGAGCGATTCATTCCCGGGAAAGTGAAGACGGGATTCTGTTTCTTCAGAACTGACAGTGCCGGGTAGGCACTCGTCCGGGGGACGAGTGCCTTTTCGCGATAGGCAGCCAGGACGCAGCATGAAAATTAGAAGAATTCCATTCGATATAAAAAAGGCCATGAAAGTCGGGGCGGATTTTGATTTCCGCTGGGCTTACGACGAACAGACTTCTCTTGTGGGATTGGGGTATTCCTTTTATCTGGAATACATTGAATATTTTTGTAATTTTGTCAGCAAACACTCCCGGTCGTTGATCGCCGATGAAGGACTGCTGGACCTTGAGCACACCTTCCTGGCACAGGAAATGCATCACGCCAAGGCACATAAATATCTGAATTCATTTCTTTGCCCAGGCAGCATATACAAGGATCAATTGCACCCTCGGGTATATCCATACCTTCACGAGTTTCACGTAAACCACTATGAACCTATTCTGCAGAGGGTCGCGAGGGGAGAGCGTGAAGGTGTCAGGGATGCGTTGCTGAAAATTGCGGTATTTGAAAGCAAAAACTGTATTTCCAGTTTTATTTTTTTCGAACAGCTGTTTTCTGGAAAGAATTTCGCTCGTACTTGCAGCATTTCAGCGAATCTCGGTGTGCTCTATCTATTGGGTTACCACTTCGCAGAGGAAATAGAACATTGCGACGTCGCCATCGATGTCTATCAACATATCTACCAGGAGCGGGTCTGGAATGCGGATCGCGTCCGGACGGAAGTCATGGAAGCCAGCCACTCTGAACACGAAGCGCTCGCCGCTGCGTTATATTGCGCAAAACGTCTTGGTATAGACACTGACGCCCGGCGTTTAGCCAGTTCTCCTTTCATGTCATATACCAAAGCCCGGCAAATCGAGCTTATCGGTGCTGACTTCGACTTAAATAGTCCGCAGATCCTAAAACAGCGTGAACACTATATACAACAGTGGGATGAAGTCTGGGAGCCAGCGCTCAGAGAGCGCGTGCTTATAGAAATCAAAAGCCGGACTTCCTTTGCATGAACGGCACAGCGACACATGGATTTTATTAGTGGGGCGCGATTTAGTCAGACAGTTGCCGGTTGACGACTGTCTGGTTCAGAATTCCAGCAAACCGGTTTGCAAGGCTTTAACGATTGCCATCCTCCTCGACCCTACATTGAACTTCTTTCTGACTTTGGCGAAGTGATAATTGATGTTGGCTTCCGAGCAACTGAGAATGCGAGCAATTTCCCAAGTGGTTTTGCCGAATGCACTCCATTTGAGTATTTCCAGCTCCCGATGCGTGAGCGCGATAGGCTCTTCAGCACTTTCCTTGCCAAGCAGATTGAGAAGCGTATCTAGGGCGTAATCGCGGATAAGCGTCAGATTGGGGAGAGTCCGCGCTAAATGGTATTTGAGTTGCCGTTCCGGAGTAGCCTCGAAACGGGCGCTCAGGATCCCCACTTGGCCGGCAGCGCCATGAACAGGCAAACTTACACCTTGTACCAGACCAAATTTTTTGGCTTCTTCTCTGAAACTCAGTTGTTGTACAGAGGTGTAAATATTGTCGAACCATACGATGGGCACTGTCGACGTTAAACAGTGAGAAACGACGGGGTCAATCCGGGCATAACCTTCAGCGTCGTATTTCTTGCGCCAGGCTGCTGGATAGTCGCTGAGGATAATGGCCTGGTCGTTATCAACATTGTTGTTCGATTTATACGCAAACAGCACGCCATCACAACCCAGAGCCGTGGTATTTATCTTAAGGGCTTCGAACCAGTCGCTCTTTCTCGACAAGCCCGACATGATGAGAAGTTCGTCCAATGAAATCATGATCCATTCCTTTACTGATGTCGTGCATTCCGCATAACTGCCCCGATGCCCGGATTACTGCAATCGGGATTCGGTTATGGGACTTTTTATGTTTACTGACGGTATTTAACAATGTCATCGTCAGTGGGCTTTCTCTCTTCTCGTGAGTGAGCTAGAGCTTATTTTCGAGTATTGATCCCAGGTCGGCGGCAGCCACGATTTTACATTGTCGGAGAGGGGTGAATACATTCACAAGTTAAATTTATTTTATAGGGTCATATAGAATCGTTTTGATTCTAACCCTGACCCCGGAAATACCGGTTAGTTAGCACTATAGTTCTAACTCGCCAAAGCTGTCCTGAATGGTACCTTCAAACTGTCAAACGACCCGCAGTTCGAGGAAAAACTCCGGGATGTCGTTGGCCTGTATCTGACCCCGCCAGACAAGGCGTTGGTGCTCTGCTGCGACGAGTGAAGTCAGGTGCAAGCCTTGGAACGCACACAGCCTGGGCTGCCTCTAGGGATCGGTCATGTCCAAACAAAATCCCATGATTACAGTCGTCACTGCACGGTCACGCTGTTCGCCGTACTAGATTATCTCGAGGGCAAACTGATCAGTAGCATTGAGCGTCAGCACCGCCATCAAGAGTGGTTGGCTTTCCTCAAGAAAATCGACAAGCCCCCCCAAGCACCTCCAGCTGTATCTGATCGTGGATAACTATGCGACACACAAGCACGTAAAGGCTTGGCTGGCAAAACATCAGCGCTTCCATGTGCATTTCACACCGAACTCCAGCTAGTGGATGATCATGGTCGAGCGGTTTTTCAGGGACATTACCGTGTTCTTGCGCAACGGCGCTTCGGCTCCGTACGTGAGTTGGAAGGCTCGATTACCGCCTTCCTGGCATTACGGAACGCGCGACTGACCCGGTACGTTTGGAACGCGAAGGGTGAGGAAGTTTTGAGCAAAATCCAGCGAGCACGCGAGGCGATGGAAGCGCAAATGGAAGGGTAAGTTATTTAGAAAACAGCACACTAGGAGCTCGTATCCCCAGATTAGCTTGTTCGCTTACACTCAAGATCAACGAAAACCAGCTCTCCCTTGAGGCCGCCATCATGGGGCTTTCGAACTGGGTAGAGATGCACGGATCGGCGGACGTCGCCGACAATGTTCGGGGCGCCCTGGACACGATCGATCGGAACGAGGAGTTCATCAAAATAACGCTTGCTGTGCTCATGACGCCCGAGTGATCGCATAAGTTCGCCATGTGTCGGTTTCGGCCCTTTTTGGCAGACTAGGGAGTCTATCCGTAACCAGTTTCTTGTAGATCTTATCTACAGCTCGTCGGAAATTGGATGGAGAAATCCGATCAAGCTTCCATCCACACCAGTCATTATTGGAGGCAGGCAGGATGTACACTTCACGGTACAACGTGGAAGCGTACACATGCATAAAACTATTTTCGCCTGCAATAAAGTGGCTGACACCCCACCACCCCGTAGGAGCTGCCGAAGGCCGCGATCTTTTGATCTTGCCTTTAAGGCGCCACAACCCAAACCCGCCCAGCCAACGAATCAAGGATTCACACAATGGAATTGCATCTGGAAACCGTTGCCCTGTTCGCCCTCAAGCTGGCGTATGAGCGGGAGGGGGAAAGCCCGATTCTGCGGGATGACCCGATCATGAGTGATTATGAGCGGGAGGTGTTTGGGTTGTTGGTGCGGCGGGGGGATGTCGATGCGATCCAGCTCAGAGTGGCGCATTGTGTGGGGTTAGCGCTGGAGACCTTGGGTGGGGTCGAGACACCACTCGGGCGCGAGCTGAATAAGTTGCTCACTGATTTCAACGTCGCACAAACGATGGAGCAGCTTGAAGCACCGGTCAATGCGCTTCGGGACTATTTGAAAGTTATTCTGTGAGTGATGGGGCGGTACATAAACCCAGCTCAAGGAAATGGATATCAAGGACAGCATCAAATGGAAGTGATTGGGGTGTCTTCTATCGCCGCTATTACGGCGTGTGTGTGGATTTGGGTGGTGAGGTGTCGCGGCACCAGGAATTTGTTGATTGCTAACCTTGCAGGCGCTGTCGGCGGTTTTATCGTCGCCCTGATGATTGTGTCAGTGGCTATCGAAATCCTCGGTTTGGGGCGACCAGGCAGCGCCGAGAAGTTGATGGTGTCGATGATCACCGCTGGCGCCGGCATAGGAACGTGGATTGGGGTGGATCGCATCCGACGAGCGCAGCATCCTGTCTTGCGCCTTTTAATCGGTGGGATATGCGGCCTCTTCGCGTCAGTCATCGCTTTTTTGCTGTCCGTCGTGATCCTTCAAGGCTCCTGAGCGAATCCGATGCTACGCACCTTGCTCGACTGGACAAGGTTTGAATCGTCTATACATCCGAGACCATCGCATGTCGATTTGCCCTCCTCCACCCGATTCCTCTCGCGTTATCACCAAGGCTTTTCCGTCTTTTCTTAAACAAGAGGCAGAGGCTCTCGACCAGGTTATAGGCCAACTTTTCCAGGCTCGCGTGGCCATGCATCGATTCATAGAAGTCAGCGTCGGAGAGGAAGAATTGGTCATTCCCTACCGGATATATCACCGGGGTCATGAGGAAGCCTTTGACCACTTGACTGAAACACAGAGCATTTTGTACTCGTGTCTTCTGACACGGCACCACGATGGTCATGTGCGGCAACGTCATCTGGAACGGATTCTCTCCGTGCATGAACCATGGGTTGTCCCGTTCGTGGTCCAACTGACGGGCGAGTACGTCATCGAGATACTTGAGACCGTTGAAGCGTATCTGCCGATGCTTGATTCGGCGCTTTACGGGCGCTTCATTCGGAACAATCAGGCGTACTTTCAAACGACCCAAGCACGCATGATCAGTTATTGGGATTGCTACTACCGACGTCTGTACAAATACCCATCCGACTATGTTGGGTTTCGCGTGTTTGCCAAGCTTTGTGAGTTTTCTGAAAGCAGCTAGTGCTCGACGCCGTGATACCCAACGTCAGCCCTCACGTTGCGCCCCCAAGGCTCTCCCGCCATGTGCTTTACCATGAGCAGGTCTTTTTTGGTGTCGACAGTGGGCAATAATAAATCTGTCCCCTTTTCCTCACAGCATCCTTAAAAATGAGAAAGACCTATTTTTCCAACCTACTAACAATCTCCTTCCAAATATACCCATAGTTATATTCCAGCCAACGCACAAATAACTTATCAAATTGCCTACGAAACCAATTGTTCTCCTTGGCCACACGCCGTTCTTCAATCATGGCATTGAGGGAATCAGGATCGAAGCCCGTCCACACTGTAGGAACTGCAGCCGCGATATTGGTGAAGCAGACAGGCGCTACTTCCGAATAAAGTATTTCGTAGAGCGTTTCATGGTCCACTCCTTTTACTTGCTTGGCGATGAAGTCGTAATCCACCGGAGAGTCATTAAATGGGTCCGATAGTGCGACTCTGATGTTTGTCAGCTCAGGCTGACTCAACGAATATCCCAATGTGAAAACTCCTCTAACTCTCCATCGAGCGAGTCCGTTACCGCTTCGTCTCCAATGCTTCCAGCAATCGTTCCCACGATTAGTGCACCTGGACCACAGAGAGTGCTAACTCCAAGCCCTGCGAGTAGACCACCTACCGCACCACTTCCAATTATGATGCCTTGACGCGCCGTCTCTTTCGTTTTGTTTTCAGCATTGAAAATTTGATAAGAAGCTAGGGCGGCGGTCGTCAGGATCCCGAGTTTGCCCATCATCCTCATTTTCCTGGTGACATTGGTGAACTTGCTTGTGACGGGGGTGTGCCAGTTGGTTTCGGAGTTGACTGATACACCGATTTCGCGAGCAAGCTTTGCTCCTACGGGGATTGTGGTTTTTCCAAAAGAGCGTTTTAGCCCCGAGTTTTCGGGGCTTTTTCGTGTTTGGGTCAGAGGACGTGTTGGGAGATCAGTTTTGAGATTTCTACCATTGATGTCCTGCCGGTGAATTCGAATTTCACTTTGCCCAGCGACGAGAAGTAGATCTCCAGTTCGGAATCCAGATCAAACGTGCCGGACGTTTCCACCGAGTACGCGACGATGTTTTTGTACGGCAGCGAGGTGAAGTCTTTTTTGCTGCCGGTGATGCCCTGGACGTTGACAGCGATGATGCGTTTGTTGGTGAAGACCACGCCGTCGCGCATGGATTTGTAGGCGTCGATGACGTGTTCGCCGTCGAGCAAAAGGTCGGCCACGCGTTGGGCGTATTCTTCGTTTTGCTTGAGTTTGAAGAATCCCTTGTTGTTGAAATCAATCATTTGTCGCTCCTTTTTTGTGCTCAAGGAAGGTCTGAAGTAGTCCGCGTTTTTTGATGCCATCGTGGGTAGCGGGTCAGAAATCCGCCTTTCCTGCTCTTAACTAATTGTTTCACCCTTGATCGACGCCTTTTCAAGGCGCAGCTCTCCCACAACCAACAGCCGTTTTCGCATCATCCACAGGTTCGACAGGGCAAATAGCACCGGGTATTGGGTGAATCGACCTCGGTTTTACACATCAGGTTCTATCAGTCGCAGGCTCATCCCGCACGGCTCAACATCCAGGCGAAGTGTTCGGCTGACCATTCCTTGCGGTCTGACACTTGGCCATCGCCCAGCTCGACCACCCGCAGCACGCCATCTGACCTGAGCACCACGTCGATCGAGAAAAATGGACTGTCGATCAGTCGTGCGCATTCGGTCACCAGCCCGGGCACTTCACCGGTGGCCCCATAGGGCTGCCCGAGGAGCACGAAGTAGCGACGCTCGGTTTCTTCGAGGTATTCCTCTTTTCGTCTGACGCATATACCGCCTTCAATCTGGCCACGATATTGGCGCATAGCCTCAACCAGCGGCGCTATGCATTCGGGCTTGTCCACCAGGCTGCCACCCCCCGTATTCAGCGACTTTACGTAGTCCTTGATGAAGTAGCCCGGCCAATGCAGACCGTCGAGTGCCTGAGTGAAGTTTGCGTCGCTGGGCAGCACCACGGTTTCGCTCGTGCAGGCAGCCAACAACGGATACCACTGCGGCAAGTGATGACAGTGTCGGTATTGCGTGGTGTTGGTAAATTCAATGGCGCCTTGGTCGCGCAGACGGACAACCAAAGCAGCATAAGCGTCGGGCGTCAGCATCCACCCCCGGTACAAAACGGAATCGCCGGGTATGAAAGGTACAGACGTCTTAAAAGAACCTATTTCGAAATCTTCAAAAGAGAACAGCGCAGTCTGCAACCCGGCAGCCACTGCCGCGTCGTACTCTTCAGCGTACTGTTCATCAGGACGTTTTTTATCAAATGGGTCACTCGGATAAAGCAGGTGCATATCGCTTCCTACGATGGGACGTGGCGGTTCAAAGACTAACGGGTTCAATACATTATGGCGCCGTGTCGTAAATGAATGTCTGTGCTGGGGCATCTGGCAAAACCAGAGGTCTTTTTCAGATCGTTCTTAAGTGGCTATTCAATCTGAATCGGGCCCTTGGTCCCGGCGTCGCTGTCCATCCAGTAATCCTGATTCTGCAGGCGCCGATCACCCTGAATGGTGAAAACAATCTTGCCCTGGCGAAACTGCAACGTACCGTCGGTGCGTTTGGCGTTGACCCGTTTTCCGTTGACCCACACCTGTTCTTTGGCATCGATGCGAATGGTGGCGACGGTCGCGCCGGCATCGCTTTTGGCCACCCATTGCCCGGCGTAAGGAGTCTCGGCGGCGGGGTTGGTGAAGCCGGCCTTGGCGTTTTCTGCCTTGGACTTGTGGATGTCGCAGCCTTGGGTTTCGCTGACTTGGGTGCAGCCGGATTGCTCCAGTTGTTTGCGGTATTTGTCGTTGATGGCGTAGGCCGGGGATTGCGCCGCGATCAGGAGGACCAGCGCCGGCAGGATAGCTCTCTTCATGTTGACTCCTTTGCGATCAGATCACGTCGAACGGCATCGTACGTCCACTGTAGTTGGCGGACACGCATCGGTTCTGCCACAAAATATTACCGAGAGTGAACGCGTTGGGCTGGGCTCTTCTAGACTTAACGGGTGGTCGTGGAAAGAACCGAGCACGTCGCTTTTGTGCAGTTGAACCGATGCCAGCGTGGCAAGCTGCAATTTATGCCCTGAAGAGGTGCGACAAAGATCGTACCGGGCCCAACAAGATGCCCGCTCAGGGTGCCTGGCCAACGGCCAAAAATGCCACGATACCGTGACGTGGTGTGAACGCCGCAGCCGACACTTTCGGACAACCGACGACCTTCTGGTTTGTCCGTGACCGTGAGGAATGCTGTATGCCTGATGAGATGTTGTTGCACCTGCCGATGGTCAACCGCTTGCTGGAGCGCCACAAAGGCTCTCCGGGTGCACTGTTGCCGATCCTCCATGAAATTCAGGAGGGCATCGGTTACATCCCCGATGTTGCCATTCCCGAGATTGCCCACGCCCTCAACCAGAGTCAGGCCGAGATTCGTGGGGTGATCAGCTTTTATCATGACTTCCGTACCGCGCCGCCCGCCCGGCATATCCTGCGGCTGTGCCGCGCCGAGTCGTGCAAGAGTCGCGGCGCCGAGCAGCTCGCGGCGCAGTTGCGCGAACGTCTGCAATTGGATGACCACGGCAGCAGCGCCGATGGCAACATCAGTCTGCGTCCGGTGTATTGCCTCGGCGCCTGCGCCTGTTCGCCGGCCCTGGAGCTGGATGGCAAGGTGCATGCGCGGCTGAGTGCCGAGCGTCTGGATGCCTTGCTCGACGCTTGCCGGGAGGACGTATGAGCCTCTATTTGCCGAGTGATTCCCTGGCCCGCGCCGTGGGTGCCGATGAGGTGGCGTTGGCCCTTGCCGGCCAGGATCTGCAACGTACCAGTTCTCGTGGCCTCTACTGGCTGGAACCACTGCTGGAAGTCGACACCCCGCAAGGGCGAATCGGTTTCGGCCCGCTGACCGCTGCCGATGTGCCGTCCGTGCTGTATGCGCTGCATGGCGAGCCCTCCGCGCATCCACTGGCCTTGGGCCTGGTGGAAGAATTGCCGTATCTGAAGACCCAACAACGCCTGCTGTTTGCCCGCGCCGGCATCACCCGGCCATTATCGCTGGACGATTACCGGGCCCACGGCGGTTTCGAGGGTTTAACTAGGGCCGTCAACATTGGCGGCGAGCAGAGCGCGACGGAAGTGTTCGATTCCGGCCTGCGTGGCCGTGGCGGCGCAGCGTTCCCGGCGGGGATTAAATGGCGCACGGTCCGCGCCACCCAAGCCGCGCAGAAATACATTGTGTGCAACGCCGACGAAGGCGACTCCGGCACGTTCGCCGATCGCATGTTGATGGAGGGCGACCCCTTCCTGCTGATCGAAGGCATGGCCATTGCCGGCATCACCGTCGGCGCCACCTACGGCTACATCTATGTGCGTTCGGAATATCCACAAGCGGTGGCGACCTTGCGCGAAGCGCTGGAGATTGCCCGGTCGAACGGCTACCTCGGCGCCAATGTCGGCGGCAGCGGTCAGGCCTTCGACATGGAAGTACGTGTCGGTGCCGGCGCTTATATCTGCGGTGAAGAAACCGCGTTGCTGGATTCCCTCGAAGGCAAGCGCGGGATCGTGCGCGCCAAGCCGCCGATCCCGGCGTTGCAGGGCCTGTTCGGCCTGCCGACGCTGGTGCACAACGTGCTGACCCTGGCCTCGGTGCCGCTGATTCTGGCCAAGGGTGCGCAGTTCTATCGCGATTACGGCATGGGCCGTTCCCTGGGCACCATGCCCTTCCAGTTGGCGGGCAATGTTCTTCGCGGCGGCCTGGTGGAACGGGCGTTTGGCCTGACCCTGCGGGAGCTGGTGGAAGACTACGGCGGCGGCACTGCCAGTGGCCGGCCGCTGAAAGCCGCACAAGTCGGCGGCCCGCTCGGCACTTGGGTGCCGCCGTCGCAATTCGACACGCCGCTGGATTACGAAGCCTTCGCCGCCATGGGCGCGATGCTAGGTCACGGTGGTGTAGTGGTGGCGGACGACACCTTGGACATGGCGCACATGGCGCGTTTCGCGATGCAGTTTTGCGCCGAGGAATCGTGTGGCAAATGCACGCCTTGCCGCATCGGCTCGACCCGCGGTGTCGAGGTGATCGATCGCCTGCTCGCCGCGCCGGACCAAAGCGGTCGCGATGAACAGGCGATCATCCTCAGGGACCTGTGCGACACCATGCAATACGGTTCGCTGTGCGCGTTGGGCGGCATGGCCCCATTCCCGGTGGTCAGCGCTCTCAAGTACTTCCCCGCCGACTTCGGTCTGCAGCCCTCGGAGGCCGACCAATGATCACCCTCTTCGACCCGAAAACCGATATCGATCTTGGAACACCCGCCCGCGACAGCCAGGTGCAAGTCACCCTGAACATCGACGGCCGCAGCATCAGCGTGCCCGAAGGTACTTCGGTGATGCGCGCCGCCGCGCTGCTGGGCACCACCATTCCGAAACTGTGCGCCACCGACAGCCTGGAAGCCTTCGGCTCTTGCCGCATGTGCCTGGTGGAAATCGACGGCATGCGCGGCTACCCGGCGTCCTGCACCACGCCGGTCACTGAAGGCATGAGCGTGCACACCCAGACGCCGAAACTCGCCACGCTGCGGCGCAACGTCATGGAGTTGTACATCTCCGATCACCCGCTGGATTGCCTGACGTGCTCGGCGAACGGCAACTGCGAGCTGCAAACCGTGGCCGGTCAAGTTGGCCTGCGGGAAGTGCGCTACGGCTATGAAGGCGAGAATCATCTGGCGGATGTGAAGGACACGTCCAACCCGTATTTCGACTACGACCCGAGCAAGTGCATCGTCTGCAACCGCTGCGTACGTGCCTGCGAAGAAACCCAAGGCACGTTTGCCCTGACCATCACCGGACGCGGTTTCGAATCCCGGGTCGCGGCCGCCGGTGGCGATAACTTCCTCGATTCGGAATGCGTGTCCTGCGGCGCCTGTGTGCAGGCCTGCCCCACCGCGACGCTGATGGAAAAAAGCGTGGTCGAATTGGGTCAGCCTGAGCGCAGCGTGATCACAACGTGCGCCTATTGCGGCGTCGGCTGCTCGTTCCGCGCCGAGATGAAAGGCGACAAACTGGTGCGCATGGTTCCGGACAAAAACGGCCAGGCCAACCACGGCCACTCTTGCGTCAAAGGACGCTTTGCCTGGGGCTACGCCACCCACCCGGATCGCATTACCAAACCAATGATCCGCAACCACATCAACGACCCTTGGCAGGAAGTCAGCTGGGATGAAGCGGTGACCTACGCCGCCAGTGAATTCCGCCGGTTGCAGCAAAAGTACGGCCGCGATTCCATTGGCGGCATCACTTCCAGCCGCTGTACCAACGAAGAAACCTACCTTGTACAAAAACTGGTGCGCGCCGCGTTCGGCAACAACAACGTCGACACCTGTGCGCGGGTCTGCCACTCGCCGACCGGTTATGGCCTGAAACAAACCTTGGGCGAGTCCGCCGGCACCCAGAGTTTCGATTCTGTGATGCAGGCCGACGTAATCCTGGTGATGGGCGCCAACCCCAGCGACGCCCACCCGGTGTTCGCCTCCCAACTCAAACGCCGCTTGCGTGAAGGTGCGCGGCTGATCGTCATCGACCCACGGCGCATTGACCTGGTTGACTCGGTGCACGCCCGCGCCGAACTGCACCTGGCCCTGCGCCCCGGCACCAACGTCGCCATGCTCAACGCCCTGGCCCACACCATCGTCACCGAAGGCCTGCTCAACCAGGACTTTATCGACGCCCGTTGTGAGGGCAGCGACTTCGCGCGATGGAGCGAATTTGTCAGCCGTCCGGAAAACTCGCCGGAAGTGCTTGGCGCCATTTGCGGCGTAGACGCTGCAGACATCCGTGCCGCCGCCCGTTTGTATGCGAACGCCGGTAATGCCGCGATCTACTACGGCTTGGGCATCACCGAACACAGCCAGGGCAGCACCGCCGTCATGGGCATCGCCAACCTGGCCATGGCCACCGGCAATATCGGTCGCGAAGGCGTCGGCGTGAACCCGCTGCGCGGACAGAACAACGTCCAGGGTTCCTGCGACATGGGTTCCTTCCCTCACGAGTTGCCCGGCTACCGGCACATTTCCAACGAAGTGGTGCGCACGCAATTCGAACAGGCGTGGAACGTCACCTTGCAACCCGATCCGGGCCTGCGCATTCCGAACATGTTCGAAGCGGCGCTGGCCGGCAGTTTCAAAGGCTTGTACTGCCAGGGCGAAGACATCGCCCAGAGCGACCCGAACACCCAGCACGTCACCGCGGCCCTGTCGGCCATGGAATGCGTGGTGGTGCAGGACATTTTCCTCAACGAAACCGCGAAGTTCGCCCACGTGTTCCTGCCGGGCAGTTCGTTCCTGGAAAAGGACGGCACCTTCACCAACGCCGAGCGCCGCATTTCGCGGGTGCGCAAGGTCATGGAACCGCTGGGCGGCAAGGCCGATTGGGAAGGCACGGTGGCTCTGGCCAACGCGTTGGGCTATCCAATGAACTACCAACATCCGTCAGAAATCATGGATGAAATCGCCAGCCTGACGCCGACCTTCACCAACGTCAGCTACGCCGCGCTGGACAGCCACGGCAGCCTGCAATGGCCGTGCAACGCCGCTGCGCCGGACGGCACGCCGACCATGCACATCGAACAATTCGTGCGCGGCAAGGGCCGCTTCATGCTCACCGGCTATGTGCCCACCGAGGAGAAGGTCAACAATCGCTATCCGCTGCTGCTGACCACCGGGCGCATCCTCAGCCAGTACAACGTCGGCGCGCAGACCCGGCGTACCGAGAACGTCGCCTGGCATGACGAAGATCGTCTGGAAATTCACCCAACCGACGCCGAGAGCCGTGGCATCAACGAAGGCGATTGGGTCGGTATCGGCAGCCGCGCCGGCCAGACTGTCCTGCGCGCGCGGGTCACCGAACGGGTCGCACCGGGCGTGGTGTACACCACGTTCCACTTCCCGGAATCCGGGGCCAACGTGATCACCACCGACAACTCCGACTGGGCCACTAACTGTCCGGAGTACAAAGTCACCGCCGTGGAAGTCAGCCGCGTCTACCACCCTTCGGAATGGCAAAAACGCTATCAGGCCTTCAGCGACGAACAGGACCGTTTGCTGAAAGATCGCCGTCATGCACGTGGTGCCAAAGCCGAGGTGCGCCGATGAGCACGGACAACCTGATCAAGATGGCCAACCAGATCGCCCAGTACTTCGCCACCGAACCGGATCAGCAATTGGCCGTGCTCGGTGTGCGTAATCACCTGCAGATGTACTGGACGCCGGGCATGCGCAAGGAACTGCAGGCCTGGCAGACGGAGCATCACGGGGCGGACATGCATCCGCTGGCGCAAGAGGCGGTCAGTGGGGCGGGTTGGGAGGCTTAGGTTTACGATCCCTTGGAGTCAGCCCCGAGTTTTTCGGGGCTTTCCCCATTTTCAAACTACAGCTCGACCCGGTTATAAGTCCCTTCAGCGCCCACATTGTGGCCAAAACCGCATGACTCACCTGCCGTGCGATTTACCGTGAGCACATCCTTTTTAATGTCGAAGTCGTATTCACAGTCGCCATCGTCCCCACTCATGGCGTAATGCGCCTTGCCGTTATCAAAGGCTAATACCGTTGAAAACTCACCGAGATTGGGACCGTAATACATCGCCATCATGCCAGCGTAATAACCCTCGAAATCAACTTGGTATTTCATGCCTTGTGGCTTGATCGCCATGGAGTTCCATAACGCAGCCCCGGCATATTGCCAATACTGCCCTTGCGGTTTACTCGCTACTTTCGCCAGCGAGTTTTTGATATCGCCACTGATCTTGCCAAGGTTGAAGATCGACTTTTTGTCGTTCGGTAAAATGCTCAGCCACGCACGAGCCTTCAGGTAATTGCCTTCGTGTATGTAGGTGAGCGCAACGTTGTTGTAGGCCATCGCCAGTTTTTCTTCGTCCAACCCACAACTCTCAGACCAGCCAGCCTGCCGCTCATACTGTTCCCGGGCCTTGGCATATTGCTTGAGCTTGTAATACTTCCCGCCCTCGGCGGAATACTCACTGATCTTGAGGCAATTGGCGGTCGCCTCTTCTTCCGTAACATCGGCATGAGCAAATAGCGGTGTGATGAGAAGCAAGAGGATCGCTGGAACCTGTATCAAGCGACGCACTGAAGGAGAGTGCTTAACGTCCATATTATTTTTCCCTGTTGATAAGTCGACATACCCAGCGCTGCGAAGGGTAGCGTGGTGGCGCAGGGCAGACAATCAGGGCAACGCCCACCTTATAAACTTCGCCCCCATCGATCCCTTACTCCCGCATAATCGCGCACCTGCACTTCCCATGAATGCCAGTTCCACGGTGCAACCATTACAAGGACGCAATATGCAAATCAGCCAAGGACAACGGTTACCCTTGTCCAGCCTCATGCCGGGCTCGCAACTTACCCTTTCGATCAACGTCCAGTCGCCCCATGTGCTCGACTTTGTATGCTTCGGCATCGATGCCCAGGGCAAGCTGTCCGATGATCGCTACATGGTGTTTTTCAATCAGCCGACGACGCCGTGCAATAGCGTGAGTATGTCGAACGGCGGTGATTTCAGCCTCGACCTTGCAAAACTCCCCACCACGATTGATCGTCTGGTCTTCACCACCTCGATCGACGGCACCGGTGCAATGCGCGATATCCAGGCCAGCAGTTTCAGCATCAAGAGCCTGTCTGGCGATGTGTTGGCGCAATGCGCGTTTTCGGGAGCGACCTTCGCCGACGAAAAGGCAATCATGATCGTCGAGCTTTATCGCAAGTCGGGCGAATGGCGCCTGGCGTCCAATCTGCAAGGGTTCAACGCCGGTCTGGAAGCGCTGGTGAAACATTTCGGCGGGGATGTCGCTGACGAACCGGCGCCCGTTCCTGCGCCCGTACCGGCCCCCGTTACAAGCACCATTTCCCTTGAGAAGAAGATCGGCAATGCCGCGCCGCACCTGATCAGCCTGGCAAAGAAAGCCCAGGTCAGCCTCGAAAAAGCCAAGCTCACGGACGTTAAAGCGCGGGTCGGCCTGGTGCTGGACGCGTCCGGTTCCATGAATAACCAATACCAAACCGGTCGTGTTCAGGAAGTGGTCAATCGGCTGTTGCCGCTGGCGCTGCACTTTGACGACGATGGCACTCTCGATTGCTGGGCCTTTGGCGCCGAAACGCTGCAACTGTCTGCCGTGACACTGGCCAACCACAAAGACTTCATCAACACCGACAGCCGAGGCTGGAAAGACTGGAAGATCGGCGCTCGTTACAACGACGAACCCAAAGCCATCAAGAAGGTGATCGACTTTTACAAGCAGTCCCGGGACACCACTCCGATCTATATCCTGTTCATCAGTGATGGAGGTGTGTCAGCCAGTGGCGCGATCAAAAAACTGATGATAGAGGCGGCCAAGCTGCCGATCTTCTGGCAATTCGTCGGCATCGGCGGGCACAACTACGGCATTCTGGAAAAACTCGACACCATGACCGGCCGAGTCGTCGACAACTGTGGTTTCTTCGCCCTGGATGACTTGCACGACATCAGCGAAGAGCAGCTTTACGACAAGCTGATGGAAGAATTCCCACAGTGGCTGAAGGAAGCGAAATCCAAAGGTATTATCTTTTAATCGTCGAGTCATGAATCGACACGCAAGAAAAAGCCCCGCTCGAAAGCGGGGCTTTTTTTCAACCCAAAAGGGTTAGCCGATGCTGACGCCGTGGGCTTCAGCCAGAGGCTTGAGGCCGCCAGCAAAACCCTGGCCGATCGCCTTGAACTTGAACTCTTCACCGCTGCGATACAGTTCGCCAAAGATCATGGCGGTTTCGGTGGAAGCGTCTTCGCTCAGGTCGAAACGTGCCAGTTCTTTACCGTCAGCCTTGTTCACAACGCGAATGTAGCCGTTGGAAACCTGACCGAAGTTTTGTTTGCGCGCGTCGGAGTCGTGGATGGTGACCGCGAACACCAACTTCTTCACCAGCGGAGCCAGGGAAGTCAGTTTTACGGTGACTTGCTCGTCGTCGCCTTCGCCGGCACCGGAGCGGTTGTCGCCCATGTGTTCGACGGAGCCGTCAGCGGATTTTTTGTTGTTGTAGAAAATGAAGCTGTTGTCGTCGAGCACTTTGCCGTTTTCGCCCACAACGAAAATCGACGCATCGAGGTCGAACTCGGTGCCGTCAGTAACGCGAGGATCCCAGCCCAGACCCACGAGCACTTCGCTCAGGCCCGGTGCTTCTTTGGACAGGGATACGTTGCCGCCTTTGGAAAGACTTACAGCCATGGATAAATTCCTTATTCAGTAGACCGAGGGGTTTTAGAAGTTCATACCGTACGAGTTGGCCAGCGCCTTCAGGCCACCGGCATAGCCCGAACCAACGGCACGGAATTTCCACTCGCCGTTGTTGCGGTACAGCTCGGCGAAGATCATCGCGGTTTCGGTTGAAGCGTCTTCTGCCAGGTCGTAACGAACGATCTCGGCACCGGTGATTTCGTTGACAACACGAATGAACGAACCACCAACCTGACCGAAGTTTTGCTTGCGGGCATCAGCGTCGTGGATGGTGACGGTGAACGCGATCTTGTCGATATCAGCCGGAACGCGGCTCAAGTCGATTTTCAGCACTTCGTCGTCGCCATCGCCAGCACCGGTGCGGTTGTCACCGGTGTGCTCGATGGAACCGTCAGCGCTTTTGAGCTGGTTGTAGAAAATGAAGTCGGCGTCACCACGCACTTTGCCGTTGGCACCCAGCAGGAACGCGCTTGCGTCCAGGTCAAACTCCGTGCCGTCAGTTGCGCGAGGATCCCAACCCAGACCGACCAGAATCTTGGTCAGCGAAGGATCGGTCTTCGATAGGGACAGGTTGCCGCCTTTTTGAAGAGTCAATGCCATGAGTACAGCTCCTTGTGGTTAATGCGTTTGAATTACTGGTTGTCCGCCGGGGCAACTTCCTTTTCCGGGAAGATCACACTGGCGAAGATGCCGATGGCCAGCACCACGACAACGATGATCAGGCTGGTGTTCGGATCAATGTTGTAGCCGTGATGGAACAGGTGGTCAGTCGCATTCAGGCCCAGCTTCACCGCAATGAAAAACAGCAGCGCGATGACGGCTTTTTCCAGGTGCACCAGATAGCGCTTGAGAGCTTCCAGTACGAAGTACATGGTCCGCAGGCCGAGGATGGCGAAGAGCATCGCCGAGAACACAATCAACGGTTCGCGGCTGACAGCGATGACGGCCGGGACGGAGTCGAAGGCAAACAACACGTCGGACACTTCCATGACCACCAGGCACAGGAACAGCGGCGTGGCGAACAGACCGCCCTTGGCCGCCAGGGACATGCCCTTGTTTTCCGGTTTGGTCAGTTCGGCTTCCAGCGTCTTGCGGCGCACGAAGAAATCATGACCATGCAACTTCGGCCACACCGGGAACAGCTTCTTCGCGAAGCGATAAGCCATGTGCGTGGAGTAATCCTCTTCCTCCTCGTCGTCACCGCCGCCTCTGAGCATCATGACTGCCGTCCAGGCCACGATCAGGGCAAAGACCACTTCGACCCAAGGACCCAGCGCCAGCAGGCCGGTACCGATGGCCACGAAGATCAGGCGGAAAACGATCGCGCCGATGATGCCCCAGTACAGGACACGGTGGCGCAGGCCATTGGGCACTTTGAACCAGGCGAAGATCGCCATGAACACGAACAGGTTGTCCACGCTCAGGACTTTTTCCAGCGCATAGCCTGTGATGAACAGGGTGGCGACATCCGGACCGTGTTCGACGTACAGGAACCCTGCGAAGCCGAACGAGATGAGAATCCAGAACACCGACCAGGCCGACGCTTTGGCGAGGCTGATCGGCTGGTCACCGCGATGGGTGAACATGTCGAGGATCATCGCGCCGAGCGCCAGCGCCACAAACACAGCGATGGTCAGCGGGGGGAAACCCAGGTGAGTAACTTCCACAGTTTTGTTCCTTAAAGTTCAAAGTCAGCCGGGGGCAGGCCCAGCTCAAGGCAGATCAGGCGGCAAACGGCTTTTTCCTTGTCGTCGAAATTGCCGTCCGACGCGCCGATGGCGCAGGCAACACGCACGAGCAGGCGGCCTGCGCCGTCCTTACCCTTGATCTTGCTGATGTTTTTCAGCGCTTCGGCTTGACCGATCTGATAGTCAAATTCGAACTTGCTACAAGCGTCGTTGAAGACCTTGATGACGTCGGTCAGGTTGAATACCTTCAACTCGGGCGAGTTGTTGATGAACCCGGTCATCTTCATTTTTTCTGCCGAGCTGACTTCACCATCGGCCGCCGCAACCATGGCACAGCTGTTCGCGACAGCTTCCATGAACTCTTTGTTCTTGAACTTGGCCACTTCGGTGGTCAGTTTTTCGCGGGCAAGTGCCGCGTTCGTTTTCAACCATGACAACATGTTGTTCACCTCAAGGGCGGACCGGACCGGACCGCCGTATTCAAATAGTTATTTGGAGCCTGCCGCCCAGCGCATGCCCCAACCGTAAGCCTTGTCCATGAACGAATGGCCTTTGTGGAAGTCGACGCGTCGACTCACCTTGACGCCGCCGCCCACATTTTCCAGCAGGGCGATTGCACACATGCCAAGGCGACCGCCCTCTTCATTCAGGCGGACTTCGATAGGTGGCTGGCCCGGAACATAAATGGTCACGACGCCATCGGTCTCACGCCAGTTCGGTGCACCTTCGTAGATGAAGGCAAACACCAGTACCCGGCGGATTTCACCCCAATGCTTACCGTTGATATGGAGCCATTCGCCATCGCTGACGGCACCGGTACGGTCATCGCCCATCAACTGAATGTAGGGATCGTGATTGAGCTCGCCGAAGCAATTGCCCAGCGCCTGAACAACCCCCTTGGACCCGTCCTGCAACTCAAAAAGGCAACCTACGTCGAGGTCGATGGCGTTGTTGCGCGAGAAGAAACCGCCGCCCTTGCCTTTGTTCCAGTTGAGGTTGACCTTGATCTCGCCGAAGCCTTCGGAGGTTTTCTCCAGGCTGATCGAGGAGCGGGTCTTGTCGAGGGTGATTTTGCTCAGGCTGACCGAAGATTTCGGTGCCGCCGGCGCTGGCGCGGCAGGTGCCGCAACAGGCGCAGGAGCGGCCACCGGAGTCGGGGCAGGTGCGGCAATTTCAACACCGAAGTACTTGGCCAAAGGCTCCAGGCCACCGGCGAAACCCTGGGCGACACAACGGAACTTCCACTCACCCTGGCGGCGGTAAAACTCACCGAGGATCAGGGCTGTTTCCTTCATGCCGCCAGTGGGAATCTGCGCTTCGATTCCACCAGTGACCGCCAGCGAGAGCTGAGACACGCGGTCGAAGCTGGCTTTGTTCTCGTAAATCGTCGCGGTCAACGCCACTTTCTCGACAGCCGCATCCAGGCGCGACAAATCAAGGGTGAAGACCGCGCGACCGGCCGAGGACTCGGTCATCTGCACCGTGCCGCCCAGCACGTTAGTCTGACCGTAGAAGCACATATCGGTGTCGCCACGGACCTTGCCCGCAGCGTTCAGGACGAACGCAGACACGTCGATATCCGCACCCGGGATGGCCGAGTAGCTGATATCGATCCGTACCTGGCCGGTGGCTACCGGCGCATTTCCGCCAGGCACCAGGGTCGTCATGCACGCACCGCCTGAACAGCCAGGTTGACCAGGTCGTCAGCGGTGCGGCCATTGGTCACCTGACCAATCGCCTTGAATTCCCAGCCACCGTTCTCGCGAACCAGACTGGCCATGACGACGCCAGTGTGACGGCCTTTTTCGGAGAGATTGAAGCGGGCCAGTTCGGTCTTGTTGCTCGCGTTGACGATGCGGCAATAAGCGTTGGCAATCTTTTCGAAGTTCTGGCCGGTGAAGCTGTTCACGGTAAACACCAGAGACTTGACGGTGGCCGGCAGGCGCTGCAGATCGACAGTGATGGTTTCGTCATCGCCATCACCTTCACCGGTGCGGTTGTCACCCGAGTGCTGGATCGAACCATCGCGCGAGGTCAGTTGACGGAACCACACCAGGTCCACGGGTTTGAAGTCTGCATCGAAAAGAATGCAGGAGGCATCCAGGTCGACGTCACCACCGTTCCCCATCAATCGCCCCATGAACCCGGCTTTTTCCGGATCCCAACCCAGGCCAAGACTGATCGCCGTGAGGCCACCGCCTGCGGTTTTTTCCAGGGAGATTGTTTGGTTTTTAGTCAGAGTTAGGGCCATCGGTACGCTCCTTGTTGGTGGTCAATTGCTGGGGTTTGTTGCCGTCGTCGACCGATTGACTCGCCGTCGGCGCAACGCCTGCGTCTCGAGCCAAGGTCTTGGTGACCCGAAGGCGCCCACGGCGCCATGCGGGGTGGAAATGTCGCCAGTGCGCATCTTGCGCAGCGGCCAAAAGCTCGTGGTCGCCACGGGTGTCGCCCCAGGCGCGCAATCGGTATTGCGTCAGATCTCCGTACACCGCTTCAAGTCGCTGCACCTTCGCTTCACAGCGGCAGTTGTTACCTGAAATCCGCCCTGTCAGCCGCCCATCGACGACTTCCAGTTCAGTAGCGATCAACTTGATATTGAGGCGATCGGCAAACGGTTTCAGGACCAGCGCCGGTGAAGCCGAGCACAGGGTGACCTCACTGCCGGCCTGTCTTTCGGCGGCCACAGAGATCAAGCCGGCAGGACGCATCAGGCGCGTCCAATACAGGCCGCAAAACTCTGCGGCCTTGTGCCGGACCCACTCTTCTTTGGCGTCTGTCAGAAAAGCAGCGATCAGCCTCGCCTTGAGTTCGTCGCGCGAGAGGCGGCGCGTCAGGTAACGCACCCCCGGCCCGGCGAGCAGACGCAAGCGCTTGGCAAACTCAAGTTTGCCAAATGCATATTTCAGAAAGGGGACGAAGCTGTCGTGCCGGGTCAAGGTGCCGTCGAAGTCAAAAACCGACAGTACCTTGGCCCCGGCCGGGCCGATCTCAAGCATTTCCTGGGTCATCGGCCTGTCTCTGCAAGTCGAATCGACTGATCGGTATGGCTCGGCTCCGCATGCCTGACCCCATGCCATTTGGCACGCTCAAGGATGTTGGTGGCCCATTTGAAGTGAGTGGCTGGTTCGCACATCGTGTCATTGTGATTGAAGACCGCAGGCGCGACCTCGTTCAGCATCAATTTGGCACAATTTAGATCTTCGATACTGACGCGCAGGCTGTCCTGAATGCTGCTGATCTGGCTTGGATGAATCGCCGTTTTGCCCACCAGGCCATGTGCAATGTCGAGGCTCAGTTCTTCCAGCAGCAAATGCGGCGTCGCCAAACGCTCGAACACCGGGGCGGTCAACGCAAACCCTTGCGAACCCATGACCCCGGCAAGCATCGGAATCACGTACCCCATGGGTGTGCTGTAAAGCGTGGTGGCCGGGTTGCGCCGAAGGCCCAGGCAACCCAGCAAGTCATTGCCGCCGATGCGCAACGCAATGATGCGGTGGTCCAGGGTCTGCTTGAGCGCCACGCCCAGTTCGGCCATCGCGACGGGGTTGAAGACCTCTCGGGTTTCCAGTGTCGGCATCAGGAAGATGTCGGGGTTGGTCACCGCCAGCTCCCACGAACGCAGATTGGACAGGCTCAGCTTGGGCAAGACAAAACCGTCCACATGCGCCATCAACGGCCATTCGTTGAGCACCGCAGCCATCTGCGAATCACGCGGTCGCACGAACAGCATGGGGCCATCTACCGAACGGCCGCCCTGTTGCTCAATCGAGAGCAGTAACTTGTGGAGATTGGCCAGCGCCGTATCGACGTCGATTTCCGCGACCGCATCCTCAAGGCACACCACCATCGAGCGCAGTTCAGGCAGTTTTTTATGCAAGACCACATCGAGGATGTCTTCGCGGGTGGCCGGCATGTAGAGCGTCGCACCGAGGGCGTAGGGCGATAGTTTTTTCATCAGCTCAAACTCCGGATGACGGTCACAGCACGATAAGGACCGAGGGCGGCTCCCATCTCTTCAACCGTCACGTTCGCTCGCTCGGTCAGGTGCATCAGCAATTGAACGTCCGGATCGCTGCGATCGCGGACCAGAACGTGATCCGGCACGCGGCGCAGCACGGCGCGCGTGGCCTCGGCAATGCCGGGTTTGACCCGGTTCAGATTGGTAATGCCCCATTGAGCGGCAATCGCGTCGATGACACTCAGTGCCGAAGACTGCAACTCGCTGCGCTGCGCCTCAGTCCAGGGTGCAGCGGCCTCGACCGCAGGCAGCGCCTGACGCACGGCTTCGATCTGGTCGATGAACGCGCGCGTTACGTCGTGCTCGTGCAAATGGTCGTAGACCACGCAGCCATGAAGGCCACCGTTGGCGGGCCAGATGGAGCGCGATACCAGGCCGGAAACCGTGGCCCCGAGGATGCCCGACGGGATTACCCAGTCTTCGGCCGAAGCCGCCAGCCAGGCGCGTCCGCAAGGATCGGCCAGTACCACAAGGCGTGGCTGCTCGGGAAAGCGCGTGTCACCTTTGAGGCTGCGCTGGATTTCCCCAGAGATGGCGCCCTTACCCGTCCAGCCATCCACGAACACAATGTTTTCAGCGCCGTGGGCCTGGATCACCGCTTCCAGGGCAATCATGTCGATGCCCCGATCACGCACGATGCTGATGCCGTAATGGTGGGCGTCACGCCCCTGGTCCAGCAACGCGCGACGCAGTAACACGCCTAGAGGCAGTCCCGCACGCACGAACGAAACCAGCGCGATCGAGGGACCATCACAGGCCTGATCCAGCGCCAGCGCCAGGGACTGAACATCTCGGGCCATCCGGTCCGAATTCTGCAGCATTGCACGCTGGTACAGCCCCTTGTGAACCTCGGTCGGGGCAGATTCCAGGCTGATCATCTCGGAGTAATGCTTCTGCCGCGTCTGGATCAGGCGCTCTTTCTCTTCAACATCCGTCACTTCGATGTCGACGGGTTGCAGCAGGAAGTGCACGTCATCCGGCGCGTAACTGCCACTGCCAACCGTGGTCAGATGGGCAAAGGCATTAACCATGGATCATTGCCTCCACAACCTTGGCCAACTGGCTATTGGCAGGGGTCGCCCAGAAGTTGCATTCGTTCATGAAGCCAAGGTCGGTGACGCTGTCGCCAAACCCCAGCACCGGACGTTCGCCATTGGCGATGCGATCACGGCGAAGCAATTCTTGAACCGCCAGACGCTTGGACAGGCCGTTCGGCAGGAAGGCCAGATTGTTGCCGTTACCGTGGATATGCATGTCGTCCAGCAGACCACGGGCCTGGACCTCGGCCAGAACCTTTTGCAGCACCGAATCGTCGGACTCGTTGTGCTTGGTCACGACGTAATTCAACAAGCCCTGTTCTTCCACTACCCATCCGCGCAGGGAAAAGCCCATTTCCTCACCGATGGCCAATGTTTCAGCACTCAGTGCCGCAAGGCGATTCTGATACGCCGCCAGTGCGTCGGTCATCTGCCCATGCCAATCGCGATCCAGCGAGCCATCGGGCTGAAGGATCACACCACCGTGAGAACACACGGCGCCCGCAACGAAGGGTAATTGCACGCGGCTGTAGGCTTCGACACTGCGCGCCGTGACCGGCACGACGTCTGCCGATGCCAGCAACCACTCGACAAAGTTTTTCTGCACGGCGCTCATGTAGCCGTTGGGCTGACCGTCAACATCCAGCGTCGCTGCATGTCGTTCCGCACCTTGCGGCATCTTGCGAGCGGTCTGGAACAAGGTGTCATCAAGATCGATGAGTATCAGTGGACGCTTATTACTCATCGACAATAACCTCTGCGTTCAGTGCATCAATCAGCGACTGGGGCACCGCTTGCGCAGGCGTTTCGGTACAGATCAACACACGGTCGAACTGCCCGGGACGCACGTTGTAAAGAAAGTTCGGAATGCCGAGACCGTAGTTATCGGAGAACGACAAGGCGTGACCGATCTCATGGCCCAAGGCAATTGGCGAGCGACTGGTGGAGCTGAAATGAACGTCAGCCCCTGCCCGCTCGAGGCGCTCAGCCAGTAGAAACGGACGCCACACGAACTCGCTGGTGCCGACGACCATCACGCGCTCGCCCGGTTTGACCTGAATATCCGGGGCCAGCGTGTCCTCGACATGACGCACGCCCAGACGTCCCCAATCGTTACGCGGATCGATCGGCCATTCGCCCACGGCGACTGCACCCACATCCGGCATTTCGGGCAGTGGCGCGTCTTGATCTTCAGAGAAGCGATAAGCGCCTTGCAGCAGGGACACCTGAGTGGCGGTCTCGCCCAGAACGTTGCGCACTGCGCCGCGGGACCAATCAGTCAGCACGCAGGTCACGACCCGCTCGACTTTGCTTAGCCCGGCATCCACGAGTGCACGATGCAGATTGATAAATGTCTTGCCGGTGGAGGCTTCATCGTCGACCAACACCAGGGAGCGAGCATTCAGCATCATTTCCCGGACATCCGGATCGATGGGCTGGTGAATCAGGTGCGCGCTGGCGTGACTGTGTTCTTCTTCAAAACGAGTAAACAACTCAGTGCCGACCGGATGGCGGGTACTCACCATATAGACGGTGTCCGGGCGGGTCTTGCTGTAAGCGCGGTGCACACCGGCCCCCAGGCCGACAGCTGTCTCTGCCATACCGATCACCAGTACCGGTCCGGGCAAGTCATCGGGAATCTTTGCCGCCAGGTGCTCGTAACTGGTTTGCATGATCGATGGGCGAACAGGAATATGTCGGCCCAGAACGCGGGACACAAAAAGGAACGCACGCTTAGGATTACGGCGCTCGGCGAACCCGAACAGTGAGTGGGGCTCGATGGATGATTCATCGACATCGACTTCCATCAGCCCGCGTTTGAGTTGCGCGCTGAGCCGGGTGGTCGAGGATTTTTCTACTACGAATTCCATTTGCAACATTCCTAAAAGAGGCGAGGTAGTGAACTGACAACCCTTCACTATTTTTAAAGCAGGGTGCCTCTACGGATTTCGGGCTTCGATCCGCCAGAGCGACGACTGAGCTTCACGAGCCATTTCGGCGGTCGAGAAAACTCGACCGGTTGGAGATTTGGGTGGAGAGACATGACAGGCATCCAGAAACGCCAGTAACAACCCGGCCTTGACCGCGAAGTTCATGTTTTGCGCGTCCGGCAACGACGACGTCACCATCCCGATGACCGCACCGCTGGTATCGAACAACGGGCTGCCGCTGGACCCGGGCTGAATGGCTGCGGTGAACTGGAGCAGGCTTGCATCGTTGTGCAACCCGAACAGCCCGGACACACCGCCCTGTGTCACATGAACGCCACCGCCGGCCAGGCCTGCCATCGGAAAGCCCAGGGCAATCACCGACTCGCCCAGTGCACAACCGACCCCGTCCTTGAAGACGACCGGCGACAGTGGCGGGCAATCCTGAATACGCAGCAAAGCCATATCGTTTCGCTGATCGACCACCACCACTTCAGCGCGGTAGCGCCCGGCGAAGGAGGCAATGTGCAGTTCCTCCATCCCCTCGATCACATGGGCGCAGGTCATGACTTGATTAGGAGAAACGGCGAATCCGGTGCCCGTCGCCGAGGTACGACTTCTCGGTGAATCACCCGAGTACGGACGGCGCGTTGGGTGCGCATCATCGATCGTGATGCCCATGCGACGGCCCATCGCGGCCAGGCCATAAGCCGATCCTTCGGCCAGCGCACGGAATTTCCATTGATCGTTGCGGTTATAGAACTCGCCAATGACGATCGCTGATTCGCCGTTACTTTTCAGATCTAGGGACAGTTCGACCTGGTTGTCGACTTGCAGACGCAGGTCTTTGAGCTCGCTGACAGGTCCGGCTGCGGAGAAGGTATAAACGACCAGTAATAGACGCTCACTGCCTCCGGGCAGCCGGGACAAGTCCAGGGAACAACCAATAGACGACGAAGTGCCGCTCCATTCCATCCACTGTTGAGTGACTTGAAACAGAGCCGGGTCACCTGTCGGGAGACGCTTCTCAGTGACGGGCAGCAGCGCTACGGCTGCGTATTCCCCAAAGGCGGTAGAGTGGCTGCACTCCAGCGTCCATGCACATTTAACGCCCGAAATAGCAGCGTTCGCTCCAGGCGTAAGCGCCTTCATCCTGTCGTTCCTTGATCGGTATGCCGGCAATTATGCCAAGACCGTGACAATCATTCACTGTCTGTGTGGCGTTGTAATATCAGGAAGGCGCTACAACGGCAACCGTGATGGGCTTCACCCTAACGTTGTCCACCCACTGCGCCGCGGGTTCCGGCAGCCCCAGCCGACGAACGGCGAAGATGCCTGCCAGGTTTATCCCGGTTTCCCGTGTGTATCCAATCCCGCCGGAATAGCGCGGGTTGATTTCCAACAGATGAGGAACACCGTTCTGGTCGTCTCGGGTCTGGACATTGACCAGTCCATCACACTTAAAGTGCGCAGCGGCCTTGAGGGCAAGCTCAACGGCTGCGGACTCACGCTCGAATGTCTGGTGAACACCCTGCTTTCTTCTGCCGACGAACGCAACCGGCTTGCCCGCCTCGCAAACCATATCGACGGAACACTCGCTACCCGGCAAATAAGGCATGACGAGCATGGGCGCCCGCTCCGTGCCGGATTTATAGATGTTCAGGTAGGTTTGAAAATCAACTTCCCGCGCATCCGGGTTTTCCAGGCAGCGGAACGGGTCGACATCCGCCTTGAACCGCCAGAAACCTTGTCCGTAGATGCCAACGACAGGCTTGATGCAAACCTCACCTTGGCTGGACAACGTCTCGTAGGCAGCCGCCAGCTCCCGGGCATTGCTGACCGTCACGGCGGGAATGCAGGCCAGCCCCGCTCGCTCCGCCTCTGCGGTGAACCGGCTCTTGTCGTCCACATTGTGGAAGGTGTCCATGGACATCCCGCCAGTCACAAGTTGCAAACCGACGGCGTCGAACCGCTCACGGGCCGCTTCGTAGAAACTGCCAATACGGCCGGCAAGAATCACTTTGATGCCATGCTCAAGCGCCGTGGCAATCACCCAGTCGATTCTCTCCTCATTGTCCAGAGGCTCTTGAAAGCTGACGTCGGCCTGCCCGGTGATTTCAGGTCGGTCCTTACGATGGGAAGCAAAGATCCTGACGTTCGCCGGCAGTGCTTCGCGCGCGCCAATAAGAATATCGCGCTGACTGGATTGACCTTCGAGAAACCAGATCACGTTTACGCTCCTGAATGAATATCGACTGGGATGGCTACTCATATTGAGTAACGAAGTCCCGACGCCAGGTAAATTTCCCGTCACGATAACGGACATGAAACAAAAGGCTACTTAATTCCCTGATTGGCCTTATCGCTGCGAGCCGGGCAGTGGTGCAATCCAACTATTTT
Source organism: Pseudomonas sp. 5Vm1k (assembly GCF_056161485.1). Taxonomy (NCBI): domain Bacteria; kingdom Pseudomonadati; phylum Pseudomonadota; class Gammaproteobacteria; order Pseudomonadales; family Pseudomonadaceae; genus Pseudomonas; species Pseudomonas sp. 5Vm1k. The sequence goes on from NZ_JBSPCZ010000008.1 coordinate 107,632, forward strand.
GATATCGTGCCGTTTATCGTCAGCGCTCAGCAAAAGGCGAGCGTAGTTTTATTGTTACTGCACGTAAGGAAGGGAGCGAATGGAGTTTCTGAGGTTTGTAATATTTGCGGCGACCTGGGGGTTCATGTGGCGCTGGGTAGTGGTCAATCGCGGTAGTTGGAGCCAGATTTTCGGCAACATTGCCGGGGCCGTTTCCGGGTTCATTGTCGGGCTTGTGGTGTTGTCCATTACGCTGTCCGTGGTCCCGATGCAGTAGACGCACCTGACCGGTGTACGCCCTACCCCGCCTGCACCGGCAATACCACCAACGCCGCCAACCCACCCTTCATTCTATTGCGCAGCCTCAACTCCCCGCCATGCTCCAACACAATCGCCCGCGCCGCCGATAACCCCAGGCCAACGCCTCCCGTGCTTTTATTGCGCGAGCCTTCCATGCGAAAGAACGGCACAAACACCTGCTCAAGACTGGCCTGCGGAATTCCCGGCCCACGATCCAACACCTTGATCCGCACCTGCCCATCATCGGCGTTCAACTCAACCGCCGGCTCACTCCCGTACTTGATCGCGTTATCCAGCAAATTGGTCATCACCCGTTTAAGTCCCAATGGCCGTCCGAAATACACCAGCCGCTGCGGTCCGCTAAACGCAATATCGATCTGCTGATCCCGATAATCATCCAGCAACGTTTGCAGCAGTTCCGCGAGGTCAAACTGAGTTGCCGGTTCAAGCCGCGCATCATCGCGAAAGAACTCGAGCGCCGAATTAATCATCGCCTGCATTTCATCCACATCCCGAAACAACCGCTGCTGTTGCTCGGGGTCTTCGATGAATTCACCGCGCAAGCGCATCCGCGTCAGAGGCGCGCGCAGGTCGTGGGAGATGGCGGCGAGCATTTGTGTGCGGTCGCGGATGAAGTGCTGCAACTGGGCCTGCATCGCATTGAACGCAAGGATCGCCTGACGGATTTCCTGGGGGCCGATCGGTTCGATGGGCGGTGCGCGGAAGTCCGTGCCGAAGCGTCGGGCGCCCTCGGCGAAACGTTGCAAAGGGGTGGCGAGGCGGCGAGTGGCGATCAGTGCGACCAAGGCAGTGGAGATCAGCGCCAGTAGGACGACAATCAAATAACGCGGCATTTCGTCGAGGCCCCAACTGCGCGAGGGCGCGGAAAACATCAGCCATGAGGCATCCGGCAACTCGATCACCAGCGCGTAATGCGCCTGCGCCGGGTTCTCCGTCCAGTCGGACGGCTCATAGGCTTCAATTCGCCGGTCTGCGGATTTAAACAGCGGTTGCAGGATGCTCATGCTGTCATGGGAAATGGGATCTTCCACCGTCGGCAGATTGAGTTCCTGCCGATCAAGGTGCCAACTGACGGTGAAACCTTGATCGCTGACGGCCTGAGCCAATTGGCTGCGCAGTGGCGCGGGCGCGGCCTCGATCACGCGGGTGATGGCTCCGGCTTTTTCCAGTAAACCGATTTCGGTCAGCGGCGGCCGCGCCCACACCCCGGCCAGTTGGATAAACAGGCCGTTGAGCGCGAGGGAAATCAGCATGGCCAGGATGATGGTCAAGGCGATCCAGCGCGCCACCGTATTCCGGCGAATCCGCTTCAGCCAACTCATCGCCGCGTCACGCTGGGGGTGAACAGGTAACCGCCATTGCGCACGGTGCGAATCATCGCCGGGCGCTTGGTGTCGGATTCGAGTTTGCGTCGCAGGCGGCTGACCTGAACGTCGATGCTGCGATCAAACGCCTCATGGCTATGCCCTCGCGCCAGGTCCAGCAATTGCTCGCGAGTCAGAATGCGTTGCGGGTGTTCGACGAAGACCAGCAGCAAGTCAAACTCACCGGCCGACAGCGGGATCATCACGTTGTCCGGCGAGCGCAATTCACGGCGCGTGACGTCCAGGTGCCAGTCGGCGAAGTCGATCAGCGGCCGTGGCCGTTCCTGCGACACCGGACGGCGTTCGTCCACTCGACGCAGCACGGCGCGAACTCTGGCCAGTAATTCGCGGGCGTCGAAAGGTTTGGTCAGGTAATCATCGGCGCCCAGTTCCAGCCCAACCACCCGATCACTGAGTTCGCCCATGGCGGTGAGCATGATCACCGGTGTGGCGCAGCGAATCCGCAGTTGCTGGCACAGGATCAACCCGCTGTCGCCGGGCAACATCACGTCAAGAATGATCAGATCTGGCGCCTGACGCTCGATGGCCGACCACAGCGACGCGCCGTCGGTGGCGACCTCGACGCTGTAGCCGTGTTGCACGAAGAATTTTTTCAGCAGATCGAGGACCTCAAGGTCATCGTCCACAATTAACAGGCTGTTCACCGAAGGTCACTTAAGGGCCGAATGGAACCGCCATCTAAAACCATTCACGCCGGCCCGTCATATATTTCAATCGTGCAATAAAGCGTCAGCGCGGCAATAAACCAGACATCTTTGCGCAAGGCTTGGGGCTCAGCATCTCGGCGAATTCCTCCCGAGACTTGCATCCATGTTGCCTTTCAAGTGTGCTCCCTGGCTGGCCCGCAATACTTCGATTGCCGTGTTGGCCGCCGGGTTGGCAGGTTGCAGCAGCCAGCCGCCGTCCACCGCCAGCGTGACCTGTGCCGAAATCGGCTACTCGGTGTACGACCCGGCGGAACCGCTCAATCGCGGCGTGTTCGCCTTCAACCGGGTGCTCGACGACTACGCCCTGGCGCCGGTCGCGCGCGGCTATCGCTACCTGCCGGATTTTTTCCAGGCGGGTGTGCATAACTTCGTGGCCAACTTTGGCGAACCCAAGGTGTTTATCAATGACCTGCTGCAAGGCAACCCGAGGCGTTCGGTCAATACCGTGGGACGGTTCGTGCTCAACACCACGGTCGGCGTGGTGGGTTTGATCGACGTCTCCGGCAAAGTCGGCATCCCACGTCACGACGCGGACTTCGGCCAGACCTTCGGCGTGTGGGGCATCGGCAACGGCCCGATCGTCGAACTGCCGCTGTTCGGCACCTCCAACAGCCGCGACGCCGCCGGCCGTGTGCTGAGTTTTGTGGTCGATCCGTTTGGTAACAACAGCGACACTGTGGACACGCTGTCCACCCTCAATACCGTCGGCGGCATCGTCGACGGTCGCGCAGAAGTGTTGCCGCTGACCGACAGCCTGCAAAAACTGCCGGACTATTACAGCGCGTTACGCAACGTGGTGGCCGAGCACCGCGCGGCTTACGTGGCGGATGGCAAACAAGGCTCGCCGCAGACCACCAAAGCTCAATGCACAGGAGCGCCGGCTGATGGGTTCTGAAAGCAAAAGTTTGATTCTGCAGCAGCGGGTGACGCAGAACGACCAGGCCAATCTGCACTGTCGGGAGATTACCCTGCGCTTGTCGGCGGATTGTCGCGAGTTGGTGCTCAGTCGCTACACCGAACATTACGGCCCGGCGCTGGTGCGCTGGATGGAACGCAGTCATACGGTGTCGGTGAGTGATTTGTTTCGGTGGTTGGTGGCGAATGGTGAGCGAGGGGTCATAAGGTCGGATGCCTAGTTGCAATTCATTGACCTCCGCTGCGCTATCATCCCGCGCATCTTTGTAGCCAGAAACCGGATGTCCATGCCTTTGCCACTGCCCGACGATCACCAATCCCTGCCCCCAGTGCTGGTCGGGCCGTTGTTGCGGCGTCTGGAGCCTACGCGGCTGGTGATGTGGCTTGTAGGGTCCAGGGTGTTGTCGCTGACGTTGCGTCTGCAAGGTGTCGGCGATATCCATTTGGATGCCGGGCAATGCACGGTCATCCCGGTGGGCACCCATGCCTTTATTCATTTGATCGACGTGCCGCTGGACACCGCCCTGCCCTGGGACACGTTGATCGAGTACGACTTGCTGATTGACGACGCGGGCATCGCTGACTGGGCTCCGCATTTGCTCTACGGAGAGGCCCAATCTCCAAACTTCGTCCTGCGCTCAAAAATTGATCAACTGCTACACGGTTCCTGCCGCAAACCTCACCACCCGGCGGCGGATGGTTTGTTGTGTGTCGATCGCTTGTTGATGGCGGAACATACAGCAATCGAGCGCCCGGCCCTGTTGATGATGAGCGGCGATCAGGTCTACGCCGACGATGTCGCCGGGCCGATGCTGCGGGCAATCCATGCATTGATCCAGCGCCTGGGTTTGTTCGACGAGTACCTCGAAGGCGCAGTGGTCAGCGACAGCGCCAAGCTCTACGAACACCCGGCCAGTTACTACCATCGTGCGGATTTGTTACCGGCGCTTGAGAGCAATGAAACCCTGCGCGAGCGATTTTTCGGTGGTGCCCGTAAGCCGATTTTCACCAGCAGCAGCGCCGACAATCATCTGGTGACCTTCGCCGAAGTCATGGCCATGTACCTGCTGGTCTGGTCGCCAACCGCCTGGACGCTGATCGATCCGAAGCCACCGGCACTGACGCCCGAAAGACGCGAGCGCTACACCCTTGAGCAGACCCGCATCGATGCCTTCAAGGCTGGCCTCGGCGGTGTGGGCCGGGCGATGGCGCACTTGCCGTGCCTGATGATTTTCGACGACCACGATATTACTGATGACTGGAATCTTTCCGCGCAATGGGAGGAAACGGCCTATGGGCATCCGTTCTCCAAGCGCATCATCGGTAACGCGCTGCTCGCCTATCTGTTGTGCCAGGGCTGGGGCAATAACCCGGATGCGTTTGCCGAGGTGCTGGAGAAAACCCGCGCACTGAGCACCACCGAGCGCTACCTCGACAGCACGATCCAGGACGACTTGATCGACAAATTGCTGCGCTTCCAGAACTGGCATTACGTCTTGCCGACCACCCCCGCCCTGGTGGTGCTCGACACCCGCACCCGACGCTGGCGCAGCGAGATGAACCTCAAGCAACCCTCGGGCCTGCTGGATTGGGAAGCCCTCAGCGAGTTGCAACAGGAACTGCTGGATCACCCGTCGGCGATCATCGTTTCCCCGGCGCCGATCTTTGGCGTCAAGTTGATCGAGACGGTGCAGCGGGTCTTCAGCTGGTGCGGTTATCCCCTGCTGGTGGACGCCGAAAACTGGATGGCCCATCGCGGCGCCGCCCAGGTGATCCTGAACATTTTCCGACACTCGCGTACACCCGGTAACTACGTGGTGCTGTCGGGGGATGTGCATTATTCCTTCGTCTATGAAGTATTGATCCGACACCGCAAGGCCGGCCCACGGATCTGGCAGATCACCAGCAGCGGGATCAAGAACGAGTTTCCGCGGGCCTTGCTCGAATGGTTCGACCGCCTCAACCGCTGGCTCTACTCACCCCGTTCGCCGCTGAACTGGCTGACCAAACGCCGACGCATGCGCATCGTCCCGCACATTCCCGAACATGCTGAAGCGGGCGAGCGGTTATGGAACTCGGCGGGGATCGGTCAGGTGTACTTCAATGACAAGGGCCAGCCGCAGGACATCTTCCAGCACAACTCAAACGGTTCGCCAAAGACCCGGATGGTTTCGCCCCAAGCGCCTGCCTGAGCACCATCGACGTGTGTCTACTCGCCCACGGCCTTTGGCATTCCGCTACGCGGCAGGTCTTCGAGCCCATCGATCCCGAACGCCAGGTAACGACTGCGCCACTTGAACACGATGGGGGCCGAAATATTCAATCGGAAGCTGACTTCCTTCGGCGATAAACCGCTTTCCAGTAATAGCAGGATCGAAGCCCGTGTCACGCTCCGGTGAGGTAAAAGTCCCGAGCGGGAGATTTTTCTGAGGCGCTCACGGTCCTCGTCCAACAGTACAAAACTGATTGCCTTCCTGGCCATGAAAGCCTCCTGGGTTAGATCGCTTGAGTCCATCTATTTGCTGGCCGACGCCATTAGTACGCCGAAGCAAAAGAACGTGATGCCTGACAGTTTACCGACGACCCTGGCGCCCTTGTTAGTGGATAACCAGCCTCTTGCACCGTTGGCCATGAGCGCATAACCGGTATGAACAAGCACAACGAGCCCACTGTAGGACGACACCAGCAGAAAGAATTGGGTGTAGTAATTACCGTCCGGTTTGATGAACTGTGGGAATACTGCAAGAAAGAAGAAACCCGCCTTGGGGTTCAGCAACTGGATCGATAACGCTTCGACAAATCGACGCCAGGGGCGTGACGAGGTGACTTTAAGTTCAGGGATAAAACTCTTGGTGCGCCACATCTTGATGCCCAGGTACAACAAGTAAAGTGCGCCGATGTACTTGAGGATCGTAAAAGCGGTGGCCGAGGTGGCCAGGATCAGCCCTACGCTACTGGCCGAAATGCCCGCCACGACAAAAGCCCCCAACGCGATACCAAAGATCCCCGGCAGCGAACCGGTCCAGCCATGGCGCAACGAGTTGGAGATGGTCAACACCACACCAGGGCCAGGGCTCAACACCGTGAGGGTCGCCAGAATAATAAAAAGTCCATAACTAGCCATGAATGACTCCATTGGGCAACACATCCAAAAGGCACTGTGTGGCCCAGAAGATGTATCGACTTAACAATCCGGTCAGCAATAAACCGGCACCGGTGACATAGAGACAGGGATGAATCTGCTTGTAGTAATTCCACACGCGATCACTGCTCAACGCCTGAATGCAGGTCGCGCCATCCAGCGGCATGATGGGCAGCATATTGACCACGCAGAGGAATAGATTGAAGGACGCACAGGTCTCCAGAAACGCGACCAACCAGGCGTATTCCGGCACCTGGCCGCGCAAACCGATGCACAGTGCGGCCAGTGACAGGTTCGCCACCGGCCCGGCCAGTGCGGTACACAACAGTCCGGTCTTGCGTAAGGGAAAATCCTCGCTGATCGGCACCGCTTTGCCCCAACCCACCAGTGTCGAGGGCAGGGTCATCAGTGACGTCACGACGAAAACCGAAATCGGTACCACCGCCGTGCCCAGCAGCGAGCAATGCCTCAACGGATTGAGTGAAACCCTGCCGCCCGCCAATGCAGCCCTGTCGCCAAACAACGCGGCCGTCAGCGCGTGACCGGCCTCGTGTACCGTCACGGCCAGTACCAGCGCCGGGAACACGATCAATAAACCAGCCAGCACATCAGCCATGACCTGCCCCCCTACTCCGCCTGTTGCTCAAGAGCGGTGAACGCCTGACTCTCGATTTCGCGTGCCTGGATCAGTGGCTTGATCGCCTCCATGACCGGGTGCACCGCACAGCCGAAATTCACCACGTACTCGGCGCGCAAGGCGCGGATGTTGTGCTTGTAGCGTTCATCCTGAAGGAGGGTCGGCAGATAGTCCGTCAACCGCTCGACGTCTTGCTCGGTCAGGCGCAAACCGATGTCGTTCAACACCGTCAGCTCCCACGGGTCGTAAGGCAGATCGCTGGCCTCGGTGCCCTCGCGCACCGGCTCGATGCCTACGGTGATGACCGGTTTCTCGAACAGAAACGCATAGTCAAAAATCACCCCCGAGATGTCCGAGATCATCACGTCGCTCTTGGCCATGGCATCGAAAGGAATCGGCGAAAAGTCCCACTCAAGACGCGCGTTATTCGGGAACAGCGCCTGCAACCCTTCGATTAATGCCGGCTCCGAAACCAGGCTTTGTGGATGAGGACGAATGATCAGGTTGATGTCTTGCTGCGCCAGCCCTTGAAGAAACTTGCTGCCGTGCAGGTTCAACAAACCGTTGCGCCCCCAAGTCGGCGCCAGCAGAACGGTTTTGACTGCGGTCACACGCTCCGGAGCCAGGTTGTGCAATTGGCTGACCAGATCATCGTAATAAAGGCACCCGCCCATGATCAGTTGCTTGGGCTTAGAACCGCGCAACTGCTCCAGGAAGCGCAATGTGCGCTCCTGATGAGGGCCATTGATCACCACAGAATCGAAGTAATCAAAGGAGTAAGGCCGGTTGAACGCTTTGTCGGTCGGGGCGTGAACCAGGTGCATGTAGTGCTTCACCTGTTTTGAGCGCTTGAACTGCATCACGTCCAGCCCAGGCGTGGTCGAGATGCACACATCAGCCTTGAGCCGGGCAAGCAGCGCCCAAGCCTTGTGGCCATCGCCGATGAAGCAGGCACTCAGGTCAGGATGGGCAGTCAGGCCGGGATCGTTGCTGTCGGAACTCAAGTACAGCGTCTTGATACGGGCTTTGGACAGCTGCGCCAACAAGGGTTTGAACGTGCCGTAATAGCGTGCGCCTTCGGAATAAATCACCACGGACCACGTGTCGAGCACGCTTCGCTCGGCCGAGCCGATCTTGCCTTTGGTCGCCCCGGTCAACTTGTAATAGATGCCTTTGGCCGAGTAGAAAACCGTCGTGACCACCCCGGCAATCAACGAGAACAGCAAGCTACCGGTGCCTGGATCAAGATAAAGGCCGACAAAGGGAGTCGCCACCGCGTTTTCCAGCAAAAGGGTCATTGCAATTTGCTCCAGTTGGCCGGAATCGACACGTCGTCCTTCACTTCATACGTGTTGAGAATCTTGTAGGAGTCGGCGTTCTGCCCTTGGGGTTGCCACGGGGTTTCGTACAACTTCACTGGCTCTGTCAGCGGTTTGTAGGTGATGCGATTGCCGGTGTTACGGTCCACACACCCGCCGATGACCTGACAGACAATGCCCGGCACGCTGGCATTGGAAATGAACTCGCGACTTTCTTGCGGCACGCCGTGGGCGCCGAAGGGTTTGATCAGCAACAGGTTCTGGAACTGCGAATACACTTCCTGTTTTTCGGCATCGTGGAAGCCGTCCAGCAGCGGGTTGCGCGAAGGCCAGCCATGGTCGGAGACCAGCACAAACATGGTGTTGTCATAGATACCCTGCTGTTTGAACCAGTCCAGGTATTTAGTCACACCGCTCATGGCGCAATAAAACGTGTCGTAGATTTCGGCGGTGTCTTCGCTCTTGAAGAACTCAAGTTCCTGCGGGGTGGTTTTCAGGTTTTTGTTGGGTATGCAGCTCTCATCCAGCTTAAGCACCGCGCGGGTGATGTTGTTGGCCATAAAGGTAAAGGTCGGGCCAGGGGCGGCAGTATCGGAAATACTTGGAAGTGCCAACAGCGAGAAGTAGTTTTCGAGAAACTTGTCTTCCCGCTTCCACCAGGACAGCGAGGCACCTTGCCAGTTTCCGGCGTCATACACCTGCCCTTTCACGGCGTTGGGTACCGCCTTGTAGATCGAAATGGCCAGGTACTGCTTGAACACACCCCACAAGTATTCGGTGTGTTTGCCGGACATATGTTTGTTGGTTTCCTGCCGGCCGATGGTGTCGATGACATGGATGCAATCACCGGCGCGCCCCGCAACGAATTTATTGCAGTCGCCACGGCGGGCAAAGCCATACCAGAACGGGTCGACGTATTTAACGCCATAGCCCTTGGCGGCAAAGTTTTCCGGATAGAGCATGTAAGCCTGGTTGATCTTGTCTTCCAGGTTGCCGGGGCGATCATTAATGTTGGCTGCGGTGTAATCGAAACCGCCAAACACCGCCGGCAATGCGTTGAACGTCCGGTTGCCGGTGGACACCACGTTGGAATACCAGGTGAAACCACTCAGGCGTTCGGACATGCCGGCATCACTTTTCAGCAACTTGGGGACGTAACCGGCCATGGAGCCGTCAATCATCAACACGACGATGTTTTTCTCGGTTTTCGAGAACGAGATCGTTTCTTTGCCATCGTTACCCGGCGGCGGGATTGCCCCAATTTTCGAGGCCAGTGTGTAACCCGCAAACAAGGCATAGGCTGCGCAGATCAATACAAATAGCGTGAGGAACTTACCCGCCTGCACAGCGAAACTTTTCAGCACGATCAACGCTGCCAGCAATGCACCGATACACACGGCAACGTCGACAACCAGGTGCTGCCGGGAAACCACCAGGGCTTTGGGGTCAGAGAATTTGAAGTTGTCGATCATCCCCGCATCCAGCGGCAGGAAAAAGCTATAGGCGATACCAACGATCAGCGCCCATAACCCGATCACCGTCAGGACAGAAATCACATGGCGATGTGAAACCGCGCCAATGACAAAGATCAGCGCCAGGTACGCCACAAACACCACCGCATGGGTCGCGGCATAGATCGTCAAGTAGCCACTGAGGCCCGTGACATCGTCCTCGAAACTGGTCAGCGCCAGAGGCGTGGCCAGAAACAGCAGCAGATAAAGCGCTGCGTAAGCCAGAAAAAACAGCTTGAGTGGTTTTTCCCGGGTCTGCGCCACGGCATTCGCCCCCACGGCATACGCGGGGCTCGTTGAATTAAGCATTGGAAATCCTTCGAAGTGTCGAGTCGGGTCGGGCAACGCGATAGACAATATTTTTTATTAGCGAGAAGAGGTTATTGCAGATCCAATACAGCACCAGCCCCGCTGGAGAGGTGTACAGCAGGACAAAAAACACCATCGCCACGATCCAGGTTTGCATGCGCTCCTGGGACGAAAGATCACGGCTGTAAATGTAGGCCGAGATCAGATTGATCACGGTCATGACAATGGGCAGCAGATTGACGCCACCCAACAACGCATCTGGCGCGCCGAGATTGGCGATACCCAGGAAACTCTTTTCCCGGATCGGCGGGTAATCGCTCAGCAAGCCATAGGCGGCGATGAACACCGGCACTTGAATCAACAACGGCACCAGGCCTCGCAGTGCGAAAACCGGGTGATAGTGATGTTGCCGGTACAGGGCCGAGATCATCATGTGCCGTTCATAACCACTGAAGCAGCGTTTGAACTCCTGAACTTTCGGCTCCATTTTTGCCCGGGCCAAGCGCTCTTTGTTCTGCACTTTTTCAGCAAAGTGGTAGACCGGCAGCAACACGAAGTTGAACACCAGGCTGAGGACGACAATCGACGCCCCGAAGCTCTGGGTTCGGGTGTAGCTGGTGTCCAGTACCCATTGAAAACAATGGGCGATGGGCAAGATCAAGACCTCATAGAGAACAGCAAACATGGCTCACCTCAGGAAAGAATCAGCGCCGAGGTGCCGAAAATTTCGTTGGCGATCTCCAGGTCCTCGGCCGTATCGACTTCGAACCATTTCTCATGGCTGACCAGCACAGGCCGAATCACATAGTCATTCTTGATCAAACTATCCATCGCGTATTCCAGGGGTGCCTTGACGCCGTGAACGTCGACAGTGGCCTGGATATGTTCCTGCAACGTGGCGACTGCCTGCGCTGTCATCGCAGTGATATTCACGGTCTTGAATGACGTCAGCAGCGGGAAGTCGGCATCACGTACCGATTCATGCCGCCACGCCGTGACTTTCTGGGTGTCGATCAAGGCAAAGGTGCCGGTCAGTTCGGTGGAGTACGGTGCCAGAATCGTGGAGAACTCGTTCTCGTCCAGGGTTTGCAGGGATGCCAGTGACCGCGTGACAAGCGAGTCCTCGACCACAACATCACCCTCGAACACCACCACGTCGTGACCTTGCGGCACCGCACTCAGGCACAGTTTCAGGGAGTAGACCGAGCCCGTGCGCGCGTAGATCGGGTTATGGACGAAGACCGTCGAAATATCGGGATGGTTACTGCGGATGTAGCTTTCCAGCACATCGGCCAGATAGCCGACGCCCATGATGACGTTCGCCACCTTGTGCGACTCAAGTTGCGTCAGCAAACGGGTAATGATGGTTTTGCCGGCCACTTCGATCAGGCATTTGTTTTTCGATAGCGTCTGATCTTCCAGGCGAGAACCCAGGCCCGCCGCCAGAATAATCACTGAAACAGGGTTTTCCTTTGTCATATCGGGGCGCTCCTCAGTTAAATTTTCCGAAAAACTCAGCCAGACGCTGCATGCCGACTTCAACATCGGCATCACTTACCGCGTAGGAAATGCGAATGCCGCTGGCGTCACCAAAACCGGCGCCAGACACCACGGCCACCTTCGCTTCCGCCAGGATCAACTCGACCAGCGCGTCCGTGGTCGGCACAGGCTTGCCGTTGTACTGCCGACCGATAAACCACTGGATATTGGCAAAGACATAGAACGCGCCTTCTGCCTTCGCCGAGCCAAGATGCTCGATGTGGGCCAGGGCGTTTTGAATGACGAGCAAGCGTCGATCAAGGATCGCGTTGGCGGTATTGATGAAGTCCGTGGAGTGTTCCAACGCCTTGGATACCGCCACTTGCGCGACCACATTCGGGTTGGAAGTGGTATGGCCCTGAAGATTTTCCATGGCCTTGATCACGTCCACCGGGCCGCTCGCATACCCCAGCCGCCAGCCGGTCAAGGCCATGCTCTTGGAGAACGAATTGATGATGACCGTACGTTCTTTCAACGCTGGAATCAGCGAGACAATGTTGTGGTGCTGCCCGCCATGGCGGATCAGTCGGGAATAGCACTCGTCATAGATAATCCACAGGTCGTGCTGGATCGCCAGATCGCCGATCTTGCGCAATTCGGCCTCGTCGTAGACCGCGCCGGTCGGGTTGTTCGGCGTGTTGATCAGGATGGCCTTGGTGCGCGGCGTAATCGCGGCGCCGATCAGGTCCGCCGTCAACTTGTAGTGGTCCGGTTTGGTATCAACCAACACCGGTTTACCGCCCGCCAACTCGATCTGGGTAGGGAACGTCACCCAGTAAGGGATCGGAATGATCACTTCATCACCCGGATTGATCAGCACCATTGCGGTGTTGTACAACGCCTGCTTGGCTCCGGCGGTCATCCCCACTTCGTTCCAGGCGTAATCAACCCCAAGCTCCGTCGAAATGTGCGCGGCCAGTTGCTCACGGATCTTTTTTTCGCCCAGCGCCGGGGTGTAGGTGTTGCACTTGCCCTGAATGGCCTCGATCGCGGCTTTTTTCAGACTCTCGAGCGTGTCGAAATCGAGTTCACCGGCAGCGAAGTTGATGATCGATTCACCCTTTTCTTTCAGCTCGTTGGCAATGCTGCGCATGCGTGAAGTGCTGGGCGCAACCACCTGAGCGTTGCGATCGGCCAAAGACAGTTTTTTCATTATTTTGTACCGGGAATGAGTTCGAGGATTTCTTTGATCGACAGGCAACTGGGTTCAACTTCCAGCGTACGGCCCGAAAACAATATGCTGTCGGCTACCGTCCTCATCGCCATGTAAGCCGAGCGCAACATATGGTTCGCATAAATAACGACATTAAAACCTTCAGCTTCCAGCGCCTCGAACGAGATACTTGAATAACTGGTCGGCACGCAGACCAGTGGCACCGCTGGATGATGTTTACGAAAACGCTTGGCGAATTCGAATATTTCATCAGGCGACTCTTTACGACTATGAATCATCACGCCATCGGCACCGGCGGCAACATAAGCATCGGCACGCGTCAATGCATCTTCGATACCGGCATCGAGAATCAAACTTTCGATGCGCGCGATAATCATGAAGTCCGTGGATATCTGTGCCTGCTTACCGATTCGAATCTTGTTGCAGAAGTCTTCGATACTTTCCTGCTGCTGGAATACATCGTTGCCAAACAGCGAGTTCTTCTTCAACCCGGTCTTGTCTTCGATGATCACCGCAGAAACACCCAGGCGCTCCAGCGAACGGACGTCATAGGCAAAGTGTTCGGGCTTGCCGCCAGTGTCTCCGTCCATGATCAGCGGTTTGCGGGTCACTTCGAAAATATCATTTACGTTGCTCAGGCGGTCTTTGATCGCCAACACTTCAATGTCCGGCTTTCCGCGAGCGGTGGAGTCCGTCAAAGAACTCGACCAGAAGCCATCGTATTCGCGGGTTTGCCCGTCAACCGTTTGCGATGCATTCTCGGCCAATATGGCGGAAATAGGATTGTGTGCTTCAAGAAAACGCAGGCAACGCTTTTCAGCCAACAAACTTCTTAACGCTGCACTTCTGCGATCGGCAGAAATAAACTTGGACACGGCGTCACGACTCATACTTTTCCCCAGGCAATAGTTGACTGTTACGCCGAAACTAAATATCGACGCTCAGAGAGTGTTTTTTTATTTAATACAAACCTGGCTAATAATCAGGATACTTATTCATATGATTCCCTTCATCACTGGCCAACCCCATTGAAAGTGCGCTCAACGCCGATGTAAAAAACCACAGCCATCATTCGAACGCAATAAATTATTACAGTTTGATTAGCGTTTTTTTACTATTCGAATCATGACGTATCTCTAAAACACAGGTTCGTTTACTTATTATTTTTTCAACCCAACTATCCACCGTTGCGGCACCCCGTGATTTACAAGGCCTCGCCGACTTTCCCGCTACACCCCAGCCCTCAACTTGGATAATCGCAGGGGCTTAATTAACTAAACTCACAAGTCGCACCCTGACTACTGCGTTATCTCCAGCGCGACCCTGTTTCGTTGGGTGCAGGCCAGTGCGCTGACGGCCAGACACAACGCTGCAACCGAATACACCCACACCGACGGCGCCAGCGGCAACAGCAAACCGGCAAGCAACGGACCCATGCCTGCCCCGACGTCACGCCAGACCGCGTTGGCTGCAAGCGCCCGAACCCGCCCGACGCCGGGATGAAGTTGCGCAACGACGGTCACCACCAAGGGCAACTGTAGCGCTCGCAACACCAGCACCAGAGCCCCGCCCACCACCAACCAGTGACTGCCAAATCCTGCGAGGGCCATCGAGGTCATTAGCGAAAAGACAATCAGCATTCGCGTCGCGCCCCAACGCTGCGCCGCCGCCCCGCCAAACGGGCTGAGCAGCATCTCCGACACATAGCGCAAGGCCAGAAGCACACCGGCCACCAACACTGCGTTGCCCGCCATCAACTGCTGCGCCTGCAGTGAAAGGCCAAAAATAAAGAGCCCGTCCAGTGTCAGCCCTTCGATAAACGACCAGACCGCGACGCTGTCCGGGCGCCGAAATCGCCGCGTCGTGGTCGGCATTGGATGGGCCGCCGACGGCAAGCCGTTCGCCAGCCACATCCCGATCAACGCGGCCACGCCCATCAGGAAAAAAATCACCCGCGGTCCATAGGCCATGCAAAGCACCGCCCCCAGTGGCAGCGCCAGCATGGGACCAGCGGCAATCAGCGCCCGCGAACGCCCGGTGCGGCGTGCGGCGCCCGTGGGTTCCGCTGTCGCCATGACCTGCGTGGACAAATTCAGCGCGGCATAGGACAACCCCCAACCCAGACGCAACAGCAATAATGCCCAGAACCCCGAAAGCGTCGCATAACCCAAGGCACAAAGCGCCGCAGTCCCGGCGGCCAGCAAGGATGCCGGTCGATCGCCCTTGCTCGCATAAAAATCCATGACGTAGCGGTAACCGAAAATCCTCACCAGCCGGTTGGCGGCCAGCAGGATGCCTGCTTGCGCCAGGTTGATTCCGAAGGCTTCAGGCTGCATGGGCAACAGCAAATACAGCAGCGTGTCGGCGGGCAGGCAAAGACCCAAAATGGAGGCGGCTCGAATTGAGTTTCGATCAGCAGCATGGGTACTTTTAACTGACATTGGGTCAACGGCCGGCAAGACAAAGAGCGGCCTTCAGATTGGCGTGAAGCGAGAACGCTGACAAACGCTTTAATTGCGCCTCATATGTGACTAAATTAGACACATGATTTCAGACCTCCCCCCCTTGAACGCCGTCCGCGCCTTTGCCGCTGCCGCTCGCCATCAGAGTTTCAGCCTGGCGGCCGAAGAGCTGCATGTCAGCCACAGCGCCGTCAGCCGTCACATAAAGCTGCTCGAAGAACATCTGGGTGTGCAGCTCTTCGAGCGTCGAACCCGGCAATCGTCGCTCACGCCCGCCGGCCAGACGTTTTATGAGCAGGTCAACATTGCCCTGACGCAGATCGCCAACGCCGCTACCGCACTGACCCGCGGCGCCTCATTGCGCAAGGTAACCATCAACGTGCGCCCATCCTTTGCGGTGCGATGGCTGATCCCGCGGTTGCCGAATTTCATGGCGCTGTATCCGGATATCCAGCCCGAAGTGGTCACCAGCACCCTGCCGCCGGATCAATCCCGCGAAACATTTGACGTGGTCATTCGCCGGGGACATTCCGGGTGGTCATCCAATGTTCAACCGCAAGTATTGCTGGAAGATGACATGGTGCTGGTCGCGGCACCGTCGCTGCTGCAAACCGTGCCGTTGAACAGTGCCCAGGATCTGGTCCGTCACACGCTCCTGGCAGGCAGAACCCGCGCCACGGACTGGAAAAACTGGGCCGAACACGCCGGCATCGCGCAATTGCGCAATCAACCCACCCTGCAATTCGATCACATGCACCTGGTATTGCAGGCCGCCGTCGATGGGCTCGGCGTCGCGTTGTGCCCGGCATCACTGCTGGGCAAAGACTTGTCCACAGGACGGCTGATCTGTCCGCTGCCTTCCCTGCGCCTGCCGCTGACCCGCTACTACTATGGCGTCTCCCAGGAGGCTGCGGCCGAAACGCAGTTCTTTATCGACTGGATGTTTTCGCATATCCATCAAGACGCGACTGCTCGCACACTAAGCGCAACATAACGAACCGATTGAAGCCAATTACGCGTTTATCAAGGATGCCTATGTTTGCACGGAGCAAGTTAGTCCCCGAATTAATGGTCACCTATATTCAAAAAAGCCTGCACTTCTGGACGTCACTGATCGGTTTCAATATCGCCTACGAACGCCCCGGCTTTGCGTACCTCGATCTACAGGGCGTCCAGCTTATGCTCGAGCAATACGATCCCGACGAAGGCCAATGGCTGACCGGCCCATTGGAAACACCGCTAGGCCGCGGCATCAACTTTCAGATCACCGTCAATTCAGTTGAACCCATTCTTCAGCGACTGGCCAAAGTTCAATGGCCGTTGTTTCGCCCCTGCGCCGATGTCTGGTATCGCGCGGACGCAGTGGAAGTCGGTCAACGGGAATTTCTGGTGCAGGACCCGGACGGCTATCTGGTTCGGTTGGTGGAAAGTCTGGGGGAGCGGCCGTGTTTGAACACATAGATCTCAACTATCTGCTCGGCACTTACGGCTATTGGGCGGTGTTCTTCGGCTGTTTGCTGGAGGGCGAAACCATTCTGATTCTGGGCGGGATGGCGGCGCATCAGCATTTGCTGCACCTATGGCCGGTGATTGGCTGGGCCAGCCTGGGTGGCATGCTGGGGGATCAGTTACTGTTCTGGAGCGGACGCTATTTCGGCGGACGGCTGTTGCCACGCCTGCATCGTCAACAAGCGGCGATTGATCGCGTGACGGGGTTGATCGCGCGTTATCCGTCGACTTCGGTGTTTGCCGTGCGCTTTCTGTATGGCATGCGGCTGGTGGGGCCGATGGTCATTGGGGCCAGTGGTCTGTCACCGTTGCGGTTCACGCTTCTGAATGCGTTGGGCGCGGTAGTCTGGGCCACGGTGTTCGCCAGTGCCGGATATTGGGCTGGTGAGGCGCTGGAAACGATGCTGGGCAATTTGAAACCTTATCGACTGCCGATTGCGCTGGGGGTTTTAGTGTTGGCGGTGGTGATTGCGCTGGTTCGGCATTGGCGGGTGAAAAAGAAAGCACGCCAGCCCAAGTGATCGCACATCCTTAAAGTTTGGGAGCACTATGTTGCTCACTTTTCACGCCTACGAACTTGAACCTTGAGAGCGCCCAACCACCTCAATGCCCTGCGGGCCTTCGAATCAGCGGCCCGGCACGACTGGAACTGACCGATGAGGCGCGGGCGGTGTTATCGGATTTGCAGACCGGCTTCGACTTTCTCGCCTCGCCGTGGAAAGCTCAAGGCGGGAGGCGCCGCCACGTCCATCAGCGTGACCGTACCTACCTCCTGCGTTTGCCGATAAGTGGTTGCTGGCGCGGGTCGAAGGCTTTCAGGCTTTGTATCCGCAATACGAATTGCGCCTGGACACCAACGGCAAACTGGTGGATTTCACCACCGAACGCATCGACCTTGGTATTCGTTTCGGCCATGGTCATTGGCCCGGTTTGCAGATCAACGATTCCGCAGCGGTGCTGCAAACGGCGATTTCAGGCAATGGCATGGCACTGGGCAGAAGCAGCCTGGTAGCGGCTGACCTGGCAGCCGGGAGACCGATCCGACCGTTAGGAGAAGCTCAGCCCTGTGAGATGCCTGGCCGTGCATTCACTATCGCGATCGGCCGTTGGGGTCACAACGCACAAGATCTGTGGGGGTGGGATAGAAAAACTTGGGTGCGGGTGGATGGCGGGATTATAGGAAGGGGATTACAGGGGTCGCAGAAATGTCTCAACGAAGCTTCGGCGATACTCAACGCAGTCGCGGATACGTCATCCGCTTAATGACCACTCGTAGCTATCGCCCTTTCATCCTGTACTCATTTCTGTACGTTCTTTGCATTGAGCGAGGACTACACCATGCAAACCATTAACTACACCACTGCGCGTGCACACTTGGCTGAAACCATGGATCGGGTCAACGAAGATCGTGCGCCATTGTTGGTAACTCGCCAGAAGGGCGAACCGGTTGTGATGATGTCACTAGCAGAGTACAACGCGCTCGAAGAGACCGCGTACTTGCTCCGTTCCCCAGCCAATGCTGAACGCTTGATCAAATCGATCGGCAACCTACGAGCAGGGAAAACCAAAGCCAGGCACCTTATCGAAGAATGAATATCGAGTTCACTCCTGAAGGCTGGGACGACTATTTATGGTTCCCGCAAAACGATAAAGCCGGGCTCAAACGAATCAACTTGTTGATCAAAGCGATTCAGCGTGAGCCTTTCAATGGCCCCGGAAAACCTGAGCCCCTCAAACACAATCTGAGCGGCTTCTGGTCTCGACGGATTACAGCGGAGCATCGCTTGGTCTATGCGATCGATGCTGACGCGATACAGATAGTGATGTGCAGATATCATTACTGAGCACATTTTCAGCTCGGTTTAACCGCCCGGCAAACCCCTCTGACAATCATCTCCACTTCCCGCTCATCAATCGTCAACGGTGGCAGCAGGCGAATGGTTTTGCCGCGTGTCACGTTGATCAGCAAGCCGTGATCCCGGGCAGCGATCAGGGTCAGGTCGCGGATCGGTTGAGCGAGTTCGATGCCGATCATCAAGCCTTGGCCGCGAATCGCCAGAACGTTCGGATCGTCGGCCAGTTCGACGCGCAATCTGGCGAGCAGGCGTTCACCTTGCAGTCGGGCGTTTTCCAGCAGGCCTTGTTCTTCGATGATGTCCAGCACGGTGCAACCAACCCGGCAGGCCAGTGGATTGCCGCCGAAGGTGCTGCCATGACTGCCGGGGGTGAACAGTTCGGCGGCGCGGCCCCGGGCCAGGCAAGCGCCGATTGGGACACCGTTGCCCAGGCCTTTGGCCAGGGTCATGACGTCCGGGACGATGCCTTCGTGCTGGAACGCGAACCACTGGCCGGTGCGGCCGATGCCGGTCTGGATTTCGTCGAGCATCAGTAGCCACGAGCGCCGGTTGCACAGTTCGCGTAGCGCCTTGAGGTAACCGGCCGGCGCCAGTTGCACGCCGCTTTCGCCCTGAATCGGCTCCATCAGAATCGCCACGATTCTTGGGCCGTGAGCCTGCTGTACTTCGTCCAATGCCTTGAGGTCGCCGAACGGCACTTTGACGAAATCCCCCGGCAGTTCATTGAAACCCAGGCGGACCGCCGGGCCGTCGCTGGCGGACAAGGTGCCTAGGGTGCGGCCGTGAAAGGCATTTTCCATGACCACCACCAGCGGTTGCTCGATGCCTTTGTGCCAGCCGTATAGCCGTGCGAGTTTCAGAGCCGTCTCGTTGGCTTCGGCGCCCGAGTTGTTGAAAAACGCTCGGTCCATGCCCGAGAGTCGGGTCAGTTTCTGCGCCAGTTGTTGTTGCCAGTCGATGCTGTAGAGATTCGATGTGTGCAGTAACAACCCGGCCTGCTCGCTGATGGCCGCGACGATTTTCGGGTGAGAGTGGCCAACGTTGGTCACCGCCACGCCCGCCACCGCATCCAGATATTCTCGACCGGCCTGGTCCCACAGGCGCGTGCCCAGGCCTTTGCTGAAACTCAGGGCCAAGGGTTGGTAAGTGCTCATCAGGCAGGCGGCGGTCATGACATCAAGCTCCATCAATTGTCGGTGTTTTTGCAGTATGGTTAGCCACCTGAGCTGGATAAACGCCGCAATACTTCAATCATTTAAAAGCTGGGCTTGATAATGGATTTGTTTCAGGCAATGACCGTTTACGTTCGCGTGGTGGAAACCGGCAGCATGACCGCCGCCGCGTTGCAGTGTGAAATGTCCACGACCATGGTCGGCAATCACTTGCGCGCCCTGGAACAACGGCTCGGCGTACGCTTGCTTAACCGCACGACACGGAGCCAGCGTCTGACGGAGTTTGGCACCGCGTATTACCAGCGCTGCCTTGAAGTATTGGGGTCGGTGGCTGATTCCGAACGATTGGCGGAACAGGCCCTTGATGGACCCAGCGGTACGTTGCGCATTGCCGCGCCGCTTACGTTTGGCACCGAACGACTGGCACCGGCGCTCAGTGAATTCTCTTTGCGCTGCCCGCAGGTCAAGTTGGACGTCGTGCTAACCAACTGCCGTCCAGCGCTGCTGGAAAACGGTTTCGATGTGGCGATTCGCCTGGGCGCCATCGAGTCGTCCAACCTGATTGCCCGCCCATTGATCGATTACACCCTGACCATGTGCGCCTCGAAGGCGTATTTGGCGCGCCGGGGCACCCCGCAGAAACCCGAAGACCTACGGCACCACGACTGCCTGGCCTTCGCTTACCCGGAAGACGATGACTGGCGTTCGGTGGAAAAACAATGGCGCCTGACCGGCCCGGAAGGCGAAGTGATGGTCGCCGTCAGCGGTTCGATGCTGATCAACAGCTCGGCCGGCCTACACCAAGCGGCGCGAACCGGCATGGGCATCGTGATGGTGCCCGATGCGCTGGTCGAACAAGACCTCAGGGACGGCAAACTGGTGGCGCTGATGCAGGATTACCAACTGCCGAGCCGACCGATGAACCTGGTGTACACCCAGGATCGCTACCGTTTGCCGAAACTGCGTAGCTTCGTCGACTTCGCCATGCAGATGTGGGGCAAGCACTAGCCGCGCCAATGCCCCATGGACTAATCTGCTCGACGGGCGAGTCACATCGATATAGGGGCGGCAAGGAGAGCGGTGATGGGCGACGCAACGGATATCGAGCCGTTGAAGTTCAATCTGTCGGACTTCAACGAAGACATGCTGCACACCATTATGGAACTGGTCAGCGACGGCATCTGGGACTGGAATGCCAACACCGGATTCGTCTACCGCAACCCCGGGTGGTACGAGATGCTCGGCTACACGCCGCACTCTCTGGAAAACAGCGTGCTGACCTGGGAAACCGTGATGCATCCCGACGATTATTCGCGGGTCATGGCGTTGTTCGATGACTACCTGAGTCAGCGCGCGCCCGGCTATCAGGCCGAGTATCGTTGCCGCCGAAAGGATGGCTCTTACACCTGGATCGAAGATCGCGGCTATATCCTGGCGCGCAATGCCGATGGCTCGGTCGCGCGGATGGTCGGAGCGCATCGCAGCATCGAAGACAAGAAGCGTCTGCTCGAAGAACTGGAGCGGCGCAATCACTCTCTCGAAGCCCTCGTCGAAGAACGTACCCGGGAGCTGTCCAGGGTCAATCAGCAACTGCAAATCCAACTCGAAGAAAACCGCAAACTGGCCGAGACCGATGCCCTGACTTCAGTCGCCAATCGCTATCGCCTGGAAAAAGCCCTGCCCCAGGAATGCGACCGGGCCCAGCGCTTCCGCCAACCGCTGTCGCTGATTGCCATGGACATCGACGACTTCAAGAACATCAATGATCACTATGGCCACGCGCTGGGCGATGCGGCGTTGGTCCAAGTGGTCGAGTGCCTGAAAAGCTGCGTGCGCGACGGTGACTTGCTGTCTCGCTGGGGCGGCGACGAATTCATCCTGATCCTGCCCAATACCCCGCTGGTCGATGCCCGAGGGGTCGCGGAAAAAATCCGTCAGGGCCTGACGAGTTTGCTGCCCGTGGGGGACTTTCAAGTGACCCTGAGTTTTGGGGTGGTTCAGCGCTTTGACGAGGAACAACAGACCGGCCTCCTGGCCAGGGCCGATCAGGCGCTGTATCGCTCGAAAGTGATGGGCAAAAATGTGATTTCGGGATGAATGCGGTTATGCAAATCCGTGATCTGAAGCCTTCGGATGTCGAATCCGTGAGACTGTTTCTTGGGCAGAACGGCTGGGGCCATCGGACCGGTTCAGCCGAACATTTCGCACAACTGATCGCCAACTCCCAACGCACGGCTCTTGCCGTAATGGACTCGCAAATTGTCGGATTTGCCCGAGGCATTAGCGACGGACTGTCCAACGGTTATCTGTCGATGGTGGTCGTGAGTGGGCAACATCGACGCCAAGGTGTAGGTCGTGCACTGGTTGAGCACGTCATGGGTGAAAACTCCGACATCACCTGGGTTCTACGCGCCGGCCGGGAAGGTGCTTCGGAGTTTTTCTCCAGTCTGGGTTTTAAGGCATCGAGCATTGCCATGGAGCGTCCGCGAGGCGGATAGCCCGATGTGCATTCATTGAAGTAAACAAACGCCAAGGAAAGCCTATGACCTCCTCTCCTCTGTATCGCCGGGCCACACCGGACGATCTTCTCGCCATTTGCGAACTGGGCCAGCAACTCAATAGCCTGCACCACCGAGAACGGCCGGACATCTATGCGCCGGCCACCGAAGATTTTGCGCGGGACAGCGCCCACTGGCAGCCGTACCTCGACGGCGAGCATCAAGTGACTTTTCTCGCCGAGCAGGCTGGCAAAGCGATTGGTTTCATCACCGTGCAAGTCACTTCGTTCAGCAGTCCGCTGATTCAGCATCAACAGGTGGGCCGGGTGGGCTCAGTCTGTGTTGATGACAATGCTCGAGGTCAAGGCGTTGGGCGTGCGCTGATGGAGCGCGCCCAAGCCTGGGCTATCGAACAAGGTGCCACGGATCTTCGGCTCACCGTTTGGGCCTTCAACGCTCCGGCACTTCGGCTGTACGAGGAACTGGGCTATGAAATGCGCGCCTTCGAAATGGGCAAACGCTTATGACCCCGCTTTCACCAATACCGCTTTCTCCTGATACCGGTCCGGATACAGCTGCTTCAACTGCGCCACTTTCGGCATATCGTTGATCACGATGTACGGATACGTCGGGTGCTCCGTCAGGAAGTCCTGGTGGTAGTCCTCGGCCGGGTAGAAGCCGTTGTAGGTTTCCAGTTTGGTCACGATGGGTTTGCTGAACAAATGCGCGGCGTCGAGCTGGGCGATGTAGGCCTGGGCGACGCGTTGTTGTTCCTTGTTTTCCGGAAAGATCGCCGAGCGATATTGAGTACCGCTGTCAGGCCCCTGACGGTTGAGTTCCGTGGGGTTATGGGCCACCGAAAAGTAAATTTGCAGCAAGGTGCCGTAGGTGACTTGAGTCGGGTCGAAGGTGACTTCAACAGATTCCGCATGCCCAGTATCGCCCTCGCTGACCTTCTCGTATTCAGCGGTATTGGCCGCACCACCGGCATAACCGGACACGGCTTTCTTCACGCCTTTGACATGCTGAAACACACCCTGAACGCCCCAGAAACAACCGCCGGCGAAGACTGCAGTTTCGCTGTGGGCCTGAGTGGTTTCGTCAACAGTCGGTGGCGGGATGACCACGGCGTCTTCAGAGGTGCCGAAGGAGAACGCCGAGCATTGGCCGATAACGCTGGCTGCCGCCAGGCCCAGCAAGGTACGGCGCCAGGTGAAGAGAGTTTTCATGGGGCTGACTCCTTGGAAAATGGGATGGTTATCAACCAAACGTAAAGGCGTATGCCGAGACGCCCGGGTCGAGAAACTCGATGCTGAACGTGCGGTCCGTGACATCGCCGGACTGGCGCACCAACTGATACAAGCGTTGTTCGGTCACGCTGCCGCTGCCGTCGGGAGCGACGTCAGTGCCGTGAGCATCGGCCGGTGCCTTACCGTCAATCAGCACTTTGAAGCGCACTGGTTTGCCATCGGTTCCTGGCCCCAAGACCAGATGCAGATCACGGGCATGGAAGCGGTAGACAATGCGGCTGGCCGGCGCGCTGGCCGTAGCTCGCTCCGACCCGACATTCCACTGGCCGCCCAGGCTCCAGTTATTCAGAGCCAATTGGGACGGTGGGGTGTAAGTCGCCACTTTGTCAGCCACGAAACTTTTTTCCGGGACGAAGTTCTCCGCACGCTGATAGCCGACATAGGTTTCCGGTGACTGGACTTCGCTCATATCCGGGGCGAGTTGCACGCCCTCGGCGCTGGCATTGATCAGACCGTCCGCGACCTTGGTTGCCCCTGCTTCCTTCAGCAATTGCTGAATCACCCGCTCCGACTCGGCGTACTCGCCTTCGCCAAAGTGGTGATAACGAATACGCCCCTGGGCATCGGCAAAGTAATGCGCCGGCCAGTACTCGTTGTTGAACGCACGCCAGATCTTGTAATCGTTATCGATGGCCACCGGATAATTGATGCCCAGGTCTTTCATGGCTTTGGTGACATTGCCGACATTGCGTTCGAAGGCAAACTCCGGTGCATGCACGCCGATCACCACTAGGCCCTGATCACGGTATTTTTCGGCCCAGGCTTTCACATACGGCAGGGTGCGCAGGCAGTTGATGCAGGAGTAAGTCCAGAAATCCACCAACACGACCTTGCCCTTCAGCGCCTCGGCGGTGAGCGGTGGCGAGTTGAGCCATTGCACGGCGCCGTCCAGCGGCGGGAGATTGCCTTCAACGGGCAGCGTGCCTGGGGTTTTGTCAGCCACTTGCATTGCACCGCCAGCAGCCGGAATCGGCTCGCTGTTACTCGGTGATTTACCGGCCAGTCGTCCAACCAGCGCTTGTTCGATGCCACCGGTGGAAGCCGTCGAAACCCGCGCCAGAATCCCGGTGTCCAGCCCCAGCGCAATCGCTGCCACGCCGGCCAGCATCATCGCGCCAAGCCCCTTGCGCACCCACTCGCCAGCGCCGATCGAACGTTTCATCGCCGCGAACACCTTACCGCCCAGCAACAGCGCCACGGCCAGGGACGTCGCTGCACCGGCGGCGTATGCCAGCAGCAACAAAGTGGTCCCGATACTCGCCCCTTGCAGCGCCGCACCGGTCAGCACCAGCCCGAGAATCGGCCCGGCGCACGGCGCCCACAGAAGGCCCGTGGCAACGCCGATGAGGAACGAAGCACCGGGACGCGGCCGGGAATCGGCACCCGCGACTTCCGACAACCGACTGCCCGCCGCGACCAGCGGACGGGTCAAACGGTCAGCCAGTTTTGGCAGCAACAGTGTCAGGCCAAACAGCGCGACGAACACCAATGCGAGCCAGCGACCGTACTGATTGAGTTGCACCACCCAACCGCCGCCCACCGCCGCCAACGTGGCGACCAGCGCGAAGGTCATCGCCATCCCCACCAACAGCGGCAAGCCACTTTTCACAAACGGTTGCCCGGTGCGTGCAAAGACGAACGGCAATACCGGCAGGATGCATGGGCTGACAATCGTCAGCACACCACCGAGATAAGAGAGAACCAGAAGCCACATAGTGTCGACCTGCATCAAGTGAGAGAAAGTAAGTGCCTTCGGATCAAGCCGTCTGGGGTTTGAAGGTCATCGCCAGGCCATTCATGCAGTAGCGTAGGCCAGTCGGTTTGGGTCCATCGTCAAAGACATGGCCCAGGTGCCCGCCACAACGCCGACAGTGAACCTCTTCGCGCAACACGCCAAATGAGCGGTCCTGACGCGTGGCCACAGCCTTGTCCAGCGGCGCCCAGAAACTCGGCCAACCGGTGCGGCTGTCGAACTTGGTGTCCGATGAAAACAACGCCAGATCACACCCGGCGCAGGCAAACGTGCCCGCCCGGTGCTCGTTGTTCAGCGGGCTGCTATACGCCCGTTCGGTGCCTTCCTCACGCAGGATTTCGTACTGTTCGGCGCTGAGCAGGGTGTGCCATTCGCTGTCGGTGTGCGTCACTTCGAAAACCTGCGCCGCGCTGGCCTCGCTGATCAGTGCAGAACTCGCCGCAAATTTTGGCAATACACCGATCACCAGGGCTGCAGCCCCTAGCCCGCCGCTCGTTAGAAGAAATTGTCTGCGTGAAAACATGGCCGTCTCCAAAATTCCAGGTGCCTGTCATGGAACACAGCCTAGGCTTGGGTTGATCGCCAAATCCTCACGGGGAGTTAAACAATTCGTGATAACTCCACCCGAGGAAAACCCGCACAATGTGCCCATTCGCAGCAAAGGATTGAGCTTTATGGAACAGACCAAACGCGTCCTGGTGGTCGAGGACGACCTGCATATCGCCGACCTTATCTGCCTGCATCTACGCGATGAGCAGTTCGAGGTGGTGCATTGCGCCGACGGGGACGAAGGCATGCGCCTGTTGCAGCAAGGAAGCTGGGACGCGCTGATCCTCGACCTGATGCTGCCCGGTGTCGATGGCCTGGAAATCTGCAAACGCGCCCGCGCCATGGCTCGCTACACCCCAATCATCATCACCAGTGCGCGCTCCAGCGAACTGCACCGCATCCTGGGTCTGGAGCTGGGGGCCGACGATTACCTGGCCAAGCCGTTTTCCATGCTGGAGCTGGTGGCGCGGGTCAAGGCGTTACTGCGACGGGTCGACGCCATGGCCCGCAACCTGAAGATGGACGCCGGCAGCCTGATCCTCGACGGCCTGTCCATCGACCCGATCACCCGCGAAGTGTCCCTCGATGGCCGGCGCCTCGACCTGACGCCGCGGGAGTTCGACTTGCTGTATTTCTTCGCCCGCCAGCCGGGCAAGGTGTTTTCGCGCATGGACCTGCTCAACGCCGTGTGGGGCTATAGCCACGAAGGCTACGAGCACACGGTCAACACCCACATCAATCGCCTGCGGGCCAAGATCGAAACCGATCCGGCACAACCGGTGCGCATCCTCACCGTGTGGGGACGCGGTTACAAATTCGCGGCATCCGAGGACCAGCCATGAGAATGACCCTGTCTCAGCGCCTGTCCCTGGTGTTCGCCGTGTTGCTGCTGGTGTGCTGCGGCACCTCGGCATGGATGCAGGTGCGCTCCAACCAGATGCATGAGCTGGAAGTGGTGCAAGGGTTGTCCCGGGACCTGGCCCAGCACATCGCCCACGACACCGTGCTGATGGACGCTAAGGGCCTGATGCCGAATGCCGTGCGCGATCTGTTCAGCCAATTGATGCTGGTCAACCCGAGCGTCGAGGTCTATCTGCTCGACAGCCAGGGCCGCATTGTCGGCAGTGCCGCGCCGGAAGGACGGATACGTCGCAATCAAGTCGATCTGCAGCCGATCCAGCGCTTGCTCAAGGGCGACGCTCTGCCGATTCTCGGAGATGACCCGCGCAGCGTCGATGGCCGCAAGGTATTCAGCGCCGCGCCGTTGCAGGTCGATGGCAAACCCGCCGGTTATCTGTATGTAGTGCTGCTCAGCGAAGAACATGACCGCTACGCCGAACGCGGTGCTACCAGCGCGGCGCTGAATACGGCCCTGCTGTCCATCGGATTGGTGGCGCTGTTGTGCCTGATCGCCGGCCTCACAGCCTTTGCCCTGATCACCCGGCCGTTGCGGCGCCTGACCGAAACCGTCAGCCAGTTCGATATCGATGGTGTGCCGGTCACGCCGCCGACCTCGGCCCCGGTGGAAAAAGCCGCCAGCCACGATGAAATTGCCGTCCTCGACGCCGCGTTCCGGCAGATGCAAACCCGCCTCAGTGAACAATGGCGTTCGCTGACGCGCCAGGATCAGGAACGTCGGGAACTGGTGGCAAACATTTCCCACGACCTGCGCACACCGCTTGCCTCGCTGCACGGCTACCTGGAAACCCTGTCGCTCAAGGACGCCACGCTCTCCCCCGCCGACCGCCGCCGCTACCTGGGCATCGCCCTGGACCAAAGCCGCAAAGTCGGTGGCCTGGCACAATCGCTGTTGGAACTGGTGCGGCTGGAACATGGTTTTGTGCAACCGGTGCTGGAGCGCTTCTCCGTGACCGACCTGGTGCAGGACATCTTCCAGAAGTTCGAACTCACCGCCGAAGCGCGTCAGGTGGAACTCAAGGCGACTTTCGCCTCCAACGTTTCCGCCGCTTGCGCCGACCTGGGGCTGATCGAACGGGTGCTGACCAACCTGTTCGACAATGCCCTGCGCCATACCCCTCAGGGCGGCGAAATCGAACTCAGCCTGCGCCCTCAAGGCTCGTTCGTCGAAGTGACCATCAGCGATACCGGCCCCGGCATCGCCGCCGAACTGCGCGAAGGGCTGTTCCTGCGGCCATTCAACATTGGCGGTGCACGGCGCGATGGCGGGCTGGGACTGCGAATCGTGCATCGCATCCTGCAACTGCATGGCCGTGATATCCAGTTGATCGATGTGCCGGGACGCGGTGCAACCTTTCGCTTCACGTTACCCGTGGACGAGCAAACGGCCGAGCAAGGAGTGGTTCGCTCGATGAATCTGAATTCACCGGGGAAATAGTCGAGCGCTACCGCTATGATCCCGGCACCCATTTCGGCAAGGACGCTGCGCAATGTTGAACACCCTGCAAAACACCCCATTGTGGGTTTACGGAGTACTTCTGCTGCTGTGTTACTACGGCTTCAAAGCTCTGTCCCCGACACGGGAAAGCAAAACGTCATTGCTGGTTACGCCACCGATTTTGTTGGCGTGGTCGCTGTATTCGCTGAACCTCACGCTCAACCCACCGTTGTCGTTGACCTGCTGGTTAGTCGCCGTCCTGATCGGCAGCCTGGCCGCGCTGTTGATCTTTTCACGCAAGGGCATCGAGCGGGATGATTCGCATACCGGGTTGATCCTGCCGGGTTCAATCAAGACGCTGGCGCTCTACCTGCTGTTTTTTGCGGTGAACTATTACTTCGGCTATCAGGCAGCAGTGGAGCCCGAATTGTCGGCAACGCTGCAGATGGTGTTGTACAAGGCGTGTGCGTCAGGCTTTGCCAGCGGGTTGTTCTGCGGGCGCTCGCTCAAGCTGTACCGGATTTTCCAATCCCTGAAGCCAATGACAACCGCGTAGGAGCTGCCGAAGGCTGCGATCTTTTGATCTTGATCTTTGTCGGAGCCGAAGGTGCTGAAGATCAAAAGATCACAGCCTTCGGCATCTCCTACGGGTTGGTAGGCATCCAAATAGACCCGCTCGCCTGTTGGGCCGTGACAACGTCGCCTCGGTCCAATAGATTAGGCGGCCTGAAAAGGCCTGGCGCTTTTTCGCCTCAATTCAAGTTAAAAGAAGTAGTGAAATTTCAATGTCCGATTCCAACACCGCTGAATCCGTAGTCACCTTGTCGTCCAAAGCGGAATACGAAAACTCCATCAATCTTTCACAGCACGTGCCCCAGGCCAAGACCATCAGCGAGATGGTGCTGGACGCTTTCCAGTCTACCCGGGAAAGCGACCAGATCCGCGAGCTGCGCGCCGCGATTCGCCAGGCTCACGACGGCTTCGACGACGATAAAGCCTACGAACTGATGGGCGAACTCAAGCAACTCAAGGATGCCGAAGCCTCCGACATTGCTGCCTTGGAAGACCTCAGCAGCAAATTCCCGATCAGCCGTATCCTGTCCAGCTTCAAGGACGACCCGGCGTTTCAGGAAATCGTCTACGGCCTGGCGCTGAAAGTGCTGAACCAGACGCATCAAGCCATCAGCAACCCGAGCAGCGGCAAGAGCAAGGCTGCTCGCGCGAAGAAAGAAGTCGAAGTGTTCACCATCAGCAAGGATGGCGTGAACGTCACCCTGCCGCTGCGCACGCCTCGCTCGCGCCTGAACGTTGACCGTGAAGCCCTGGAATTCCTCGGGTTCACTTTTGTCGGCGAAGGTGAAGAAGCGGAGCTGGAAAGCGAAACCTTCCTCGACAATGCCGGGACGGAACAAGCGGTCAACCGCAAGAACATCATCACTGCGCTGCAGCAGCAAACCGCATTTGACGGTTACAGCATCGCCGCACAGTAAAACGCCTCACCGTTACTGCTAAAACCAAAAGCCCCGTCCTGAAACTCAGTGCGGGGCTTTTTATTGTCTGCAACATCACGTTGCAGGGCGCAACGCCGCGATCATATCCAGTTGGACCGCCGCGTTGTTCGGCAGTTGATAAACCCCAATCGTCGTTCGAGTATGTTTTCCCGCATCGCCCAGCACATGCCTGAAGACATCCGACGCACCATTGGCCACTTCGCTCAGGTCAACAAAGTCCGCCGTGGACTTTACATAAACGGTGACGCGCAACAGCGACTTGATTTTGTCCAGCGAGCCGACGGCATCGACAATCAACGCCAAACCACGCATTGCACAAATGCTGGCGGCGGTTTGAGCATCGGCCAGGGTCAGCTCAAGGCCAACTCTGCCGGGGTACTGAACCTTGCCATGTACACGCGGCACCAAGCCGCTGACATACAGCTCATTGTCATTGCGAATCAGCGGCGCGTAATGCCAATCGGCGGTGCTCTCACCGTAAATGTCGTAGCCGAGTTCCGATGCCAGGGCGATGTAGCGTTCATCGCAGGTCATATGTTCAGTCATTTCCCTCCCAAACTCCTTTATCCATCCATCAATAATCCCTGACTTCAAGATTAGACCAAGGCGCCTTCTCGCCACGCATTTGAATGAAAAAGCCCCGCGCATCTTTCGAAGGCGGGGCTTTTGAATACGTGACGCGTTTTACAACACCGATGGATGCAATGCCGCGATCAAATCTACTTCGACTGGGGCATTTTTCGGCAACTGATAAACACCGACGGTGGTTCGGGTATGTTTACCGGCGTCGCCCAGCACATGGGTAAACACATCCGATGCACCGTTGGCCACTTCACTGAGATCGACGAAATCAAAGGTGGATTTCACATAGACCGTTATACGAATCAATGACTTGATTTCATCCAGTGTACCGACGGCATCCATGATCAGTGCCAGCGCGCGTATGGCGCTGATGCTGGCAGCGGCTTGAGCATCCGCCAGGTTGAGTTCGAGCCCTACTCGGCCGGGGTACTGAATTTTGCCGTTCATCCGTGGCACCAGACCACTGACATATAGCTCATCGTCATGCCGGATCAGCGGGGCGTAATGGCCGCCGGCGGAGTTCTCGTCATAGATGTCGAAGCCATGCTCCTTGGCCAGCTCGATAAAGCGTTCGTCACGGGTGGTTGGCTTGTTCATTGACTGCACCTTCTAGATCAATCATGCGAAACACGCCGTCGAGGGTAGACACAGACGCTTGCCGTGAGCAGAGCAAGTTCGTATAGAATCCAGCGAACTTTACTGCCAGGGAGACCAGTAAAATGCAGGCTCAACGTGCGGTCATTGCCGCTATCGAGCTCCAATCAGGCGTGCCGCTGGTGCAGCAGATCGTCGATCAACTGTCGGTCGCCATCAGCCAGGGTGGCCTGCCCCACGGCGCCAAGCTGCCACCGATTCGCGAACTCGCCGAGCTGCTGAATGTGGGCAAGTCCACGGTGGTCGAGGCCCTCGATCACTTGCGCGCCAAGGGTCTGGTGGTTTCACGCCAGGGCTCGGGGCATTACGTGCACCGCTCCAGCACCTCGATCCCGACCGCAGTCGGCCCCGACCTGCAACCCCAGGACACCCTTAGCGTCGTGCGCCGCGCCGTGCTGCTGGACAACGGCGCCTTGCGCCCCGGCTGCGGATTCCTGCCCTCCTTCTGGCTACCCGCCGAAGAACTGCTCAAAGCCGTGCGCGGCACCCTGCGCGCCACGGCCCTGCGCATGGGCGAGTACGGCGTTGTTGGCGGTTACCTGCCACTGCGTCAGGCGTTGCGGGTCAAGCTGTCGACCTTCGGCATCGACGTGCCGGTGGAACAGATCATCACCACCTCCAACACCATGCAGGCCATCGACCTGCTGATGCGCCTGCTGATAAAACCCGGCGACACCGTGCTGCTCGACGATCCGTGCTACTTCAACATGCACACCAACCTCGCGCTGCATGGTGCCAAGGTCATCACCATCCGCCGGGATTGCGACGGCCTGGACCTCGATGCCTTCGAGCAACAACTGATCGCCCACAAGCCCGTGCTCTACATGACCAACAGCACGCTGCATAACCCGACCGGGCACTCGTTCTCCCCCGCTCAGGCTTATCGGATACTGGAATTGAGCCATCGGTATGGTTTCCACATTGTCGAAGACGATTTGTATGGCGACCTGCAGCAACGCCGAACACCGCGCCTGGCGGCGAGCGGGTTGGAGAATGTGAGTTACGTGTCCGGGTTCTCCAAGACCCTGACGGCCAACAGCCGAGTGAGCTATGCCGTGCTGTCGCCACCACTGGCGGCACGGCTGATCACCCTGAAAATGGCCTGTGGCGGCGTAACCTCGGAGTTTGCCGAGCAGATTACTTGCACGATGCTCAGCAATGGGAGCTATGCCAAACATACGCGGCGGACGGTGGATAGGTTGTATGAATCGAGTAGCCGGGTGGCGCGTTGGTTGGTGGAGGCGGGTTGCTCCGTATCCTCCCTGCCCGGTGAAGGGCTGTTTATCTGGACGCGTTTGCCGGAAGGCCTGCACGCCGAAACCCTGGCCCGCAAAGGGCTTGAAAACGACCTCGTGCTAGCGCCCGGCACCTTGCTCAGCAAAGCCCCCGATGCCAGCCAGTTTTTGCGATTCAACGTGGCGCACAGTGATAACGCCCAGGTTCGCGAGCGGTTTTTTCGGTTGCTTGATCGCTGAGTTTTCCTGATACATCGCGGCGCGGCCTTCGCGAGCAAGCCCGCTCCCACACTGAATGGGGACTATCGCCGAACTCCTGTGGGAGCGGGCTTGCTCGCGAACGAGGCAACACGGTCCACCTGAATCACACCCAATAAAAAACCCCGCTCCTCTTTCGAGGGCGGGGTTTTTCAGTTCAGCAACTAAACCTTAAGGCGCATAAGTCAGCAACAGCTCACTCGGCACTTTGAAGTCCAGCGACATCATCACGCTCAACGCGGTAATGGTGAAGATCGAGAACACGAACAACTTGCGTGCCCAGACCGTGTCATCCACTGCCTTGTAGCCGGTCCAGGCCATGTACAACCAGTACATGCCCATGGCCGCGGCGACGGCGAGGTAGCTCATGCCGGCGTAGCCGCTGAAGGTCAACATCAAGGTCGCGACCAGGAATGCCAGGATGTAGAGCAGGATGTGCTTCTTGGCGACCTCAATCCCGCGCTTCACTGGCAGCACCGGAATCGATGCGGCCAGGTAATCGTTGAAGCGGAAGATCGCGATGGCGTAGGAATGCGGCATCTGCCACAGGCTGAACATCACCAGCAGGGTCAGCGCGGCCATGTCGAAGCTGTTCGTCACGGCGACGTAGCCGATCACCGGCGGCATGGCGCCCGACAGACTGCCCACCAGCGTGCCGTGAACCGACTTGCGCTTGAGGTACAGGCTGTAGAAGCCGACGTAGATGACAAAACCGATCACTGCGAACAGCGCGGCCAGCGGATTAGCCACCTTGTACAACAGCGCAACGCCGGCGATACCCAGGACGGTCGCGTAGACCAGGGCCAGTTTCAGGGAGATCAAGCCCTGGACCAGCACCCGGTTCTTGGTGCGTTCCATCTTCAGGTCGATGTCGCGGTCGATGCAGTTGTTGAACACGCAACCGGAAGCCACCACCAGGGACGTGCCGATCATGGCGGCCAGGAAGATGGCCAGATCGACATGCCCTTTCGAGGCCAGGAAAAATCCGCCTGCCACAGAAAGCACGTTACCGAAAATGATCCCCGGTTTGGTGATTTGGATAAAGTGCTTAAAGGACATCCGGACTTTCCTCAGTGCGCCATCATGACGGTGTGGATGCTGAACATGATCCACAGCGACAAGCCAACCAGCAGGACGATCACCATCGCAGCGAACACAAACGCAATCACGTTGTTACGCTGGGCGGCGGAGCGGTCCAGGTGGAGGAAGTACACCAGGTGAACCAACACCTGGATCACTGCGAAGGCCAGTACGATCCACAGCGTCCAGACTTTCGGCAGCGATGGGTACATCACCAGGCCGAACGGAATGATCGTCAGGATTACCGACAGGATGAAGCCGATGGCGTAGGACTTTACGCTGCCATGGCTATCGTCGTGGCTGTCGTGGCCATGATTTGAGTGAGCTGCATTAGCCATTACAGGGTCCCCATCAGGTAAACAACGGTGAATACGCAGATCCACACCACGTCCAGGAAGTGCCAGAACAGGCTCAGGCAGCTCAGGCGGGTCTTGTTGGTCGACGTCAGGCCGTGCTTGTTGACCTGATACATCATGATCGCCATCCAGATCAGACCGCTGGTCACGTGCAGACCGTGGGTGCCGACCAGGGTGAAGAACCCGGACAGGAAGCCGCTGCGGCTAGGGCCGAAGCCTTCGGAGATCAGCTTGTGGAACTCGTTGATCTCCATGCCGATGAAGCCCAGGCCGAACAGGAAGGTGATGGCCAACCAGCCCAACACTGCCTTCTTGTTGCCCTTGAACAACGCCAGCATGGCGAAGCCGTAGGTGATCGAGCTGAGCAACAGGCAGGCGGTTTCGCCCAGCACGTATGGCAGCTCGAAGATGTCGTGGCCCGACGGGCCACCCGCTACGTTGTTAACCAGTACCGCGTACACCGCGAAGATCGACGCAAACAAAATGCAGTCGGTCATCAGGTAGAGCCAGAAACCGAATACGGTCATCTCGCCCGAGTCGTGGTGATGGTCATCGTGCCCATGTTCATCGACATGGGTGTGTCCAGCATTGGTCACTAAGTTCGACATGGTTTAAGCCTGTTCCAACGAGGTTTCAACACGGGTGGCGCCAGCAGGGACTTTCCCGGCTGCTACCAGACGCTTGTGCTGCTCGGCTTCGATGCGCTCGATCACGTCGACCGGCACCATATAGCCCTGGTCATCACGGGCAGCATGGATAACGAAGTAGATCACGGTACCGGCGAGGCCGAAGATGGCCATCCACCAGATGTGCCAGATCATCGCGAAACCGAACACGGTCAACAGAGCACCCATGACCAGACCGGTCGCGGTGTTGTTTGGCATGTGGATCGGCTCGTACTTGACCGGAGTCTGGTACGCAGTACCGTTTTCCTTGGCTTCAGTGAACGGGTCAATGCCTGGCGCTTTCGGCAGTACGGCGAAGTTGTAGAACGGCGGTGGCGAAGAGGTCGACCATTCCAGGGTATGGGCATTCCACGGATCGCCGTGTTCGCACATGTTCTCTGGCTTCTTGCGGTCACGCACACTGACGTACAGCTGGATCAACTGGCAGGCAATACCGACGGCGATCATGACCGCGCCGAACATTGCTACGTGCAGGTAAGGCACCCACTCAGGGTTGGTAGTGGCGTTCAGACGACGGGTCATGCCCATGAAGCCCAGTGCATAGAGCGGCATGAACGCGACGAAGAAGCCCGAGATCCAGAACCAGAACGCTGCCTTGCCCCAACCTTCGTGCAGCTTGAAGCCGAACGCTTTAGGGAAGAAGAAAGCGAAACCAGCGATGTAGCCAAATACTGCGCCGCCGATGATCACGTTGTGGAAGTGAGCGATCACGAACAGGCTGTTGTGCAGCACAAAGTCAGCACCCGGGATGGCCAGCAGTACGCCGGTCATGCCGCCGATGGCGAAGGTCACCATGAAGCCCAGGGTCCAGAGAACCTGGCTGGTGAACTGCAGACGACCGCGATAGATGGTGAACAGCCAGTTGAATAGCTTCACCCCCGTCGGAATCGAGATCAGCATCGTCGCCAGACCGAAGAAGGCGTTAACGCTAGCACCCGAACCCATGGTGAAGAAGTGGTGCAGCCAAACCATGAAGCCCAGGATCGAGATCGCGCCAGAGGCGTAGATCATCGAGTGATGGCCGAACAGACGCTTGCCGGAGAAGGTCGAGATGACTTCAGAGAAGACCCCGAACGCCGGCAGAATCAGGATGTAAACCTCGGGGTGACCCCAGGCCCAGAACAGGTTGACGTACATCATTGGATTGCCACCAAGTTCATTGGTGAAAATGTGGAAATCCATGTAACGGTCAAGCGTCAGCAGTGCCAGGGTAGCGGTCAGAATCGGGAACGAAGCGACGATCAGAACGTTGGCCCAGGTGCAGGTCCAGGTAAAGATCGGCATGTCCATCATCTTCATGCCAGGTGTACGCATTTTCAGCACGGTGGCCAGGAAGTTGACCCCCGTCAGTGTCGTACCTAGCCCGGACAGTTGTAATGCCCAGATGTAGTAGTCAACGCCAACGCCCGGGCTGTAGCCCAGTTCCGACAGCGGCGGATACGCAACCCAACCGGTACGGGCGAATTCGCCGACACCCAGGGACACGTTCACCAGCACGACGCCGGAGACCAGCAGCCAGAAGCTCAGGGAGTTCAGGAACGGGTAGGCAACGTCACGCGCGCCGATCTGCAGCGGCACTGCAAGGTTCATCAGGCCGGTGAAGAATGGCATCGCCATGAAGATGATCATGATCACACCGTGAGCGGTGAAGATCTGGTCATAGTGTTCAGGCGGCAGGTAGCCAGGCGAACCCTCGGTGGCCAGGGCCAGCTGGGAACGCATCATGATGGCGTCGGCAAAGCCGCGCAGCAGCATGACCATGGCAACGATGATGTACATCACGCCGATTTTCTTGTGGTCGACCGACGTCAGCCACTCGGTCCACAGGTAGGTCCACTTCTTGAAATAGGTGATCAGCCCGAATACCGCCAGACCACCGAGCGCGATCATGGCGATGGTAATCATCACGATCGGTTCGTGGAACGGGACCGCTTCCCAACTTAATTTACCAAACATCGTTTACTCCTCTGCCCCGGCAGCTGAATGCGAACTCATGTCCATCCCTTCCATGGCGGCCATTTCGTGCTCTTTACCTTCGTGGTGCATTGGCTGACCTGGTTTCATGCCTTCGTACTTGTCGACGATGATCTGGAACAGGTTTGGCGTGAACGAGGAGTAGAGCTCGACTGGGTTGTTCTGGCTTGGTTTGGAAAGGGCTTCGTATTCAGCTTTTTCCAGCTGTTTAGGTGCCTTCTTGACATCACTGACCCAGGCATCGAAATCCGCCTGGGAAGTGGCGATAGCTTTGAACTTCATGCCGGTGAAACCCGCGCCGCTGTAGTTGGCGGAGATACCGTCGAATTCAGCGTTCTGGTTGGCAATCAGGTGCAGCTTGGTTTCCATGCCCGCCATCGCGTAGATCTGGCCACCCAGGCCCGGGATGAAGAACGAGTTCATCACGGTGTCGGAGGTGATTTTGAAATTAATTGGCGTGTTGGCCGGGAACACCAGTTTGTTAACGGTGGCGATGCCTTGTTCCGGGTAGATGAACAGCCATTTCCAGTCCATGGAGACCACTTCAACGGTGATCGGCTTGACGTCGGATTCCAGCGGCTTGTACGGGTCCAGTGCGTGGGTCGACTTGTAGGTCACGTAACCCAGGGCAATGATGATCAGGACCGGAACAGCCCACACCGCGATTTCAATCTTGGTGGAGTGCGACCACTTAGGCGCGTAGACCGCGTCCGGGTTGGAAGCGCGATATTTCCAGGCGAACAGGAACGTCATGACGATGACCGGCACAACGACCAACAGCATCAGCAGCGTTGCGGTGATGATCAGGTTTCGCTCATCCAGGCCGACCTGGCCCTTGGGGTCGAGCAAGGTCATGTTGCAGCCTGACAGCAGCAACGTGCCGAGCAGCGGCAATAAGCCTAGTAGTCTGGGGTACCTGTTTTTACTCATCTCACGACCTCTAAAGCAGCTTGCGCAATGCAGTTGGGTTTTGATCGCCAACACTTCACCCTGCCAAGGGTTGGCATTTTTCTTGGATTGAATAAGGGCTGCCCGTCGCGCGTCAGACGCTGTTCGACAAATCCTGGGCTAGCGGTGAGTTCTTATTCGAATTCGTGGTCAAAGGCCTTGTTACAGACCAATTCCATTTGGTGCGGATAGTCGGAAAGGCACCGACACCTGGGAGTCGCATGAAGCCGCTAAGCCTCTCGACGCCCTATTCTGCTCAGTCGAGAGCAGCGCCGGGAATTCAGTGCGGGCGATTGTAGATACGTCGCCGCCTATAAACCATGTCTCATCTCGAAATAATTTTTATCCGTTCCAGCAACAATCATTAACGGATTTTGCAAAAGTTCAGCATGGTATCGAAATTAATTCTCAACAAAAACACCAAAATTTGTGGGGCTACCACCCGCAGTTCAGACAGCCTTCATGGCACCTTGCCTTCCGTTACCCCCGCCAAAGCCCCGATAAGCAAGGGGTCTGGCGATTCGCCAAGGCCTGTTAAAACTGCCTGTTACCCCATGAAGATGAACAAATGGGTAGCGGCTCAAATCGGGGCAATTCGTTGCGTAGCTATGCACCAATTCCACCCTTTGAAATGCCCTGCGACACTCTGGCTGTGACAACATGTCGCACACGTTGCGCCCCCTTCGCTGTCTCACATCACGGTCTGTTTACCTGTGCTCTGAAATGCAAAACGCCCCGGCCCTCTTCACGAGGACCGGGGCGTTTTTTGTTTAACGCGACGGGTTAGCGCAGCGCCTTGCGGTTACGCGAGACCAGCAGCGGCACCAGCACCACCACCAGCACGAACGACACCAGCGCCCACTGTGCCAGCGACAAGCCGAGGATCGGCGGATAAGGCGTGTCGCAGAAGCCGTCGACCTGGAAGCCCAGCGGGAAGATCTTCGCCAGAGGCAGGCCGTCGACTATCGGTTGCAGCACATCGACGCCGCAGCTGACCGCCGGATAGAACTGCGTATAGACGTGATGCCCGGCCGCCGCGACGCCGCCAAGTGCAGCGATGACCACCAGCACCTCGAACACCGTGAGGCTGCGACGGGTACGCATGGCCGCGCCGATGAAGGCGAAGATGGCGATCAGCAGCAACGCATAGCGCTGCAGGATGCACAGCGGGCACGGTGCCTCTTCCAGAACCACCTGCATGTACAGCGCACCACCGATCAGTGCCAGGCAGATGATACCCAGCAACACCAGATAACGCCGCTCACGGCCCAACCGCATCGTTTCGTCACTCATCGCGTTTCCCTTCTAAATATCGATTGCCGGAAGTCTACACGCAGACCATGACGGTTGAGAGCCTGGCGCGCGCCGGTAGATGTCGGGGAATAGACGACAGGCCGGTTAAGCAGGGATTAACTTTTGAGTGATTTGCAAGAATTGGGACTGCGGTGCGGCCATTCGCGAGCAAGCCCGCTCCCACAGGGACCGGTGTGAACACAAATCCTGTGTTCAACCGAAATCCCATGTGGGAGCGGGCTTGCTCGCGAAGCAGGCGACTCGGTATTTAAGAGTTACTCAAGCGCCGAAGCCGGCCCAAAGAACTCATACCGACTCTGCTTCTCCGGCACACCCAGCGCTTTCAGATGCCGCTTGATCGCCGCCATAAACCCTTTTGGCCCCAGGAAGTACGCATCCAGGTCCCGCTGTTGCGGCAACCACGCGCCCAATTGCTCCTGACTCAACAACCCGACCTTGTCCGCCGCCGGGCTCACGCCATCATCTTCGGCATAGCAATAGAAGCGCTTGAGCTGCGGATGACGCGCCGCCAGGCCGTCGATCCAGTCACGGAACGCGTGAACGCTACCGTTACGCGCACAGTGGATAAAGTGCACTGGCCGCTCGGTGGCCAGCGCCGCTTCGAGCATCGCCAGGGTCGGAGTGATGCCGACGCCGCCGCTGATCAGCACCAGCGGTTTGTCGCTGGCGGTCAGGGTGAACTCGCCCGATGGCGGGAACAGTTGGATGCTCGCGCCCACATGCAATTGATCGTGCAAGTGGTTGGAGGCACGGCCACCGGTTTCGCGCTTGACGCTGATGCGGTACTGACCGTTGTCCGACAGGGAGGACAGTGAATAGTTACGACGAATTTCTTCGCCATCCAGCACCAGTTTCATGCCGATGTACTGACCAGGCTCGGCAGCGAGGATCGGGCCTTTGTCGGCGGGTTCGAAGTAGAACGAGGTGATTTCCGCGCTTTCCTCGACCTTGGCCGCAATGATGAACTCCCGCGCCCCGCGCCAGCCGCCCGGTGCTTGTTCTTTCTGGTCGTAGATGCTGGTTTCGGCGCCGATCAGGATGTCGGCCAATTGGTTGTAAGCCGCGCCCCACGCGCCGATGACTTCAGGCGTCGCGATCTCTTCACCCAACACTTCGGCGATGGCGCGCAGCAAACAGGTGCCAACGATCGGGTAGTGTTCCGGAAGAATCTGCAGGGCCACGTGCTTGTTGATGATCTTGGCCACCAGATCGCCCAACTGGTCGAGCTGATCGATGTGTCGCGCATACATCAACACACCGTTGGCCAAGGCGCGGGGCTGATCACCGCTAGCCTGGTGGGCCTGGTTGAACAGCGGGCGGACTTGCGGGTATTCAGAAAGCATCATGCGGTAGAAGTGGGTGATCAGCGCTTCGCCACCGCTTTCCAGCAGCGGTACGGTGGATTTGACGATGGCACGATCTTGAACGCTAAGCATTAGGGCAACTC
Organism: Pseudomonas sp. 5Vm1k; assembly: GCF_056161485.1. Lineage (NCBI taxonomy): Bacteria > Pseudomonadati > Pseudomonadota > Gammaproteobacteria > Pseudomonadales > Pseudomonadaceae > Pseudomonas > Pseudomonas sp. 5Vm1k. Next base: position 148,080 of record NZ_JBSPCZ010000008.1, read on the forward strand.
CTGAGCTTCGATGTGAATGCCTTAGGCTTATCAGTTTCCATGCCAACAATTAAAACCTTATAAATCAACAAGTTGAATTCTACGTAGTCATATCGACACAGGCTGTTTTATAGTCACACCGACTACACGGAGTCACTATGACTGCAAAATCCCTGCTTACCGCCCTGCTCCCCCTGGTCTCGGACCTCTCGCGCGAACTGCCCGAAGGCGAGCGCTATCGGCGCCTGCTCGAAGCCATGCGCGCCCTTTTGCCCTGCGACGCTGCCGCCCTGTTGCGACTCGACGGTGAATGGCTGGTGCCGCTGGCCGTGGACGGCTTGAGCACCGACACCCTGGGCCGACGCTTCAAAGTCAGCGAACACCCGCGCTTCGAAGCGTTGCTTAGCAGCCCCGGACCGACGCGCTTCGCCGCCGACAGTGAATTGCCCGACCCTTATGATGGTTTGGTCGAAGGGCTTGATGAGCATCTGGAAGTCCACGATTGCATGGGTTGCCCACTGTTTATCGATGAGCGCCCGTGGGGCCTGCTGACCCTTGATGCGCTGGACCCGGAGCGCTTCGAGCCGATCGAGCTCGACGCCCTGCAAGCTTTTGCCAGCCTCGCCGCCGCCACCGTCAACGCCGCCGAGCGCATCGAGCGGCTGGCCAATCGCGCCGAAGATGAACACCAGCGTGCCGAGGTTTACCGACAGGCCAGCGGCCAGCAGAGCCGCGAAATGATCGGCCAGAGCAAGTCTCACAAACGCCTGGTGGAAGAAATCAATCTGGTGGGCGGCAGCGACCTGACCGTGCTGATCACCGGGGAAACCGGGGTCGGCAAGGAACTGGTAGCGCAAGCGATTCATGCCGCCTCGCCCCGGGCCGACAAGCCGATCATCAGCCTCAACTGCGCCGCCCTGCCGGACACGCTGGTCGAGAGTGAATTGTTTGGCCACGTGCGCGGTGCGTTCACCGGGGCAACGAGCGACCGGCGTGGCAAATTCGAACTGGCGAATGGCGGCACGCTGTTTCTCGATGAAGTCGGCGAACTGTCCCTGACCGTGCAAGCCAAGTTGCTGCGGGTGTTGCAAAGCGGTCAGCTGCAACGCTTGGGCTCGGATAAAGAACATCAAGTAGACGTGCGGTTGATCGCAGCCACCAACCGCGACCTGGCTGAAGAAGTGCGTAGCGGCCGTTACCGCGCCGACTTCTATCATCGTTTGAGCGTCTATCCACTGCTGGTGCCGGCATTGCGCGATCGTGGGCGTGATGTGTTGCTGCTCAGCGGCTTCTTCCTGGAACAGAACCGCTCGCGCATGGGCCTCAACAGCTTGCGCCTGAACAGCGATGCCCAGGCGGCGCTGCTGGCTTATCCGTGGCCGGGGAACGTGCGGGAACTGGAACACTTGATTGGCCGCAGCGCATTGAAAGCGCTGGGCAACTGCAAGGAACGGCCGAAAATCCTCAGCTTGAGTGCGGCGGACCTGGATCTGCCCCATGGCAGCGTCGAGGTGCCCGTCGAGCAACCAACCGTCAGTCCTTTGCCTTTAGTCTCGGGTGACTTGCGGGCGGCGACCGAGGATTATCAACGGCAACTGATCAACGCCTGTCTGGAACGCCACCACAACAATTGGGCGAGCGCGGCCCGTGAGCTAGGCTTGGATCGAGCGAATCTGGGGCGCATGGCCAAGCGATTGGGGATGAAGTAACCCCATTCTGAGTTGAGTGAAACCTTGTGGCGAGGGGGCTTGCCCCCGTTGGAGTGCGAAGCGCTCCCCCCCGTTTTACAGAGAGAACGTCATCGCTGGTTTTACGACCGCTTCGCGGCCGAACGGGGGCAAGCCCCCTCGCCACAGAATCGGTGTTGGACCAATGGACCGGGAATATCCCTAAAGCCTGCCCCCAACAAGTCGATAACCCGGCATCGATAGCTTTTGGCGACTCTTTACTCGCCCATCACCTTTCTCCAAAGAAGGTTTTTATGTCCTCCACCAAAGCCCGCGCAGATTCACTTTCGCTTCTTCTGTTTACCTTGCGCAGCGGCAAGCTGATGGCGATCAACCTGCTGAAAGTCAGTGAAATCATCCCCTGCCCGCCGCTGACCAAGCTGCCGGAGTCGCATCCCCACGTCAAAGGCATCGCCACCCTGCGCGGCACGTCGTTGTCGGTGATCGACCTGAGCCGCGCCATCGGCGAGCGGCCACTGGAAGACCCCAACGGTGGCTGCCTGATCGTCACCGACGTCAGCCGCTCCAAACAGGGCCTGCACGTGCAGGCCGTGAGTAAGATCGTGCATTGCCTGACCACCGACATCCGTCCGCCGCCCTTCGGTTCCGGCGGTGTGCGTTCGTACATCACCGGCGTGACCTCGGTCGACGGTGTGCTGGTGCAAGTACTGGATATCGAAAAAGTCATCCACGGTATCGCCCCGGCGCAGATCGAAATGGTCCCGACCGAACTGAGCATGGAAGACGCCGAAGTGCTGGGCAATGCAAGAATTCTGGTGGTCGATGACAGCCAGACCGCGCTGCAACAATCGGTGCACACCCTGCGCAACCTCGGCCTGCAATGCCACACCGCCCGCAGTGCCAAGGAAGCCATCGACTGCCTGCTAGACCTGCAAGGCACTGCGCAGCAGATCAACCTGATCGTCTCGGACATCGAAATGTCGGAGATGGACGGCTACGCCTTCACCCGCACCCTGCGCGAAACCCCGGACTTCTCACACCTTTACGTGCTGCTGCACACCTCGCTGGACAGCGCGATGAACAGCGAAAAAGCCCGTTTGGCCGGCGCCAACGGGGTACTGACCAAGTTCTCCTCGCCAGAACTGACCAAGTGCCTGATCGAAGCCGCCAAGGCCGTCGCCGAGCAAGGTCACTGAGTTTGGCCGAGGACTTTTGCTTTTTGATGCGGCGCAACCTCGCTGAGGCGGTGCCGGCCATCGCCTGGCCAACCGGTATCGAACTGCGCCAATACCGCCCCGAACTCGCTGAATCCGTACATCAACTGATGGAACTGGGTTATCGCGAAGGCGGCGGCCGCGTGCCGGCGCTGGACGTCTGGCAGCAGCGTTTTGAAACCGATCCTGAATACGATCCGAGCCTGTGCTTCATCGCCCTCGACGCCGAAGGGATCGTCGGTGTGTGCCAGTGCTGGACCAGCGCCTACATCAAGAACCTGGTAGTGCATCCCCGCACTCAAGGCCTCGGCCTGGGTCGCGCTCTGCTGCTACATGCTTTCAAAGCGTTTCAGCAGCGCCGCGAAGGGTTTGTGGATTTGAAAGTGCTGGAAGACAACGTTCGGGCGCAGCGTTTGTATGAAAGTGCCGGCATGCGGGTGGTACGCCGGGAGCCGGTGCCGGCCTGACAGCGCGTCCCCTGTAGGAGCGAGGCTTGCCCGCGAAGAGGCCGACACAAACACCCCACAACCATCAGGCATACTCCAACCTTGGCCAACACGCACAAGGATGCCCACCTCCATGAAAACCACCACCCTGCTGCTCCTCTCCCTCACCGCCCTCGCCACCCAAGCCCACGCCTCCAGCCCCGACGCCTGGGCCGCCTATGACAAAGCCGTACTCACCAGCTGCACCAAGGCCAGCGGCCTGAAGGACGCCAAACCCGTCGGCAGCGCCGCGCAATTCGACGACCGCGTCGGCTACACCGCGCTCCTGCTGCAAGGCCAATACCCGCAAAAACACATGAAAGGCCAGCAAGGCACCGAGTTATGCCTCTACAACAAACAGAGCAAAACCGCCTACGTCACCGAATGGGACTCCATCCGCCCGACCGCAAAAAAGCCGTGAGTGGCGCATAACTTGCTTCGATGCAGGCCTGTGCGGTGGCTTTCTGTCACCCTTTCATGCCCTGACATCCGACCGGTCGATCAATGAACACGACGTTTTCCTGCGTAGGTTGTGGCAAATGCTGCAACGATCACCACGTACCCCTGACCCTGACGGAAGCCCGCATGTGGGCGAACGATGGCGGGCAGGTGATCGTGTTGGTGGAAGGCTTCCTGGGCAATGGCCTGGGCTTGCCGATGCAGCAACGCGAGCACGCCGAACGTCGCTCGGTAAGGGTTCGAAGTGGCGTCAGCGATGCCTACGTCGCGATCACCTTCGCCGCCTACAACGTCGGCCCCTGCCGGAATCTTGACGAAGACAACCTCTGCCGCATTTACGAGCGCCGGCCGTTGGTGTGCCGCATCTACCCAATGGAAATCAATCCGCATATTCCCCTGAACCCGGCGGTAAAAGAATGCCCGCCCGAGTCGTGGGAACAGGGCCCGGACCTGATTGTGGGAGGTCAATTGGTGGATCAGGAACTGGTCACGCTGATCCAGCGCTCGCGCCAGGCGGATCGCGATGATGTTCAGACCAAGGATGCGATTTGTGGGTTGTTGGGGATTCGCACCACCGCGCTGAAGGGCGATGGCTTTACCGCTTATCTGCCGGAGATGGGCGCTTTTGCTTCGGTGATCGATCAGGTCGTGGCCCAGCCGTTGGAAGTACTGGACAGTGAATGGTCGTTTCATGTCTCGGGCGAGGACATCGCCGGGCAAGTGCTGGCGGCCGGGGCTGAAGTGGCGACTGAAGCAGCGCTGAACTATGCGTTCATTTCATTACGGGCGGCTTGATCCAAGAGATGCGTTGCCAGTGGAGGCCCCTTCGCGAGCAAGCCCGCTCCCACATGAGATCTGTGTTGTTCACGCATTCCCTGTGGGAGCGAGCCTGCTCCCACATGAGATCTGTGTTGTTCATACATTCCCTGTGGGAGCGGGCTTGCTCGCGAAGGCTTAGGATCAGGCACTACACATCTTGAATCTAACGACGCTGCCCCCAAAACTCCCGAGCCAACAACCGCAAATCCCCAGCCAGCCCCGCCACATCCTCTGAGTTGACCTGACTTTTGCGCCCCTCATTCACCGTCACCTCGCAAGCCATGCGAATGCTGGTGATGTTGCGGTTGATGTCTTCACTGACCGCGCTCTGCTCTTCCACTGCCGCAGCGATTTGCAGGCTCATTTCGGTGATCTGGCTGACCCGCTGGCTGATCCCGTCCAGCGCGTCCGCGGCACGACGGGCCTGACCGACGCTGTTTTCCACGTGTTCACTGCTTTGCTGCATCGCCACCACCGCATCCCGAGCGCCGTTTTGCAGGGTGCTGATCATCCGCTGAATCTCGTTGGTCGACTGCTGGGTTCGCTGGGCCAGCCCGCGAACCTCATCGGCCACCACCGCAAAACCGCGTCCAGCGTCCCCGGCGCGCGCCGCTTCAATTGCCGCGTTCAAAGCCAATAGATTGGTTTGCTCGGCGATGCTGCGAATCACCTCCAGCACCCCGGAAATATCGCTGCTGTGGCCTTCCAACTGATGAATGACCTCAGTCGCCCGCGCCAGCTCTTCGGCCAGGCGCAACACCGCGCCACGGCTTTCGCCCACCAGTTGATGCCCTTCGCGGGTTTCGTTGCCGGCCAGATCAGCCGCCACAGAGGCTTGCTGGGCATGGCTGGCGACTTGCGCCACGCTGGCGGCCATCTGATGAATCGCTGCCGCTACCTGATCGGTTTCGGCCTGCTGGGCCAGGGTGCTGGTGTGACTGCTTTGCAAATGCACGACCAGTTCCGCCGCATGCCCGGCCAGCCGTTGCGAGGCATCACCGATGCGCCCCACCACTGCCCCCACTTGGGCCTCAAGCATCTGCAAGGCGAATTCGATCTGGCCGAACTGGTCCCGGCGACCGGTGTAAATACCTTGGCTCAACGGGTTATCAGCCACCTGACGCGCGCGCTCGGTCAATGTCCTCAGCGGTCGACATAACACCCCCACGCCGAACGCCGCCAAACCGCTGCCCAGCACAAACACCAGCAACCCGAAGACTGCTGACGACGGCTGCAACCACACCTCGGTACCCATCACAACCGCCAGCACCAGGCTGAAAAGCGCCGACACCTTCAAACCAATCCCCACCACCGGCAAGCGTTGCAGCAAGGTCCGACGCCCACTGCGAAGTTGCGCGTAGGCTTTTTCTGCGGCCTCTATTTGCCGAATACCCGGCTTGGTGCGAACCGACTGATATTCCACAGCCTGGCCATTTTGCGTGACCGGAGTGGCGTAGGCGCTGACCCAATAGTGATCGCCATTCTTGCAGCGATTCTTCACCAGCCCCATCCACGAGCGGCCACTTTTAAGGGTTTGCCACATATGGGCGAAAGCCGCTGCCGGCATGTCCGGGTGGCGCAACAGGTTGTGCGTCGAGCCCAACAGCTCATCCCGGCTGTAGCCACTGATGTTGATGAAGTCGCCGTTGGCGTAGGTGATTGCGCTGGTCAGATCGGTGGTCGAGAGGATGTTCGCATCAGAAGCAAAGTCGACATTGCGACCCGTCACCGGGAGGTTGATCTTCATGGAAAGCGCGCTCGTTTTATGGAAAGAGTCGGCAGGGCTGCTGACTCTAAGCGCGCTGAAACCACAAATACTGATCTGGCTCAGTGTCCAGGCATTTAGCCATCACTTGTGGGGCGAATCAGCGGGCGGCAACCGCCAGGCACTCGACTTCAACCCGTGCGTCCAGCACCAACGCCTTGGCGACGAACGACGTATGCGCCGGCAAACGATCCACCGGGAAGTAGCGCTGATACACCGTATTCATTGCGCTGAAATCCTTGATATCCGCCAGGATGACCGTGCATTTGGTCACATGGGCCAGGGACGAACTGCTACGTTGCAAGGCGCTGCGCAGGTTCTCCATGGTCTGGGTCATCTGCGGGACGATACCGCCCTTCACCAATTCGCCATCCGCCCCCAAGCCTAGTACGCAGGACAGGTAAATGGTCTCGCCGAACTGCACCGCATCGGAAAAAGGCAGACCTTCGTCGTTCAAGAGATAGCTGGGAGAGCGGATCTGTGACTCGGTCGCGGACGATACGCAACCGGCGGTCAGAGCGACCAACGTCAGTACAAAGAGGATTTTCAGCAGGAGCATTTCGGTGGCCTTCGTCGAGAATTCATGAGCATGAATCTTCGACGAGTGGCCACCGACTTTCCCAGAGGACGATTCGCTCATCCTTGTGGGAACAGTCTCGATATCACAGAGGCATTTTGCCGCTCAGCGTTTACCCATCGAACGACGAGTACCCGGTGGCGCTGCACCAGGGGTCTTGGTGTGACCGTTCTTGGCGCCGTTCTTGTACCACGGCTGGTTGGCGTTTTTGGCCGAGGCCAGTTCGCCCGGTTTGAACGGAAACTTGAACGCCGGGATCGCGGCTTTGGTTTCGCTGTCTGCGCTGGAGTCGACGCTGTCTGGCAGGTCTGCCTGGTCTTCGCTCAAAGCGTCGGCGACCGGCGGTTGTGTCGGGGAAGTCATGAAAGCTCCGGGTGGTGCACAAAGAGTCGGGCCCGGTGGGTGGGCCGCGAAAGGCGGCAGTATACCTGTGTCGGGGGCGGCAAGCTGCAAGCGGCGAACTTCATGCGACAACAAGTAGTCGGCCTGTGGGTTTTGTGCTGACGGGTCTGGCGTCTTCGCGGGCAAGCCTTGCTCCCACAAGGACGGCGCTGTGCCTGTAGGAGCGAGGCTTGCCCGCAAAAAACGATAACGCGGTCCCTCTGAATCCCGCCGACGCCTCCCAAACTGACAGCGCCGTCAGTTAGCAGTCACCTTGCTGACCGGGTAACAGGGCTATAAGGGGAGGTATAAAATCTGACCTTATTCCCGTCCCTCTAGCCCGGCGCCCCACTCGCATGCGAATTCAGAAAAAATCCGCGTTGATCGCAGCCCCTCTGATTGTCCTGGCAGCGCTGGGTCTGTGGTACGCCACCAAGCCGGCCACCGCCAAACTGGCCGCCCCGACGGCCATCCCGGTGCGGGTCGTCGCGGTCACCGCGAAAGATGTTCCGCGCTTCGTCAGTGGCATTGGTTCGGTGTTGTCCCTGCACAGCGTGGTGGTGCGCCCGCAAATCGACGGCATCCTTACCAAGTTACTGGTCAAGGAAGGTCAATTGGTCAAGACCGGCGACCTGCTCGCCACCATCGACGACCGCTCGATCCGCGCCAGCCTCGATCAGGCCCGCGCGCAACTGGGTGAAAGTCAGGCGCAGCTGCAAGTGGCGCTGGTCAACCTCAAGCGTTACAAACTGCTGAGCGTCGATGATGGCGTGTCCAAGCAGACCTACGACCAGCAACAAGCCCTGGTCAACCAGCTCAAGGCCACGGCCCAAGGCAATCAGGCATCCATTGATGCCGCCCAGGTGCAACTTTCCTACACGCAGATTCGCTCCCCGGTCACCGGTCGCGTCGGGATTCGTACGGTGGACGAAGGCAACTTCCTGCGCATGACCGACGCCCAAGGCTTGTTCACGGTGACGCAGATCGACCCGATCGCCGTGGAGTTTTCCCTGCCGCAGCAAATGCTGCCGACCCTGCAAGGCCTGATTGGCGATCCGCAACGCGCCCAGGTCAAGGCCTACATCGGTGCCGACACCGATGGCGAAACCGGCAACTTGCTGGGCGAAGGTCACCTGACCCTAATCGACAACCAGATCAACGCCAACACCGGGACCATCCGCGCCAAGGCTGAATTCAACAACCCGAACCAAAAGCTCTGGCCGGGCCTGCTGGTGACGGTAAAGATTCAGACAGCGCTGGATAAAGATGCGCTGGTGGTGCCGCCGACCGTCGTACAACGGGGCCTCGATCAACATTTCGTGTACCGGATCAACGGCGACAAAGTAGAAACGGTGCAAGTGCAGATGGTCTATCAAGGCAGCGGCCAGGACATCATCACCGGGGTCAAACCTGGCGACGTATTGGTCAGCGATGGCCAGTCGCGCCTCAAACCCGGTTCGACGGTGCAAGTGCTGACGGAGCCGCCGCAAGTGGTGCAAGCGGAGCCTAAACAATGAGAGGCCCATCCGCGTGGTGCATCGACCACCCGGTCGCCACCATCCTGCTGACCTTTGCCCTGGTGCTGCTCGGCGTAATTGCTTTCCCACGGCTGCCGATCGCCCCACTGCCGGAAGCGGAGTTCCCGACCATCCAGGTGAACGCGCAATTGCCCGGCGCCAGCCCCGACACCATGGCATCGTCGGTGGCCACGCCGCTGGAAGTGCAATTCAGCGCCATCCCCGGCATGACCCAAATGACCTCAAGCAGTGCCTTGGGCTCAAGCCTGCTGACCCTGCAATTCACCCTCGATAAAAGCATCGACACCGCCGCCCAGGAAGTCCAGGCCGCGATCAACACCGCCGCCGGCAAGCTGCCCAAGGACATGCCGACCCTGCCGACCTGGAAGAAGGTCAACCCGGCCGACAGCCCGGTGCTGATCCTCAGTGTCAGCTCGACGCAAATGCCCGGCACCGAACTCAGCGACCTGGTGGAAACCCTGCTTTCGCGTCAGATCAGTCAGATCGATGGCGTAGGCCAAATCAACATCACCGGCCAGCAACGTCCGGCGATTCGCGTCCAGGCCTCGGCCGACAAGCTGGCCGCCATCGGCCTGACCCTGGCGGACATTCGCCTCGCGATCCAGCAGACCAGCCTCAACCTGGCCAAAGGTGCGTTGTATGGCGAGTCGAGCATTTCGACCCTGTCCACCAACGACCAGTTGTTCCATCCCGACGAATACAGCCAACTCATCGTTTCCTACAAGGACGGCGCACCGGTTCACCTGAAAGATGTCGCCAAAGTCGTCAACGGTTCGGAAGATGCCTACGTTCAGGCCTGGGCTGGTGATCAACCCGGTGTGAACCTGGTGATCTCCCGGCAACCGGGGGCGAATATCGTCGAGACAGTGGATCGCATTCAGGCCGCATTGCCAGGCCTTGAAGCGATGCTGCCGGCCTCGGTGCAGGTCAAGGTGTTGATCGACCGCACCCAGACCATTCGCGCCTCCTTGCATGAAGTGGAAATCACCTTGTTTATCGCGATCATGCTGGTGGTCGCGGTGATGGCGCTGTTCCTGCGCCAGTGGTCGGCGACCATGATTGTGTCTGCGGTGCTCGGTGTGTCGCTGACCGCCAGTTTCGCCCTGATGTACATCATGGGCTTCAGCCTGAACAACCTGACCCTCGTGGCCATTGTGGTGGCCGTGGGGTTTGTGGTGGACGATGCGATCGTGGTGGTGGAGAACATCCACCGGCACCTGGAGGCCGGCGACGGCATGCGCGAGGCAGCGATCAAAGGCGCTGGCGAGATCGGTTTCACCGTGGTCTCGATCAGTTTCTCGCTGGTCGCCGCGTTTATTCCGCTGCTGTTTATGGGCGGCGTGGTCGGGCGGTTGTTTAAAGAGTTCGCCCTGACCGCCACCTCGACCATCATGATTTCGGTGGTGGTGTCCCTGACGTTGGCGCCGACCCTGGCGGCGCTGTTTATGCGTGCGCCGGTGCATCACGCCCACAGCAAACCGACCTTCGGCGAACGCTTGTTGGCCGGTTATGAAAAATTGCTGCGCCGTGCCCTCGCCCATCAGAAAACCATGATCGGCGTGTTCTGCCTGTCTTTGTGCCTGGCCATCACCGGTTACATCTTTATCCCCAAGGGCTTCTTCCCGATTCAAGACACCGGCTTCGTCCTCGGCACCACCGAAGCGGCTGCCGACATTTCCTACGGCGACATGGTGAAAAAACACCTGGCGATGGCAGAAATCGTCGCGGCTGACCCGGCGGTTCAGGCGTTTTCCCATTCGGTGGGCGTTTCCGGCAGCAACCAGACCATCGCCAACGGCCGGTTCTGGATCGCTCTGAAAAAACGTGGTGACCGTGATGTCACCGCCAGCCAGTTCATCGACCGCATTCGTCCGCAACTGATGAAAGTCCCCGGCATCGTGCTTTATTTACGCGCTGGCCAGGACATCAACCTCAGCTCCGGCCCGAGCCGAGCCCAGTACCAATACGTGCTCAAGAGCAACGACGGCCCGACACTCAGCACCTGGACCCAGCGTCTGACGGAAAAACTGCGGACCAACCCGGCGTTCCGCGATATTTCTAACGACTTGCAACTGGGCGGCAGCATTACCCATATCAGCATCGACCGCAGCGCGGCGGCGCGTTTCGGCCTGACCGCCAGCGATGTCGATGAAGCGCTGTACGACGCTTTCGGTCAGCGGCAGATCAACGAATTCCAGACCCAGATCAACCAGTACAACGTGATCCTGGAACTGGACACTAAACAACGGGGCAAGGCCGAAAGCCTGAACTATTTCTACCTGCGCTCGCCGTTGAGCGGGGAGATGGTGCCGCTGTCGGCGCTGGCGAAGTTCGATGCACCGACCATTGGCCCGTTGTCCATCGCCCACGACGGGATGTTCCCGGCGGCCAACCTGTCATTCAACCTGGCGCCTGGCGTTGCGCTGGGCGACGCGGTGATTTTGCTCAACCAGGCCAAGGCCGAAATCGGCATGCCGGCGGCGATCAGCGGCAACTTCCAGGGCGCGGCCCAGGCGTTCCAGAGTTCGCTGGCCAGCCAACCGTGGTTGATTCTGGCGGCGCTGGTGGCGGTGTACATCATTCTTGGCGTGCTCTATGAGAGTTTCGTGCATCCGCTGACCATCATCTCGACGTTGCCGTCGGCGGGGCTCGGCGCGGTGATCATGCTGTGGATCTGGGGCCAGGACTTTTCGATCATGGCGTTGATCGGCCTGGTGCTGCTGATCGGTATCGTCAAGAAAAACGGCATCCTGATGATCGACTTCGCCCTCGAAGCCCAGCGCAAAGGTGGCTTGCCGCCAGAAGAGGCGATTTTCCAGGCCTGTATCACGCGATTCCGGCCAATCATTATGACCACCCTCGCCGCCCTGCTTGGCGCCTTGCCGCTTATGCTCGGCTACGGCACCGGCGCCGAACTGCGCCAGCCATTGGGCATTGCGGTCGTCGGCGGCCTGCTGGTGAGTCAGGCGCTGACGCTGTTTACCACTCCGGTCATATACTTGTGGCTTGAGCGGCTTTTCCATCGGCACTCTCCTACACCAGCGCCCGCACCACCGGCGTTGGCGACCACAGACTGAGGCGGGGTCATGCGCGTTCTGATTATCGAAGATGAAGAAAAAACCGCGGATTATCTGCACCGCGGCCTGACGGAACAGGGTTACACCGTTGATCTGGCGCGGGACGGCGTCGAAGGCCTGCACCTGGCGCTGGAAAGCGATTACGCGGTGATCATCCTCGACGTCATGCTGCCGGGCCTCGACGGCTTCGGTGTGCTGCGTGCCTTACGGGCGCGCAAGCAAACCCCGGTGATCATGCTCACCGCCCGCGAGCGCGTCGAAGACCGCATCAAAGGCCTGCGCGATGGCGCCGACGATTACCTCGGCAAACCGTTTTCCTTCCTGGAACTGGTGGCGCGCCTGCAAGCCCTGACCCGGCGCAGCGGCGGCCATGAACCGGTGCAAGTGAGCATCGCTGACCTGTGGATAGATTTGATCAGCCGCAAGGCCACCCGCGCCGGCGCTCGCCTGGACCTGACCGCCAAGGAGTTTTCGCTGCTCAGCGTATTGGCCCGGCGTCAGGGTGAAATCCTCTCGAAAACGGCGATTGCCGAGATGGTCTGGGACATCAATTTCGACAGCGACGCCAACGTCGTCGAAGTCGCGATCAAACGCCTGCGAGCCAAGCTCGACGGGCCGTTCGACGAGAAACTGCTGCACACCATTCGCGGCATGGGTTATGTGCTGGAGAGTCGTGGTGTCCAGTAATTCCATCGCACTGCGCCTGAGCGGGATGTTCACGCTGGTGGCGCTGCTGGTGTTTCTGTTGATTGGCTGGGCGTTGTACCAGCAGGTCGACAAAGGCCTGGGTCTGTTGCCGGAAGCCGAGCTGGATGCGCGCTACAGCGTGCTCGAATCCACCGTCGGCCGTTACGGCACGCCCGAGCATTGGGTGAAGATCAACAACAAGCTCAAGCTGTTGGGCGAAGAAGACAAGCGCATCAGCTTCTGGATCATCAGCGGCGATCCGCAGTACGAATACGGCAACATTACCCCGCAGATCCGCGCCTTCGCTGAAGGGCCGCTGGGCCGGCGTGACATGAAATTGCCGGATCACGACTACCCGCTGAAAGTGTTGGTCAGCCAGTTCCCGGCCAAGGATCAGCGCCCGCCGTTGCGCTTCATGATCGGCATCGATACCGAAACGTTTTTGCAGACTCAGCATTCCTTATTGATCGCCCTGATCAGCCTGGCGATTATCGGCGTGTTGCTGGCCTCGGCCTTGGGTTACTGGGTGGCGCGAATCGGCCTCAAGCCGTTGATCAAGTTGTCCCAGGAAGCCCAGCGCCTGGCGCCGCCGCTGCGTTCGGGGCGGTTGCGCCTGTCACCGTTACCGCCGGAGCTGGATCAGTTTGTCAGCTCGTTTAACTCCACGCTGGAGCGGGTCGAGCAAGCCTATTCGCGGCTGGAGTCGTTCAACGCCGACGTCGCCCATGAACTGCGCTCGCCGCTGACCAACCTGATCGGTCAGACCCAAGTGGCGCTGACCCGCGGGCGTTCGGCGGAACATTATTTCGAAGTGCTGCAATCGAACCTTGAAGAGCTGGAACGGCTGCGTTCGATCATCAATGACATGCTGTTCCTGGCCAGCGCCGACCAGGGCAGCAAGGCGACCAAACTGACTTCCACGTCCCTGGCCGATGAAGTGGCGACGACCCTGGAGTACCTGGATTTCATTCTGGAAGATGCACAGGTTCAGGTGCAGGTCAGCGGTGACGCGCAGGTGCGGATCGAGATTGCACATCTGCGTCGGGCGCTGATCAACTTGCTGAGCAATGCGGTGCAGCATACCGAGCCTGGGCAGGTGATCGAGGTGCGGATCGAGGTGGCGGAGCATCAGGTGAGTATCGGCGTGGCCAACCCTGGATCGCCGATTGCCAGTGAGCATTTGCCACGGTTGTTCGAACGGTTTTACCGGGTGGATGCGTCGCGCAGCAATAGCGGGAACAACCATGGGCTGGGGCTGGCGATTGTGAAAGCGATCGCGCTGATGCATGGCGGCGATGTGTTTGTGCGCAGTGATCATGGGATGAACACATTCGGCATCCATCTGCCGGTCTGACGTGGATCGACTCTGGATCCACCCCTCACCCTAACCCTCTCCCCAGAGGGTAGAGGGGACTGACCGAGTTGTTCTTAGAGCCACATCGACCTGAAATATCGAGTTGAACGCGAGTTCTGAAAAGCCCCCGATCGGCTCCCTTTCCCCCTCTCCCCTATGGGGAGAGGGTTGGGGTGAGGGGTGGTTCTTCCATCCGACGCAAAACCCAACTATTGCTTCCCACGCAATAGTCCTTTCTGAAATCCGCTCTGTTTCCCCTCGTCTCCGAACCTTAACCTTGGCGCACCAAACAGCACTTGCCAAGCAAGAAGGTTTTATAGATGTCCAACACTATGGGTATTGCCAGCGCTTTCGTTTTGTCCGCTATGTTCCTGTCCCCGGTCGCCATGGCTGAAGAGTCGCCAGCCTTTGTCGCGCAAAATGCGGCGCGGGCCAAAGCGTTCGAACAGTCGCAGGCCGAGATGACCGCCAAAGCGCACGATGCCGAGCAAACCCCTCAAGCGTCCACTTCTGCAGCCCAGCCACAGGTTGAGAAAGACAGCTGATTCAACGTATCGCTCTGTTTCCCTCGACACTTTTCATCGGCTCTTTCCTTTGAAAAGTTGTCTTCAAGCCGCTGCTATCAGCGGCTTTTTTTATTGTGCAGAAAACACGTTCCACTTCGTCTCCCTTAACAAGAAGTAAAAAACGTCGATCCATGAACTGACGTTAATGACCCAAAAGGAGCTGTACCGCACGTGTCTTTTTCTCTGAAACTCAGCCCGTTGTTCATTGCAATCGCTGCAACGATGGCCGCCAATACCCAAGCCGCCGATGAATCCAGCCGCGAAGGTTTTGTCGAAGGGTCGAGCCTCAACCTCAACGCCCGCAACTACTACATGAACCGTAACCGGCACCAGCACACCGATGACAACATCGAGTGGGGCCAGGGGTTTCTCGGCAAGTTCGAATCCGGTTTCACCCAAGGCACCGTCGGTTTTGGCATTGATGCCCACGCCATGCTCGGATTGAAACTTGACGGCGGTGGCGGCACTGACAGTTCGAGCATCCTGCCGATCAGTGACGGCAACGGCAAAGCGCCGGGCTCGTTCTCCACAGCGGGCGGTACGTTGAAAATGCGTGCATTCGATACCGAGTTGAAGGCCGGCGACCTGTTTCTCACCAACCCGGTGATCGCCGGCGGTGAAAGCCGCATGCTGCCCCAGACTTTTCGTGGCGTCAGCCTGACCAACCACAGCTTCGACGGTTTCCTGATCGAAGGTGGCCAGGCCAGCTTCACCAAGCCTTACAACCAGAGCGGTCATACTCGGATCGGCACTTCTTATGGCAGCCTGGCCGACGGCGATGAAAGCCAGCACCTGAACTGGGCCGGCGTGGCCTGGAGCGGTCTGCCGGGGCTGACCAGCAGCCTGTATGCGTCTGAGCTCAAGGACATCTGGAACCAGTACTACTACGATCTGGATTACACCTATCAACTCAATGATCTGGTGAGCCTCAACCCGGGCCTGCATTTCTATCACACGCAAGACACCGGCGATGCGCTGCTGGGCAACATCGACAACAACACCTACAGCCTGCATTTCACCGTAGGCGTGGGAAATCACAGCGTCACTGCCGCCTACCAGCGGGTCAACGGCAACACGCCGTTCGACTACATCAGCCAGGGTGACAGCATCTACCTGGACAACTCCCAGCAGTACTCGGACTTCAACGGCCCGAACGAGCGCTCGTGGAAACTCAAGTACGCCTACGATTTCGTCGGCCTCGGTCTGCCTGGCCTGACCTCGGCGGTTTCCTACTCCCGGGGTGAAACTGACCTGAGCAAAGTCGATCCGGACAGCAAGGGCTACGCCTCGTGGTACAGCGCCGACGGCAAACATGCCAAGCACTGGGAACGTGATATCGATCTGAAGTATGTGGTCCAGGGCGGTAAGGCCAAAGACCTGGCGCTGCGCCTGCAATGGGCGACCAACCGTGGCGGCAATGGCTATGGCGCACTGGATCAGGACACCGATGAATACCGCGTAATCGTCGATTACCCGATCAACGTGTTCTGACACCGGGAATTAAATCAAAAGGCCAGCATGTTTTGCTGGCCTTTTTTTCACCCCACATTTATACCTTTGCTCACTAACACCCAAATATCCATGACTGATTGCTGCGATGAGCGCGCTCCCTTCGGGAAACGACGTTTATGGAACTACGCTTATAAAGTCCCTTCAGCAGACATCAGAACCATGACCGTGAGCCGAACCCCCTACATTCCAGGCCGGACCGGACGTCCTGAGCTTCTGCTGATCCTCGGCAGTTGCCTGACTGTGATCGCGATCCTCAGCATCGTGACCTTCCTGCTGATCCGCGAGCACGCCAACGCCCAGTTGGATGCGACCCGCGGCGCGACCACCATCGCCCAATTGATCGATGCCGATGTGTTGCGCACGGTCGAACTCTACGACTTGACGCTGCAAGGACTGATTGCCGCCTCGCAACGCGATGACCTGAAACAGATGCCGCCGCAGGTTCGCCATCTGGTGCTGTTCGATCGCTCCACCACGGCGCGCTTCAAAGGCGACATTCTGCTGCTGGACCAGCACGGCGATGTATTGGCCGACTCGTCGCTGATCGAACCCAAACCAGGTAACTTCGCCGATCGTGATTACTTCACCGCCCATGTGTCGAATCCCGACACCGGGATGTTCATCAGCCGCCCGTTCAAGCCCCGCTGCGATTGCGAAGACAACGACCAGTGGCGAATCAGCTTCAGCCGGCGAATCTCCTCGCCTACCGGGGAATTCCTTGGGGTGGCCGTGGCATCGATGCGCCTGGCTTACTTCGACGAGTTGTTCAACAGCCTGAACATCGGCAAGGACAGCACGTTGAACATCATCAACAACGACGGCCTGCTGCTGGCGCAAAAGCCCTACCTGGAAAACGACTCGATCGGCAAAAGCTTCGCCAGCCGACCGAACGTCGTGCGCATCCTGCGCGAGGGCACTGGCAGCTTCAACAGCGTGTCGAGCATTGACCACCAGAAGCGCCTGTACACCTTTTCCAGGGTTGGAAATCTGCCGCTGACGGTGATTGTCGCCCTCTCCAGTAACGAAGTGTTCGCCACCTGGGAACGCACCGCAGTGGTGATCAGCGGCGCTACCGGCGTGTTGTGCATCGGTCTGCTGTGGCTGGCCTGGTTGCTGAGTCGCGAATTGCGCCTGCGCCACAACGCCGAACGGGAGCTGGCGCAACTGGCCGCCACCGATCCCCTGACCGGCATGGCCAACCGCCGGACCCTGGATCAGGTCCTGCGCCACGAATGGTTTCGTGCCCAACGCTCCGGCAAACCGTTGTCGGTGTTGATGATCGATGCCGACCACTTCAAGGCGTTCAATGACCGACATGGCCATCAGGGCGGTGACGATGCGCTGCGCGCGCTGGCCAAGGTGATCAGCGCCAATGTGCGACGGCCGGGTGACTTGGTCGCTCGCTATGGTGGTGAGGAGTTTTCAGTGATCCTGCCGGAAACCGACAGCGCCGGCACGCAGCAGATTGCCGAACACATCCGTGCGGCGGTGGAACAACTGCCGTTGATGACGGGTGCCGAGTCGCCAATGACTGTCAGTATCGGGATTAGCACCTGGACCAGCTCGAGCGAGATCAGCCTGGAGCAACTGCTGTTTGCAGCGGACAAGGCGTTGTATCAGGCCAAGGAAGGAGGGAGGAATCGGGTGGTGGCCGGATGATCGTTCCCACGCAGAGCGTGGGAACGATCGGCATAAAAAAAGGCCACCCGAAGGCAGCCTTTAAAAACTAGAGAGGTTTTTGCTTACACGGCCGCAACAGGACGCATGTAAGAGATCGGTGCAGTGCTGGCGTCTTCGAAAGTCACGACTTCCCAAGCATCTGTCTGCTCAATCAACTTGCGCAGCAGCTGGTTGTTCAATGCATGTCCGGACTTGAAGCCCTTGAACTCACCAATCAGGCTATTGCCCAGCAGGTAGAGGTCACCAATTGCATCGAGGATCTTGTGCTTCACGAATTCGTCTTCATAGCGAAGGCCGTCTTCGTTCAGTACACCATCCGCGTCGACCACAATAGCGTTTTCAACGCTGCCGCCGAGTGCGAGGTTGTGCTTGCGCAGGTACTCGATGTCACTCATGAAACCAAAGGTACGGGCGCGGCTGACTTCTTTTACGAACGAAGTGCTGGAAAAATCCACGCTTGCACTTTGTGTGCGGTTACGGAAAACCGGGTGATCGAAATCGATCTCGAAGCTCACTTTGAAACCTTCGAAAGGGACGAAAGTGGCGCGCTTGTCGCCGTCTTCCACTGTCACTTCCCGCAGGATCCGGATGAACTTCTTGGCGGCGTCCTGCTCTTCCAGGCCGGCCGATTGAATCAGGAATACGAAAGGTCCAGCGCTACCATCCATGATCGGGACTTCGGACGCGGAGAGCTCGACGTAGGCGTTATCGATGCCCAGGCCAGCCATGGCCGAGAGCAAGTGCTCAACCGTATCCACTTTGACGTCACCGTTGACCAACGTGGTCGACATCGTGGTTTCGCCAACGTTTTCCGCGCGAGCAGGAATCTGCACCACAGGGTCCAGATCGGCACGAACAAACACGATGCCGGTGTCGATAGGTGCAGGCTTGAGGGTCAGGTATACCTTCTCCCCGGAGTGCAGGCCTACACCTGTGGCACGGATAATATTTTTCAGTGTGCGTTGTTTAATCATGGCTTGGGCCGCTTCAGCGCAAATTGCGAACTGGTATCAACAAAGGCTGGCGATAATAGCAGACCAGACCTTTGCTGAACACCAATCACCTTCATAGCCCTGATACATTCCATCAATCAGCCTGACGACGCAGGAATGCCGGGATGTCCAGGTAGTCCAGATCGTCTTGCGGATTCATCTTCGCGGCAGTCGCAGCACCGGCCTGAGCCTGGTTGCGCATGACGGTCGGACGGTCCAGGTCACGGTAGTTCACAGCAGGCGCTTCTTGACGCGAAGGCGCTTGTTGCTGCGGCTGCGATGCCACGGACGTATGCATGGTGTTGTCGATAACCTTCACAGGCTTCTCGATTTTTGCGCCCAGACCAGTGGCAACCACGGTCACGTGCAGTTCGTCACGCATGTCCGGATCGATAACAGTACCGACCTTGACCATCGCGTGCTCGGAAGCGAAGGCTTCGATGATGCTACCCACGTCGGAGTACTCACCCAGGGACAGGTCAGGGCCGGCGGTGATGTTCACCAGGATGCCGCGTGCACCTTGCAGGTTCACGTCTTCGAGCAACGGGTTGCGAATGGCCGCTTCGGTGGCCTCGCGTGCACGGTTCGGACCGCTGGCGCAGCCAGTGCCCATCATCGCCATGCCCATTTCGCTCATGACAGTCCGTACGTCGGCAAAGTCGACGTTGATCATGCCCGGACGCTTGATGATGTCGGAAATACCGCGAACGGCACCCGCCAGTACATCGTCAGCCTTGGCAAAAGCCGACAGAAGGCTGGCGTCTTTACCGAGGATGGTCAGCAGCTTCTCGTTGGGAATGGTGATCAACGAGTCAACGCTTTCAGACAGCAGACGGATACCTTCGTCGGCAATCTGCATACGCTTGCGACCTTCGAACGGGAACGGACGGGTCACCACCGCAACGGTGAGGATCCCCATTTCCTTGGCCACTTCGGCAATGATCGGCGCAGCCCCGGTACCAGTACCGCCGCCCATGCCAGTGGTGATGAACACCATGTTGGTGCCCTGCAGGACTTCGGCAATGCGCTCACGGTCTTCGAGAGCGGCCTGACGACCTACTTCAGGGTTGGCGCCGGCGCCCAGACCTTTGGTCACACCGGTACCCAATTGCAGGATGGTCCGCGCGCCGATGGATTTCAGCGCCTGGGCATCAGTGTTGGCGCAGATGAATTCAACGCCTTCAATGTTGCTCTTGACCATGTGATTTACGGCGTTTCCGCCGCCACCGCCAACACCGATAACTTTAATAACCGGGCTTGCGGGGATGTTGTCTACGAGTTCGAACATTTTCCCTCTCCTTACATTCTCTAGTTTTTTCGCCTACTGCGTTTGTTGCGGTGTTGCGGTAATTCTTTAGAAGTTGCCTTGTACCCAGCTCTTGATGCGATCGAGCAACGCGGGTTTGGCTTCTTCATTGCTGTAACTGTCGCGGCTGCTGATGCCCGAGAACGAAATCCCGTCGGACTGCTTTTGCAGGCCGTACATCAACAGGCCAACGCCGGTTGAATAAATCGGGTTGCGCACCACGTCATCCAGGCCCTTGACGCCATGAGGCACGCCCAGGCGGACCGGCATATGGAAAATCTCTTCGGCCAGTTCGACCGCGCCTTCCATTTTCGAGGTGCCGCCGGTCAGCACGATGCCGGCCGGGATCAGGTCTTCGTAGCCGCTGCGACGCAGTTCGGCCTGGATCAGCGTGAACAGCTCGTCGTAACGCGGCTCGACCACTTCGGCCAGAGCCTGGCGGGACAGTTCGCGCGGTGGACGGTCGCCAACGCTTGGGACCTTGATGGTTTCACCGGCACCGGCCAGTTTGGCCAGGGCGCAGGCGTAACGAATCTTGATTTCTTCGGCGTACTGGGTCGGGGTGCGCAACGCCATGGCGATGTCGTTGGTCACCTGGTCGCCCGCAATCGGGATCACCGCGGTGTGACGGATCGCGCCTTCGGTGAAGATGGCGATGTCGGTGGTACCGCCACCGATGTCCACCAGGCACACGCCCAGCTCTTTCTCGTCGTCGGTCAGGACCGAATAGGCCGAAGCCAGTTGCTCGAGAATGATGTCGTCGATTTCCAGACCGCAGCGACGCACGCATTTTTCAATGTTCTGAGCGGCGTTGACGGCGCAGGTCACCACGTGGACCTTGGCTTCCAGACGTACGCCCGACATGCCCAGCGGCTCACGAACGCCTTCCTGGTTATCGATCACGTAATCCTGCGGCAGGGTGTGCAGCACGCGCTGGTCAGCCGGGATCGCCACAGCCTGGGCAGCGTCGAGTACACGCTCAAGGTCAGCAGCGCTGACTTCGCGATCACGAATCGCCACGATGCCGTGGGAGTTCAGGCTGCGGATGTGATTGCCCGCCACGCCGACGAACGCCGAGTGGATCCGGCAACCGGCCATCAGCTGCGCTTCTTCGATGGCGCGCTGGATCGACTGCACGGTGGATTCGATGTTCACCACCACGCCTTTCTTCAGGCCGCGGGACGGATGAGTGCCGATCCCGACGATTTCCAGCGTGCCGTCGTCCGAGACCTCGCCTACCAGCGCCACCACCTTGGAGGTGCCGATATCGAGACCGACGATCATTTTGCCGCTTTGCACGTTTGCCATGGGTCCTGCCTCTTCTTAATTCTTCGCGACAGCGGGTTGGGCTGTCGTGGGCGCTACAGGTTCCCGCCAGCCAACAGCGAGGCCGTTGGCGTAGCGCAGATCGATGCGCGCAATGTTCGTAATCTGTTCTTTAAGCGTTTTGTCGTAGATGGCAATGAAGCGGCGCATCTTTTCCACCAGGTTGCCGCGTCCCAGCAGCAGTTCGATTCCCGGGCCGGAACTGCCGGCTCCGGTGGTCAGGAACCAGCTGCCTCGTTCACGCAATTCCAGGCGTGCAATCGAGAAGCCCAATGGCCTGAGCATCTGGCTCAGCACCTGGTATTGCTGCATCACTTGCTGCTGGGCCCGCTGTGGGCCGAACAGCTGTGGCAAGTGTTCGTAGTTCGCCAGCTCACGCGGGGTAAACGCCTGGCCCTGGTTGTTCAACAGCGACTCATCGCCCCAACGGGCCACCGGCAGTTGTTCTTCCAGGCGAATCACGACTTGATCCGGCCACACCCGACGCACTTCGGCGTGGGCAATCCATGGCATCGTTTCAAGCTCGGTGCGCATGCTCTCCAGGTCGATGGTGAAGAAGCTCGACGCCACGTAAGGGGCGATCCGCTGCTGCACCGCTTGCTGGCTGATGTAACTCAAATCGCCCTGCACGTTGATCTTGGTGATCGGCCGGTCGGCGTAGGGCAGCAAACGCTGCGCGCCTTCGTAAGTGCCGAACCCCAGCGCTACCAGCAGCACTGGCCAGAACAAGGCTTTGAGAAAACCAAAATTGGCTTTCGGCAGGCGCGCAGACATCGGCTCTTTGGCCACCATTCGGCTGGCACCCCGCGGTACCGGCTTGCGGCCGGGTGGTGCGGGAGGCTGATGTCTCAGCTGAGCGCCTTGCATGGTCTTAACCTCGCGGCTCGTTGTTGCCGGCAATGCTGGCGGCCAGAATCGCCAGAACCAGTTGCTGGAAATCCAGGCCGGCGGCACGGGCTGCCATCGGCACCAGACTGTGATCGGTCATGCCCGGTGCGGTGTTGACTTCGAGAAACCAGAACTGCCCGTCGGCGTCCTGCATCACGTCTGCCCTGCCCCAACCGGCGATACCCAGCGCCTCACAGGCTTTCGCCGTCAGGTCCATCAGTTCTTTTTCTTTGGTGCTGTCCAGGCCACATGGGATCCGGTACTGGGTATCGGAAGCCACGTACTTGGCGTCGTAGTCGTAGAAGCTGTGCGTGGTGCCCAGGGCAATCGGTGGCAACACCTGGTCACGCAGGGTGGCGATGGTGAACTCCGGACCTTGAATCCATTGCTCGACCAACACTTGCGAATCGTAGGTACTGGCCGCTTTCCAGGCGTCGATCAACTCAGACGCGGAACTCACTTTGGCCATACCGATACTTGAACCTTCATGGGCCGGTTTGACGATCAAAGGGAAGCCCAGTTCCGTGGCTGCCGAAATACAATCGGCCTCGCTGCTCAGTACCGCATGGCGTGGCGTCGGAATCCCGAGGCTGTGCCAGACCTGTTTGGTCCGCAGTTTGTCCATGGCCAATGCCGAGGCCAGGATGCCACTGCCGGTGTAGGGAATGCCCAGGCATTCGAGCAGGCCTTGCATGCTGCCGTCTTCACCGCCACGACCGTGGAGAATGATGAAGGCGCGATCGATTTTTTCGTTGAGCAGACGCTGCAGCAGGTCATCGCCCACGTCGAGGCCGAACGCGTCCACACCGGCGCTTTGCAGCGCTGCAAGAACGGCATTGCCCGACTTCAGGGACACCTCACGCTCGGCACTCTTGCCGCCGAACAGCACGGCGACGCGACCGAAGTCTTTCGGCGCGAGGGTGGAGACGAGATTGGCGTAAGCAGCGGTCATTTCAACTTCCCCACGGCAGGCGCGGCAACCGCGCCCACGAACAACGGACTGTTCAACAATTTCGGTGCGAGACCGCCGATATCACCGGCGCCCTGGCACAGCAGGATGTCGCCGGCACGCAGCAGCGGCTTGACGATCGGTGCCAGGTCAACACCGCGCTCGATGTAGATCGGGTCGAGCTGACCGCGCTGGCGGATGCTGTTGCACAACTTGCGGCTGTCGGCACCCGGGATCGGCTCTTCACCGGCTGGGTAGACTTCCATCAGCAGCAGGACGTTGGCGTCGGCAAGGACATTGACGAAATCGTCGTACAGGTCCCGTGTGCGGCTGTAACGGTGCGGTTGGTAAACCATCACCAGACGACGCTCCGGCCAGCCACCGCGAACGGCTTTGATCACTGCCGCGACTTCGGTCGGGTGGTGACCGTAATCATCCACCAGCATCACGCTGCCACCGTCTACCGGCAGTTCGCCGTAGACCTGGAAGCGTCGGCCGACACCCTGGAACCCGGACAGGCCCTGGACGATGGCTTCATCGCTGACGCCCTCATCAGAGGCGATGCAGATGGTCGCCAGGGCGTTCAATACGTTGTGATTGCCCGGCATGTTCACCGAGACATCCAGCGGCTCACGATCCGGACGCAGCACGGTGAAGAAGGTCTGCATGCCTTGCTGGCGCACATTGATCGCGCGCACGTCGCAGTCTTCGCCGAAGCCGTAAGTGACCGTCGGGCGTTTGACCAGCGGCAGGATTTCACGCACCACCGGATCGTCCAGGCACACCACTGCCAAACCGTAGAACGGCAGGTTGTGCAGGAACTCGACGAAGGTTTTCTTCAGTTTGTTGAAGTCACCGTCGTAGGTCGCCATGTGGTCGGCGTCGATGTTAGTGACCACGGCCACCAACGGCTGCAAATGCAGGAAGCTCGCATCGCTTTCGTCGGCTTCAGCGATCAGGTAACGGCTGGTGCCGAGTTGGGCATTGGTGCCCGCGGCATTCAGACGGCCACCGATGACGAACGTCGGATCCAGGCCACCGGCGGCGAACACCGAAGCGATCAGGCTGGTGGTGGTGGTTTTGCCGTGGGTACCGGCGACGGCGATGCCGTGGCGGTAACGCATCAGTTCAGCGAGCATTTCGGCACGCGGCACCACCGGGATCCGGCGTTCCAGGGCAGTGGCGACTTCCGGGTTGGAGGTGTTCACGGCGCTCGACACCACCAGTACATCAGCGGCGGCAGCGTTTTCGGCACGGTGGCCGATAAAAATATGGGCACCGAAGGATTCGAGACGCTCGGTGACCGGCGAAGCTTTCAGGTCGGAACCGGACACTTCATAGCCCAGGTTCAACAACACTTCGGCGATGCCGCACATGCCCACGCCGCCGATACCGACGAAGTGGATTTTACGGATGCGGCGCATTTCCGGTTGCGGCATGGCTTTCTGATTCTCAACCATGGGCCACCTCCAGGCAGGTATCGACGACGTTACGGGTTGCATCGGGTTTCGCCAGTCGGCGGGCCGCGTTGGCCATGTCATTGAGTCGTTGCGGTTGCATCAGGACCTCTGTCAGGCGTGCGGCAAGATCTGCGGCGCCAGTCGTTCTTTGCGGCATCAGGAAGGCAGCGCCTTCACGGGCCAAATATTCGGCGTTGCGGGTCTGGTGATCGTCGATCGCGTGGGGCAGAGGCACCAGCATCGAGGGCAGACCGGCGGCGGCCAGTTCACTGATGGTCAATGCGCCTGCACGGCACACCACCAGGTCGGCCCAGCCATAGGCCTGGGCCATGTCTTTGATGAAAGGCTGCACTTGCGCCTCGACGCCAGCCTCGCGATAGCGCTGCGCAGTCACTTCATCGTGGTTTTTGCCGGCCTGATGGAACACTTCCGGGCGCAGGTCGACGGCGACTTGCGACAGGGCTTCAGGCAGCAACTTGTTCAACGGTTCTGCGCCCAGGCTTCCGCCCAGGATCAGCAAACGCGCCTTGCGACCGGCCAGGGCTGGTCGCGGTGTTTCGAGGAACAGCTCGGTGCGCACCGGGTTACCGGTGGTCCGACGGCTGTCCGACAGGGTAAAGGTGTCGGGGAACGCTTCACAGACTCGGGCGGCCAACGGCATAAGCAACCGATTGGCGGTACCGGCTACGGCGTTCTGCTCGTGAACGATCACCGGAACACCGGCCAATTTCGCCGCGACACCGCCAGGACCAGTCACATAACCACCAAAGCCGACCACGCAGACTGGCCGCAACCGACGAATGATCGCCCGCGCCTGCCAGACCGACTTGAGCAACATGAACGGTGCCTTGAGCAGCGACAGCTTGCCCTTGCCCCGCAGTCCACTGGCGTTGATGCGATGCAGCTCAAGACCGGCCGCCGGGACCAGGTCGTTTTCGATGCCACGCGGCGTACCGAGCCAATGCACGGTGTAACCGCGGGCCTGGAATTCGCGTGCGCAGGCCAGCGCCGGGAACACGTGTCCACCGGTGCCGCCCGCCATGATCAGTACGTTAGCGCCCATGGGTCGACTCCTCGGCGAAGTCGCTTTCCTGGAATTCCGTCTCTTCGCTGCCCAAGTGGGTTCGACTCTCCCATTCAATGCGCAGCAACAAGCCCAGACAGGCACCGCAGATCACCAACGAACTGCCGCCATAACTGAGGAACGGCAGGGTCAAGCCTTTGGTCGGCAGTAGACCGACGTTCACCCCGATGTTGATCAGGAACTGACCGATCCACAGGAACGACAGGCCGTACGCGATGTAGGCGGCGAAGAATTGCTTGGCCTTCTCGGCCCAATAACCGATGTACATGCCACGAATACAAACGAAGACGAACAGTGCGACCGTGCACAGCGAACCCACGGCGCCCAGCTCTTCGGCCAACACCGAGAACACGAAGTCGGTGTGCGCTTCCGGCAGGTAGAACTGTTTCTGCACGCTGTTGCCCAGGCCAACGCCCAGCCATTCGCCGCGACCAAACGCGATCAAGGCTTGGGACAACTGATAGCCGGCGCCGAACTGGTCGGCCCATGGATCGGCGAAGTTGGTCAGACGCGCCATTCGATACGGCTGCACTTGAATCAACAGCACCACCGCCGCGACCGCGAGCACAACCATCAAGGAAAACCGGAACAGCCCGACCCCGCCGAGAAACAGCATCGCCGCCGCCGCGCCCATCATTACGACGGTGGCACCGAAGTCCGGCTCCATCAGCAGCAGACCGGCCATTGGCAGCAGAACGATGAATGGTTTGAAGAAGCCCATCCAGCTTTCGCGCACTTCTTTCTGGCGACGCACCAGGTAACCGGCGAGGTAGATCACCACGAACACCTTGGCGATCTCGGAAGGCTGAACGTTGAAGAAGCTGAAACCGATCCAGCGCATCGAACCGTTCACTTCACGGCCGATTCCCGGGACGATCACCATCACCAGCAAACCGAATGCACCCAGCAGCATCAGCCAGCCCAGGCGTTGCCAGGTGGCGATCGGAATCATCATGGTGATCACGCAGGCGCCCAGGCCCAGCACGATGTAGATCAGGTGGCGAATCATGTAATACAGGGCACTGCCCGATTGCGCCGCCGCGACTTCGGTGGATGCCGAGGCGATCATGACCAACCCCAGGCCGATCAATGCGAGGCAGCCGGCGAGCATCGGGAAGTCGAGGTCGATCCCGCGCCCGGTGATGATTGGCGATGGGTACGGCTTGATGATATTTCGCAGGCTCATGCCAGATCCTCCACAGCGCGGACGAACTGGTGACCACGGTCTTCGTAATTTTTGAACATATCGAAACTGGCGCAGGCCGGGGACAGCAGCACCACATCGCCCGGTTGCGCGGCGGCGCGGCATTGCTCGACTGCTTCGACCAGCGAAACGACGCGGATCAGCGGCACGGCATCGCCAATGGCCTCACCGATCTTGTCAGAATCGCGGCCCATCAAAATGACGGCACGGCAATTGGCGGCCACCGGATCACGCAGATCCTTGAACTCGGCGCCTTTGCCGTCGCCACCGGCGATCAGCACGACCTTGCCGTCGATGTCCGCGCCCAGGCCTTCGATGGCGGCCAGTGCGGCGCCGACGTTGGTGGCTTTGGAATCGTTGTAGTAGCCCACGCCGTCCAGGTCACGGACCCATTGGCAGCGATGTTCGAGGCCAGCGAAGGTGCGCAGGCTCGACAGCATAGCGTCGAACGGCAGGCCGGCGGCGTGCCCCAGGGCCAGCGCCGCGAGGGCATTGGACTGGTTATGGGCGCCACGAATCTTCAATTCGCGCACCGGCATCAGGTTCTGGAATTCGAAGGCCAGGTATTTCTCGCCATCCTCTTCGCGGATACCAAATGCCTTGAAATCGGGTTTGCTCAAACCGAAGGTCCAGCATGGCTGGCCCTCACCCATCAACGGACGGCTCAAGGCGTCCTGACGGTTGACCACAAACTGTTTGGCCCCGCGGAAGATCCGGTGCTTGGCCAGGTGATAGGCCGGCAGGCCGCTGTAGCGGTCCATGTGGTCTTCGCTGACATTGAGCACGGTCGCCACTTCGGCGTTGAGTTGATCGGTGGTTTCGAGCTGGAAGCTCGACAACTCCATCACGTACAACTCGACGTCATCGCTGAGCAGGTCGAGTGCCGGCGTGCCGAGGTTGCCACCGACTGCCACACGTTTACCCGCCGCAGCGGCCATCTCGCCGACCAGGGTGGTGACGGTGCTTTTCGCGTTGGAACCGCTGATGGCGACAATCGGCGCCTTCGCGTTACGCGCGAACAGTTCGATGTCACCGGACAACTTCACGCCACGGGCAGCGGCAGCCTGCAGGGCCGGGGTCGCCAGTGCCAGACCGGGGCTCACGTAGAGCTCGTCGGCACGGCACAGGAATTCGACGTCCAGCTCGCCACAACGCACTTCCACGTGCGGATAGTCACGCTTGAGCGTGGCCAGTTCCGGTGGATTTTCCCGCGTATCGGCCACGGCAAACGACGTGCCCCGGTTCGCCAGGAAGCGAACCAGGGACATGCCGCTCTTGCCGAGGCCGACAACGATGCGGAAGTGGTCAGAAGCGATCAGAGACACTCGTTCTACCTCAGCTTCAGGGTGGCAAGGCCCACCAGTACGAGAATCACGGTGATGATCCAGAAACGGACGATCACGCGTGGCTCAGGCCAGCCCTTGAGTTCAAAGTGGTGGTGGATCGGCGCCATGCGGAACACGCGGCGCCCGGTCATCTTGAAGGAGGCCACCTGGATGACCACCGACAGGGTTTCCATCACGAACACGCCGCCCATGATGAACAGGACGATTTCCTGACGGACGATCACCGCGATGGTACCCAGGGCTGCGCCCAGCGCCAGCGCGCCGACGTCGCCCATGAAGACTTGCGCCGGATAGGTGTTGAACCAGAGGAACCCCAGGCCCGCACCGATCAATGCACCGCAGAACACGATCAATTCACCCGCGCCCGGCACATAAGGAATCAGCAGGTATTCAGCGAACTTCACGTTACCGGACAAGTAGCAGAAGATCCCCAACCCGCCGCCGACCATCACGGTAGGCATGATCGCGAGGCCGTCGAGGCCGTCAGTCAGGTTGACCGCGTTGCTCGAACCGACAATCACGAAATAGGTCAGGACGACGAAACCCGCGCCCAGCGGAATGCTGTAGTCCTTGAGCATCGGCAGGATCAGGGTGGTTTCCACCGGGGTGGTCGCGGTCATATAAAGAAAGAGCGCCGCGCCGAGGCCGAACACCGACTGCCAGAAATACTTCCAGCGGCTCGGAAGACCTTTGGAGTTTTTCTCGATCACCTTACGGTAGTCGTCGACCCAGCCAATGGCGCCGAACAGCAAGGTCACCAACAACACGGTCCAGACATAACGGTTGCTCAGGTCGGCCCACAGCAACGTACTGACGCCGATGGACGACAGGATCAGCGCGCCACCCATGGTCGGCGTGCCGGATTTGGACAGGTGCGATTGCGGACCGTCGTTGCGAACGGACTGACCGATCTGACGGTTCTGCAACGTGCGGATCATCCACGGGCCATAGCACAGCGACAAAACCAGCGCGGTCAGCACACCGAGAATCCCGCGCAGGGTCAGGTACTGAAAGACCGCGAAGCCTTTGTAGAACTGTTGCAAGTACTCCGCTAACAGCAGCAGCATTAATGTTTCTCCAGACTGGACCCGCACAAAGCGGCAACGATGTTTTCCATCGCAGCGCTGCGCGAGCCCTTGATCAAAATGGTGGTGTTTGTGTCTTGCTCGGCGCCCAGGGCCTCGATCAGCTCAGCCTGGGTGCTGAAGTGAAAGGCCTGCGGGCCGAAAGCGTTCACGGCGTGAACCATCATTGGCCCGACCGCATAAAGCGCAGAAACCTTGCCACGGGCGTACTCGCCCACGTCGCGGTGCCCCTGCTCCGCCCAGTCGCCCAACTCGCCGATATCCCCGAGCACCAGAACGGTGCGGCCGGAAAAGCCGGCGAGTATATCAACGGCGGCGCACATCGAGGTGGGGTTCGCGTTGTAAGTGTCATCAATCACGCGCATGCCGTTGGTCGCCAGTTGCGCAACGGTGCGACCCTTGACCGGTTGAACCGCGCCCAGGCCAGTGGCGATGCCGAACAGCGACACGCCCAAGGCGTGGGCAGCAGCGGCGGCGGCCATGGCATTGGCGACGTTATGGGTGCCGAGCAGGTTCAGTTGAACCCGTTCCACACCTTCAGGACTGTGCAGGTTGAAGGCCGGGCAACCGCGAGCATCGCGATCGAGGTCGCTGGCGTAAAAATCGGCGCTTGGGTTGTTCAGGGCGAAGGTCAACACTTTGCGGCTGCCAGCGCGGGTCTTCCAGATACCGAACGCCTTGTCATCGAGATTCAGAACGGCGACGCCATCGGCATCCAGCCCTTCGATAATCTCGCCCTTGGCTTCAACGATTTTGTCCGGCCCGCCGAACTCACCGACATGGGCGGTCCCGGCGTTATTAAGGATGGCCACGTGCGGCTTGGTCATGCCCACGGTGTAGGCAATTTCACCAAGGCGTGAAGCACCGAGCTCGATCACGGCAGCGGTATGTTCCGGTGCCAGTTCGAGCAGGGTCAGCGGCACGCCGAGGTCGTTGTTCAGGTTGCCACGGGTCGCATGCACCGGACCGCGGGTGCGCAGGATGCTCGCGAGCATTTCCTTGACCGTGGTTTTGCCGCTGGAACCGGTCACCGCTGCGACCGGGTTGCTATAAGCCGCACGGTTCAGCGCGCCCAATTGGCCAAGGGCCTGGCGAGTGTCTTTCACGACGAGTTGCGGCAACGTGCTGTCAGCGACTTCGCGCTCGACCAATGCCGCCACGGCGCCTTTACCGGCAACGTCATTCAGATAGTCATGGCCATCGAAGCGCGGTCCGGTAAGGGCAATAAACAATTGGCCGGGCTTGATCGCGCGGCTGTCGATGCTGACGCCGTCGAAACTGGCGTCGGCAGCTACAAGACGAGCATTCAGCACGCCGGTCAGTTCGCTCAGTTTCAAAGCTTTAAGCATGGGCCACCTCCCACGCGGTCAGGGCGTGATCGGCCTCGACCAAATCGGAGAACGCGTGGCGCTCGCCGTTGATTTCCTGATAGTCCTCGTGACCTTTACCGGCCAAGACAATCACGTCATCCGCCGAAGCACTGGCGATCAACTGGGCAATGGCCTGGCCACGCCCCGCCACGAACGTCACTTTATCCACAGCGGTGAAACCGGCGCGGATGTCGTCGAAGATCACTGCCGGGTCTTCGGTGCGCGGGTTGTCGTCGGTCACCAGCACGCCGTCAGCCAGACGCTCGACCACTTCAGCCATCAGCGGACGCTTGCCTCGATCGCGATCCCCGCCGCAACCGAACAGGCACAGCAACCGGCCTTTGGCATGTGGACGCAGGGCCATCAAGACTTTTTCCAGCGCATCCGGGGTGTGGGCATAATCGACCACCACCAGCGGCTGAGTGCCGCCGCCCAGACGCTGCATGCGTCCGGCGGGGCCTTCGAGTTTCGGCAGGACCTTGAGGATTTCATCCAGCGCGTAGTCCAGGCCAAGCAAGGCACCGACCGCAGCCAGGACGTTGCTCAGGTTGAAACGACCAAGCAAGGTGCTGCGCAAATGGTGCTCGCCCTGAGGCGTAACCAATGTGGCGCGCACGCCTTCATCATCGAACTGCGCTTCGCGGCAATAAAGGTACGCGCTGGTGTCTTCCAGGCTGTAGGTGATCAAGCGCGACTCACGCTTGTCAGCAGCGAGTTCGCGGCCGAATTCGTCGTCGAGGTTAATCACCCGGCATTTCAAATCGTTCCAGGCAAACAGCTTGGCCTTGGCTTCGCCGTAGGCCTGCATGGTGCCGTGGTAATCCAGGTGATCGCGGGACAGGTTGGTCATCACCGCCACATCGAACGCCAATGCGGTCACGCGGCCCTGATCCAGACCGTGGGAAGAGACTTCCATGGCCACGGCTTTGGCGCCGGCCTTTTTCAGGTCGGCGAGGGTCGCTTGCACGGCAATCGGGTTCGGCGTGGTGTGCAGGCCGCTTTCCAGCGCGCCGTAGAAACCGGTGCCCAAGGTGCCGACGATGCCGCAGTGCTGACCGAGCAGGTCAAGCGCCTGGGCGACCAATTGCGTCACGCTGGTTTTGCCATTGGTGCCGGTGACGCCAACCAGATTCAGGTGACGGCTTGGGTCGCCATAAAAGCGCCCGGCAATGTCCGACAACTGCGCCGCCAGACCTTTGACCGGAATCAGCGGCACATCGGTAATCGGCAGCACGGTAGCGCCTTCGACTTCATAAGCCACGGCAGCCGCGCCGCGCTGCAATGCGTCGGCAATGTGCGCGCGACCGTCGAACTTGCCGCCAGGCACGGCAAGGAACAAATCCCCTGCCCGCACATTGCGGCTGTCGAGGGTCAGTTCGCGGATCAACAGATCACGACCGGCGTGGGCGAAAATCTTGTTCAGACTCAGAGACATCAGCCGCGCCCTCCATTGGCTTTCAGCGGAACGACCGGTGCTGCGTTGGCCTGTTGGGTCGGTGGCAGGTTGTCCGGGGTGATATTCATCAGGCGCAAGGTCCCGGACATCACTTTGCTGAACACCGGCGCCGATACCAGGCCACCGAAGTAACCGGCCTTGGACGGTTCATCGATCACCACGACAATGGCGAAACGCGGATCGCTCATCGGGCCGAAACCGGCGAACAGCGAGCGATAGGAATTCTCGGCGTAGCCTTTGGTGCCCACCGACGTCTTACGGGCAGTACCCGACTTGCCGGCCACGTGATATGCCGGCACCTGCGCACGGAATACACCGCGCGGGGCCTCGATTACCTGGGTCAGCATGCCTTGCATGGTTTTCGCGACTTTTTCCGGGATCACCTGGGTGGTCTGCGGCGGCTTGTCGGTCTTGATCAGGGTCAGCGGCGCAATGCGACCGTTGTTGGCCAGCGCCGAGAAGGCATGGACCAGTTGGATCGCCGTTACCGAAATACCGTAGCCGTACGACAGCGTGGCGGTTTCAGCCTTGCGCCATTCCCGGTAATTCGGCAGGTTGCCGACGCGCTCGCCGGGGAAGCCCAGGCCAGTGTCCTGGCCGAGGCCGACTTTCTGCGCCAGACGGAAAATGGTTTCGCCGCCGATATCGAACGCGACCTTACTCATGCCGACGTTACTGGAGTTGATCAGGATGCCGGTCAGGTCGAGCACCGGACCCTCGGTCTTCGATACGTCTTTGATCGTATATTTACCGATCTGCAAGCTGCCCGGGTACACCTCGACGGTGTCGCTCGGCTTCCAGCGGCCGGTCTCCAGGGCGGCACTCATGGAGATCGCTTTCATGGTCGAACCGGGTTCGAACACGTCGATCATCGCGCGGTTACGCATCATCGCCGGTTGCAGGTTGCGACGGTTGTTCGGGTTGTAGGTCGGCTGGTTGACCATGGCGAGGATCTCGCCGCTTTTCACGTCCATGATCACCAGGCTGCCAGCCTTGGCGCCGTTCTCGATGATCGCGTTGCGCAGCTCGCGGTTGGCCAGGTATTGCAGGCGCAGGTCAATGGACAACGCCAAGGGCTTGCCGGCCTTGGCGTTTTTGGTGACCTGGACATCCTTGATCAGTCTGCCGCGCCGATCCTTGATGACCTGTCGCTTGCCGGCGACCCCGGCCAGCCATTCGTCATAGGCCAGCTCGACGCCTTCGCGCCCGTGATCGTCGATGTCGGTAAATCCGACCATGTGGGCGGTGACTTCACCGGCCGGGTAGAAACGGCGGAACTCTTCAATGCCATAGACGCCAGGCACTTTCAGGTCGAGCACGGACTGGCCCTGCTCGGGGGTCAACCCGCGCACGAGGTAGATGAATTCTTTATTGGCCTGGGCTTCGAGCCGTTCGGCCAGGGCTTTCGGGTCCTGACCCAGCGCCGCTGCCAGTGCCGGCCACTTCTCTTTGGCCAGCTGCATTTCCTTGGCGTTGGCCCACAGTGTGGTAACCGGGGTACTCACAGCCAAAGGCTCGCCGTTACGGTCGGTGATCAGACCACGGTGAGCCGGAATAGGAATGTGACGAACGCTACGTGCATCGCCCTGACCTTTGAGGAAGTCACGGTCGACCACTTGCAGGTCGATGATGCGCCAGCAGATCGCAGCGACCATGATGCCGAGCAACCCCAGCACCACACGGAACCGCCAAGGGAAAAGTGCGCCTTCGAGTTTCATCATGGCGCCACCATCCGTACTTCAGCGGCGCCGGGAATGCGCATCTTCAGTTGTTCAGTGGCCAGCACTTCGATACGGCTGTGGGCGGTCCAGGTGCTCTGCTCGAGAATCAACCGGCCCCACTCGGCCTGCGCCTTGTCGCGCACGCTCAATTCGTTGTAAAGCGAGTTCAATAGCTGACGGTTCCAGTGGGCGCTGTAAGACACGCCGATGGCCGACACGAGCACGCCGATAAACAGCAGCAGCATAAAAAAGCTTCCGCCGGGAAGTGGCTTGGCGAAAAGCTTGCTCACCGCAGCTTCTCCGCGACGCGCATGATGGCGCTACGGGAACGTGGGTTGGCTTTGAGTTCGGCCTCGGAGGCGGACTGCGCTTTGCCATGGACTTTGATTTTCGGCTCGAAGGCGACGTGACGAACCGGCAGGTTGCGCGGCAGGTTGTCGGACTCGCCTTTCACCAGTTTGCGCATGAACAGTTTGACGATGCGGTCTTCCAGGGAATGGAAGCTGATGACCACCAGGCGACCGCCGATTTCCAGGCATTCCAGTGCGGCTTCGAGGCCGGCTTCCAGATCGCCCAGTTCGTTGTTGACGTGAATACGCAGGCCCTGGAACGCACGGGTAGCCGGGTTCTTGCCTTTTTCCCACGCTGGGTTGGCAACTTTCAGGACTTCGGCCAGATCTGCAGTGCGCTCGAACGGCTTGATGTCGCGGCGCTCGGCCACGGCACGGGCCATGCGGCCGGAGAAACGTTCTTCGCCGTATTCCTTGAACACCCGGGCGATTTCTTCCACCGGCGCAGTGTTGACGAATTCGGCAGCGCTGATCCCGCGGGACGGGTCCATGCGCATGTCCAACGGGCCATCGTTGAGAAAACTGAAGCCGCGCTCAGGGTCGTCGAGCTGTGGCGATGAGACGCCGAGATCGAGCAAAACGCCGCTGACCTTGCCGGCCAGACCGCGTTCGGCGACTTCCGAACCAAGCTCGGCAAAGCTGCGTTGCACAACGACAAAGCGGCCGTCTTCGGCCGCTAGCGTTTGCCCGGTGGCAATCGCTTGAGGATCTTTATCGAATCCGAGCAACCGACCATCGGGACCAAGCTGGCTGAGAATCAACCGACTGTGCCCGCCGCGTCCGAACGTGCCGTCCAGATAGCAGCCATCAGGACGTACGGCGAGAGCCTCCACGGCTTCGTCAAGCAGTACGGTGATGTGGTTAAAGCCGCTATCAATAGTCACAGGATCAAATCACGCAGTTCATCAGGCATGGCGCCCGGTTGTTGAATGGCAGCCAGGTCAGCGGCAGAAACCGCATCCCAGGCATCCTCGTCCCATAATTGGAACTTGTTCAGTTGGCCTACCAACATTGCGCGCTTATCCAACTTGGCATATTCACGCAGACGCGGCGGAACCAGAAAACGACCACTGCCATCGAGCTCGAGGTCGACGGCATTACCAATCAGTAAACGTTGCAGGCGGCGGTTCTCTTCGCGAAGCGAAGGCAGTGCGCGCAGTTTGGTTTCAATAATTTCCCACTCATCGAGGGGATAAACACACAAACACGGATCAACGGCATCGATTGTGACGATTAGCTGACCGGAACTACGCGAAACCAACTCGTCACGGTACCGGCTCGGCATAGCGAGACGGCCCTTTGCATCGAGACTGATTGCGTTAGCTCCGCGAAACACGTCTGCGTTTCTCCAATTTTTAGCGTTTTGAGCTCAAAAAACCCACTTCATGCCACTTTCCGCCACTTGCGCACACTATAGGAATGCGCCCACCACACCGTCAAGGCGCGGATTAAAGGAAAAGCCTTACAGAACGGAGATTTAGGAGCGTAAAAGGAGGGGTAACGAGAATCTGGCGTATGTTTTTGCTCAATAACTTGATTCAGCACTGATGGCTGCGCTCGAAAGTTAAAGTAATTTGTTAAGAGTAAGATTTTTTCGGTATTACGACGGAGGGTCTGCTGGTGTTTATGTAAGGAGGGTAATCGATGTTTCGAGGCGTTTCGCGAATAGTCGGGATCACTGGCTAACCGATATCACAAAAACCCTTTGCCAGTCATTACAAACGAAGGGGTTTTGTGACTACCGATACCCTGCTCAACGACTAAAGCAGGAAAAGAAAAAGGTGGAGAGTCGATCTGTAAGCCGGGTTCTGTCTTGAACAGTCATTCGTCTACGATGGCCATCACTGGACATCTTTAGCAACCTACCCGGTCCCAGCGCGGGCCACGCCTTGGGACCCTATTTGGTCTTGCTCCAAGTGGGGTTTACCTAGCCACGAACTGTTGCCAGACGTGCGGTGCGCTCTTACCGCACCTTTTCACCCTTACCGGCGCCGAAGCGCTTAGGCGGTTATTTTCTGTGGCACTTTCCGTAGGCTCACGCCTCCCAGGCATTACCTGGCACTTCGCCCTATGGAGCCCGGACTTTCCTCCCCCCCCTAATTTTCATAGAGGGCAGCGACTGTCCAATCGACTCTCCGCCGCAAAGGTTAACGGCAGAGCCGCCGAAGAACAAGCGCTAAAAGCCCTTGGCCACTCCTGCACGTCGGCTTTTTACTCGCCCTTCTGTTTATCCAGCGCCACTTGATAGAGAACATTCTTACGTTCGCCGGTAATTTGCGCCGCCAGGGCTGCGGCGCGCTTGAGCGGCATTTCTTCGAGCAGCAGATTGAGGATACGCATGGCCTCGCTGCTGACCGCGTCCTCCGTCTCTGGCGCCGACCAACCGGCCACCAGCACCACGCACTCACCGCGCTGCTGATTGCTGTCGGACTCGACAAACTCACGCAACTCGGCGAGCGGCAAGCCCTTTAGGGTTTCGAAGGTTTTGGTGATTTCCCGGGCCAGCAACGCCGGGCGCTCGCCGCCGAACACCAGTTCCATGTCTTGCAGGCACTCCAGAATCCGGTGCGGAGCCTCATAAAAAATCAACGTGCGCGGCTCTTCCTTGACCAGCTCCAGGCGAGCCCGACGCCCCACAGCCTTGGCCGGCAGGAAGCCTTCAAAGATGAAGCGATCCGATGGCAGCCCCGCCGCCGAGAGCGCTGCGATCAACGCACAGGCACCCGGAACCGGCACCACATTGATCCCCGCCGCGCGCGCCTGGCGCACCAGGTGATAACCCGGATCGGAAATCAGCGGCGTGCCGGCATCGGAGATCAACGCCACATCGTCGCCAGCCAGCAGGCGCTGGATAAAACGACTACCTTCATCCCGTTCGTTGTGCTCATGGCAAGCGGCCAGCGGCGTCGGAATGCCAAAGTGCTGCATCAAGCGTTGGGAGTGACGGGTGTCTTCGGCGGCAATCAGTGCCACCTCACGCAGGATTTTCAGCGCGCGGGCACTGATATCGTCCAGGTTGCCGATGGGCGTCGCCACCACATAAAGCGAGCCCGCAGCGGAATTCAAAGCACCTGGAGCAGTCAAAGCGCACACCTCATGATCGGTAAAAGTCGCCATTGTAGCGCGTAGTGACACTTGCGATGCGCGCAAGCCACCCTTGGTTTCGGGGCCCTTTGTGCAGTGCTGCAACATTTACACGAGCTAAATCGACAGTTTCACGCCAGTAACATCGCGCCCCGGCCAGTGCTTGGGTACAATTCCACGCTAATTTGATCGAGTATCAGGAACACTACATGATCGCTTGCCTGCGGCTGTTCACTGCCCTCTGCCTCGCTGCCTTGCTGGCGGCTTGCGCCAGCTCGCCCTCCTCCAGCCTTGGCGAACTTCCACGGACCCCGGATGCCAGTATCGAGCAACTGCTCGAAAAGGCTGCCCAGAGCAAAACGCCGGAACAAGCTGCACTGTTTCGACTGAGCGCGGCAGACCTGGCTTATCGTCAGGGTAATGCCGGCCAGTCCGCGCAAATCCTGCAACAAGTGCCGATGGAACAACTCAAGCCAGGCCAACAGGTCTTCGCCAGTACGCTGGCGGCTGAACTGGCCATGGTGCGCAACCAGCCCAAAGCGGCGCTGACTGCCTTGAGCCATCCGAGCCTGCAACGCCTGGGTGAACTGCCAGTCGAGCAACAAGTGCGCACCGGCACCGTTCACGCCCGCGCCCTTGAAGCCGATGGCCAGACCCTCGCCGCCGCACGGGAGCGCATCTTTATTGCGCCGATGCTCGAAGGCGAAGCCGCCAGCAAAAACCACGAAGCGATCTGGACCCTGATCGCCTCGCTGCCTACCGATCAATTGCAGCCGACCACCACCGACGACCTCGGCGGCTGGATGGGCCTGGCACTGGCAGTAAAAACCGCCGGCACCCTGGAACAGCAGCAAGCTGCGATCGACGCCTGGCGCGCACAGAATCCAAAGCACCCGGCCGCGCTGCAACTGCCACTGCCGCTAACCAAACTCAAGGAACTGGCCAGCCAGCCCCTGGGCAAGATCGCTCTGCTGCTCCCACAAGACGGCCCGTTGGCGTCGGTTGGCAAGGCGCTACGTGACGGCTTCATGGCCGCTCACTACCAGGCGCAACAAGCCGGGCAGAAACCACCAGCCATTGTTTTCTATGACACCTCGAAGCTGACGTCGATGGACGAGTTCTATCGCAAGGCCCAGGCCGATGGCGTGCAACTGGTCGTCGGGCCGCTGGAGAAGCCGCTGGTCAAACAGCTCAGCGCTCGCCCGCAATTGCCGATCACCACCCTGGCGCTGAACTACAGCGAAGGCGAACAAGGTCCACCTCAACTGTTCCAGTTCGGCCTTGCGGCTGAAGACGAAGCTCGCGAAGTATCCCGTCGTGCTCGCGCCGATGGCCTGCATCGCGCTGCCATCATGGTGCCGAAAGGCGAATGGGGCGACCGTGTCTTGAGAGCCTTCAGCCAGGACTGGCAAGCCAACGGTGGCAGCATCGTCGCAACCGAACGCGTCGACCAGCCGGTGCAACTGGCCCAGCAAATCGCCGACATGTTCCAGTTGCGTCAGAGCGAAGGCCGGGCGAAAACGCTGCAGAGCACCGTTGGTTCGCAAGTCGCCGCGCAACCTTCCCGTCGTCAGGACATCGAGTTCATCTTCCTTGCTGCCACCCCACAACAGGCGCAACAGATCAAACCGACCCTGAACTTCCAGTACGCCGGTGATGTGCCGGTCTACGCGACGTCCCACGTGTTCAGTGCCAGCGGTGACGTAAACCAGTACAACGACATGAACGGCGTTCGCTTCTGCGAAACCCCATGGTTGCTGGATGCCAATGATCCGCTGCGCAAACAGGTGACTGCACAATGGCCACAGGCCGGTGGCAGCCTTGGCCGCTTGTACGCGATGGGTGTTGACGCCTATCGCCTGGCACCGCGCCTGGGGCAACTCAAGGCCTTGCCGGACAGCCGCATCGAAGGTCAGTCGGGCAGCCTCGGCATGACCCAAAACCAACGTGTGGTACGCCAGTTGCCGTGGGCTCAGTTCGTCAACGGCCAGGTTCAACGCCTGCCGGACACCCCGCGCTGATGCCTGACAGGTCACGCCAGCAAAGTGGCAAGGATGCCGAGCGCCATGCGCTCGAGCATCTTCAACAACAGGGTCTGCGCCTCCTGGCGCAGAACTGGTTGTGCAAACGCGGCGAGCTTGATCTGGTCATGCTTGATGGCGATACAGTAGTATTCGTTGAAGTCCGCTACAGAAAAAACACTCAATGGGGTGGCGCGCTCGATAGCATTGATGGGCGCAAGCGGCAGAAACTGATTTTCGCCGCGCAGTATTTTCTTCAGCGCGAGTCGCGTTGGGCCAATTCCCCTTGCCGTTTCGACGTGATTGCCATCGACAGCAGCCTTGATCAGTTGAACTGGTTGCAAAATGCCTTCGACAGCTGATCGCTTGCACCCCGAACCGGACACCTTCACCCAACACTTTTGCTCTTTGCTTTGCGGGCTGCACATTCATGTGCCAAGTAGCCGCGCTAATTAAGGTCACACAGATGGACATGCAATCCCGAATTCGCCAGCTTTTTCAGGCCAGTATCGACACCAAGCAACAGGCGATGGACGTACTTGCACCGCACATCGAGCAAGCCAGCCAGGTGATGGTCAACGCCCTGCTCAACGAGGGCAAAATGCTTTCCTGCGGCAACGGCGGCTCCGCCGGTGATGCCCAGCACTTCTCGTCGGAACTGCTTAACCGCTTCGAACGTGAGCGCCCGAGCCTGCCAGCCATCGCGCTGACCACCGACAGCTCGACGATCACCTCGATCGCCAACGACTACAGCTACAACGAAATCTTCTCCAAACAGATTCGCGCGCTTGGCCAGCCGGGTGATGTATTGCTGGCGATTTCCACCAGCGGCAACTCGGCGAACATTATTCAAGCGATCCAGGCCGCACATGATCGCGAAATGATTGTCGTAGCATTGACCGGTCGCGATGGCGGCGGCATGGCGTCACTGCTTTTGCCTGAAGACGTCGAGATTCGTGTACCGGCCAATGTCACCGCACGTATTCAGGAAGTCCACCTGCTGGCGATCCATTGCCTTTGCGACTTGATCGACAGCCAACTGTTCGGGAGTGAAGAATGACCCCTAATCGCCTAGGCCTTCTGGCCTTGACCCTGTGCCTCGGTATCAGCGGCTGCACCTCGGTGGTTAAAGCCAGCCGTGAAGCGCCGATTGAAGATGACCGCGGCACACGCACCTTCGGCAGCAAAATCGACGACTCCCTGATCGACACCAAGGTCGGCGTGAACGTCGCCAAGGCCGATCCGGCGCTGGATAACGACTCGCACATCGTCATCACCAGTTTCAACGGCGTCGTGCTGCTGGCCGGGCAAACGCCTACCGCAGACCTCAAGGCCAAGGCCGAACAGGCCGCCGCTGCCGTCCAGCGCGTGAAGACGGTTCATAACGAACTGCAAGTCCTGCCGCCATCCGGCTTCCTTGCTCGTCAGAACGACACCTGGCTGACTTCCAAGATCAAGACCCAGATGCTCACCGATCCGAACATCCCGGGCTCGCGCATCAAGGTCGTCACCGAGAATGGCATCGTCTATTTGCTGGGTCTGCTGACCAAGCAGGAAGCCGCTCAGGCTACCAACCTGGTGCAGAGCGTTTCCGGGGTGCAGAAGATTGTGAAGTTGTTTGAGTACATCGACTGATATTTGCCTACTGTTGCACCGACCTGTAGGACCCGTAGGAGCTGTCGAGTGAAACGAGGCTGCGATCTTTTGATCTTAAAAGCAAAGTCAAAAGATCGCAGCCTTCGGCAGCTCCTACACGTTTGAAAGTGGTGAAGTAATAAAAAAGGCGATCCTTTCGGATCGCCTTTTTTATTACTTCACCACTTTCAAACTGGGTCGACCGCTGGGACGCGGCGGTTCGTTGTCGGGTGGCGGGACATCATCATCCGGCTCGAGCTCTTCCTCGTCTTCCATAGGCGATTCCAGATCGAACACCATGCCCTGACCGTTCTCCCGGGCGTAAATGCCCAGGATCGAAGCGATAGGCACGAACAAGGTGTGCGGCACGCCACCGAAGCGCCCTTCGAAGCTGACCGCTTCGTTGTCCATGTGCAAATGACGCACGGCAGCCGGCGATACGTTCAGGACAATCTGTCCATCACTGGCGAAACCTTGAGGCACCTGCACCGACGGATATTCGGAATTGACCAGCATGTGCGGGGTGCAATCGTTATCAACAATCCACTCGTAGAGCGCGCGGACCAGATAAGGTCGACTGGAGTTCATAGCGGCTCCTTAAGCCTTAGCGCATATCGCGTTCGACACCAGACAGACTCGCCTGGAAAGCCTCACGCGCGAAAGAGCGCTCCATGTAATCAAGCAGCGGCTTGGCAGGCCGCGGCAGTTCAATACCCAAAATCGGCAATCGCCAGAGTATTGGCAATAGGCAGCAATCCACCAGACTTTGTTCCTCACTGAGGAAAAACGGCTTGTCGGCGAACAACGGCGACACGCCTGTCAGGCTTTCGCGCAGCTCTTTACGAGCCACGACACGAGCTGCTTCCTTAGACCGGGGATCCAGAATCAGATCCACCAGACCACACCAGTCACGCTGAATACGATGAATCAGCAGACGGCTGTTTGCACGCGCCACAGGATAAACCGGCAGTAAAGGCGGGTGCGGGTAACGCTCATCCAGATATTCCATCACCACGGTCGACTCCCACAACGCCAGGTCACGATCGACCAGGGTGGGCAAGCTGCCGTAAGGGTTCACTTCGATCAGTTTAGGCGGCTGGCGACCAGCTTCCACATAAATGATCTCGGCGCTGACACCCTTCTCTGCAAGTACGATGCGTACTCGGTGGGAATAGTGGTCGGCGGGGTCGGAGTAACAGGCCAACCGATTGGTCACGCCCATGGCGGTCCTCCTCGCTTGTAGAAATTATCGTAAGCGGAAAAACGAGCGCGCCCAGAGGGCGCCTCCCGTAACGTCTGGCATGCAGACTCGTTACACTTTCAGAGGCGCCCTTGGGCGCGCGCGATTAACAGCAATTGCTTGAAGCTTTATCAGTGCACATCTTTCCAGTATTCGCGCTTGAGCAAGTAAGCGAATACGAAGAAGAACGCCAGGTACAGCAATACGTACGTACCGATGCGCTGATGCTGCAGCTTAACCGGGTTAGCCGAGTAAGCGAGGAAGGTTACCAGATTCTTGACCTTCTCATCGAACTGCTCTTCGTTCAGAGCACCGCTCTTCGGCACGATGGTCAGCTGATCGCACGCTTCATGAGTCAGCGGCGTACCGGTCAGCGGATCATACTGCTTCTTGCCGTCTTCGACGATTTGAACCTGTTTGCAACCGACCACCTGGCGACCTTGCAGGCCAACCAACACGTTAGGCATGCCCACATTCGGGAACACCTTGTTGTTTACACCCCAAGGACGCGCAGGATCTTCATAGAACGAACGCAGGTAACCGTAGAGCCAGTCGGTACCACGAACGCGAGCCACCAGGGTCAGGTCCGGCGGTGCTGCACCGAACCAGGTCTTGGCGTCTGCCGGCTGCATGCCGATGCTCATGTGGTCGCCGATCTTGGCGCCAGTGAACACCAGGCTTTTCAGCATCAGATCGTGAGGAATCCCCAGATCGTCGGCAACACGTTCATAGCGCTGGAACTTGGCACTGTGGCAACCCATGCAATAGTTGGCGAACGTACGTGCGCCGTCCTGCATGGCCGCTTTATCGGAAACGTCGATGTCGACTTTTTCCAGCTCCGGGCCACCGTGTTCGGCTGCGAAGGAGAACACTGGCAGAGCAGCAAGAATCAATACCGCAAATAGCTTTTTCATCAGCCAGTCACCCTTTCCGGAACCGGTTTGGTCTTCTCGAGCCTGGTGTAGAACGGCATCAGAATGAAGTAGGCGAAGTACAGGAAGGTGCAAATCTGCGACACCAGCGTACGCTCAGGGGTTGGGGCCAAAACGCCCAGCACGCCGAGGATCACGAAACAGATGCAGAACACCCAAAGCCAGATTTTGCTCAGCCAGCCCTTGTAACGCATGGACTTGACCGGGCTCCGATCGAGCCACGGCAGGACAAACAGCATGGCAATCGAAGCACCCATGGCGATAACGCCCATGAGCTTGTCCGGGATCGCACGCAAGATCGCGTAGAACGGGGTGAAGTACCAGACCGGTGCGATGTGTTCTGGGGTCTTAAAGGCGTTCGCCACTTCAAAGTTCGGCTTCTCGAGGAAGTAGCCGCCCATTTCCGGGAAGAAGAACACGATCGAGCAGAAGATAAACAGGAACACCACCACGCCGACGATATCTTTCACGGTGTAGTACGGGTGGAAGGCAATGCCGTCCAGCGGTACGCCGTTTTCGTCTTTGTATTTCTTGATGTCCACGCCGTCCGGGTTGTTCGAACCGACTTCGTGCAGCGCCAGGACGTGCAACACCACCAGGCCGAGGATCACGATCGGCAGAGCCACGACGTGCAAGGCGAAGAAGCGGTTCAGGGTAATACCGGAAATCAGGTAGTCACCACGAATCCACTGGGTCAGGTCGTTGCCGATGACCGGGATCGCACCGAACAGCGAGATGATCACCTGGGCACCCCAGTAGGACATCTGGCCCCACGGCAGCAGGTAACCCATGAAGGCTTCAGCCATCAGCGCCAGGTAGATCAGCATACCGAAGACCCACACCAGCTCACGCGGCTTCTGGTACGACCCGTAGAGCAAACCACGGAACATGTGCAGATAGACCACGATGAAGAACGCCGAAGCGCCGGTGGAGTGCAGCAGACGCAGGATCGAGCCGTACTCGACGTCGCGCATGATGTATTCGACGGAGGCAAACGCTTCTTCCGCCGACGGGGTGTAGCTCATGGTCAGCCAGACGCCGGTAACGATCTGATTGACCAGAACGAGCAGTGCGAGGGAACCAAAGAAATAGAAGAAGTTGAAGTTCTTCGGGGCGTAGTACTTGCTGAGATGGTCTTCCCACATTTTGGTCGCGGGAAAGCGCGCATCAACCCAATCCATGAACTTGCTCATCACGCTTTCTCCGTATCGACGCCAATGACAATGATGTCATCGGTCTCATAGGAATGCGGGGGAACTGGCAGGTTCAAAGGCGCAGGTTGCGACTTGTAGACGCGGCCAGCCAGATCGTAGTGGGAACCGTGGCAAGGGCAGAAATAACCACCTACCCAGTCTTTGCCCAGATCAGCAGGTGCCACTTCAGGGCGGAAGGTCGGCGAGCAACCCAGGTGTGTGCAGATACCGATCAGCAGCAGAACCTCTGGCTTGATCGAACGCGTTTCTGGATCGACGTAGGTCGGTTGTGTCGAGTTCTTGGAGGTCGGGTCAGACAACTGGCCCTCGATCTTCTTCAGATTCCCCAGGATTTCCGCGGTTCGGCGGACAATGAATACTGGCTGACCGCGCCACTCAGCAATCATC
Source organism: Pseudomonas sp. 5Vm1k (assembly GCF_056161485.1). Taxonomy (NCBI): domain Bacteria; kingdom Pseudomonadati; phylum Pseudomonadota; class Gammaproteobacteria; order Pseudomonadales; family Pseudomonadaceae; genus Pseudomonas; species Pseudomonas sp. 5Vm1k. The sequence goes on from NZ_JBSPCZ010000008.1 coordinate 192,911, forward strand.
TGCTGGCCTGGCTCGATTTTGCTGACATTCACTTTCACCGGTGCACCTGCGGCTTTCGCCTTGGCACTGGGAAACCATGACCCCACGAACGGGACCGCAGCCCCCACCGCTCCTGCAGCACCCACCACGGATGTGGCTGCTACCAAGAAGCGACGCCGGCCTGCATTCACGCCGTCATTGCTCATTCAGTCCTCTCCCATCAGCTTTGTGGCCTGTTAAATCAGGCATCTACTAAGTAAATCTATGTACTTATAAAAATTTTGCCGAATGGTAATGAAAAGCCCCAATTCTGACAAGGTAATTACCCAAGGGCTCCACTGCCAAGCCTTGCAGTATAGGGGCTCTACGGATGTGGCAAGTTGTCACAGCGCAATTCTTTAAGAAATCGCACGCATAAAAAAACGCCCAGCTCCGTGAGGAGACTGGGCGTTCTTTTGAACGTGGAAGCGAATTAACGCTTCGAGTACTGCGGACGCTTACGCGCTTTACGCAGACCAACTTTCTTACGTTCAACTTCACGAGCATCGCGAGTAACGAAGCCAGCTTTGCGCAGAGCGCCACGCAGGGTTTCGTCGTACTGCATCAGAGCGCGAGTGATACCGTGGCGGATTGCGCCAGCTTGACCACTTACACCACCACCGATAACGGTGACGTAGATGTCGAACTTTTCAACTGTCTCGGTCAGTTCCAGCGGCTGACGAACTACCATGCGGGCAGTTTCGCGGCCGAAGAAATTTTCCAGGGTGCGGTTGTTGATCGAGATGTTACCAGTACCCGGACGCAGGAAAACGCGTGCGGTTGCGGTCTTGCGACGGCCAGTGCCGTAATTTTGAGTCGCCGACATAATGAACTATTCCGTTAAAACTTCAGTTCTTGGGGCTGCTGAGCAGTATGAGGGTGTACAGCGCCCGCATAGACTTTCAGCTTACGATACATGTCGCGACCCAGCGGGTTCTTAGGCAGCATGCCTTTGACCGCAGTCTCGATCACGCGCTCAGGGGCTTTAGCGATCAGCTTTTCGAAGTTGATCGACTTGATGCCGCCCGGGAAACCGGAGTGGGAGTAGTAGATCTTGTCGGTGGTTTTAGCACCAGTTACACGAATCTGCTCGGCATTGATAACGACGATGTAGTCGCCGGTGTCAACGTGAGGAGTGTACTCAGCTTTATGCTTGCCACGCAGACGGCTCGCGATTTCGGTGGCCAGACGACCCAGGGTCTGACCTGCAGCGTCGACGACAAACCAGTCGCGCTGTACTGTTTCCGGTTTAGCAGTAAAAGTTTTCATTCTTTATAGCCTCAGGGGCCGCCCTGTAAATTAGACGGCGGATCTTACTGAATAGTGCGTACTTTGACAAGTCAAAGGCAGCCGGATACAGACGCTTTCGGGGGCTCGGGTCGGCGCGTCCGTTCAACGGCAAGATTCTTCGGCGGCGGCGCATCACTTCCACTGCAGAAAGAGGTGCGCAATTATGCAGATTGCGAAAAATATTTCAACCTGCTTTTATGATTGTTTTGCCCAAGGAGCACCCGATGGACTATCGCCAGCTAGGCCGAACCAATCTGAACGTGAGTGCAATCTGTCTCGGAACCATGACCTGGGGCGAGCAAAACAGCGAGGCTGAAGCCTTCGCCCAGATTGAACGGGCCAAAAGCGCCGGGATCAATTTCATCGACACCGCCGAAATGTACCCGGTGCCACCCAAGGCCGAAACCTACGCCACCACCGAGCGCTACATCGGCAATTACTTCAAGAGTCGCGGCGATCGTGCCGACTGGATCCTGGCGAGCAAGATCGCCGGTCCCGGCAACACCATCGATTACATCCGCGACAAAAACCTGCGCCATAACCGCCAGCACATCACCGAAGCCGTGGACGCCAGCCTCAAGCGCTTGCAGACCGACTACATCGATCTCTATCAGTTGCACTGGCCAGAACGCAGCACCAATTTCTTCGGTCAACTGGGCTACAAGCACAAGATCGAAGCCAACCTGACGCCGCTGGAAGACACTCTCGAAGCGCTGGACGAACAGGTCAAGGCCGGCAAGATTCGCCACATCGGCCTGTCCAACGAAACCCCGTGGGGCACCATGCGTTTCCTCGCCCTGGCCGAAGCCCGCGGCTGGCCGCGTGCCGTGTCGATCCAGAACCCCTACAACCTGCTCAACCGCAGCTTTGAAGTCGGCCTGGCGGAAATCGCCATTCGCGAACAATGCGGGCTGCTAGCCTATTCGCCCCTGGCGTTCGGTTTCCTGTCGGGCAAGTACGAAGGTGGCGCGCGTCCGCCAAAGGGTCGCCTGAGCCTCTACAGCCGCTTCAGCCGCTATTTCAACGCGCAGTCGGAAGCCGCCTGCAGCCGTTATGTCGCACTGGCGCGTGAACACGGCCTGGACCCGGCGCAAATGGCGTTGGCATTCGTGACGCAACAACCGTTCGTGACCAGCAACATCATCGGGGCGACGACGCTGGAGCAACTGGACAGCAACATTGCGAGTTTCGAGCTGAAACTTTCCGATGAAGTGTTGGAAGGGATCGAGGCGATTCACAAGGATCACCCGAATCCGGCGCCTTGATTGATTTCTAGATCCATTCGCGAGCAGGCTCGCGCCCACACGGGATCACCCAACCTGTGGGAGCGAGCCAGCTCGCGAAGGCGATCTATTGGTCACCGTCGCATCACAACGACCGCGCAATAATCTCTTTCATGATCTCGTTGGTGCCCGCATAGATCCGCTGCACCCGCGCATCCGCCCACGCCCGGGCCACCGGGTATTCCCACATGAATCCGTAACCGCCATGCAACTGCACGCATTCGTCGAGCACCTTGCATTGCAGGTCAGTGCCCCAGTATTTCGCCATCGCCGCCGTCGGCACGTCGAGCTTGCCTTGCAGGTGCAGCTCCAGGCATTTATCGACGAACACCCGGCCAATCTGAATTTCAGTCGCCATTTCCGCCAACTTGAAGCGGGTGTTCTGGAAATCCGCAATCGCCTTGCCAAACGCCTTGCGCTCTCGGGTGTACTCCAGCGTCCATTGCAACGCCGCTTCGGCCGACGCCAGTCCGCCGACAGCCACGGTGAGACGCTCCTGCGGCAATTCCTGCATCAGGTAAGCGAAGCCCATCCCGGCCTGCCCCAACAGGTTTTCCTTCGGCACGCGTACGTCCTGGAAGAACAATTCCGACGTGTCCTGGGCCTTCATGCCGACTTTTTCCAGGCGCTTGCCTTTGGCGAAGCCTGGCGTATTGGCTTCCACCAGAAACAGGCTCGTGCCCTTGGCGCCGGCCTTCGGATCGGTCTTGGCGACGACGATCACCAGGTCCGCGAGAAAGCCGTTGGTGATGAAGGTTTTCGAACCGTTGATCACGTATTCGTCGCCGTCCAGCACCGCGGTGGTTTTCACCCCTTGCAGGTCGGAACCGGCGCCCGGCTCAGTCATGGCAATCGCCGTGACCATCTCGCCAGATACCAATTTCGGCAAATATTTGTGCTTCAGCGCTTCGCTGCCGTAATGCAGGATGTACGGCGCGACGATGTCCGAATGCAGCGAAAAACCGATCCCGGTCAGGCCGAGACGGCCGACCTCTTCGATCACGACAGTACTGTAGAGAAAGTCCGCCCCGAGCCCGCCGTATTCCTCCGGCAGGTGCGAACAAAGCATCCCCGCCTCCCCTGCCTTGTTCCAGAGTTTGCGGTCGATGTAGCCCTGTTTTTCCCATTGCCCATGGAACGGCACCGCCTCTTTTTCGAGGAACGTTCGCACGCTGTCGCGAAAAAGTTCGTGCTCGGAACTGAACAAGGTTCTGGGAATCATGCGGCACCTGTCGTTATTGTTGGAAGGAGTTGACCTTCAGAGACTAAGCCTCACTTCCGATACAGGACACTGGACACATCAGACAAAAAATAAGACGATCCAGCCGTCTGGTGACCACTTTCCCCTATAAGAATAAAGTTGAATTATGTCTAACCAAGTCTCCACGCCCTTGCGGCGCGTCAGCATCCTGGCTATCGACCGGGTTTTCGCTTCCACCCTCATGCAAGCCAAGGATTTCTTCCACCTGGCCAGCCTGCGCTACGGCAAACAACTGGGCCACGGCCTGACACCGGCGTTCGAAACCCGGCTGGTCAGTCCCGACGGCAAATCGGTGAACAGCTTCAGCGACGTGATCATGCCGGTGGACGGTGGCCTGGAAAACGCTGACATCATCATCCTCCCGGCCTTCTGGGACGATTTCGAAACACTGTGCAAACGTTATCCACAGGTGCTGCCGTGGCTGCGCGAGCAACACGCGCGCGGTGCAGTCCTGTGCGGCGAAGCCACCGGGGTGTTCTGGCTGGCGGAAGCCGGGCTGCTCAATGGCAAAGAAGCGACCACTTACTGGCGCTTCTTCAACGCGTTTGCCGAGCGCTACCCGCAGGTTCAACTCAATCAGGACAAGCACCTGACCGACGCTGACAACCTGTATTGCGCCGGCGGTACGACCTCGGCGTGTGACCTCTACATCTACCTGATAGAGCGCTTCTGCGGCGCCAACGTGGCCCAGGCCGTGGCCCGGGACATTCTCTACGAAGTGCAGCGCAGCTACGCGCCGGGGCGGATCGGCTTCGGTGGCCAGAAGCTGCACCAGGACGTGATCATCCTGCAGATCCAGCACTGGCTCGAAGAACACTTCGCCGACAAGTTTCGCTTCGAAGACGTGGCCCGCGAACACGGCATGAGCATTCGCAACTTCATGCGCCGCTTCCAGACTGCCACCGGCGACAAACCGCTGCATTACCTGCAACGCCTGCGCATCGAGACCGCCAAGGGCTTGCTGTCCGGCAGCCGCAAGAGCATCAAGACCATCAGTTATGAGGTCGGCTACGACGATGCGAGCTTCTTTGCGCGACTGTTCCGCCAGCACACCGAATTGTCGCCGAACCAATATCGGCAGCAGTTTCAGCAGGCTGCGTAGACCGTCAGAACCTCCACAAATCAAAAATGTGGGAGCGGGCTTGCTCGCGAATGCAAACTGACATTCAACATTGATGTCGACTGATATACCGCTTTCGCGAGCAAGCCCGCTCCCACAGGGTTTGAGGCGAGCCATACACAGTGGGATTCAGCATAAAAAAAGGGCCTGCATTTGCAGGCCCTTTTTCATTTCCGAATCGTCTTACGGCTTATGCGCCCGGGACAGGAATTCGTGGGATTGCATTTCCAGCAGACGGCTGAGGGTACGCTGGAACTCGAAGTTCAAGCGACCGCCGGTATAGAGGTCTTTGAGCTCGACTTCGGCAGAAATGATCAGCTTCACGTTACGGTCGTAGAACTCGTCGACCATGTTGATAAAGCGTCGGGCGATGTCGTCGGTGGTGACGCTCATCTGCTCGACACCGCTGAGCAACACGGCGTGGAAGATCTTGCCCAGTTCGATGTAGTCGTTCTGGCTGCGCGGGCCGTCGCACAATTCGCGGAAGTCGAACCAGGCCACGTCATCACAAGTGCGCAAGGCACGGATTTCGCGGTTTTCGATCATCAGCACGTCGTTTTCGGTGGCAGCCGTGCATTCCGGCGTCAGGGCACGGAAGCTTTTGCGCAGGCTTTCGTGGGATGCGTCGTCGAGCGGGAAATGGAACAGTTCGGCTTGTTCAAGGTGACGCAGACGATAATCGACGCCGCTATCGACGTTGACGATGTCGGTGTTCTGCTTGATCAGCGCAATGGCCGGCAGGAAGCGCGCACGTTGCAGGCCGTCCTTGTACAGGCCGTCCGGCACGATGTTCGAAGTCGCGACCAGGGTCACGCCATTCTTGAACAGCTCTTCCATCAACGTGCCGAGGATCATCGCGTCGGTGATATCGGAGACGAAGAATTCATCGAAACAGATCACCCGGGCTTCGTCGGAGAAGCGCTTGGCGATGATGGTCAGCGGGTTTTTCTCGCCACCGAGGGTCTTCATCTCTTCGTGCACGCGCTTCATGAAGCGGTGGAAGTGAGTGCGGACCTTTTCCTTGAACGGCAGGGCCTCGAAGAAAGTGTCGACCAGGTAGGTCTTGCCGCGACCCACGCCGCCCCAGAAGTACAGGCCCTTGACCGGCGCCTGGTCTTTTTTGCCAAACAGTTTGTCGAACAGGCCCGGCTTGCTCTGCGAGGCCGCGACCAGATCGTCGTACAGGCGCTGCAAATGACGCACCGCAGTTTCCTGGGCAGCGTCATGGAAGAATTCCGGGCGTTTCAGATCAGCTTGATATCGTTCTAGGGGCGTCATAATTCGTTAGCAAGGCAACAAAAACGGGCCGTCACTGTAGCGACGGCCCGTGGGAATGGCAATCGGCCCTTGGTCGGGTCGAGCCGCTGATTTATTCCTGAACCGGCGTCAACGCAACGCGCAGGGCGTCGATGGCGACGTCGCGAGCGGCGCTGTCAGCGAAGGTCGGGCTGTCGCCGACGCACTGGCCTTCCAGCCAGACGCTGAAGCTCAGGTCTTCGCTGCGCACGTCCAGAGGCTGGCCCGCTTGCAGTTGCTTGGTCACCTGGCCGGCGGTTTTGCCGTCGGCGAAGTTGCGCGACAGCAGCAGTTGCTCGCCATCGGCCGCCAGCAGACGGAAGCGGAAACTGCCGTCATCTTCGCGGAAGCTGACGAAACGCGCGGCTTTCGCAGCTTTCTTCTTGGTCGTCGCAGCGACTTGGGTCTGGGCGACGAAAGAACGCAGGCCGACCGCTTCGCGCAGTTCGTGAAGGAACGGCGTGGCCACCGAACGGGCTTTTTTCGCGCCGATCTGCAGCATGTCTTCCAGGTCCGCCGGACGTTCGATCAACTGGTGATAGCGCTCACGGGACTCGCCCAGCTCGCTGTCGAGCAATTGGAACAGACGATTCTTCGCCTCGCCCCAGCCCAGACCTTGCAGCAGTTCACTGCGGAATTCGTCGGACTGCGCCGGGGTGGCGAAGGCCTGGAACAAGGTGAACAGGTGCGAATTGTCTGGATCTTTTGCCTCGCCCGGCGCGCGGGAGTCGGTGACGATCCGCGAAATCGCGTCTTTCATTTCCTTGGCGCTGCTGAACAACGGAATGGTGTTGTCGTAGCTCTTCGACATCTTGCGACCGTCGAGGCCTGGCAGCGTGGCGACGCTTTCTTCGATCAATGCTTCCGGCATGGTGAAGAATTCTTTGCCCTGACCGAACAGGTGGTTGAAACGCTGACCGATGTCCCGGGCCATTTCCACGTGCTGGATCTGGTCACGACCGACCGGCACTTTGTGCGCGTTGAACATCAGGATGTCTGCGGCCATCAGCACCGGGTAGCTGTACAAGCCCATGGTGATGCCGGCATCCGGGTCTTCACCGGTTTCAACGTTCTTGTCCACCGAGGCCTTGTAGGCGTGGGCGCGGTTGAGCAAGCCCTTGGCGGCGACGCAGGTCAGCAGCCAGGTCAGCTCAGGGATTTCCGGGATGTCGGACTGGCGATAGAAGGTCACGCGATCTACGTCGAGGCCACCGGCCAGCCAGGTCGCGGCGATTTCCAGACGCGAGCGCTGGATGCGCAGCGGGTCATCGCATTTGATCAGGGCGTGGTAGTCGGCCAGGAAGTAGAACGAATCGGCATTGCTGTCACGGCTGGCCAGGATCGCCGGGCGGATGGCGCCGGCGTAGTTGCCCAGGTGCGGCGTGCCGGTGGTGGTGATGCCGGTGAGGATACGGGTACGAGTCGTCATGGGTAATCGCTTGTCAGACTGCAATCAATTCGAAAGACGCGGCAGGATCAGATCCTTGAGATCGGTCAGCTTGCCATGAAAAAAGTGTCCGCATTCTGCCACTTTCAGCAGCTCATGGGGGCGATCGAGTTTGTCGGACCAGTCGTAGACGAGCTGCGGATCGATGACTTCGTCGGTTTCAGGCTGGATCAGGGTCAGCTCGCCGTGTTGCGGCAGTTGATCCTGATCGCCGAGGCGCATCACCGCGGGCGCGACCATGAACAAATGTTTCAGCTGTTCGCCCTGCGCTTCCAGGCGTCCACCGAGACTGGCGGCGACAAAACCGCCGAAGGAAAAACCGAACAGGGTCAGCGGCAATTCCGGGTGTTTGGCCCGCAGCCATTCGGCGGCTGCCTGTGCGTCATCGACTTCGCCGGTGCCCATATCGTGGCTGCCTTCGCTGGCGCCGACGCCACGGTAATTGAAACGCAAGGTAACCAAACCGGCATCGCGGGCGGTGCGTTGCAAGGTCGACACCACTTTATTGAGCATGGTGCCGCCCTGCACCGGGTTCGGATGGCAAATCAGCGCAATGCCACGCGGCTGCTCGTTATCCAGGTACAAACTTTCCAGTTGACCGACGGGGCCATCAATCACTACAGGGGTTTCGCGCATAAGCAAGGAAGGAACTCCGTGACCTCGAATCGGGTCGACTCGTCTAGCAAATTGTCTGTGCCAATCTATTGCGAGTGAATCGCGGTATACAGCGCAGGTTCGAGCCGTTAACGTAAAGCAAAGCCGTTTATAGAGGAAGGACTCGTGGAACACTCGCTCTTAGTTTGGTTGTTGCCGACTCTTGCCCTGGTTGTGGGTGTCGCCGTTGGATTCCTGATCGCTCGCCTGGTGCCAAATGCCGCTCCTAGCAGCACACAACGTCAGCTTGATGATATTCAGGAACGTTTCGACAGTTATCAGAACGAGGTGGTTACTCACTTCAACAGCACTGCTTCGCTGGTCAAAAAACTGACTGCGAGCTATCAGGAAGTGCAGGATCATCTCGCCGAGGGTGCCAATCGCCTGGCCCTGGACGAGCAGACTCGCCAACGCTTGCTGGCCGCCCTGCACGCCGACGCTACCGTGGCGCCACGGGAGCGCCTGACGCCACCGCGCAATCAGGAGCCGCCTCGCGACTACGCGCCAAAAGCCCCGAACGCGCCGGGCATGCTCGATGAGCATTACGGCCTGAAGAAGTAATCAGGTTTCGCGCTACGCAAAAAGCCCTCGGATGAGTGATTGTCCGAGGGCTTTTTTGTGGCTGATTGTTGGGTTGTCTGCACCGCCCCCTTCGCGAGCAAGCCCGCTCCCACAGGGGATTGCATTCCAAATGTGGGAGCGGGCTTGCTCGCGAAGAGGCCCGAACAAACGACACAAAAAAAACCGCCCGATCGGTTGAGGATCGGGCGGCTCTTTTACAACCGGGCTTTACTGATACTGCTGAACAGGCTGTCCCTGCTGCTGATACTGCTGACCCGGAATCGCCTTCAGGTTGACCTCGACCCGGCGGTTCTGCGCCCGGCCATTGACGTCGCCGTTGCTGGCAATCGGGTTATCCGGCCCGGCACCGCGTGCCGACAGGTTGGTACCGCTGACACCTTGGGACGTCAGGTAAGTCGCCACGCTCTGGGCGCGACGCTGGGACAAGTCCATGTTGTGCTGACGGGCGCCGGTGCTGTCGGTGTAGCCGACGATCTCGATCTGGTTCTGGCTGAACTCCTTGAGCGAGCCCGCCAGGTTGTTCAGTGGCTGATAGAAGCTGGAGGCGATGTTCGCCGAATCGGTGGCGAACGTGATGTTGCCCGGCATGATCAACTTGATCTGATCACCTTGGCGCTGCACTTCAACCCCGGTATTGGCCATGCTGGCCCGCAGTTTTTTCTCTTGCTGGTCGGCGTAGTAGCCGTAACCCGCAGCGGATGCACCCACGACGGCAGCACCAATCAGTGCGCCCTTGCCACGGTTATTGTGATCGATCGCGGCACCGGCCAAAGCACCAGCAAGGGCGCCGAGGCCACCGTACTTGGCGGTTTTGCTCACGCCTTGGGAGCCACCGTCAGCTTGTCCTTGGTTGTCATAAGGATTGGGTGAAGCGCAGCCAGACAACAAGGCCACAGCAGTTGCGACAATAATCAAACGCTGCTTGGTGAACATGAAGAGCTCCTACTTTTTACATTCTGAGGTGCAACGGACCAAGGCATCGGCCTTTGCGGGCGTTGGATCATTTGCGCGAGTAAAAATTCCACTGGTTACAATTCAAGCCCGCACAAAAGGGTTCTCGCGCATTTCATCGCCCAGACGCGTGTCCGGACCATGGCCAGTTACCACGGTGGCTTCCTCGTCGAGGGTATACAGCCGCTGCTTGATCGACCGCACGATGGTCGCCTGATCGCCACCCCACAAATCCGTGCGCCCTACCCCGCGCTTGAACAACGTGTCACCGGCAATCAGCAGCTTAGCCTCTGAAAACCAAAAGCTCATGGAACCTGGCGTATGCCCCGGCGTGTGAATCGCCACGCCGCAGCCGCAGGCCAGTTCTTCATCATCGGCCAGCCAACGATCCGGCGAGGGCACCGGCGTGTAAGGCACGCCGAACATCTGGCATTGCATCTCCAGGTTGTCCCACAGGAATTGATCTTCTTTGTGCAAGTGCAGGGTCGCGCCGGTTTTTTCCTTCAACTGACCGGAAGCCAGGAAGTGATCGAGGTGCGCGTGGGTGTGGATGATGCTGACGACTTTCAGGCCCAACGCGTCGAGACGAGCGAGGATCAGCTCGTGATTGCCTCCTGGGTCGACGACGATGGCTTTTTTGGTGATGGGATCGCCGATGATGGTGCAGTTGCACTGGAGGGGGCCGACGGGGAAGGTTTCGCGGATCAGCACGGAACTGGGAACGGTCATGAAAATGGCTGGCCTGTATTGGATGGAAGGCAGTGAAGATGGCTTCAGGATTCTACGCCACTCGCCGATACAGATCGCCAGGCCAGTTATTTGACGCCACTAATCAGAAAAGTAGTGGCCAGATGATGTCAAACGTATCGTTTCTGGTGCAAAATTGGACTTTTGTAGCGGTCGCATCCAGGAAGGGCCGCAGCGCACTCAGGAAACTCGCATGCCTACGCCCACTACTTATTCTTTTAGCTTTCCTTCTTCACTGACTGGCAACAATGCCGTCGACAGCCTTCTTTCGGGCAGTTATTGGTTAGGTTCCAACTGGTCCCCGTTTGGGTCAACGTACCTCAGTTATAGTTTTATTTCGGAAACCACCTCGTATTTCGCCACCCGATATAGCCCTCACAACGAGTACACCTCGGCGTACGCCCTGACATCCGCCCAGCAAAATGCCGTGGTCAGCGCGCTGAACGGCTGGAGTGCCGTAGCCGATATCAAATTCACACAAACCAGCGACACGATTCTTAACGTCGGCGACTTACGCTTTGGCGGTTACTTGTCGATGGATACGAAAACAGCTGCCTGGGCCTACTTTCCCGACGACAGCCCGGTGGGTGGGGACGTATGGATCGGGCCGTCGACAGACGATGCCAATCCCGTCAAAGGTAGCTTCGACTACCTGACCTTTGTCCATGAAATTGGTCATGCACTCGGTCTGAAGCATCCGTTCTCCGCAAGCGATAAAAATCCGCTGGTGCTTGACCCGGCACAGGACAATGTCTTCTACACCGTCATGAGTTACAACGACGCGTACTCCTATCAGCCCACTACACCGATGTTGCTGGACATACTTGCGATCCAGAGCCTGTATGGCGCCAACAATCTGTGGCAGACCGGAGATAACGTCTATAAATGGGCGCCAGATCAGTCGGTATTCGAGACGATCTGGGACGCGGGTGGTAACGACACGATCGACGGCAGTAATCAGCTTCAGTCGGTTAGCATCAACCTGAACGCAGGTGCCTTCAGCACCATTGGTAAAGCGTTTCTCGATTTGAACAACCTGACCGCTGTCACTTCTGCGTTGACGATTGCTTATGGCGCCCAAATCGAGAATGCCATCGGTTCCGCCTTTGACGATGTTTTGATTGGTAACGCCCTGGCCAACGTTCTGGATGGCAGGGCCGGGGCCGACACCATGTCCGGCGGCGCCGGCAACGACTCTTATGTGGTCGATAACGTGGGCGATACTATCATCGAGCTCGGCACATCTCTGACTGAAATCGATTCGGTGGTCTCCTCTCTGAGTTACTCCTTAGGAAACAATCTTGAGAATCTGACATTGTGGGGCGGCGATAACCTCAACGGTACCGGCAACGCCCTCAACAACACCATTACCGGCAACACCGGCAACAACATCCTCGATGGTGGCGCCGGTATCGATACCCTGATTGGCGGAACCGGCAACGAC
>NZ_JBSPCZ010000008.1:205103-317563 GCF_056161485.1 Pseudomonas sp. 5Vm1k
TACGGTCCTGGGCAACGACCTGAACAACACCTTGCTTGGCAATGGCTTGGCCAACAACCTCCAGGGCGGTGCCGGCAACGACATTCTCAATGGCGGCGCCGGTGCAGACACCCTCAGCGGCGGCACTGGTGATGACACCTACATCGTCGACAACGCCAACGACATCATCGTCGAAGCGGCCAACGAAGGCGTCGATCTGGTCCAGACCACCGTCAGCTACGTCTTGTCTGCCAATGTCGAAGCGGGTCAGCTGCTGGGCTCCGACAGCCTCTATCTGGTCGGCAACGACCTGAGCAACACCCTGACCGGCAACAGCGCCGACAACATCCTGGATGGCAAGGCCGGGGCCGACACCATGTCCGGCGGCGCCGGCAACGATACCTATGTGGTCGACAACATCGGCGATACCGTCCTTGAGTTTGGTAACTCCCTGAGCGAAATCGATACCATTGTGTCCTCCGTGAGCTACACCCTGGGGAACAACGTCGAGATCCTGACATTGCGCGGCGGCGATAACCTCAACGGTACCGGCAACGCCCTCAACAACACCATTACCGGCAACACCGGCAACAACATCCTCGATGGTGGCGCCGGTATCGATACCCTGATCGGCGGAACAGGTGCTGATACCTTCGTGTTCGGTGCAGTCAATGAAATGGGGGTAGGTGCTAACCGCGACGTCATCACCGATTTCAACAGCCAGCAGGGCGATAAGATCGATCTGACGAAGTTCGACGCCAACCTCCTGACCGCCGGTTTCAATGGCTTCAGTTTCATTGGTGCGAATGACTTCACGGGCGCAGGCCAAGTGCGCTTCGTCGACCACGTGCTGTCGGGCAACGTCACTGGCAATACCGGTGCGGACTTCGAAATTCAGCTGGTCGGTGTGAATACATTCAGCGCCAACGATCTGGTGGCCTGACGGTCATCGCAACAACCGCTCCCGGCCTGTGACCCAGACCGGGGTCAAAAAAAAACGCCCTGACATGTTCGGGGCGTTTTTTTGTGCCGGCTGCCGATTTGCCGGCTAGGCCAACAAGCCCAATTCTTTCGCCCGCGCCACTGCTTGCGTGCGCCGCTCAACCCCAAGCTTGCTATTGATATGACTAGCATGGGTTTTCACCGTATGCAGCGAAATGAACAATTGATCGCTGATTTCCTGATTAGAACAACCTTGAGCAATCAGCCGCAGCACAGCCAGTTCACGAGTGCTGAGGGTTTCCGAGCCTGGGGATAACTCCAACGCCGGACGTGAGGCGGCGGCAGGCAGTTTTTCTACAAGATTTTGTGAAACAGAGGTTGGGGCACAGAGTTGCAGTTGTCCCCGCAACCAGTCCGAATGCTCGGCAAACAACCCGTCGAACGGTTGCAGCACACCACCGGCCGCCGCTTCCAGTGCCTGCGCCAATGCCTTGCGGGCTTCGGGTTCACGTCCACCCGCCAGCAGCAACGCAATTTTCTGCGTCAGCGCCATCACGCTGAGCATTTGTCGTCCCGTCTGTTGACCATGTTCCAACAGCGCATTCAACCGCCCTTCGGCCAGCATTGGTTGGCCCTGAATCACATCAAGTAGCGCTTGCTGCAATTCGATGTGCAGCGGCAGTTGTGGATGGAATTCCGGCGGTGCCGCAGCGCGTTCGCCGTTGTAGGTCTGGCCCAGTCGGGCGAGCCAGGCTTCGGCCAGGTCGGTACGGCCCTGGGCCAGCCAGAGCTCGCATTTGACCAGGGTGATCATCGCCAGGTAGTAGATCGGTGGAACGTCCCAGATGTGCATCAACCGTTCGGCTTCGGCCAGTTCGGCGAAGGCTTTGGCGAACTCGCCGCTGTTGCCCTCGAGCCTGGCGATGACGCAATGGCCGATCAAGACGCTAATGTCGCGGCAGGCCCGCGCCTCGCTCAAACCGGCCTGCAATCGTAATCGTGCGGCCTGTGGTTGCAAGCGCAGGGCCAGCAGAAAGCCCTCGTACAACGTCAGTCGAGCCCGCACGGCATAGAGCCGTTGCGGCGACAAGCCGTGCAGGCGTTGCAGGCCCTGGCGGACTTCATCCAGCGAGCGCAGAATTTCTCCGCGCGCCTGCAACACCCGGGCGCGGTCGTAATGGGCCAGGGCCTCGAACAAGGGATTGCCGACCCGCTGCGCCAATTCCAGGGATTCACGGTTCAAGCCCCGGGCACGCCACAAGTCGCCATCGGCAATCGCCAGGTTGGACAAGGTCGACAGGCACATCAGGCGCTGGCCGTAACGCTTGGCCGGCAGGCTCTCCAGCGCTTCGCTGCAATAGAGCAGCGTCAGTTCGCGATTACCGCGCCCCCGGGCGATGATGCCGCTCAGCGCCAGCCATTGGGCCAGCATGGATTTCTGTGCTGTGGCCGATGGCGCCGGCAGGAAGCGGCTCAAATGACTGGCCAGCTCCTCGGCAGCGTCCAGCTGACAGGCCAGCCCCAACGCCCAGCTGTAGAGCACGATCAGCCTTGGCGTGCTGATCAGCAAGCTGTCGGGCAAGTCCATTTTCCAGCGCAGCAGCATGCCGACGTTTTGCTCCGCCAGCAGTTGTTCTTCCGACAGGTTTTGCACCAGGTTCGCCGCGACATCCAGGTGGCCGGCGCGCAAGGCCTGCTCCACCGCCTCATCAAGCAATCCTTGGGCATTGAACCAGCGGCAGGCACGTAAATGCAGGCTGGCCGCCGGCACCAGAGCCTGGGTCTTGGGCCGGGTGCGCAGCAAGTCGGAAAACAGGTGGTGATAACGGTACCAGTGACCATGCTCGTCCAGCGGCACCAGGAAAACCTGATGGGCCAGCAGGAAGCGCAGGATTTCCGCGCTGTCGTGGGCCTCGCGCACGGCGTCACACAGCTCGCTGCAAAAACGCTCCTGAGGCGCAGTGTCATACAGGAATGCCTGCACTTCGGCAGGCAAACAATCGATGACTTCTTCCAGCAGGTAATCGCGGATCAGCCCTTCCCCGCCGTGCAACGACTGCGGCAACGCACCGTCGCTGCCGGCTTCGGAAGCCGCCAGCAGCCAGAAACGCAGGCCGGCCACCCAGCCTTCGCTGCGCTGGATCAGGTTTTCCAGCGCCTCGCCACGCAACGAGCTGCTATGGCGATCAAGCAGGGTCAGGGCTTCGTCATGGGTCAGGCGCAGGTCTTGCTCGTGCAGTTCGAGCAACTGCCGCGACAGTCGCAGGCGCGCCAGGTGCCAGTCAGGACGTTGCCGACTGGTGACCATAACCAACAGGCCATCGGGCAGATGATTGAGGAAGAATTGCAGGCAGCGATCGAGCACCGGGCCCTGGGCCAAATGGTAGTCATCCAGCACCAGCAACAGGGGCGTACTCGACGATAAGTGCACGGCCAGTTCATCGAGCAAACCGTCCAGCCATTCTTCGAAGGCAAACGGTTGATGGCGTTGGCGCATTTTCAGCAATCCGAGTGCCTTGCTGCCCAGTTGCGGAAAATAGTCCTGAAGGCCTTCGAGCAAACGCTCCAGGAAACGCCCCGGATCATTGTCCCGCGGGCTCAACCCCAGCCAGAGGCTTTGCCAGTGCGCCGGCAAGCTTTGGCAGAACTCCACCGCCAACGAACTCTTGCCGAACCCCGCCGGGGCGCTGACCAGCAGCAATCGCCCCCCCAGCCCCGCGCTCAGGCGTTCGCACAAGCGAGGCCGCAGCACATGGCCGTCAGGCAACGGAGGTCGGAAGAAACGCCCGTCCAGTGCCGCGACGGCAACGCTTGCAGGACCCGGAAGTGGGGACAGATCAGTCATGGCCGGCTCTTGTTTGAAATGCTGTTGGCGGCGTTGCAGATGTCCGCAGACTAGCGGTAAACGAAGAGGTATTGAAGGTTGTTGCTACAAATGGCTACAAAAAGACTACATGCAAAGATGTCAGCGGTTTTCCTGAGAGACCGTGTCGCGCCCTTCGCGAGCAAGCCCGCTTCCACAGGGAGCGCGTTCCTCCATGGGAATGCGATCAATTGTGGGAGCGGGCTTGCTCGCGAAGAGGCCATCAGCATCACCACACCTTTCGCAGCGCCCCAAAAAAAAACGCCCCGAACCAGTCGGGGCGTTTTTCGAGGATGCGGCCTCTGTCTACAGCGTGTTAGCGAACGCCATCCTGACGCAGTGCGGCCGGGGTGAAGTCGCTGGTGGTGGCGGTGAAGCCGAAGTCATACGCCTGTTTCTCTTCGTTCTTCATGCCCAGTGCCAGGTAGCGACCCGATTGCAGGTCATACAGGGTTTCCAGGGCGTACCACGGCACTTGCTTGTCGTAGTAGTTCTCGGCGTGAGCTTCTGCAACGCGCCACAGTTGATTACGACCGTCGTAGTGATCGATCACCGCAGCCTGCCAGGTGTCTTCGTCGATGTAGAAGTCACGTTTGGCGTAGATGTGGCGCTGACCTTCCTTCAGGGTTGCAACCACATGCCAGACCCGGCGCAACTCGTAACGAGCCAGGTCCTGGTTGATGTGGCCGGCCTTGATGATGTCGGTGTATTTCAACTTCGGATCATCGAGCTTGTAGCTGTCGGAGGCGATGTACATCTCTTTCTTGCCTTCGAGTTTCCAGTCGTAACGGTCTGGTGCACCGTTGTACATGTCCAGGTTGTCGGAGGTACGCAAGCCATCGGCGGCAGTACCCGGCCCGTCATAGGACACCTGCGGGGCACGACGCACACGGCGCTGACCGGCGTTGTAGACCCACGCCGAACGCGGCTCTTTCACTTGGTCGAGGGTTTCGTGCACCAGCAGCACGCCACCCGCCAGACGTGCCGGCGCGGTTACTTTCTGCTTGAAGTAGAACAGGATATTGCCCGGGTTTTTCGGGTCGTAGTCCTTCATCTTGTCGCGGAACACGAACTGATCCTGGAAATACACCAGGCTGAACGAGCCGTTCGGCTGTGGCGTGGCCTGGGTTACCAGACGGGTCACGCTGCCGCCGCGATAGCGGGTGATGTGGTTCCAGATGACTTCTACGCCGCTTTTTGGAATCGGGAACGGAACGGCGGTTTCGAAGTTTTCCAGACCGTTACCGCCGGACACCAGATTGGTGGCGGTGGCGTTTTTCTTGATGGCGGCAAACACGTCATCCGGCACGGTGGCACCGCGATGGGACGGGTAGACCGGCATCTTGAAGGTTTCCGGGTAACGCTTGAACATCGCGTACTGGCCCGGGGCAAGCTTCTCTTTGTACTGGTCAACGTTCTGCGCGGTGATAGTGAACAGCGGCTTTTCACTGGCGTACGGGTCGGACAGGAAGCCCTTGCTGTCGACGGAGCCGGCATTTTTGGCCAGTGGTTTCCAGGCCGGGATCGAACCGTCGGCATTGCCCGCCATCTCGGCGCCCATCGGCGTCAGGCTCTTGCCCAGCTTGTCCGCTTCAGCGGCAGGCACCGCTGCCATGACGCTTGTCGCCAACAGCGAAAGCCCCAGAACACCGGCGTGGAACAGACTCTTTGTTATTTTCATATGTGTGTTCGTCCTGAAAAAACAGTGCTTAGAAGTTCACGCCGACGCTGAGCGCAACAAAGTCGCGGTCATCCACGGTGGTGTACTTGCCATCAAAGAAGTTGGTGTAGGCCAGGCTCGCGGTGTAGGTGTTCTGGTATTCGGCATCGACGCCCAGGCTAACGGCTTTGCGACCTTCCTCGAAGTTACCGCCAGGGCCTGGCGAATAACCGCTGACGTCATGGGACCAAGCCACGTTCGGCTTGAGGTTCACACCGGCGAATACATCGTTGTATTCCCAGATGGCCCGACCGCGATAACCCCACGAGGTGGCTGTGGTGAAGCCATCGTTGTTGCAGTTGCGACTGCGGTTGTTCTGCGGAGAACCAGCACCGGCGCCATTGATGGTGCTGGCGTTGAGGATGTTGGCGCAGGTATCGATGCCGCCAGTGGCTGGCAACTCACCCGGGCCGTAGACCGGGTCACGGCCGTAACGCACGTCGGAAGTGCTTTCCAGGCCGCCGACGTGGGTCACGCCCACCTCACCCACCAGGGTCAGACGGCTGGCGCCCATGACCTGATCGAAGAAGTGCGTCAGGGTGGTCTGGAACTGGGTGACTTCCTTGCGGCGATAACCGTGCAGGTCCTGGCCTGGTGTGCCGGTCAGCAGCGAAGCGTTGGACAGCGCGCCACCGATAGGACGTACGCCGGCGAACAGGATGTCGGTGGAGTTCAGTTGCACCGGCGCGTTCGGACGGTAGCTGATCTCACCGCTCCACGCCGTACCGGTAGGCAGGGTGGTGGAGAAGCTCAAACCGTAGAGACGGATGTCTTCAGGGTACTCGACGAAGTACTCCGAGTTACCGGCCACCAGCAGGGGGGCAAGTGCAGCGAACGGCCCTGGCAGCGCCCGTGCGGTGTTGTAGACCGACTGCGGAGCACCGGTGGCGCTGAAGATCGGCGCGCGGCTGTGGTAGTTCATGAAGTAGGCGCCGAACTCGGTGTCCAGCGGGTCGAACATGTACTTGAGGGACGCGCCCCACTGGCCGCTGTCACGGGCGTCGCGATCGCCACCGCGCTTGACCAGCACACCTTCTTCGTTGACGTCGACGCCATTGGCGGCCAATGGGCCCAACGCAATGGCCGGGATCTGCGAACGCTTGTTCAGCACGCGCAGGTTGTTGTCGCAACCGTCGGCAATGATGTCTGGCTGAGAGAAGAATGTGCCGCAGTTATCGACGACAGTCTGGTCCCACTCAAGCTGGTAGAAGGCTTCGGCCGAGAGGCTTTCGGTCAGGCTTTGGGACACGTAGAACATGTTGACCGGGATCAGGCCTTCCTTGATCTCGGCACCCGGGCGACGGAACGCCGACACATCTATCGGGTTGATCGAGTTGATGCCGCCACCGATGAAGGTACTTTCACCCCAGCTCACAACCTGCTTGCCCAGACGTACGGAACCCGGCTCATCGGCAATGGAGTAGTTGTGGTAGATAAAGGCGTCGAGGATCTCCCCGCCGGAAGACTTGGCGCCTTCCTTGCGGTTGTCGTTGCTGACGTTCTTGAATTCCAGGTCTTCGTTTTGCAGCGCGAAGTCATACCAGTATTTACCGCGTACGAAGACGCCGGTATCGCCGTATTTCAACTCAAGGTCATGGATGCCCTTGAAGATCTTCGAAAAGGCCTGGCCGCTCTTGAAGTTCAAGTGACCATCATCGGAAGTCTGCGACAGGCCATGCCCGCCGTTGTTCACGCCGATCAGGTTCTTGTTGGGCTGCTGGGTTGAAACACTCATGCCCAGGGAGAGCGACGAGTCGAACTGACCTTCGATTTCACCGACATTGAAACTGACGCCGAATGCGGGCCCGGCGAGCGTAGAGGCAAGACTGACCGCCAGGGGTAATTTCGCCCGGCGCCAGAACTGGTTTACTGATGTCATCGACGCTACTCCATGTGCATTATTGTTATGGCAGTGAGTACTTTTAAAAACGTTGTGGAAGACCGGAAGCCAAGGCGTCCCGAATTCATTCCCAAGGTGCATCGCCCCGTTTGTGCGTTTGCTCCGTTCTTAAAAATCCTTGAGCGGACTATAGCCAGCAGGTAGTACTGCTTGATCCCTCTAAAGTGTGATTTGCAGCTGCCGGCCACTCTGGAACAGTCCTTTCGCCAGTCCGACACATGTCGGCACGGCAAGGATGGCTGAAAATTCGGATTTAACAAGCCAAGCGCTTGCTTGGTGGGGCTGGCGTGCCTTTTCGGGCACGCCAGCGAACAGCGGAAAACGCTTAAAGCGTCGAGAGGAAGGTGCTGTTGTTGGCCTGCCATTCAGTGATGTCGAGGCGGATACGCTTTTTGTCGAGCTTGCCGACGCTGGTCTTGGGAATTTCAGTAACAAGGGCGATCTGGCTCGGGATCGCCCACTTGCTCAGGTGCCCCAGCTCAACGAACGGCTTGAGGTGTTCCTTGAGTTCACGAGCCCCGATCTCATGCCCTTCGCGGATCACCAGCAGCGCAAACGGCCGCTCGCCCCACTGCGGATCGGCGATGCCCACCACTGCTACTTCGCGTACCGCTGCGTGACGACTGATCAGGTCTTCAAGGTCCAGGGAGGAGATCCATTCGCCACCGGTCTTGATCACGTCCTTGATCCGGTCGCGAATGTCGATCACGCCCATGCTGTCCAGGGTCGCCACGTCGCCAGTGTGCAGCCAGCCGCCGGCCCAGAGCTCGGCGCCCTTCTGCGGCTCGTTGAAATAACCCTCGGTGAGCCACGGCGCACGCAGCACCAGTTCGCCCTGGGTCTCGCCGTCGGCGGGCAGGAAGTTGCCCTCGGTGTCGACAATGGCTGCCTCCACCAATGGCCCCGGCACGCCGGCCTTGATTCGGTACGTGGTGCGTTCGTCTTCGGTGCCGGCCATCAACTCGTCATTGAGGTGGGCGCAGGAAACCAATGGCCCGGTTTCCGACATGCCGTACGCAGCCGTCAACTGAATGCCCTTGGCCTTGGCGGCTTCGTACAACGTACGGTTGAGCGCGCTGCCGCCGATGACGATTTTCCAGCCGCCGAAATCGGTGCCCTGGGCGCCTTTGGCATTGAGGACCATTTGCAGGATGGTCGGCACACAGTGAGAAAAGGTGACCTTCTCCTTGCGCCACAACTCCACCAGGTATTCCGGGTCGTAGCGACCGGGATAAACCTGCTTGAGCCCGAGCATTGTCGCCACGTACGGCAAGCCCCAGGCGTGCACGTGGAACATCGGCGTAATCGGCATATAGACGTCGTTGGTGCCTAACAGCCGCACGCTGTCGATGGCACCCATGATCGTCGACACACCCATGGTGTGCAGCACCAGTTGCCGATGGGTGAAGTACACGCCTTTAGGGTTGCCGGTGGTGCCGGTGGTGTAGAAGGTGGTCGCGACCGAGTTTTCGTCGAAATCCTGGAAGTCGTACTGCGTGCTCGCGGCGGCCAGCAATTGCTCGTACTCACCGACGAGGTTCGGCAAGTCGGCGGTTTTCTCTGGCAGGTCGGTCAGCAGCAGGGTTTTCTCGACCGTCGTCAGGCGCCCGGCGATGGCCTGGTACAAGCCCACGAACTCACTGTTGACCAGCACGAAGCGGTCCTCGGCATGGTTCATGGTGTAGAGGATCTGTTCCGGTGACAGGCGTACGTTGATGGTGTGGATCACCGCGCCGATCATCGGGATGGCGAACATGCATTCCAGGTAACGATGGCTGTCCCAGTCCATCACCGCCACGGTATCGCCGGCCTTGACCCCGGCCGCCGTCAGCACATTGGCCAACCGTGCGACCCGTTCGATCAGGGTCGGATAGCTGTAGCGCAACTGGTCGCGGTACACGATCTCGCGGGTTTTCTCGTAACGAGCGCCGGACATCAGCAGTCGTTTAATCAGCAACGGATACTGGTAGGCGCCTTCGGCTGGCGGGATAACGCGAGTCTGCAACATAAGAATCCCTTTTCTGACTGCACGGTCGTGGCTTTGAAGATAACTACTCTAGAGCCCTTATACGCCAACCAAATCAGCCAAAGGTATGATTTGCAAAGCCGTACAAATGCTAGCTTTGCGCCAGCATTTGCAGGATGTCGCCACCGGTTACGCCGTTTGTCCTACGGCAGCCTCAGACGGTGTGCGTGGGAAAACCAGTGCAGCCACGAAGGTCAACGCCGCAAAACCCGCCAATATCAGGTAAAGCCCTACAAATCCCTGGCGCGGTTCGACGAACGAAATCAGCGGAATCGCCGTCGCGCTGGCGCCGAAGGATAAACAGTAACGCAGCGCAAACACCCGAGATTGCCATTGCGGTGCGACGAAGTTGGCAACCATCGCGTCATTCACCGTGACCTGGCCAAACACCACGAACATAAACGCCGCGCCCAGCGCAATCACGGCCCAGCCGTCGACGTAGGCCAACCCGAACAACAGCGGCGCCTGGCACAGCGTCAACACCATGAACGGCCATTTCAGACTGAACCGATGCAAGATCCGGCCGATGCTCAGTTGCGCCACGGCGCCGAAGGCATACGCCAGGCTGACCACGACGCCCAGGGTTTGTGGCGACGCAAACAGATCATGCAGGCGTTCCTGGAACAGTTTTGGATACGTCATGGTCGTGGCGTTGAATACCACACCGCCAGTGGCCGTGGCCAAGGCAAGTACGCCGAACACCATGAGCATGGAAATCCGCTGGCCTGCCGCGCCTTTGAGCGGTGAGTGGGGACGCTTGGGGATCGGCTCCTCACGCACCTGCAAGGCAAAACCGATACCCAGGGCAATCGCCACCACACCCGGCAGAATGAATGCCGAACGCCAGCCAAACTGCGCCACCAGCAACCCGGTGATCAGCGCCGAAAACGCCACACCAAGGTTGCCCCACATGCCGTTGATGCCGATTTCCCGGCCACGGTTCTGCGCATACGCCACCAGCATCGCGGTGCCGACGGGGTGATAGATCGCGGCAAAAATCCCGATCAACGTCAGGCCAAGCACCAGCATCGGTGCGCTGCTGCTCAACCCGGTGAAGATCGCCGAAACGCCAATGCCGAAGAAAAACACCAACATCATTTGCCGCCGACTCCAGTGATCCCCCAGCCAACCGGCCGGTAGCGAACAGGCGCCGAACGCAATGAAGCCACCGAGTGACAAGCCGATCAGCGCGGCGTAGTCCAGCGCGAAGGCCTGGGTCATGCCAAGGATGGCGGCGGGAAAAATCAGCATGAACATGTGGTCGATCACATGGGCTGCGTTGATGTAGCGGATGACATTTCTGGACTGGTTCATCGCGGCACGCTTTACGTTGTAGTGAGCGGCTTATGCTAAGTTGGCGAAAAAGCGTATTCCTGACAACAAAGTCATCGGATCTGACATGTTAATCAGCCATTTCCTGCACGGCCCGGTCAGTGCCTATCCACGGGATTACGTGGACGGCGCTCATCAAGAGCTGCATCAACACCGCGAAGCGCAATTGCTCTACGCGGTTTGCGGCACCATGCGGGTGGTCACCGCGCACGGTGCGTGGGTCATTCCGCCGACCCGGGCGGTATGGATTCCGCCGTTGGTGGCGCATGAGATTTTCATGTCGGGTCAGGTGCGCATGCGCTCGCTGTTCATCGCCGCTGAATTGTCACCGTCCAGTCTGCAACAGTGCTGTGTGCTGGCGGTTACGCCGTTGCTGCGTGAACTGATCCTGCGCGCGGTTCAAGGTCCGCAATACGCGGAAAATCCGTTGATTCAGAGCCTGATGCTCGAAGAAATCGCCGGCCTGGAAAACCTTCCCCTGCACATCCCGATGCCCGAAGACCGGCGCCTGCAAGGCATCTGCCTGGCACTGCTGCGCGCACCCGACCACCCCAACACCCTGGAAGACTGGGCACAGCAAGTCGGCGCCAGTTCACGAACCCTGGCGCGGTTGTTCCAGCAACAACTGAAAATGAATTTCAATGCCTGGCGCCAGCAACTACGCCTGATGGAAGCCCTGCCCCGCCTGCTCGCCGGAGAAAGCGTGCAGAGCGTGGCGCGGGATCTGGGTTACGGCAGCGCTCGGGCGTTCAGCGCGATGTTTCGCCGTTTGCTTGGGGAGAATCCCCGGGAGTACTTGAACACGTTGAACAAATTGAGCGAACTCAATCCGGTTCTGTAGGAGCACGGCTTGCCGGCGATGGCGATCTCAAGGACGCCTTCGCCGGCAAGCCGTGCTCCTACGGGAGCGCGTTCTATCAATGCATCTCGGTGAACGCGAGTTTCACGCCGATGCCGATCAGCACCGCGCCCATGGTTCGGTCGAACCAGTGGCCCATGCGGGCGAAACCGGCGCGTACCCGTTGTTGGCTGAACAGCCTGGCTACCAGGCAAAACCACAGCGCCGTCGCAAAGGCGAGGTAAATCCCATAACCGGCCTGCACGGCGAGCGGTGTGTGCGGGTTGATCACCACGGTGAACAGCGACAGGAAAAACAGCGTGGCTTTCGGGTTCAGGCCATTGGTCACAAAGCCGGATGTGAAGGCGCCACGGGCAGTGCGCTCCCCGACTTCCTTGTGCAGGTCGTCCGTCACCGGTTTGGCCGGTTGCGCGCGCAGGGCCTTGAAGCCGATGTACAGCAGGTACGCGGCGGCGGCCCATTTCAAGGCGTTGAACAGCACGATCGACTGGGACACGATCAGGCCGATGCCGAGCAGCGAATAACCGACGTGCAGGAAAATCGCCGTGCCCACACCCAGCGCAGTCCAGGTCCCGGCACGCCGACCGTGGGTCACGCTTTCGCGCACCACCACGGCAAAGTCCGGGCCGGGGCTGGCGACGGCCAGCAGGTGAATCAGGGCAACGGTCAAGAATTCTGTCCAGTACATGGGAGCTCCTCTGGGGGCAGATCGGTCGAAATGAAACTCACAGGCTTGCCATCATCCCTGTGGGAGCGGGCTTGCTCGCGAAGGCGGTGTATCAGTCAACATTTGCATCGACTGATACGACCTCTTCGCGAGCAAGCCCGCTCCCACAGGATTCAGCATCCGGCCGGGTAGGCGTAACCATTTGTTTCATCTGTTAGGCTCGGCAGATTACGCCTTCAGTTCATTGCACAAAAGGTACAGTTGATGACGAACTCTCGCCGCGCCGTTTTCCTCGACCACCCGTCCCTGGATCTGGGTGACCTCGATCTGACGCCTTTGCGCGACTGTTTCAGCGACTTGCAATTGTTCGCCCAGACCACGCCGGACCAAGTGATCGAGCGTCTCAAGGGCGCCACTGTTGCCATCAGCAACAAGATCCTGATCGATGCCGCCGCCATCGCCGCCAGCCCTGACCTCAAGCTGATCCTGATCACCGCCACCGGCACCAACAACGTCGATCTGGCCGCCGCCCGCGCCCACGGGATTACCGTGTGCAACTGCCAGGGCTACGGCACGCCGTCGGTGGCCCAGCACACGATCATGCTGTTGCTGAACCTGGCGACACGCCTGGCGGATTATCAAAAAGCCGTCGGCGAAGGTCGCTGGCAGCAAGCCAAACAGTTCTGCCTGCTGGATTACCCGATCGTCGAACTTGAAGGCAAAACCCTCGGCCTGCTGGGCCACGGCGAGCTGGGTGGTGCCGTCGCGAGACTGGCCGAAGCCTTCGGCATGCGTGTGTTGCTGGGGCAGATTCCCGGCCGCCCTGCCCGCCCGGATCGCTTGCCACTGAATGAACTGCTGCCACAAATCGACGCCTTGACCCTGCATTGCCCGCTCAACGAACACACCCGTCACTTTATCGGCGCCCCTGAACTGGCCTCGATGAAACCCGGTGCCTTCGTGGTCAACACTGCTCGCGGTGGCTTGATCGACGAACAGGCGCTGGCCGATGCGCTGCGCAACGGTCACCTCGGTGGCGCGGCCACCGATGTGCTGAGCGTCGAGCCACCGACCGCCGGCAATCCGCTGCTGGCCCATGACATTCCACGGCTGATTGTCACCCCGCACAACGCTTGGGGCAGTCGCGAAGCGCGGCAGCGGATCGTTGGCCAATTGACTGAAAACGCCCAGGCGTTCTTCAGCGGTACAGCGCTGCGGGTCGTCAGTTGATAAACTGCCGCACTTTTTTTCAAGGAGCAGAGTATGGATCCGCGCAGTGAAGTACTGCTTCGTCAGGCCGAGTTATTTCAGGGTTCGGTGTTGCTGGCCGGTTTGCCCGCCGACGATTTGCTCGGTCGCCTGCCCGATGCCCACGGCTGGTGCTGGCATGCCGGCGATCAAGCGGCGCTGGACGCACGCTTTGCCGAGCGCAGCCAGTTTGGCGTGAATGCGCCCGAGCGCGAGTTCGAAACCGCCGTGGTGTTCCTGCCCAAGTCCAAGGACCTGACCGACTACATCCTCAACGCCCTCGCCTCACGGCTGGCCGGTCGCGAGTTGTACCTGGTGGGTGAAAAACGCAGCGGCATCGAAGGCGCGGCCAAGCAACTGAACCCGTTTGGCAAATCACGCAAACTCGACAGCGCACGGCATTGCCAGTTGTGGCTGGTCACCGTGGCCAACGCGCCAGAAGCCAAGTCGCTGGAAAGCCTGGCCCAGGAATACGAGCTGCCATTGGCCGAAGGGCCACTGAAAGTTATCAGCCTGCCCGGCGTCTTCAGCCATGGTCGCCTGGACCGTGGCAGCGCCCTGTTGCTGGAACATCTGGACAAATTGCCAAGTGGCCACTTGCTGGACTTCGGTTGTGGTGCCGGTGTGCTGGGCGCGGCGGTCAAGCGTCGTTATCCACACAATCAGGTGACGTTGCTCGACGTGGATGCGTTTGCTGCCGCCAGCAGTCGCCTGACATTGGCTGCCAATGGTCTGGAAGCCGAGGTGATTACCGGTGACGGTATCGATGCGGCGCCGATGGGTTTGAGTGCGATTTTGAGCAACCCACCGTTCCATGTCGGCGTGCACACCGACTATTTCGCTACCGAGAACTTGCTGCGAAAAGCGGCCAAACATCTGAAAAACGGCGGCGAACTGCGCCTGGTCGCCAACAGCTTCCTGAAGTATCAGCCGCTGATCGAAGAGCACCTTGGGGTGTGCGCGATCAAGGCCGAAGGACAGGGTTTCAGAATCTACCGGGCTAAACGCGGCTGAAACTTCTTTTAAAAAAGAGGCTTGCCCAATCGGTTTTGCCTAGGCAGAATCCGCTCCGTCCTAGGGGAGTAGTCTCCCACGAGCGCCATGCTCGTCCGGCATACGTCAACATACTTGGTCAACAGACCATGGCGTATGCGACCTAAGCGTCCGCACAGACGGATCGCCAGGGTTTGACAAGACCTATGACACGAACACCTTACCCGGGGCGGGAAGGCTGTACGTGTCATAGCCGTGTCGACCCGCCCCTTAGGAAAACCCTGATGCTGGATTCACTTCTCGTTCCCACCGCAATCGTTGCCTTGGCCGAAATCGGCGACAAGACGCAACTGCTCGCGCTCATTCTCGCCGCTCGCTTTCGCAAACCCTGGCCGATCATCGCCGGTATCGTTGCCGCGACCCTGGCCAATCACGCGGCAGCCGGTGCGGTAGGCGCCTGGTTTGGCAGTTTCTTCTCGAATGCGACGCTGCACTGGATCCTTGCCGCGAGCTTTACCGCGACCGCGCTCTGGACTCTGGTGCCGGACAAGATGGACGACGACGAAGCCAGCACCGCCCGCAAGTTCGGACCGTTCCTGACCACGCTGATTGCGTTCTTCCTCGCCGAGATGGGCGACAAGACCCAAGTCGCCACGGTGATGCTCGCCGCGCAATACCCGGACCTGTGGCTGGTGATCATCGGCACCACCGCCGGGATGTTGATTGCCAACGTGCCGGTGGTACTGGCGGGTAACTTTGCGGCGGACAAACTGCCACTGACGTTGATCCGTCGACTGGCCGCGTCGGCGTTCTTCGTATTGGCGATTGTTGCGGTGTACAAGGCGATGCAGAGCAGTGGGTGGGTTTGACGGCATAGGTCGGTAGACCGCGTAATCGTTCTTCGCGAGCAAGCCCGCTCCCACATTGGATCTCCAGTGTTCACAAATAGTGTGGTCACAAAAAATCCCCTGTGGGAGCGGGCTTGCTCGCGAAGGCGTCAGCAGCCTCGCTACATCTCTATCAGGATTTCGCGGCTTTCTCGTACAACGGCATCACTTTAGGAATCGCCGCCTGCAACGAGGAAATACGACTGGCCGACGCCGGGTGAGTGCTCATGAACTCCGGCGGCGAACCTTCCGAAGCCTTGCTCATCTTGTTCCACAAAGTGATTGCGGCGTTCGGGTTGTAGCCGGCGCGAGCCGCCAGTTCCAGGCCAATCAGGTCGGCCTCGTTTTCATTGGCGCGGCTGTTGGGCAAGGTCATGCCGTAGTTGGCCACGGTGTCGGCCAGGGCCAGGCTGTCCTGACCCAGACCGAACAAGGCACCGGCGCCCTGCTTGGCCATCTCGATGCCATAGGCCTTGGACATCGCTTCACGACCATGCTCGCGCAGGGCGTGGGCGATTTCATGACCCATGACCGCAGCGATTTCATCGTCGGTAAGTTTCAGACTGTCGATCAATCCGGTGTAGAAAATGATCTTGCCGCCAGGACCGCAATTGGCGTTGAGCTCATCGCTCTTGATCAAATTGACTTCCCACTTCCACTGGGCCGAATCCGGACGGAAGTTCGGTGCCTGGGCAATCAGCCGGTTGGCAATCGCCTGGATACGCTTGGCGTCGGTGCTGGTCTTGTCCAGCACGCCTTGGGTGGTCGCCTCTCCTACTGTCTTCTGATAGGACTGGGCATACATCTGGTTGACCTCATCCGAGGACAACATGCTGAACATGTACTGTTTACGCTCAACGCCAACGGCTCCGCCGCTGGTGGTGTTGACCGACTGACAACCGGCCAGCAGTAACGCTGCGCTCAGTGCACTTACAACCAATGTCTTGTTCATCAAAAAGCTCCCTGAAAACATGCCGCGTATCCTAGGCGGCGAATTGTATCGGCGCCAGATACAACAGACGTGTAACACGCACTTTTTGAACAAGATTGTTGTTGATGCAGGAAAAAATTCACATAAGCCCACACGCCACGCCCGCAACGCTCTGATTGCGACATCCAGCACTCCAAAACAGCCATTTCGCCATCACCCGCTCATGCTCCCCGATTGACCTGCCGATACAACAGCGCAGACGTCCTCTTGCGTGCGGAGCACCCATGAAATTCAAGTCGATCCAGTTTTCCGTTGCGGCCCTTGCCGGCGCCATCGTCCTCAGTGTCGTGGCGGCCCTGGTGCTGTATGCGCTGTTTTCCGGTGCGCGCACGCAAGACATGGTCCAGGAACGGACCCAGGCACAGTTCGAGCAAGTCATCGAACAACGCCTGACCTCTCTGGCACAAACCCAGGTCAGCCAGATTCAGCGCGAACTCGAAGCGCCGCTGCTGATTGCCGGCGGACTGGTTCGGGTCAACGAACTGATCGGCACACCGGGGGCCGACGGTCAGCCGCAACTGAACCTCAGCCGTGAGCAGTTGATCAGCCTGATCAAGGAAAACGTCACCAAGAACCCGAAAATTCTCGGCACCTACATCGGCTGGGAAAAAAACGCACTGGACCACAACGATGCGGCCTACGTTGACACCAAGGTGGTCGGCATCGACGCGGCCAACGGGCGCTTCCTGCCATGGTGGTTCCGCAACGAAGACGGCAGCCTCGGCCTGGACAAACTGGTGGACGTCGACGACCAGAAAACCCTGTCCACCGGCGTACGCGCCAGCGAGTACTACCTGTGCTCGAAAGAAACCAAGAAATCCTGCGTGATCGATCCGGCGCCCTACAAGGTCGGCGACAAAATCGTCATGCTCGCCTCCTTTATTGAACCGATCATGCTCAACGGCGCCTTCCAGGGCATCGTCGGCGCTGACCTGTCGGTGAACTTCATCCAGGAAATGCTCCTGGGCGCCAACCAGAAACTCTACGGCGGCTCCGGCGTGATGGCGCTGATTGGCGGCAATGGGCGGATCGTCGCCTACACCAAGGACCCGAGCAAATTCGGTGAAAAGGTCAGCGACATCCTCGATAGCCAGCAGATTGCCAATATGTCCAATCTCAAGCGCGGCGAAGTGACCTACACCGTTGACAAGGCCCAGGGCCGGATCGAGTTGTACCTGCCGTTCGGCATCGGCCAGACCGACGCCCGCTGGACGCTGATGCTGCAACTGCCGCTGAACGCGGTCATGGCGGACCTGCAAAAACTACAGGGCGACCTGGATAAACAGCGCAAATCCGACACCTTCGGCATGGCCATGGTTGGCCTGTTGATCGCCGGTATCGGCTTACTGGTGATCTGGCTGGTAGGCCACGGGATTGCCCGTCCGCTCAAGCAAATGGTGGCCATGCTCGACGACATCGCCCAGGGCGAAGGCGACCTCACGCGCCGCCTGACCAGTGATCGCGCCGACGAATTGGGCTCGATCGCCAAAGGCTTCAACACGTTCCTGGCCAAGTTGCAGGTAATGATCACGCAGGTGGTGACGTCGGTGCAGAGCGTCAGTGATTCGTCGGAACACACGGCCGACATCGCTATCCGCACCAACATTGGCGTGCATAAACAGATGGCCGAGATCGATCAAGTGGCCACGGCGGTGCATGAAATGACTGCTACTGCCCAGGACGTGGCACGCAACGCGACGTCGGCGGCGCAAGCTGCCAGCCATGCGGATAAAGCCGCGGCGCAAGGCATGCAGATCGTGCGCGATACGTCGAATTCGATTGGCGTGCTGGCCGTGGAAATCGGCAAGGCCGTCAGCGTGGTGCAAACCCTGGCCAAGGACAGCGAGAACATCAACGCGATCCTTACCGCGATTCGCGGGATCGCCGAGCAAACTAACTTGCTGGCCTTGAACGCGGCGATTGAAGCGGCGCGCGCTGGTGAACAGGGCCGTGGGTTTGCCGTAGTGGCCGACGAAGTGCGCAACCTGGCGCAGAAAACCCAGAAGGCCACTGAAGAAATTCAGACCATGATCCAGCAACTGCAACAAGGCACCCGCGATGTGGTGCGGGTCATGGAAGACAGCCAGAACCGCACCGACGAAAGCGTGCAACATGCGGCGAAAGCGGCCGAAGCGCTGGAGACGATTACTCAGGCAGTGTCGGTGATCAACGACATGAATACGCAAATTGCCAGTGCGGCCGAGGAACAGAGCGCGGTGGCGGATGACATCAACCGTAACGTGATCAACATCGGGCAAGTAGCCAATGAAGTGGCCGGTGGCGCGGATGAATCGAGCGCAGCCAGTGCGGATCTGACCAAATTGGCGGAACAGCAGCGGCGGTTGATCAATCAGTTCAAGGTTTGATTCGAGGGCCTCTTCGCGGGCAAGCCTCGCTCCTACAGGAGATCACCGTCCCCCTGTAGGAGCGAGGCTTGCCCGCGAAGGCGTCAGCCCAGGCACCGAATCAACCCGGGGTCAAACACTCCGGCCCATTCAACTTCGGATCATTCACCAGATTGGCCAACACCCGCTCGCGCAACGCCGCGGGCTCACTGGCCAGCAACCCCTGCAATACATGCAACGGCGTCTCGGGATCAAGCCACGCTTCTTGCCCCGCCGCATCCAGAATCAATGGCCGACGCTGACTCGCTGCCGGTTGGGTGATCACCGCAGTACTCAGCCACACCTGCTCCTGCACCGGATACGCTTCCCATATCGCCGCGAAAAACAGCGCCGAGCCCTCGCCCGGCGTCAGCCAATACGGACGCTTGCGCGTGGTGCCGCGCCATTCGTAGAAACCATTGGCCGGCAGCAGGCAGCGGCGCTCGCGCAGGGCCTGGCGAAACATTGGTTGTTCGGCCACGGTTTCGGCCCGGGCATGGGCCGGCGTGCGCGACAGATCGGTCAACCACGGCGGCGTCAGGCCCCAGCGGGCACGGGCCAACTCGCGCTGACCGTCCGTGCCGGCACGCAGCATCAACACCGAATCGTTGGGGGAAATATTCCACTGGGCCTGCTGATCGGCAGGAAAGCCAGGCAGGGCCGCGAAGGCGGGGTTCCAGCGAAACAGGGCATAACGTCCACACATGGGGCAACACGACTCTTGATAAAACGAACGTCAGCCTAACAGACCAGGGTGCCGGGGAAACTTTCCGGTTCATCGCCGGGCATCGGCAGCGCGGCATTGTAGGCAGTGATCAGCTCCCGGGCGTATTCGGCCTGGTCGTTATCCACCGACAATCCCAGCAAACCGTAGATCGGCAACTCACCGGTGCCGCCGAGCAAATCGCGCCCCACCAGATGCGCCTCGATGCCCTCGCTGGCCAGCATTCCTTGCAGCAACTCGCCTTCCATCAGGTTTTCCGGTTCGTAGATTCGCTGCATCGGATGCCCCTTTCAGTCGTTCTCGCTGTGAACTTCGAGCAACCATTCCTGACCATCGGTTTGCAGGACAAAGGTAATAGGACGACAACACACCGGACAATCCTCGATATAGGTCTGATCGCCGCCAGACAAATCCAGCACGGCCTCGGCCTCTTCACCACAATACGGACATTCGTAGCGCTCGGTTTCCAGCATCGCGGTCTCCCAGGTGACTTGTGCGTATAATCGCCGGTCTATTTGCAGGGCTATTTTTGTCTGGCTACCTTTTCAGACCGTGCCCCGTTGGTTTTTGATCAAAACCTTTACTTACCCTAGCCGTTTCTAACAAGAGAGCATGATGGGCGAATTCGATGCCATCCGACCTTACGACGACAGCGAAGTCCCTGCAGTGCTGGACCGGCTGCTCGGCGACAAGGCATTTCTAGACATCCTCATCCACTTCCGCTTCCCGCGTTATGCCGGTGCCTTCGGCTGGATGCTCAAACCTCTTATAGCTCATCGGCTGCGCCGTGAGTTCGCCGGCGTCAATTCGGTGGCCACATTGCAGGACAAAGTCGAGGTTTACGTCGACCACACCATCGAGCGTGCCACCGACGGCGTGACCTACACCGGCGTCGAGCAGTTCAAATCCGGCAGCGCCTACCTGTTCATCGCCAACCACCGCGACATCGTGATGGACCCGGCCTTCGTCAACTACGCCGTGTACCACGCCGGCCTGCCGACCCCGCGCATCGCCATTGGCGACAACCTGCTGCAAAAGCCGTTTGTCAGCGATTTGATGCGCCTGAACAAGAGCTTCATCGTGCACCGTTCGATCACCGGTCGCCGCGAGAAGATGGCGGCTTATCAGCTGCTGTCGGCCTACATCAACCACTCGATCCGCAACGATTGCGCCTCGATCTGGATCGCCCAGGCTGAAGGCCGGGCCAAGGACGGCGACGACCGTACCGAGTCGGCGATCCTCAAGATGTTCCACATGAGCCGCAAGGACGAGCCGTTCGGCGAAGTCATTCAGTCGCTGAACGTGACCCCGGTGTCGATCAGCTACGAATATGACCCGTGCGACCAGGCCAAGGCCCGCGAACTGTTCATCCGCGCCACCACCGGCAGCTACACCAAAGTGCCGGGCGAAGACGATGTGAGCATTGCCAAGGGCATCACTGGCTACAAGGGCCGGGTCCACGTGAACTTCGCCAAGCCGATCACCGAGCTGTTCGACGACACCAAGCAATTGGCGATCGAGATGGACAAGCAGATTCTCGGCGGTTACCGGTTGTTCCCGGTGCACTACCTGGCTTATGCGCAGTGGAAGGACGCGGATCCGCAACTGCAGGTGCCGACAGCCGCCGAGGTATTTGCGGCGGATGAACTGGCCAAGGCTCAGGAAGAGTGGCAGCGCCGGCTGGAGGCTTGCCCTGAGGAACATCGCCCGTTCATGGTGTTGCAATATGCGACGCCGGTACGCAATCAGTATCGGGTGAAGGCTGGGTTGCCGCTTTAAGATTTTTTAAAGCAAGATCAAAAGATCGCAGCCTTCGGCAGCTCCTACAGGGTGAACACAAATCCCATGTAGGAGCTGCCGAAGGCTGCGATCTTTTGCGTTTAAAGACTCAAAACTGGGTGCTGATCCACGACACGATCAACGCCACGCCCAGGCAAGCAAAACCGAATCGATAGAAAAACCGGTTCATGCGCATCGTCGCACCGTCCAGCATCAACATCGGGTCATCAACACGACGGTTCTGGGTGGCAGCCTCAAGAATCGCCAGCGCGCGCTGTTCGCGGCGGCGTGTGGCATGCAGCAGCCAACTGCCCGGGAATGCCAGCAGCAAGGCCAGCAGGTTGATCAACTTGGCGGGATGGTTGGTAAACAACGAAATCAAATGCAACGACATCACGGACCTCGGGCAAAACTAAGGTGACAGGCGCCAGACCGACGACCGCGGCGCGGATTCTACCGAAAGCCTGTCCGCCTGCCCTCCCCTTTGCGACAAATAACGAACCACTTGGCCGATTCCTGTCCGGCGTCACGGCATCGTCATCTGAATGCGCCAGTCTGTCGCCCCTCGAAACCGACACAGAGCACACCATGCTGCACGCCGAAAACCAGGACCGCCTCTACCTCATCGCTCAAAGCGACGAACAGCAGAATCTCGTCGGCAGCCTTGCCTTCAACGTCCAGGACCGCCACTGGCTGGTGTATTGCGCGCTGGGCGGGCATCAACATGCGGACTTGCCAGAGACGGATTTGCTGACGGGCGTGAGCGTGCTGGACTTCTATTCCGAAGCCGCCTGACCCACCGCCCCCTGTAGGAGCGAGGCTTGCCCGCGAAGGCGGTATGTCAGTTGCCGGGATGTTGGCTGACACTCCGTCTTCGCGGGCAAGCCTCGCTCCTACAGGGATGGTGCAAAACCGGTGGGCATGAAAAAGCCCGGGGCCATCACTGGCGCCGGGCTTTTTTACATCTCGCGAACGCTTATTCGCCGAGAATCTGACCCACTGTCGGGTCCTTGAACAGACGCGTCAGGGCGTCGCTCAACACGTCGCTGACCAGTTTGGTGTTGGTTTCCTGGTTCGGCGCCATACCAAAACGCTGATCCAGGGAAGCACCGTAACGGCCGCTGTAACGGCGATTGGCGTTCTGCACGTCGGAGCGGAAGGTCGCGCCGATGGTCGCTTCAGTCACGTACATGCCTTCTTTAGGCGACTGATACTTCAGTTCGGCCAGGGTCACGGTCAACTGCGGCGCGTTCATGCCGTTGGACACCGGGGTGAAACCCAGCAAACGCACGGCGGCTTCGGCCTGGGCCTGCAACTTCGGCAGGATCTGCGCGCCCTGCACGGTGATTGCGCTGGTCTCAGGGTACAGACCGCCACGGGTCCCCAGGGTTGGCGATGGACGACCGTCCACCACACGCACCACCACTTGCTGGCCATGGCCAACCGGCGCCAGCTGAGTGGTCAGCTTCGGTTCCGGGTTCAGTTGTTGCGGGCTGTGGGCGCAGCCGGCCAGGGTCAAACCGGTCACAGTGATCAAACCGAACAACAGGCGTTGCAACATGCTCTTCTCTCCAGAATCAGGCACAAACAGGCCCGCAGTATAGCGGTGGGCCACTGCAGCGAACTAGGGGACTTCAACGATTACTGAAATCTCTGACAAACCCTGCAGACCGCGGTTCCTGTCACACAGCTGTAACCGCTCATACACGTTCACGTCACGGCCTGCTGGCAACCTTCACAGCAGTCACCCCACAAGGTACTTCGCCATGCGTTATCTGATCTCGTTGTTCGCGCCACGCCCGCTGCACCGCAGTTTTGCCTTGCTCGATTGCAACGGGCATTGCCAGGCATTCAAGCAGTGCAGCCTGCAGCCCATGGGCGATGGCTGGGTCGAAATCGAAGAAATCCGCCTCAACTGGCTCCACCATCCACTGCCCCCCAGCGCCCGCGTGCGGCAGCATCCGCGTCGCTCACGGGTACAGGCGCTGTTGTCCATCTGACCAGACGCCTAATAAAAGTCATTATTGACGACCATTTCCCTGCGTTTCTTAGATACAATCTCCCCCCGATTATAAGGACGTCTCCTGATCGGGCCTCGCAGCATCGTCAATGCCTCGGTATTGGCACCCCGCACCGCCCACAGAGAGCCGCCCACACAGATCGAGTGAAGCTGGCGCGCTTGCTGTTCCTTGAGCAAAAACCCCACTTTTCGCGAATCTGCAGAGCTGTCATTACGCTCGGTTACTGAGCTGTTTGCCCGTTTTGCCTGTCATGTATCCCATGCCGGCAATCCATCCGGGCACAGTGCCAGGCTGGGACAGCCCTTTTTTGAGGTTCACGTCTTCAAAAGAGCGTGAAAAAAACGGGTTTTCACAACTTCACAAGAGTGTGGCGAGCAAATGAATAGTTTTGCGTCTGAACATGCACCATTAGCGTCTGAAACAGCCCAACGACACAGGACCGAGTATTCCTCGAACACCGGAGCCTGAAGCCTGTCCGCTACGGATTTGGTTGCACAAACGGATGTCTCGACCATAAGTCGAATTGCCAGTTGCGCGTTGAAGTGAGTTCATAGGGCTCATTAACCCAACCGGTAGCGTCCGTCGAAGTTGCGAAAAATTGCGAAGATTCGGACATGGCGATACTGCCATGGGTACGTGGGGCATCACTGACACGCCCCGGAACGCCTGGCAGCCATGCCGACAATTTGGTGCTGCAGATTTTGGAGACGCGTTAAATGGCGCATAACGAAGCAGTCGACGTAGTACTCGTTGGGGCCGGCATCATGAGTGCCACCCTCGCTGTACTGCTCAAAGAGCTCGACCCCGCGATCAAGCTGGAAGTCGTCGAGCTGATGGATTCCGGTGCCGCGGAGAGTTCCAACCCGTGGAACAACGCCGGTACCGGTCACGCCGGGCTGTGTGAGCTCAATTACACGCCACAGGCCGCCGACGGCACCGTCGACATCAAGAAAGCCGTGCACATCAACACCCAGTTCGAAGTGTCGAAGCAGTTCTGGTCGTACCTGACCAAGAAAGGCACCTTCGGCTCGTGCAAATCCTTCATCAGCCCGGTGCCGCACCTGAGCTTCGTGCAAGGCGACAGCGGCGTGTCCTTCCTCAAGTCACGCTTCAACGTGCTGAGCAAGCACCACGCCTTCGCCGACATGGAATACACCGAAGACAAGGCCAAGATGGCCGAGTGGATGCCGCTGATGATGCCGGGCCGCTCGCCTGACGAAGTCCTCGCCGCCACCCGCGTGATGAACGGCACTGACGTCAACTTCGGCGCCCTGACCAATCAATTGCTCAAGCACCTGACCAGCGCACCCGATGCCCAGGTCAAGTACTGCAAGCGCGTCACCGGCCTGAAGCGTAACGGCAGCGGCTGGACCGTCAGCATCAAGGACGTCAACAGCGGCAACACCCGTGAAGTCGACGCCAAGTTCGTCTTCCTCGGCGCTGGCGGCGCGGCATTGCCGCTGTTGCAGGCGTCGGGCATCGAAGAAAGCAAAGGCTTCGGCGGCTTCCCGATCAGTGGCCAGTGGCTGCGTTGCGACAACCCGGAAGTGGTCAAACACCACCAGGCCAAGGTCTACAGCCAGGCAGCCGTGGGTTCGCCACCGATGTCCGTGCCGCACTTGGACACCCGCGTGGTCGATGGCAACAAGTCCCTGCTGTTCGGGCCATACGCCGGCTTCACTACCAAGTTCCTCAAGCACGGCTCCTTCATGGACCTGCCGCTGTCGGTTCGCGCCGGCAACATTGGCCCGATGCTGGCTGTAGCCAAAAACAACATGGACCTGACCAAGTACCTGGTCAGCGAAGTGATGCAGTCGATGGAACAGCGTCTGGAATCCCTGCGTCGCTTCTATCCGGAGGCGAAAGCCGAAGACTGGCGCCTGGAAGTGGCCGGCCAACGAGTGCAGATCATCAAGAAAGACCCGAAAAAGGGCGGCGTTCTGCAGTTCGGTACCGAACTGGTCGCGGCCAAGGACGGTTCGCTTGCCGCCCTGCTCGGCGCTTCGCCAGGTGCTTCGGTGACCGTTTCGATCATGCTTGAGCTGATCGAAAAATGTTTCCCGAACAAAGCGTCCGGTGAGTGGGCTGCCAAACTGGCGGAAATCTTCCCGGCTCGGGAAAAAGTTCTGGAAACCGACGCGGCGCTGTATCGCAAGATCAACGCGCACAACAACGTCGCCCTGGAACTGGTTGAAGCCAGTAACGAGACCGAAAGCTACGCTTGATTCGGCCTCACAAAAAACGCCCCGTTCTCAGTGAGAGCGGGGCGTTTTTTTTATGGCCGGTGAAACAGTGACCTTAAGATCTGCGGTGGCAGTTACACCGCTTTCGCGAGCAAGCCCGCTCCCACAGGGAAATGCATTCCAAAATGTGGGAGCGGGCTTGCTCGCGAAAGGGCCAGCACCAACAACCGGTATCTGTGGGATTAACCGCGAGCCTTGGCAATCAACTCGATGTATTCGGCCGCGTTGCGCTGATCCTTGATCACTGCGACGAAATCATTGCCGTGCTCATCCTTGCCATCCAGATCAAACCCGGCCGCGACAAAAAACGTTAGGAAGCGCTCGAAGTCGTCGATACGCAGACCGCGATAGGCCTTGATCAGTTTATGCAGGGACGGCGAAGTGGCGTCGACCGGTTCAAAATCGAGAAACAGTTTGATCTGCTCATCGCCGATCTCGTCACCAATCACTTGCTTCTTATCTTTACGCATTGCCGACTCCAGCTCGCAGACATTTCACGGGGCAGGCAGTTTACCCCCCTCTGGCCGCCGGGCTCAACGCGCGCGAACGCTGCCGGTGTGCAGATCGGCCCAGACATGGCCGTTGGCGTAGCTGAGGAACTGGCAATACACGGTGTCATTGCGCAGTAGATCGATCACCACCCGGTATTGCGCCAACGGGTAGAAGAGCGTCAGGGTTTTGCTTTTTTCGTCGTAGATCGGCTTTTTCAGGCTTTTGCTTTCGCCATCGAAGTTGACCAGCACCTGGCTGATGGTCGCGCCCTTGTTCAAGGATTTGCCCTTGAGGCGGATCAGCAGCGGCGACGTCACGGGGATCGGTTGCTGTGTGGACTGGCGCTGGCTACCCACCACCACCGAATAGTCGGTGACCTGCAACAGCTGCTGCTGCTCCGGTTCGGCGTCACGCAGGGTCAGGTCGTCCGGCGGCAGGAACTGCGCGTGCATCGGCGCTGGCGCGGCGGCCAGGGGCAGGCTGAGGGTCAGCAACAGGGCGGCGCAGCTGCGGATCAAAAGGCTCATGACAGGCTCCGGAGGGCGGGGCCGAGCACTCTAGCATGGGGTCTACGAAAGTGAATCTGCGAACACCGATCCCTGTGGGAGCGGGCTTGCTCGCGAAGGCGACGTGTCAGCCAACATTAATGCAGCTGACACACTGCTTTCGCGAGCAAGCCCGCTCCCACAGGGAATTTGCAGCGGGGTTTACATGCCTTTAACGGCAAAGATCCCGTTGGCGTTACGCCAGTAGCCTTTGTAGTCCATGCCATAACCGAAGATGTAACGGTCGATGCACGGCAAACCGACGAAATCGGCTTTCAGGTCCGGGCGAGCCTTGCGGTCGTGGTCCTTGTCGATCAATACGGCGGTATGCACAGCACGAGCGCCGGCGTGTTTGCAGTAGTCGATGATCGCGCCCAGGGTGTGACCTTCATCGAGGATGTCGTCGATGATCAGTACGTCGCGGTCGAGGAAAGAAACTTCCGGCTTGGCTTTCCAGAACAGGTCGCCGCCGCTGGTTTCGTTGCGATAACGGGTAGCGTGCAGGTAGGACGCTTCCAGCGGGAAGTGCAAATGGGTGAGCAGCTTGCCGGCGAAAATCAGGCCGCCGTTCATCACACAGAACACCACCGGGTTAGTGTCGGCCAGTTGTTCGTTGATGTGTGCACCGACACGGGCGATGGCCGCCTCGACTTCAGCTTCGGTGTACAGGCAGTCAGCCTCTCGCATGATTTGACGGATATGCTCGAGATCAGCGGACATGGCGCTCTCCAGGGGGGACGGATTCGGGAAAAGCGGGCAAAGGTACGCATCCCGCACGTCCGAATCAAGCGTTTGTGGACTAACGTACCTTATGTCTATAGGACAACACCCTCGGATAGATTAATCTAGGCCGGTTTTTTTGCCCGCCGCCGGAGCCTTTCCCCATGCCCATCCAAGAGATCCGCCATCCGCTGATCCGTCATAAACTTGGCCTTATGCGCCGCGCAGACATTAGCACGAAGAATTTCCGTGAGCTCGCTCAGGAAGTCGGTGCCCTGCTGACCTATGAAGCCACCAAAGACCTGCCGCTGGAAACCTACGATATCGAAGGTTGGTGCGGCACTGTGTCGGTGGAGAAAATCGCCGGCAAGAAGATTACCGTGGTGCCGATCCTGCGCGCCGGTATCGGCATGCTTGAAGGTGTGCTGAGCCTGATCCCGGGCGCCAAAGTCAGCGCCGTGGGCGTGGCCCGCAATGAGCAGACCCTGCAGGCTCACACCTACCTGGAGAAACTGGTTCCGGAAATCAACGAACGCCTGGCCATGATCATCGACCCGATGCTCGCCACCGGCAGCTCCATGGTTGCGACCATCGACCTGCTGAAAAAGGCCGGTTGCCGAGACATCCGCGCCATGGTGCTGGTCGCTGCCCCTGAAGGCATCGCCGCCGTCGGGAAAGCTCACCCGGACGTGATGATCTACACCGCCTCCATCGACGAAAGACTCAACGAACACGGTTACATCATCCCGGGCCTGGGCGATGCCGGTGACAAGATCTTCGGCACCAAGCAGAAGGACGCTTGAGCATGCAGGAAGAGTTCAACGATCCGCTCTGGCGCACAGTGCTGTCGGGTGCACAGATGCTGTTCGTGGCGTTCGGCGCCCTGGTGTTGATGCCGCTGATTACCGGCCTCGACCCGAACGTGGCGCTGTTCACCGCAGGTCTGGGGACGATTTTGTTCCAGATCGTCACCGGGCGTCAGGTGCCGGTGTTTCTGGCGTCGAGCTTTGCCTTCATCACCCCGATCATTCTCGCCAAGGGCCAGTTCGGCCTCGCGGCGACCATGGGCGGCGTGATGGCGGCGGGTTTCGTCTACACCTTCCTCGGCCTGGCCGTGAAGATCAAAGGCACCGGGTTTATTGACCGTTTGCTGCCACCGGTAGTGATTGGCCCAGTGATCATCTCCATCGGCCTGGCCATGGCGCCGATCGCCGCCAACATGGCGATGGGCAAGGCCGGCGACGGTTCCGAGCTGATTCACTACCAGACCGCGATGCTGATCTCGATGCCAGCGCTGCTGACCACGCTGATCGTCGCGGTGTTCGGTAAGGGGATTTTCCGCCTGGTGCCAATCATCTCCGGCGTGCTCGTCGGGTTTGGCATGGCGTTCTATTTCGGCGTGGTCGATACCGCGAAGATTGCCGCCGCCCCGTGGTTTGCGATTCCGCACTTCACGGCGCCGGAGTTCAACTGGCAGGCGATTCTGTTCATCGTTCCGGTGGCGCTGGCCCCGGCCATTGAGCACATTGGCGGCGTGATTGCCGTGGGTAGCGTGACCGGTCGCGATTACCTGAAGAAACCCGGCCTGCACCGCACCCTGCTCGGCGATGGCATTGCCACCACGGCAGCCGGTCTGTTCGGCGGCCCACCCAACACCACCTACGCCGAAGTCACGGGCGCGGTGATGCTGACCAAGAACTACAACCCGAAGATCATGACCTGGGCGGCGATCTTTGCCATCAGCCTGGCGTTCGTCGGCAAGTTCGGCGCGCTGCTGCAAAGCATTCCGGTGCCGGTGATGGGCGGGATTCTGTGCCTGTTGTTCGGCTCGATTGCGGCGGTGGGCATGAACACGCTGATTCGCCACAAGATCGATCTGGGCGAAGCGCGCAATCTGGTGATTGTGTCGGTGACCCTAGTGTTCGGGATTGGCGGTGTGCTGGTCGGCACCGGCACCGGTCCGGACGACTTCGGCCTCAAAGGCATCGCGCTGTGCGCGGTGGTGGCGATTGCGCTGAACCTGTTGCTGCCGGGCAATGACAGCTGGAAGCACAAGAAGGCGGATGAGCCTTTGCTGTAATCAGGCTGAATCTTTATCGCCTGAAAGATTGTCTTCGCGGGCAAGCCTCGCTCCTACAGGACTGCGTCGTGATCGTTCCCACGCTCTGCGTGGGAATGCCTCAAGGGACGCTCCGCGTTCCAATGGGACGCAGAGCGTCCCGGGCTGCATTCCCACGCAGAGCGTGGGAACGATCTTCACCTGTAGGAGCGAGGCTTGCCCGCGAAGCTTTTAAAGCGCCAACGGCGCT
Organism: Pseudomonas sp. 5Vm1k; assembly: GCF_056161485.1. Lineage (NCBI taxonomy): Bacteria > Pseudomonadati > Pseudomonadota > Gammaproteobacteria > Pseudomonadales > Pseudomonadaceae > Pseudomonas > Pseudomonas sp. 5Vm1k. The sequence goes on from NZ_JBSPCZ010000008.1 coordinate 234,728, forward strand.
CGCTCGCACAACGCATTCAACGCCTTCGCCCATTGCGGATCATCGTTAAGGCACGGCACCAGCACCAACTCCTCCCCTCCCGCTTCGCGGAACTGTTCCAGCCCACGATCACCGATTTCTTCAAGGGTCTCGATGCAATCGGCAACGAACGCCGGGCACATCACCAGAATCTTCTTCGCGCCACTTTTCCCCAACTCATCGAGGCGTGCTTCGGTGTAGGGTTCGATCCACTTCGCCCGGCCCAATCGCGACTGGAACGACACCGACCACTTACCCTCCGCCAGGCCCATGCGCTTGGCAAACTCGGAAGCCGTGCGCAGGCATTGGGCGCGGTAGCAGGTCGCCAATACGGCCGGCGAGGCGTTCTTGCAGCAGTCTTCGTTTTTGAAGCAATGCTGGCCGGTCGGATCAAGCTTGGTCAGGTGCCGTTCCGGCAAACCATGGAAGCTCAACAGCAGGTGATCGTGATCCTGCTCAAGGTAAGGCTTGGCACTGGCCACCAGCGCATCGAGGTATTCCGGCTGGTCGTAGAACGGCTGGAGAATCGAGAGCTGCACATTGAGCTTCTTCTCGCGAATCACGCGCCGGGCTTCTTCGACGACCGTGGTCACGGTGCTGTCGGCGAACTGTGGATAAAGCGGCGCGAGGGTAATGCGCTTGTGGCCCTGGGCGACCAACTCCATCAGTTTCGTTTCAATCGACGGCTCGCCATAACGCATCGCCAATTCCACCGGACCATGGCTCCACTGGGCGGTCATCGCCTGTTGCAAGCGACGGCTGAGCACCACCAGCGGTGAGCCCTCCTCCCACCAGATCGAAGCGTAGGCGTGGGCCGACTGTTCCGGACGCTTGATCAGTATCAGCGACACCAGCAAACGTCGCACCGGCCATGGCAGGTCGATCACATACGGGTCCATCAGAAATTGATTGAGGTAGCTGCGCACATCCGCCACCGAAGTGGAGGCCGGTGAGCCCAGGTTGACCAGAAGCAACGCGTGATCGGTCATGCAACGTCCTATTTCAGAGGCGGCTGGACACGTCGTCCAACGCCGCGCGTAAATCAGTGAACTGGAAAGTGAAACCCGCCGCCAGCAAACGCGCCGGTACGGCTTTTTGGCCGCCCAGCAATAGCAGCGACATTTCGCCCAGGCCTACCTTCAGCGCCAGGGCAGGCATGGGCATGAACGCCGGGCGGTGCAACACGCTGCCCAACGTCTTGGCAAATTCTCGATTGCGCACCGGTTTGGGCGCGCAGGCATTATATGGACCGCTGGCGTCAATGCGATGCAGAAGAAAATCAATCAGGGCGATTTGATCCTTGATATGAATCCACGGCATCCACTGCCGGCCGTTGCCGATCGGCCCGCCCAGCCCCAATTTGAAGGGCAGCAACAGCCGCGACAAAAAGCCGCCCTCGGCGGACACGACCAACCCGGTGCGCACCAGAATCACCCGAATGCCCAAGGCCTCGGCACGCTGGGCGGTTTCCTCCCAGGCGATGCACAACTGGCTGGCGAAATCATCAATCACCGGCGGCGAGTCCTCGGTCAACTCACGCTCGCCACCGTCGCCATACCAGCCGACTGCTGAACCGGAAATCAGCAATTGAGGTTTTTGCTCACGGGTTTCGAGCCAGGCCAGCAGGGTTTCGGTCAGGGTGATTCGACTGCTCCACAACAACGCTTTTCGCCGAGTCGTCCACAAACGATCACCAATTGGCGCGCCCGCCAGATTGATCACGGCATCGACCGACTCCTGGCCGAGGTCTTCAAGTCGGGCGATGCCTCGGACCTGAGCGCCACAGATTTTCGCGACTTTTGCAGGTGAGCGACTCCAGACCGTGAGGCGATGTCCCTGACTCAACCAGTAATGGCAGAGCTGACGTCCTATCAAACCAGTACCGCCGGTCAGCAATATGTGCATGACTACTTCCTCGCGTGGCGTTTTACCTTGATCACTAGTCTATTTTTATAAGCAGGGATCTTTGGTATCGGGCAGGGTCTGTGTTTAACAATAGGCCAAGCTGTCAGAACGAGAACGCTAAAAGTTATACCAAAAAACAATATTGTACAGGTTTAAACCACGGCGTAGTCTGTACAGAAAGGTAAACGAGGCCCCTATGACTGTACCTATCGCAATCATCGGCACCGGCATCGCCGGGTTATCAGCCGCCCAGGCCCTGACGGAGGCCGGGCACGTCGTTCAACTTTTCGATAAAAGCCGTGGCAGCGGCGGACGCATGTCGAGCAAGCGCAGTGACGCCGGTGCTCTGGACATGGGCGCGCAGTATTTCACGGCACGTGATCGGCGCTTCGTCACCGAAGTGCAGCGCTGGCAAGCCAATGGCTGGGTCGCCGAATGGACACCGCAGCTCTATACGTTCCAGGGCGGCCAACTCAACCTGTCGCCGGATGAGCAAACCCGTTGGGTCGGCACGCCACGCATGAGCGCTATCACCCGCGCGCTGCTCGGGGATCTGGAAGTGCATTTCGCCTGCCGGATCACTGAGGTCTATCGCGGTGAAGAACACTGGCATCTGCAGGACGCCGAAGGCTTCACTCATGGTCCGTTCAGTCATGTGGTCATTGCCACGCCTGCGCCTCAAGCGACTGCGTTGCTGGCCTCCGCACCGAAACTCGCAGGGGCCGCTGCCGGGGTCAAAATGGACCCGACCTGGGCGATCGCCCTGGCCTTCGACACACCGCTGGATACGCCCATGGAAGGCTGCTTCGTGCAGGACAGTCCACTCGACTGGCTGGCCCGTAACCGCAGCAAACCCGGGCGCGACAACACGATGGACACTTGGGTGCTGCACGCGACCAGCACCTGGAGCCGGCAACACATCGACCTGTCCAAGGAAGCCGTGATCGAGCAACTGCACGGTGCTTTCGCCGAACTGCTGCACAGCGCGATGCCCGCACCGACCTTCAGCCTCGCCCACCGCTGGCTCTATGCCCGCCCTGCCAGCAGTCATGAATGGGGCGTGTTGGCGGATGCCGACCTGGGCCTGTACGTGTGTGGCGACTGGTGCCTGTCCGGTCGTGTCGAAGGGGCCTGGCTCAGCGGCCAGGAAGCCGCCCGCCGCTTGCATGCACACCTGCAGTGAACCGCATCAATCCGGGTAAATTGCTGCTGTCGAAATGGACAGCAGCCCAGCCGAAAAACCGCGAAAAACATTTTCTGGTCACCGAGTTGTTCCGCGATGAGGACGGCACGGTGCTGGCGGTTGAGTTGCAGGCGGTGTTGACTCAGCGCAGTGAGCGCATTGACTGGCAAACCCTGAAAAACAAAACCCTTTGGCGAATGGGCTGGGCGTAGGAGTTGCCGAAGGCTGCGATCTTTTGATTTTCCCGAGCCGCTAAAGAGCAAGATCAAAAGATCGCAGCCTTCGGCAGCTCCTACAGGGTTCTGTGCACACCTGAAAAACCTATACAAATAATTTGACTTGTACAGCTTCGAATCTATGATGAAGATTATGTTGTACAGATCCAACACTCTGTACAGGTATTAGATTCGAGGTGCTGCAATGCCCATCGTCCCCGCCAAACCGAAAATCGCGATCAGCGCCTGCCTGATGGGAGCCGAGGTGCGTTTCAACGGCGGGCACAAGGAATCGCGGCTGTGCAGTCGCACCCTCACTGACTATTTCGATTTTGTCCCGGTGTGCCCGGAGGTCGCGATCGGCCTCGGTATTCCTCGCGAACCGATTCGCTTGGTGGGAAATCCCGAACGTCCCGAAGCCGTCGGCACGGTAAACCACGAAATCAACGTCACCCAACCGCTCGCCGAGTACGCTCAGAAAATGGCATCTGAGCTGGGCGACATCTGCGGCTACATCTTTATGCAGAAATCGCCGTCCTGCGGATTGTTGCGGGTCAAGGTCTACCACGCCAACGGAGCGCCGGTGGATGGCGGCGGTCGCGGCATCTACGCCCAGGCCTTCTGTGAACAACACCCGGACTTGCCGGTGGAAGAAGACGGCCGGCTCAACGACCCGGTGCTGCGGGAAAACTTCCTGACCCGAGTCTTTGCCTATAGCGACTGGCAGCAATTGCTCCAGGAAGGCCTAAGCCGTCGCGGACTCATGGATTTTCACTCGCGCTACAAATACCTGCTGATGGCCCACAACCCGGTGCAATACAAAACCCTGGGCAACCTGCTGGGCAACATGGGCCAGACCGACCCGAAAGAACTCGGCCCGCGCTATTTCAGCGAGCTGATGGAGGCGCTGAAAAAATGCGCCACGCGCCGCACCCACACCAATGTCCTGCAACACATCAGTGGTTACCTCAAGCAGGCCATCAGCGCTGAAGACAAACAGGAAATGCAACACCTCATCGGCCAATACCGCCACGGCATCGTGCCGTTGGTGGTGCCGCTGACGCTGCTCAAGCATTACTTGCGCCAGCACCCCGATCCGTACATTGCGCAACAGGTTTACCTGCAACCGCACCCGGAAAACCTCAGCCTGCGAAATGCGATCTAAATGAACAACACACCCGACACCAGCGCCCGCGAAGACCTCGGCGCCGACTTCAAGAAAGCCCTGGACGAAGGCTGGCTGCCGATTCGTGAAGTGGCGCGCCAGACCGGGGTCAACGCCATCACCCTACGTGCCTGGGAACGACGCTACGGTCTGATCGTGCCGCAACGCACGCCCAAGGGGCATCGGTTGTTCTCGGCCGAACACGTGCAACGGATTCTGACGATTCTCACCTGGCTCAATCGCGGCGTTGCCGTCAGCCAGGTCAAGCAATTGCTCGACACGCCGCAAGCCTTTACCGAGTCCGTCGAAAATGACTGGCAATTGCTGCGTAACACGCTGCAGCAAGCGGTCACTCAACTGAACGAACGCACCCTCGATGACACCGTCAACCAAGCCATGGCGCTGTACCCGCCACGGACGTTGTGCGAACAACTGCTGATGCCGTTATTGACCGAGCTGGAACAGCGCTGGCAAGGTCAGTTCGGCGCACAAATGGAACGGGTGTTCTTTTATTCCTGGTTGCGCAGCAAATTTGGCGCGCGCATCTACCATAACAACCGTCAGTTACGGGCCGCGCCGATGCTGTTGATCAATCACTCGGATGTGCCCCTGGAACCTTACCTTTGGCTCACCGCGTGGCTGATCAGCAGCGCTGATTGCCCGGTGGAAGTTTTCGATTGGCCCCTCCCGGCCGGAGAACTCGCGCTGGCCGTCGAACACCTGCAAGCCCGTGGCGTACTGTTGTATTCCAGCAAAGCCATGAACCTTGCGCAGTTGCCGAAACTTTTGAATGGCGCCAGTTGCCCAAAAATGATTGTCGGACCAACGGTATGCATCCACCACGCCGAGTTGTCCGTAAGAACCACTGAAATCGCTGATTTGTCCCTGGCCGAAGATCCCTTGTCGGCCTATCAGGACCTCGTTCAGCGTGGGCTGATTTAAATGTTGAGTACGGACACCACCATGCAATTGATCTGGCTGCGCAGCGATTTGCGCCTACACGACAACACCGCCCTCTCGGCCGCCGCAGCTCGTGGCCCGAGCGTAGCGGTGTACCTGTTGAGCCCGGAGCAATGGCTGGCGCATGACGATGCGCCGTGCAAAGTCGATTTCTGGCTACGCAACCTGAGCGAATTAAGCCTGGCACTGGGCAAGCTCAACATTCCCCTGCTGATCCGCACAGCGTCTCGCTGGGACGCGGCGCCGACACTGCTGCTCGATCTGTGCCGGCAGTTGAAGATCGCCTCGGTGCACGTCAACGAGGAATACGGCATCCATGAAAGCCGCCGTGACCAGGCGGTGGCTCATGCGCTGAAGGCCGAAGGCATCGACTTTCACAGCTACCTTGATCAACTGCTGTTCACACCGGGCACCGTGCTGACCAAGACCGGCACGTATTTCCAGGTGTTCAGTCAGTTCCGCAAAGTCTGTTACGACCGACTGCGTCGTTCACTGCCAAGCCTGGTGGCAGCACCCGGGATTCAAACGCCGCTGAACATCGCCAGCGATGAAATCCCTGCCCGTGTCGACGGTTTCGAAACGCCCAAAGACAGCCTGATCGCACTCTGGCCCGCCGGTGAAGCCGAGGCCCGGCGGCGCCTCGACACGTTTGCCGACGCACAAATCGACTATTACCAGAGCGAGCGCGACTTCCCGGCCAAACCTGGCACAAGTCAGCTTTCGGCCTATCTGGCGGCCGGGGTGATTTCCCCGCGCCAGTGTTTGCACACCGCACTGCAAAGCAATCAGGGCGAGTTCGAAAGCGGCAAGGTCGGCGCGGTTACCTGGATCAACGAACTGCTATGGCGCGAGTTCTACAAACATATTCTGGTGGGCTACCCACGAGTATCGCGGCACCGCGCCTTCCGCCCGGAAACCGAAGCCCTGGCCTGGCGTGACGCGCCGGATGAACTCGCCGCGTGGCAAGAAGCCCGCACCGGCCTGCCGATCATCGATGCCGCGATGCGCCAACTGCTGGAAACCGGCTGGATGCACAATCGCCTGCGCATGGTAGTGGCGATGTTCCTGACCAAGAACCTGCTGATCGACTGGCGTGAAGGCGAGCGCTTTTTCATGCGTCACCTGATCGACGGCGACCTGGCGGCGAATAACGGCGGCTGGCAGTGGAGTTCGTCCACCGGCACCGATTCGGCGCCCTACTTCCGTATCTTCAACCCGCTGAGCCAATCGGAGAAATTCGACGCCGAGGGCGTGTTCATCAAGCACTGGTTGCCGGAACTGGCCGGGCTGAACAAAAAGGAAGTGCATAACCCCGCTAACCTCAGCGGCCTGTTCGGCGTTACAGACTATCCATCGCCCATCGTCAATCTCAGTACATCTCGTGAGCGGGCCCTGGCCGCGTTCAAGAACCTGCCATCGCGACAGAATGCCGGAGGTGGCTATGAGTGAGTTCCTGCGACGCTTCGCCCGGCAGTTCGGCGACTTGAACAAAGACAATCTGCAACGTCTTGGCGATCTGTACACCGACGACGTGCAGTTCACCGATCCGCTGCATGAAGTTCAAGGCCTGAAGCAATTGCGCGGTTATTTCGCCGAGCTCTATGCCAACGTCAGCGAGTTGCGTTTCGACTTTCACGGCTTCGACCAGATTAGCGAAGGCGAAGGATACCTGCGCTGGGTCATGAGCTACCGACATCCGCGCCTGGCCGGTGGCCAGTTGATTCGGGTCGAGGGCTGTTCGCACCTGCTGTGGCACGACAAAGTTTATCGCCACCGGGATTATTTCGATGCCGGGGCGCTGCTGTATGAACATTTACCCGTATTGGGCCGGGCGATTGCCTGGTTGAAAAGGAGAATGGGATGAGTCTTACACCTCCACGACGATACTGGTTAACGGGTGCGAGCAGCGGCATTGGCGCCGCGCTGGCCGAAGAAATCTTGAAAACCGGCGCTCATCTGGCGGTCAGCTCCCGCTCGGTAGTGCCACTCAAAATTCTGTCCCAGCGTTATCCGGGACAGGTGATGGTGGTGGCCGGCGACCTGACCGATAGTCAAACAGTGCGTGAAATCGGCGAGCGGATCACCGAGGACTGGGGTTCCCTGGACACGGTGATCCTCAACGCCGGAACCTGCGAGTATGTCGATGCCAAGCAGTTCGATGCATCGATCATCGAGCACGTGGTGCGCACCAACCTGCTTGCCAGCAGTTATTGCATCGAAGCAGCCTTGCCTTTGCTTCGGGCTGGCACCGCACCGCATCTGGTGGGTGTCGCCAGTTCTGTGACTTACCTGCCACTGCCCCGGGCCGAAGCCTACGGCGCCTCGAAAGCAGGGCTGCGTTACCTGTTCGAATCCTTGCGCATCGACCTGGCGCCCGAAGGCATTGAAGTCACCGTGGTCAGCCCCGGTTTTGTCGACACCCCGTTGACCGCAAAAAACGATTTCCCGATGCCGCTCAGTTGGCCTGTGGATAAAGCCGCGCGGCATATCTTCAACAAACTCAAGAACCGACCGCTGGAAATCGCCTTTCCGGCATTGTTCATGGCAGCTCTTTGGCCGCTGTCGAAACTCCCCAACCGAGTGAAGCTGGCAATTGGCAAACGCATGGTTCGCGGCAGTCCGCCGATCAAGGACCAGCCGTGAACATCGCCATTATCGGCAGCGGTATCTCGGGGCTGACCAGCGCCTACCTGCTTAATCGCAGCCACGAGATCACCCTGTTCGAGGCCGGCGACTGGGTCGGCGGTCACACCCATACAGTGGACGTAACGGTCGATGGCCAGTCCTATGCCGTGGACACCGGTTTCATTGTGTTCAACGACTGGACCTACCCGAATTTCATGCGCCTGCTGGGCCAGCTCGGCGTGGGCTTCAAACCCACCGAAATGAGCTTCTCGGTCACCGACCCGGATTCAGGTCTTGAGTACAACGGCAACAACCTCAACAGCCTGTTCGCCCAGCGTCGCAACCTGCTGTCGCCGGGGTTCTGGGGGATGTTGCGAGACATTCTGCGCTTTAACAAACAGGCCCTGCGCGATCTTGAGGAACAACGGATCGGCGCCGACACCACCCTCGATCACTACCTAAAGGCTGGCGGCTACGGCGAGCGCTTCATCCTGCATTACATCGTGCCGATGGGCGCAGCGATCTGGTCGATGCCCATGGCCGAGATGCTCGGTTTTCCGCTGCAGTTCTTCGTGCGCTTTTTCAAGAATCACGGCTTGCTCTCCGTCAGCAATCGTCCGCAGTGGTGTGTGATCAAAGGAGGGTCGAGCGCTTACATCGCGCCCCTGATTGCATCGTTTAAAGAGAAGATTCGTCTCAACTGCCCGGTCACCCGCGTCGAACGCGATACCGACGGCATAGTTATCCACAGCGCCAACGGCAGCGAACGCTTCGACAAAGTGGTGTTTGCTTGCCACAGCGATCAGGCCCTGGAACTGCTGGCCAAGCCGAGCGATGCCGAACAGTCGATCCTCGGCGCCCTGCCCTACGCCGATAACGAAGTCGTTTTGCACACCGATACGCGCCTGCTGCCCGAGCGCAAACTCGCCTGGGCGAGCTGGAATTTTCGCCTCGGTGGCGCCGGGCACACGCGGGCCGCCGTCACTTATGACATGAACATCCTGCAAGGCATCCAGAGCGACACCACGTTCTGTGTCAGCCTCAACCAGAGCGCCGGGATCAGTCCGTTCAAGGTGCTCGCGAAATACACCTATGCCCATCCGCAATACAGCTTGAAAGCGGTGGCGGCGCAGCAGCGTTGGGAGGAATTGAACGGCGCGCAGCACACCTATTATTGCGGCGCCTATTGGGCCAGCGGCTTTCATGAAGACGGGGTGGTCAGTGCCTTGCGCGTGGCCCGATCGTTCGGTGAAGTGCTGTGAACAGCGCCCTCTACAGCGGCTGGATCGCCCATCGGCGATTTGCGCCCAGGCGCCATGAATTCCGTTATCGGATCGGTCTGCTGTACTTGGACCTTGATGAGCAGGACGCCGTGCTGGGTTTGTCGCCGCTGTCGGGGCGCAGCCGTTTTGCCGCGTTCTCGTTTCGCGAGGGCGATTACCTGAAAGCATTTACTGGCGCCGGCATGCGCTTGATCGACGCGGTGCGCCAACAGGTTGGCCAAGCCATCGGCCACGAACCCCAGGGCTCAATTTGCCTGCTGACCCAGGCCCGCAGTTGGGGGCTGTCATTCAATCCGGTGAGCTTTTTCTATTGTCACGAGGCGGACGGCCAACTGGCGGCGATTCTCTGCGAAGTCAGCAACACGCCGTGGGGCGAACACTATCACTACGTGTTGCCGGCCAGGGCGCCGGAACACTTGGGCGACTTCCATCAGCATTTCGCCATGGCCAAGGCGTTTCATGTGTCGCCGTTTCTGCCACGGGATATTGAGTACCGCATGAGCTTCAGCCCAGCCGCGCAAAAGCTTGGCGTGCACATGGCGGACTGGCAGGGCGAGCTGAAGCTGTTCGACGCCACGCTCAACCTGCAACGTGAAACGCTCAATCGCGACAGCCTGCACCATTACTTGCGGCGCTTCCCGTGGATGACGGCGAAAACCTGCCTGGCGATCTATTGGCAGGCTCTGCGTCTGCTGCTCAAGCGCACACCGATTTTTGCCCATCAGGCTGCCGATGGCAGCTCTCAAACCGCCATCGTCCCTCCACAGGATCGCCGCCATGAAATCCTCTAGCGCTTCGGCCAAAGCCAACCTGCTCAGCACCAACAGCTTGTCCGGCTCGCTGCTGCGCCGGGGAGTGCTGCGCCAACTGGCGCACCTCAAGCACGGGCAACTGGTGGTGGTTGAAGACGGCGAACGGCATGTCTTCGGCACCGCTGGCGATCATCTGCTGGGGGAGATCCATGTCCTGGATGCGGCGGTCTGGGGACTGGTGGCGAGCAACGGTTCGATCGGCGCGGGCGAAGCGTTCATCCACGGTTATTGGACCTCGCCAGACCTGACGGCGGTCGTGCGAGTGTTCGTCAGTAACCTTGACGTGCTGGACGCGCTGGAGGGTGGACTGGCCAAACTCGGTCGGCCGTTCGTGCAAGGGCTGCATTGGCTCAATCGCAATACGCGCAAGGGCTCACAGAAAAACATCGCCGCGCATTACGACCTGGGCAACGATCTGTTCGAACAGTTTCTCGACCCGACAATGATGTATTCGGCGGCGCAGTTCCTCAGCCCCGAAGACACTCTGGAACAGGCTCAACTGAACAAACTGGAACGGATCTGCCAGAAGCTCGACCTGAAGCCCAGCGATCATCTGCTGGAAATCGGCACCGGTTGGGGCAGCATGGCGCTCTACGCAGCCCAGAACTATGGCTGCAAAGTCACCACCACTACCTTGTCCAAAGAGCAGTACGCCTACACCGCACAGCGGATCGAAGCCCTGGGTTTGCAAGATCAGGTGACCTTGCTGCTCAAGGACTACCGTGACCTCACCGGGCAGTACGACAAACTGGTATCGATCGAAATGATCGAAGCGGTCGGCCATCGCTTTCTGCCGACCTACTTCAAGCAATGCGCACACTTGCTCAAGAGCAACGGCTTGATGCTGTTGCAGGCGATCACCATCCGCGAGCAGCGCTACGAACAAGCCAAGACCAATGTCGACTTCATCCAGCGCTACATCTTCCCCGGCGGCGCCTTGCCCTGTGTGCAGAAGATGCTGGAGATCGTCAGCCGCGACACCGACATGAACCTGCTGCACATGGAAGATTTCGGCCTGCACTACGCCCGAACCCTGCGCCTGTGGCATGAGAATTTTCGCCGCGCCCACGGTCGCTTGAGCGAATTGGGCTACGACGAGTATTTCCTGCGGTTGTGGGAGTTTTACCTGTGCTACTGCGAGGGAGGTTTCCTGGAACGCACCATCGGCACCGCGCAATTGCTGCTGGCCAAACCGGCGGCGATGCCGGCGCCACTGCTCGGCCGTTTCGATGCTTGAACGTCTGGCCAATGCCGCGTTGTTTCAGGTCGGTTGGTTTGCCTGCGTGGTGGGCGGCAACAGTCTGTGGTTGTTAGTGGCACTGGCGGCGCTGGTGATTCATCTGCTGTGGATAAGTCGCTGGGTCGATGAAGGCCGATTGATCCTCAGCGTGGTGTTGCTGGGCACCACCGTCGACAGCTCATTACGCTGGCTGGGAGTGTTCGACTTCACCGATGTCGCGCCCCTGATTCCGCTTTGGCTGATGCTGTTGTGGGCGCTGCTGGCGACCACCTTGCGCCACTGCCTGATGTGGAGCGCCAACCCCTGGTGGCTGGCCAGTTTGCTCGGCGCGGTCGGTGGTCCACTGTCGTATTACGCGGGCAGCCAACTGGCGGGGGTGCAATTTCCCTATGGTCAACTGCCGACGCTGATCGGCATCGGACTGCTCTGGGCGATGCTGTTTCCTACACTGCATTTCATGGCGCAGCGGTTGGCGGCGGATAACCGCGACTGAGCGTCCGTCAGGCCTTTCACACAGCAACGGTCCACTGCCTTACACTGCGCCCCATGAAAACCATCCCCCACACGCAAATCGCCGAGCCGGCGATCACTTGCTCGACCTGCTCAGCCTGCTGCTGTCAGCTCGAAGTCATGCTGATCACCGAAACGGGCGTGCCCGAACGTTTTATTGATACCGATGACTGGGGCGGGGAAGTGATGCTACGGCTGGATGACGGCTGGTGTGCGGCATTGGATCGCAACACGATGATGTGCACCATCTACGAAAAACGCCCGCTGATCTGCCGGGAATTCGAGACGGGTTCGCCGGAATGCATCGAAGAGCGGCAGGGGATTGTGTCGGTGTATCGCTGAAAGAACGGTGTTGTCAGACAGGACGCCTTCGCGGGCAAGCCTCGCTCCTACAGGATTCGGGCGTGACACGAATTGGGTCACAACACAAAACCTGTAGGAGCGAGGCTTGCCCGCGAAGCTTTTGACCTTACAACGGCATCGTGTAATGCAACGAGTAGCTTTCCACACCGTCGTTGCTACTGCTCAAACCGGCATTGGAATAGTGCGTCGCACGAATCCCGACTTCATGCCCACCGGCAAAGCGCAGCCCGAAACCGAAGCGGTCTTCGAACTGAAAGGCTTGGCCAATGTGGTTGTCTTCCAGCTGGGTATTGGAGAACAACGCGACACCAATCCCCGCCTCGAGATACGGTTTGACGTTTTGCCCGGCAAACTCGTAGACGAACACTGGAGAGAACGAAAGGCTGCTGGTGCCGGAAGTCTTGTCGCCGCTCCAATAGGTATAGGCGCCGCTCCAGTAACCGGTCACTCGACCGACGTCACTTTGCAGCCAGCTTTTGTCCCAATCGAATTGCATACCCAGCCGGTAGGTCATGGTCGAATCGCTGGTCTGACCGACCCCGAACTCCACGCCAGCCGCCTGAGCGGTCAAACTTTGCCCCATCAACGCGGTCGCAATCGCGGCCAAACAGAATAGTCGCTTCATTAGAAACATCCTTTTCCGAACGATTTCGTGTGGTTTCTTTTTGTTGCTCTCAGACACAGCTATAGAAATCGACGATTAATCAGAAGTTCACCCCAATTACTCGTTTGCCCCAGCGTTTTTTTTCTAGTACTTGAAGCTTTGCACAACCCCAGCCGTATTCCACAGTATCGGCAAGATATTTCTGAAATGTTCCGGGTCGGCGCTCGTCCAGAATTGCGCGGCACGAACAGGCCCTTCAGCCAATAACTCACGCTCGGCCAACAGACGCTGCAGTTGCCGCGCCACTGCGGCCCCTGTGTCGATCAGGCTGATGTCCTCTGGGATCATCTGCCTAAGCAATGGCTTTAGAAAGGGATAATGCGTGCAGCCAAGAATTATCGTGTCACAGCCAGCGGCCAGCAGTGGCTCGACATAGCCCTGAAGTAACTGACGCAGTTTTTCACTGTGCAGATCGCCGCCTTCAATCAGCTCCACCAACCCGGGGCAAGGCTGGGTGATCACCCGCACATCCGTGGCAAAGCGGTCGAGCAGCGCGGCGAACTTGGCGCTCTGCAAGGTGCCGGTGGTGGCGAGGACACCGACCACACCACTGCGCGTGGCAGCAGCGGCTGGCTTGACCGCCGGCTCCATGCCGACGATGGGCCATTCGGGATAATCGCGACGCAGATTGGCAACGCCGGCCACGGTGGCCGTGTTGCAGGCCAGCACCAGCGCCTTGGCGCCCTGCTGCTGAAAAAATTCAGCAATGGTGCTGCAGCGTTGCTGGATGAATTCCGGGGTTTTCTCGCCGTAGGGAATATTCCCGCAGTCGGCGACATACAACAGAGACTCGTTGGGTAACAAACGCTGGATCTCGGCCAGCACCGATAGCCCACCGACGCCGGAGTCGAACACGCCGATCGGCGCCTCACGCATGGGCAGTACCACAGACGCTACAACCCGGATCTCGCTTGACCCGCAACTCACGGAAGCGCGTGCCCAAGGCATCGATCAACAACAAACGGCCTACCAACGGTTCACCGAAACCGGCCAGCAACTTCAGTGCTTCGAGAGCTTGCAGGCTACCGACCAAACCCACCAGCGGGCCAATGACCCCGGCTTCGCTGCAGGTCAGTTCGGCTTCGCTGCCGTGCCCGTATAAACAGTGGTAGCACGGACTTTCCGGCAGACGCGGATCGAACACCGATAACTGCCCTTCCAGGCGAATCGCCGCGCCGCTAACCAGAGGTTTGCGCGCAGCAACACACGCAGCGTTGACCGCCTCGCGGGTGGAGAAATTGTCGGAACAGTCCAGCACCAGATCCACCGCAGCGACTGCTGCAGCCAGAGAGTCTTCATCCAGCGCGGCGCGATGGGCGACCAGTTGAATCTCGGGGTTGATCGCACTCAAGCGGCGGATTGCCGATTCGACCTTACTCACGCCGATGCTGTCGGTGTCGTGAATGATCTGGCGTTGTAGGTTGGTCAGGTCGACGGTGTCGAAGTCTGCCAGATGCAGCTCGCCGACTCCGGCCGCTGCCAGGTAAAGCGCGACCGGCGAGCCAAGACCGCCGAGCCCGACGATCAGCACACGGCTTGCTTTGAGCCGCAATTGACCGTCGATGTCGACGTGTTGCAACAGAATCTGTCGGCTGTAGCGCAACAATTCCTGATCATTCAGCACGGCAGGCGCCCCAGGCTGATACGTTCGTGACCGCCCAGATCGGTGCGGCTATGGACTTCTTCAAAACCACGGGTCAGCAGCAGATCGCGCACCGCGTCGGCTTGATCATAGCCGTGTTCCAGCATCAGCCAGCCGCCGGCTTCGAGGTGATCCGGCGCCTGGGCGACGATCAAACGCAGGTCGTCGAGCCCGTCGACACCGGCGACCAAGGCACTGGCCGGCTCGAAACGCACGTCACCTTCCACCAGATGCGGATCGGCGGATGCGATGTAAGGCGGGTTGCTGATGATCAATTGAAAACGCTGGCCTTGCAGGGCGCTGAACCAGTGACTGCTCAGCACTGTGGCGTTGTTCAGATGCAGACGCTGGCGATTGCGTTCGGCCAGGGCCACGGCTTCGAGCACGCGGTCCACGGCGGTGACTTTCCAGGCCGGCCGCTCGCTGGCCAGGGCCAAGGCAATGGCGCCGCTGCCAGTGCCGAGATCAAGGACCGTGGCCGGTGTCGCAGGCAACAACTCCAGCGCAGCTTCCACCAGCAGCTCGGTGTCCGGGCGCGGGATCAGTGTGTGCGGTGCAACTTCCAGATCCAGCTTCCAGAAACCTTGCTGGCCGAGGATGTAGGCCACCGGCTCTCCGCCGCGACGGCGCTGCAAGTAACTGGCAAAAGTCAGCGCCGCTTCGCTCGGCACAATGCGCTCAGGCCAGGTGTGCAGGAAACTGCGGGACTTGCCCAACGCAGCGGCCAGCAACAGTTCGGCATCCAGGCGCGCCGTTGGCGAGTCGGGTAGATCGGCAGCACGCAACAAACTGGCAATGATCGTCATTTACTCACCTATCGCCGCCAATTGGTCCGCCTGGAACTCGGCCAACAAAGGCTCGATCACTGCTTCGACGCCACCGGCGAGGATTTCGTCGAGGGAATACAGCGTCAGGTTGACCCGGTGGTCGGTGACCCGGCCCTGGGCAAAGTTGTAGGTGCGGATCCGCTCGGAGCGATCACCCGAACCCACCAGCAGTTTACGCTCGCTGGCGATAGCATTGGCCGCAGCGCTGGTCTGTTGGTCATTGAGCTTGGCCGACAGCCAGGACATCGCCCGGGCGCGGTTCTTGTGCTGGGAACGTTCTTCCTGGCACTCCACGACAATACCGGACGGTATATGCGTGATGCGGATCGCCGAGTCGGTCTTGTTGACGTGCTGGCCACCGGCGCCGGAGGATTTGTAGGTGTCGACCCGTATATCCGCCGGATTGATCTCAATCGCTTCCTGCTCGTCCGGCTCGGGCAACACGGCCACGGTGCATGCCGAGGTGTGGATGCGCCCCTGGGATTCAGTCGCTGGAACCCGCTGCACACGGTGTGCGCCGGATTCGAATTTCAGCTTGCCGTAGACATTCTCACCTTCGACCCGGGCGATGACTTCTTTATAGCCGCCGTGCTCGCCGATGTTCTCCGAGAGAATCTCGACCCGCCAGCCACGCCGCTCGGCGTACCGCGAATACATGCGAAACAGGTCACCGGAGAAAATCGCCGCCTCGTCACCGCCGGTGCCGGCACGGATTTCGAGGAACACGTTGCGCCCGTCGTTCGGGTCCTTGGGCAGCAGCATGCGTTGCAGCCGGGCTTCGATTTCGATCAGTTGCTCTTTGGCTTCGCGAACTTCTTCCACGGCCATTTCGCGCATGTCCGGGTCGCTGTCCTTGAGCAGTGCCTGGGCACCTTCGAGGTCGCCTTGCACTTTGAGCAACTGTTTATAGGTGTCGACAATCGGTTCGACTTCCGCGTATTCCTTGGAATAGGCGCGGAATTTGGCCTGATCGGAAATGACCTCGCCATCGCCAAGCAGAGCGGTCAATTCCTCGAAACGGTCCTGGAGGATGTCCAGCTTATTGAGCAGTGACGCTTTCATTGCGGTTTTTTATCCGAGCTATCCGACGAGCCCTCACCGAGGGCAAAGAGTTCCTGGGCCATGGCCAGCGCATCGAGGCGGCCTTCGGCAGTCAACTTTTTCAACTGTACGCTAGGTGCGTGCAGCAACTTGTTGGTCAAGCCACGGGCCAGTTGCACCAGCACGTCTTCGGCGCTGCTGCCGTTGGCTAGCATGCGCTGGGCCTTTTGCAATTCTTCATCACGCATGCGCTCGCTTTGCTGGCGGTAAGCCTTGAGCACATCCACCGCCGCCAATTCGCGCAGGCGCACCATGAAGTCGTCGGCGCCGATCGACACCATCTCTTCCGCAGCCTGGGCAGCGCCTTGGCGACTCTTGAGGTTTTCGGCGACCACTTCGTGGAGATCGTCGACGCTGTAGAGGTAAACGTCGTCGAGTTCGCCGACTTCAGGCTCGATATCCCGTGGGACGGCGATGTCGACCATAAAAATCGGTTTGTGCTTGCGTAGCTTCAGGGCACTTTCCACCGCGCCTTTACCGAGGATCGGCAGTTGGCTGGCGGTGGAGCTGATGACGATATCGCTGCGCACCAGTTCGGCCGGGATGTCCGAGAGCAATACCGCGTGGGCGCCGAACTGTTCGGCCAGAATGCTCGCGCGTTCCAGCGTCCGGTTAGCGACAACGATGCGTTTCACTCCCAGCTCATGCAGATGGCGGGCGACCAGGGTGATGGTCTCGCCGGCGCCGATCAACAAGGCCTGGCTGCGTTGCAAGTCGCTGAAAATCTGTTTTGCCAGACTGACTGCGGCAAACGCCACGGACACCGGGTTTTCGCCGATGGCGGTGTCGGTGCGTACCTGTTTGGCCGCATTGAACGTCGCCTGAAACAGCCGCCCCAGCAGCGGACCGATGGTGCCAGCCTCTCGGGCCACGGCGTAGGCCGACTTCATCTGACCGAGTATCTGCGGTTCGCCCAACACCAGCGAATCGAGCCCGGAGGCGACCCGCATCATGTGACGAACTGCCGCATCATCTTCGTGCACATAAGCACTCGCGCGCAGCTCATCGAGGCTCAAATGATGATAATCGGCCAGCCAGCGCAGGATGATGTCCGCCGAAAGGTGATCCTGTTCTATATACAGTTCACTGCGATTGCAGGTGGAAAGGATCGCAGCTTCGCGGCTGTCAGTGAGTCGGCAGAGCTGTTGCAAGGCCTCCACCAGCTGCTCTGGGGTAAAAGCCACGCGCTCGCGGACGTCTACTGAAGCAGTCTTGTGGTTAATACCGAGTGCAAGAAAGGCCATTCAAGGTCGCTGATAGTGACGTGAAGCCGGCAATTGTCCTACTTCGTCAGATTCAGAACAACCACTCGATATCTATCGTGTCGGTAGACGCCACATAAGTTTGCGAGCGGTTCTCGTTTACGAGGCTACCGGGCTTTTGTAGGAGCTGCCGCAGGCTGCGATCTTTTGCCTTTAAAAGAGCCAGATCAAAAGATCGCAGCCTGCGGCAGCTCCTACAGGGGAACGCGCGCGGGTAAATTGGCCGCGCGGTTATGTTTGGCCGAAGGCTTGTGTCATGATGATCCGACCGCAGGTTAGTCGTCCTTCTCCTATATGAATAGATCTTCCGCGTTGCTCCTCGCTTTTGTCTTCCTCAGCGGCTGCCAGGCTATGGCACCCGTTTCGCCGGACGGTACGCCGCCGGTTGAAGACAGCACTCCGGCCCCTGAAAAGCCCAAGGTCTACAGCTCATTCAGTGAAGAAACCGTCTTCAGTCTGTTGAGCGCCGAGCTGGCTGGCCAACGCAATCGTTTCGACATTGCGTTGGACAACTACGTGACCCAGGCCATCAACACCCAGGATCCGGGCATCTCCGAGCGGGCATTCCGCATCGCCGAGTACCTTGGCGCCGATCAGGCCGCCCTCGATACCGCGCTGATCTGGGCAAAAAATGCCCCGAATGATCTCGAGGCGCAACGGGCAGCCGCCGTGCAACTGGCGCGCGCCGGGCGCTATGACGACTCCATGGTCTACATGGAGAAAGTTCTGCAGGGCAAAGGCGATACGCATTTCGACTTTCTCGCCCTGTCCGCGGCAGATACCGATCAGGACACCCGCAACGGTCTGATGAAAAGTTTTGACCGTTTGTTGCAGCGCCATCCAAAGAACGGCCAGCTGATTTTCGGCAAAGCCTTGCTGATGCAACAGGACGGCGACGCCAAAGGCGCACTGACCCTGCTGGAAGACAATCCGCCTGAAGCAGGCGAAATCGCCCCGATCCTGCTGCGCGCACGTCTGCTGCAAACACTTAACCGTGGTGGCGAAGCACTGCCGCTGCTGCAAAAAAGCATCAAGAAATACCCGGACGACAAACGCCTGCGCCTGACTTACGCACGCATGCTGGTCGAACAGGACCGCATGAGTGACGCCAAGGTCGAGTTCTCCAGCCTGGTTCAGCAGTACCCGGAAGATGACGAACTGCGTTATTCCCTGGCGCTGGTGTGCCTGGAAGCCAAGGCCTGGGATGAGGCCAAGGGTTACCTGGAAGACCTGATCGCCCGGGAAAGCCATGTGGATTCAGCTCACCTGAACCTTGGCCGTATCGCTGAAGAGCGTAACGACCCGCAAGGCGCATTGATCGAATACGCCCAGGTCGGCCCCGGCAACGATTACCTGCCGGCGCAATTGCGCCAGGCCGATATTCTGATGAACAACGGCAAGACCGCCGAGGCCCAAAGCAAACTGGCGGCCGAACGCGACGCGCAACCCGATTACGCGATTCAGTTGTACCTGATCGAAGCCGAAACCCTGTCCGCCAACAATCAGGGCGACAAGGCCTGGGGCGTCTTGCAGAAAGCGTTGCTGCAATACCCGGACGACCTGAACCTGCTCTACACCCGGGCCATGCTGGCGGAAAAACGCAATGACCTGGCGCAGATGGAAAAAGACCTGCGCCTGATCATCAAGCGCGACCCGGACAACGCGATGGCGTTGAACGCTCTCGGCTACACCCTGTCCGACCGCACGACACGCTACGAAGAAGCCAAGGCCCTGATCGAACACGCTCACCAGCTCAATCCGGAAGACCCGGCGGTACTCGACAGCCTCGGCTGGGTGAATTTCCGCATGGGCAATCTCGATGAAGCCGAACGCTTGCTGCGTCAGGCGCTGGAGCGATTCCCCGATCAGGAAGTCGCCGCTCACCTGGGCGAAGTCCTGTGGGCCAACGGCAAACAGCGCGAAGCCAAGCAAATCTGGGGCAAGTTCCTCAAGGATCAACCCGACAGCCCTACCCTGCGCGGCACCATCAAGCGCCTGACCGGATCAGAGACTCTTTAAGATTATGTTTTTGCGCCACGTTATTGTTTTCAGCTTCATCGCCCTGCTCGCCGGTTGCGCGGGTTTCGGCGCCCGCGAATCGGTCCAGGGTCAAGGTAATCCGGCCCAATGGCGCGTGTACAAAGAGCAAATGACCAGCCTCGACGGCTGGCAGATCAACGGCAAGATCGGCATTCGCGCGCCCAAGGATTCGGGCAGCGGCACGCTGTTCTGGCTGCAGCGACAGGATTACTACGACATCCGCCTCTCCGGCCCACTGGGTCGCGGTGCCGCACGCCTGACCGGGCGTCCTGGCAAAGTCGCGCTGGAAGTCGCCAACCAGGGTCGCTTCGAGGCGCCGACGCCGGAAGCCTTGCTCGAAGAGCAACTGGGCTGGAAGTTGCCGGTGTCCAACCTGGCCTGGTGGGTTCGCGGGCTCCCGGCCCCGGACAGCAAAAGTCGCCTGACCCTGGACGCCGACAGCCGTCTGGCCAACCTTGAGCAGGATGGCTGGCAGGTCGAATACCTGAGCTACGCCGAGCAAAACGGCTATTGGCTGCCCGAGCGGATCAAACTGCACGGCACCGACCTTGATGTCACGCTGGTGATCAAGGAATGGCAACCACGCAAACTGGGGCAGTGAACATGACTGCTCCGCGTTTGACGCTGCCCTCGCCGGCCAAACTCAATCTGATGCTGCACATTCTTGGTCGCCGTGAAGACGGTTACCACGAGCTGCAGACGATTTTTCAGTTTCTCGATTACGGTGACGAGATCACCTTCGCCGTTCGCGATGACGGTGTGATTCGTTTGCACACTGAATTCGAAGGTGTTCCTCACGACAGCAATCTGATTGTTCGAGCCGCAAAAAAGCTTCAGGAGCAATCCGGTTGTTCGCTCGGCATCGATATCTGGATCGAAAAAATCCTGCCCATGGGCGGTGGAATCGGCGGCGGCAGTTCAAATGCCGCAACGACATTGCTCGGCCTCAATCATCTCTGGCAACTGGGTTGGGATGAGGATCGACTGGCCGTACTGGGCCTGACACTGGGGGCTGACGTCCCGGTTTTCGTGCGTGGTCACGCCGCTTTTGCCGAAGGTGTCGGGGAGAAACTCACCCCTGTAGACCCCGAAGAACCGTGGTATCTCGTGCTGGTGCCGCAAGTATCTGTAAGTACAGCAGAAATTTTTTCAGATCCGTTGTTGACACGTAACTCTTCTCCCATTAAAGTGCGCCCCGTTCCCAAGGGAAACAGTCGAAATGACTGCTTACCGGTAGTAGCAAGGCGTTATCCAGAGGTACGTAACGCTTTGAATTTGTTAGGTAAATTTACCGAAGCAAAACTCACCGGAACTGGAAGTTGTGTGTTTGGGGGCTTCCCAAGCAAAGCTGAAGCTGATAAAGTCTCGGCCCTTCTTACAGAGACCCTTACAGGGTTTGTAGCAAAGGGAAGCAACGTTTCGATGTTGCATCGCAAGCTGCAAAGTCTGCTCTAAAGGAACCGATTACTGGGTAATCGTTGCAACAGATACAGGGGCGTCGCCAAGCGGTAAGGCAGCAGGTTTTGATCCTGCCATGCGTTGGTTCGAATCCAGCCGCCCCTGCCATTTTCCTATACTCATCCAGGTTACCCTCAGCCTTCAGGTACTGCGCGTGTCCAAGATGATGGTCTTTACGGGGAACGCTAACCCCGATCTGGCTCGGCGTGTTGTACGTCAGCTGCATATCCCTCTCGGTGACATCTCTGTCGGTAAGTTTTCCGACGGCGAAATTACTGCCGAGATCAATGAAAACGTCCGCGGTAAAGATGTCTTCATTATTCAGCCGACTTGCGCTCCGACCAACGATAACCTGATGGAACTGGTAGTGATGGCTGATGCCTTCCGCCGCTCCTCGGCTACTCGTATCACTGCTGTTATTCCTTACTTTGGTTATGCCCGTCAGGATCGCCGTCCGCGTTCCGCACGTGTGGCTATCAGCGCGAAAGTCGTCGCTGACATGCTTACCGTAGTCGGCATCGATCGTGTTCTCACGGTTGATCTGCATGCTGACCAAATCCAGGGTTTCTTCGATATTCCGGTAGATAACATCTACGGCTCCCCAGTATTGGTGGATGACATTGAAGATCAGCGCTTCGAAAACCTGATGATCGTGTCCCCGGACATTGGTGGCGTCGTGCGTGCACGTGCTGTTGCCAAATCCCTGGGCGTGGATCTCGGGATCATCGACAAACGCCGTGAGAAAGCCAATCACTCTGAAGTGATGCATATCATCGGTGATGTCGAAGGGCGTACCTGTATTCTGGTCGATGACATGGTCGATACCGCCGGCACTCTGTGCCACGCGGCCAAGGCCCTGAAAGAGCATGGCGCTGCCAAGGTTTTCGCCTACTGCACACACCCTGTGCTGTCCGGTCGGGCGATCGAAAACATTGAAAATTCCATGCTGGACGAACTGGTGGTGACCAACACCATCCCGTTGTCCGCTGCTGCTCAAGCCTGCTCGCGTATCCGTCAACTGGATATCGCGCCGGTAGTTGCCGAGGCGGTCCGCCGCATCAGCAATGAAGAATCGATCAGCGCGATGTTCCGCTAAGGGCCCTGCCCTTCTCGAATGTCTCGTTGACGAAAAGCGCCCCGCCCCGGCATTCCTGTCGGGGCGGGGCTTTTTTGCCCATATCGCCTTTAGCGCTGGTCGCAACCGCTGGGGCGAATGTGGTTATTTTGGAGATACAACATGAACGATTTTACTCTGAATGCTGAAGTGCGTTCCGACCTGGGGAAAGGTGCGAGCCGCCGCCTGCGTCGTCTCGCAAGCCTGGTTCCAGCTGTAGTTTACGGTGGCGAAAAAGCCCCTGAATCCATCAGCATGCTGGCTAAAGAAGTTGCCAAACTGCTCGAAAACGAAGCGGCTTACAGCCACATCATCGAGCTGAACGTTGGCGGCACCAAGCAAAACGTAATCATCAAAGCTCTGCAGCGTCACCCGGCCAAAGGCCACGTGATGCACGCTGACTTCGTACGCGTAGTAGCTGGCCAGAAACTGACCGCTGTTGTGCCTGTACACTTTGTTGGTGAAGAAGCTCCGATCAAGA
This sequence comes from Pseudomonas sp. 5Vm1k, assembly GCF_056161485.1. Lineage (NCBI taxonomy): Bacteria > Pseudomonadati > Pseudomonadota > Gammaproteobacteria > Pseudomonadales > Pseudomonadaceae > Pseudomonas > Pseudomonas sp. 5Vm1k. The sequence continues at coordinate 257,596 of NZ_JBSPCZ010000008.1, forward strand.
AAGGCGGCGAAGTTTCGCACGTTGTTTCGGAAATCGAAGTGACCTGCCTGCCGAAAGACCTGCCTGAATTCATCGAAGTCGACCTGGCTAACGCCGAAATCGGCTCGATCATTCACCTGTCTGACCTCAAAGCCCCTAAAGGCGTTGAGTTTGTTGCTCTGGCACACGGTGATGACAAGGCTGTTGCCAACGTCCACGCTCCACGTGTTGCTCCAGAAGCTACCGAAGAAGGCGCAGCAGAGTAATTTCACTCTGTTCGCCGGAGTGACCGGAAACATCGCGGACTAGAGCGTAGCGAGAAAGCGGGCGAGAACGCGGAGTTTACATAATGGTAAATGAGCACTTGTCGTCCACTTTTGCCGCACTCCCTGATTGCGGCGATGTTATCCACCACTCCAAGGAAGGGCCCCTATCGTGACTGCCATCAAACTGATCGTTGGCCTGGGAAATCCAGGCGCTGAATACGAACAGACCCGGCATAACGCAGGGGCCCTTTTTGTTGAGCGCATCGCGAACGCACAAGGCGTAAACCTTGTAGCGGATCGCAAATATTTCTGCCTGACCGGGCGCTATTCGCATCAGGGTCAGGATGTTCGTCTGCTGATTCCCACCACGTACATGAACCGCAGCGGCCAGGCCGTCGCGGCACTCGCTGGTTTCTTCCGCATCAAGCCTGAAGAAATCCTCGTGGCGCATGATGAACTCGACCTGCCTCCGGGCGTTGCCAAACTCAAACAGGGCGGCGGCCATGGCGGTCACAACGGGTTGCGCGACATCATCGCGCAACTGGGCAATCAGAATACCTTTCATCGCTTGCGGCTTGGCATTGGCCACCCAGGCGTAGCCAGTATGGTTTCAAATTTCGTCCTGGGTCGTGCGCCACGCGCCGAACAGGAAAAACTCGATGCCAGCATCGACTTTGCCCTCGGCGTGCTGCCGGATATCCTCGCCGGGGAATGGAACCGCGCGATGAAAAACCTGCACAGCCAGAAGGCCTGACTCACTCCTCGGGGAAAACACCATGGGATTCAATTGCGGCATCGTCGGCCTGCCTAACGTCGGCAAGTCCACCCTATTCAACGCCCTGACCAAATCCGGGATCGCGGCCGAGAACTTCCCCTTCTGCACCATCGAGCCGAACACCGGTATCGTGCCGATGCCGGATCCGCGTCTGGAAGCCCTGGCGGCCATCGTCAATCCAAAGCGCATCCTGCCGACCACCATGGAATTCGTCGACATCGCAGGCCTGGTAGCCGGCGCCTCGAAAGGTGAAGGCCTGGGCAACAAGTTCCTCGCCAACATCCGCGAGACCGATGCCATCGCCCACGTGGTCCGCTGCTTCGAAGACGAGAACGTGATTCACGTCTCCAACAGCGTCGACCCGAAACGCGACATCGAAATCATCGATCTCGAATTGATCTTCGCCGACCTCGACAGCTGCGAGAAGCAACTGCAGAAAGTCGCCCGCAACGCCAAGGGTGGTGACAAGGATGCAGTGGTCCAGAAAGGCCTACTGGAGCAATTGATCGCTCACTTCACCCTCGGCAAGCCAGCGCGCACCCTGATGAAGAACATGGGCGCCGATGATAAAGCAGTGGTTCGTGGCTTCCACCTGCTGACCACCAAGCCGGTCATGTACATCGCCAACGTCGCTGAAGACGGTTTCGAGAACAACCCGCTGCTGGACATCGTCAAGGCCATCGCCGAAGAAGAAGGCGCCATGGTGGTTCCGGTCTGCAACAAGATCGAAGCCGAAATCGCCGAACTGGAAGACGGCGAAGAGAAAGACATGTTCCTCGAAGCCCTGGGCCTGGAAGAACCTGGCCTGAACCGCGTGATCCGCGCCGGCTACGAGATGCTGCACCTGCAGACCTACTTCACCGCCGGTGTCGAAGAAGTCCGCGCCTGGACCGTCCGTGTTGGTGCCACCGCACCACAAGCCGCTGGCGTGATCCACACCGACTTCGAAAAAGGCTTCATCCGCGCCGAAGTCATCGCCTACGACGACTTCATCCAGTACAAGGGCGAAGCCGGCACCAAAGAAGCCGGTAAATGGCGTCTGGAAGGCAAGGACTACATCGTCAAAGACGGCGACGTGATGCACTTCCGTTTCAACGTGTAAAACATCTGCGCAAGAAAAAGCCGCGTCTAGACGCGGCTTTTTTGTGCCTGAAAGATTTATCCGCCACACCACAGAACCTATGTGGGAGCGGGCTTGCTCGCGAATGCGGTGTGTCAGTCGACATCTCTGTTGAATGACATACCGCATTCGCGAGCAAGCCCGCTCCCACAGGGGGAATGGTGTTGGGTCAGGCCTTTTTGGTTCTCGGCAGGAAGATCGCCAACACCCCAAACAGCGGCAAAAACGAGCACAGGAAGTACACGTATTCAATCCCGTGAACATCCGCCAGATGCCCCAGCAGCGCCGCGCCAATCCCGCCGAAACCAAACATCAAGCCGAAGAACACCCCGGCAATCATCCCGACGTTGCCCGGCACCAATTCCTGCGCGTACACCACGATGGCGGAAAACGCCGAGGCCAGGATGAAGCCGATCACCACGCTCAGAATGCTGGTCCAGAACAGGTCGACATGGGGCAGGATCAAGGTGAACGGCGCAACGCCAAGGATCGAGAACCAGATCACCGCCTTACGCCCGATCTTGTCGCCAATCGGCCCGCCGAAGAACGTCCCCGCCGCCACCGCCCCCAGGAACAGGAACAAATGCAGCTGCGAACTGGCCACCGACAGGTCGAACTTCTCGATCAGGTAGAAGGTGAAGTAACTGGTGAAACTGGCCATGTAAAAATACTTGGAGAACACCAGTAGACCGAGGACCACCAGCGCACTGATTACCCGCTGTTTCGACAAGCCGTGAGTCGCCGCCTGACCTTGCTTGAGCTTGAACAGGCTCAAGTGGTTGGCGTACCAACGACTGATGCGATAAAGCACGAACAGCGCAAACACCGCGAACAACCCGAACCACGCGACGTGGCCCTGGCCGTAGGGAATGATGATCGCCGCGGCCAGCAATGGACCGAAGGCCGATCCGGCGTTACCACCGACCTGGAAGGTCGATTGCGCCAGGCCGAAACGCCCGCCCGAAGCCAGTCGCGCTACGCGAGAAGCTTCCGGGTGAAAGGTCGAGGAACCGATGCCGATCAATCCCGCCGCCAGGAGGATCAACGGGAAACTCCCGACCTGAGACATCATCAAAATGCCGATCAATGTGCACACCGTTCCGGCCGGCAACAACCACGGTTTTGGATGGCGATCAGTGTAGTAACCAACCCACGGCTGCAGCAGCGACGCCGTCAGCTGGAAGGTCAGGGTAATCAGACCGACCTGGGTGAATGTCAGGCCATAGTTGGCCTTGAGCATCGGATAAATCGACGGCAGCACTGACTGAATCAAGTCGTTGATCAAGTGCGCCAGCGCCACGGCGCCAATGATGCGCATGACCAAAGGGCTGCTTTGTGGAGTCGCGGACGCCGGCGTAGCGCCGGTCTGGGCATTGCTGATAGCCATGAGAATTTCCGTACAACAGAGGGGTGCACACGGGCAGGTGCGTCAATGTGCCATTTTTCAGTGCAGCAGCGCCATCCCCTTAGCCTGCTAACGACCTCGTCGTTCATCGAAGAGTGGGTGATAGCGCAACGCCATGGTCTGAATCTTGCCTTGCTTATCCGCTTCAACGCGGCCCCCTTACAAAGGGGATCGAGAATGGGAAGTTTCGCTACAGAGTCGGCCTACAGAGCTGGCAAGGGTGAACTTTCGAGGCCTTTTAAAGGGGCACAAGTCGCGGTCGCAATGATCACGACGCACGCCAATGGTGCGTGGTGTCCAGAGGAGTCATGGGGCATGCAGGCTTTTTTATCACCGGGGATCGGACTGCTGGGGCGTTTTGGCTTCGCACGCAAATTTCAGCTGTTGTTTCTGCTGTTTATCCTGCCGCTGGCCGGCAGCCTGTGGATGATCGGCCAGGACTATCGAGACAAACTCCAGCTGATTACCGGTGAACGTGCCGGGGTTCACCAACTGCTGGCCCTGGACGCACTCGACAACCTGCTCGCCGCCCAACGTGACCGCGCGGCCCGTTGGCGCGCCACCGAAACCAATCGCCAGCCGACGCCGGCCACGATCGCCGCCATGGGCGCTTTCGACGCCGTGCAGCCCGCTGTCGCCCAAGCCACTACGGACCTGGGCAACGCCTTGAAAACCGCAGGCGCCGAAGGTGAAATCCTGGCCCGCTATCAAGCCCTGCAAACTGCCCTCAACGGCCTGGATTCGAAAAGCCTGAGCAGCGTCGGCTGGTGGCCGGACGGTTACGACCGCTTCACCAACGCCTTGAGTGCCCTGCAAGCCTTGCGCGAACAAATCGTCATGGACAATCGCCTGACCCTGGCGCCGTGGCTGGAAACCTATTTGCTGACGCAGATTTCCACACAACATGCACCGGACCTGATTGAACGGGTCGGACGCCTCGCGGCGGTTGGCCAGGCGTCGGTGGTGTCGGGTCAGTTCACCTTGCAAAGCCGTCTGCAATTGCGCGATCTGCGCAGTCGCATCGGTGATGCGCGGGAGCAACTGGTGAAAACCGCGAGCCTGTTGGAAGCACGCCTGCCCAGCGCTTTACAGACCTGGGCCGGGCAGTACCATGACAGCCTCAAGCACCTCGATTCCACCTTGAAAGTGCTGGACGACGGGGTGTTCGGCGGCAGCATCAACCTCAAGCCGGAAGACTTCGAACACAACCTCGACGCGCTGCTGACCGATCTCGCCTCGCTGCGCCAGCAATCCTTGGTGTCGCTGGATCAACGCCTGGATTACTACCACAGCTCGGCCATCCGTCAATTCATCCTGGTGGCGACGATCTTTGGTTGTCTGCTGCTAGCCGCGCTGTACCTGTTTGTGTGCTTGCAGGCTTCGATCCGGCGCAGTGCCAGCGGCATCACCGTGCTGGCCGAAGCCTTGCGCGACGGTAACCTGAGCCTGCAAGTACCGGTGCAGGGGCGCGATGAACTGGCGGCAATCAGCACCGCACTGAATGTCGCGGTGGTGCAACTGCGCAACAGCTTGCTCGGGGTCGATCACGAGACGTTGCAGCTGAGCAATGCCGTGCGCACCCTCAACGATCATTCCAGCGGCGCATTGGGCGAAGTCGAAGCCCAGCAGATTCAGATCAGCCAGATCGCCGCCGCTGCCACGCAATTGGCCGCCACCTCCCAAGGGGTCGCGCAGAGCTGTGAGCAGGCATCCGGCAGTGCACAGCACACCCAGCGCATTGCCGCAGACAGCAGCCGCGACAGCCAACGCACCACGGCGAGCATTCAGCAGCTCAATCAGCGGCTCAACGACACCGCGGCGGCATTGGGTCGGGTCAGTGCGCAAGGGCAGCAGATTCAATTGGTGGTCGACACCATTCGTGGCGTCGCCGAGCAGACCAACCTGTTGGCGCTCAACGCCGCCATCGAGGCTGCTCGCGCGGGTGAACAAGGTCGCGGCTTTGCCGTGGTGGCCGATGAGGTGCGCAGTCTTTCCCAACGCACCCAGTCGTCCACCGCGCAAATTGCCGGCACCGTCGACAGCCTGCGCAACACCGTGAATGAGGCGGTAAGCCTGATGGAAGCCGCGTGTGGCCAGGCCCAGTCCGACGCCGAAGCCGTCACTGGCCTGGGCGAACGCCTGGGAGAAATCGCCAGCGCTGTGCAGAGCGTCACCGACACCCTGGCACAAATCGCCACCGCCGTAGAGGAACAAGCGAGCACCGCCGATGAGGTCAGCGGCAACATCCAGCAAGTCGATCAGGCCGCTGTCAGGTTGCTGGAAGGCGCGCGGGCCGTAAACCTCGCGGCGGACACTTTGAGCCAGGGCAGCAAGGCCTTGAGTGCGAATACCGGGAGATTTCAGCTCAGTTGACGCCCTGCCCTGCCCCGTTTTTTCGGGCCAGGACGATAACCGGTTGAAAGTGTGGAGAAATATTTTAAATTTACGCTTGACGCATCTTCGTTCCAGGTGAATAATGCGCGCCACTTGGCTACATAGCTCAGTTGGTTAGAGCATAGCATTCATAATGCTGGGGTCCGGGGTTCAAGTCCCTGTGTAGCCACCAAGTACCGATTTACAGATGTCTCAGAATGTCTATAAATCAAAACAAGAAGCCCGCCTCGTGCGGGCTTTCTTGTTTCTGGCTATCCCTCCTTGTATCCCCCTATACCTTCCCTCCGTGTATCCCACTGTGTATCCTCGACAAATAATTGAACCGAAGGGATACAGGTCAGATGAAGCGTTCAGAGATCAAGCGCCGCCCCCTCTCCGACACCGCGCTGGCTGGGCTAGAGCCTGATGCCAAGGAATATCGCGAGCTCGATGGAAACAGCCTTTATTTCCGCGTGAAAACTGACGGTCAGAAGTCCTGGCAGTTTCGATACAAGAAGCCCGACGGGAAATGGTCATGGCTTGGGCTGGGCGGCTATCCCGATGTGAGCGGATCGGTGGCCAGGCAGAAAGCTGCCGAACTTCGCGCCGATGCTGCTGATGGCAAGAACCCGATCGTCACGAAGCAGGCTCGCAAAAAAGCAGAAAGGGACACTGCCGGCGAGACATTCGAGCCGCTGGCAAGGGAGTGGTACACCTCACGACTCACCAACTGGGACGCAGGCACGTCGAAGCGGATCATGGGCGCCTTCGAGCGCCATGTTTTCCCCGTGTTCGGTAAGCGCCCCTATGCAGACATCACCCCGCTCGAATGGATGGAGTTTCTTCGAGGGATGGAGCAGCAGGGAATCCTCGAGCAGATGAGCCGGGTTCGCTCGTACTGCAGAGATGTCTACGACTTGGCCAGGGTGACCGGCCGCGCAACCCATAACCCGCTTGAAGGCCTTCAGAAATACCTCCAGTCAGGCAAGGCAGAGAACTACGCCCACGTGTCGCCAGATGAACTGCCGGGCCTGATCCGCGCCATAGCAGCTTACCCTCATGCACACGACGTGCGCCTCGGCCTGCGACTGCTGAGCCTCTTCGCCGTGCGTCCCAGCGAGTTGCGCGAGGCACGGTGGTCAGAGTTCGATTTTGCCAAGAAGATTTGGACGATTCCTGTCGAGCGTAAAGGTCGTAAGAAAGGCCTTGAGCATCTGGTTCCGCTTTCGTCTCAGGCGATCGAGGCGCTGGAGGAGTTGCGCCAATATACCGGCAGCTATCCCCTTCTTTTCCCGGGTCGCAGCGATCACACCAAACCGCGGAGCGACACGGTGTTCCTAATGGCATTGCGTCGGATGGGATACGAAGGGCGGCAAACCGGGCATGGCTTCCGGCATATCGCCTCAACGGTGCTCAACGAAAACGGGTTCGATGAGAACCATGTCGAGGCCCAGCTTTCGCACAAAAAGCCTGGCGTCGCTGGCGTCTACAACAAGGCCCAGTACCTGCAGCAGCGCACGACGATGATGCAATGGTATGCGAACCACCTCGACGGCTTGGCCGGTGGTGTGGTTGTTCAAGGCGACTTTGGAAAGAGGGCCTGAACCTGGCCTTCCATGGTTCTCGTAGACGCATATAGACTGAAATCTATCGCTGTTCGAACACAAGTACTCAGACAGACACAATATTTTTGCCCGCCTAGCCCTAAGGGGTGAAAAGTCGGACACCCATCCGGCCGGCCGACTTCTCATTACAGGGTGCGGGAGAGGAGTTGATCATGGAAACGGATAAAGAGTTTGATGCCTTTACAGACGAGGTGCCGTTCGAGCCCATATGGCGGCTGCGCGGCATGCAAGCACGCGCCAAGCTGGTGCTTGAGAACCGATCAGAACATGAGATCAGAGGGGCTGCCTCAACTATCGAGTGGCTCACCAGCGAGTACTTTTACAAAGAGAAAGAATCCTGGATTGCTCTTCAAATAAAGAACGATGGGCCGATACTCCGTTATCTCCCCGACGAAAAACGGACGGAAGATGGGCTATGGGAGCTAGTCGATCACAACCCTGACATCATTTCCGATGAGTTCGATTTTCCGAATGAGGACAACACTAGCCCTCTTGAGGCACTGGAGGAGAGTTTAAAAGGGGTCGACCTTGACGACGAGCACTTCCCTGACGCAAAACCTTACGAATACATCGCCGTTTTAGCATTGGTGCTCATTGGTCAAGCGATGCTTTCATTCCAAGACGATGAATGGTGGCCACCCGTCCTGAAAGAAGACATACCTATGGTGCGCCTTAGCTCCATTGCCAACAATGCAGTAGACATCATGGAGGTCGTTTGTAGAGCAGAGCAGTATCAAGACCAACACGAAATGCGTAAGAGAATCGAGTTTTTCCTGCAGGACAATGAAAAAAGAATTCCCGAGCAGGTAGATGAACTGGTGAGGAAGAAGGTTTCTCTCGCCGCAAGTCTAGCAGCCAATGCTCGACACAAAGAGACGAGCCAAAGCAAAACAGCCGCTCTATTGTGCTGGGACACTACTGGCTCGAACTTCAGTAGCCGAGCTGCTTTTGCCAGAAATATGCACAGAGATTACGGAGTTACCGATAGAACGCTTTATGGGTGGATCACGGCGCACGAGCGTTTAAAGACCTGACTGAGCTACTACCACCCTGCGCGCAGACTGTACGTTTTGCGCGCTAACTGTACAGTCTGCGCGCATACGGGGCTGCCGAGAAAATCACTGCGCAATCACCATGTTTCCCGTCTACATCAGTATCGGGAAACACAACATGCATACCATTCACGCGTCGCACCAATCTTCTGCCACAGCCGCGCAGAACTTTGACCCATCGATAACCCTGATTCGCATGCCGGATCTGGAGGCCATCACCGGCCTCGCCCGCCCCACCGTGTATAAGCGCCTCAAAGACGATCCAACCTTCCCTCGCCCTGTGCCTCTGAGCAACAGCAAGTCACGCGGTTCGCCCATTGGTTTTGTGCTTGCAGAAGTTGAAGCCTGGGTTCGCCAGCGCATCGCACTGCGTGGGGAGGCGGCGTAAATGACAGACAAAAAAATGGCCGACCAACAGGCCAGCCACGAAAATACTCACGTAGAGAATACCAGCGGAACCGCACAACGTGCTCGCCTTTTGGAGCGCCTTAAAGCCGGCCCGATTGATACCTTCACCGCCATCCGAGAACTGAACATCGTTCGCCCTGGTGCTCGCATTAACGAGCTGCGCGCCCTAGGCCACAAGATTCTCACTCATCGTCTTGACCTGACCGACGACCAAGGCCGCAAGCATCCACGCATAGCCCTTTACTACCTCAGCACCAACCCGCCTGCCGGAGTATCCGCATGACGACTACCCCAATGTCCTGCGATGAATGGTCTATAACTTCTCTTGCCAGCAATCACGCCCGCCGGTATCGTTTCCTTTGTCACATTGCTGACAACGACCTTGGCGGGTCGAATAGTAAACGGCGCAACAGCGCCCCCATTACGATTGCAGGCGCTTTTTTTGTGCCCGCATTCTCGTGTTATGGCGGGTTGCGCAGGAGCACCTTAGGGTGCGCCGGGCTCCGTTTACCCCGGTCCGCCAATCCTGTGCAACTCGCCACCCTTCTCTGCTTGGCGGCAGATTGGAGTGGCTCCAATGAAGTAAACGGAGCTACACCCATGAAACACGCCCTCATTCCGTCCGCAATCCGCGCTTTTGCTCACCGCCGAATGGCCCTGAGCGCTCTCCGCGCAAACTCATCCCTTTCCGTCCGCCTCGCCCGCTACAACGCCGCGATGGCAAAAGCCCGCGCCCTTGAAGTTGAAGGGGGTGTGCAATGAACAGCCAAAACACAGAGCCGAAGGTTGCTCCACTGCTCACAAACTCCTCGGAGTTTCACTTCGTAGGGGCGCGACCGTTCTTTACCGTCTCCGCCGGCATTCCCGTCGCCGATGCGCTTCACGAGGCGAGCTGCTTCCTCGCGGCTGGGGATGCAATTCTTACGAAAACCATGGATGGCGGCCTTGGCGTTGACGAGGCATTTGGAATCAGGTTTTTGATGGCCGCAGCCAAGGCTTTGGTTGATTCCTCCACCGCGCCTATCCAGTTTGGCAGTCGCCAGGGCGGTGCCAAATGAACACTCCAGCCCTCTCAGCCGAAATCAGCGTTGAAGACATGCGGGACGTTCAGGAAATTCTGAAGTTGCTCGCGCTTTCCTTCGCCCTGATCGCCTCACCTTCGATCAACATACTTGTGGCACGAGTCACCGCCGTTTTCGCTCAGCACACCGCAATGGCTTGGGCGGACCTTCTCGACGACTTGATCGCTGCGCAAGGGGGTGCCCAATGAGCCGCTTGCTTTCAACGTCAATCAACGCCGAGCGCGAACACGCATCTCAGTGGTGGGGTGTCCTCAATCAGTTGCGCCTTTCCAACGAGTTGCCGGAGTGGGTTCGCGGCAAAGACATTGGTAGTGATGCCGACTATCAGGAGTCGTTGCTCGAGAGAAGCATCGTCAATCAGGCTCTGTTTGGCGTCGACGAGATCCAACCGGGAGAGGACCTCGATCCATGCACCTATGAGTGCCAGAGTCTCATTGATCTGATGGAGTTGGAGCGCACCCGTCATCTGACCTGGTGGACCATGCTCAATGAAATGCGGGCGCGTAAACAACTCCCGGAATGGGTCATGGCTAAACCAATAGGTCACGGCCCGGATCATGAGCGGTGGTCTGACAAATCGGCACAGGTCAACCAGATGCTGTTTGGACAATCACGCGTTCGCCACTTAGCGACGCAGCTTCGGTTGCCTGAGGGGCCACGCCCCGATTCTCGCCAGCGCACAGCGTCGGCGACTCCCGTGAATTGCTGATTCGATAAAGGTTTAAGCACATGAAAATTCAAAATGGCGCGCCGGCGCCAACGGGATCGGCTTGCCCGAAAAAAGCCACAGAGCTGTTCTATGTGACCCATCCGAAAGCGCTGAAGGCGTTGCTTGGCCCGTTCCTGACGGAGTCTGACGCCGAGTGCGGGCGCGTAGTTATGCGTAGCGTCGACGCTCAGGTGACAGCCTGTCTCGTTGAATCCATCGACGACATCACGCACTGGCACGCCGTAAACAATGGCCGGGTTTGCCGAGTCTTCGCTGGGAGCGCTAGTCATGGATGACGCAGCGATCCTGTTTCGTGATGCGCTCCAGGCTGTTTATGGCTCGCTCGACTGGCTGCCTGTTCCCGATAGCGCCATTCACCGGTTCCGCGTTCCGGACGACAAGGCCGGTACTCTGAATGGTTGGTACGTCCTGTACCTGGACAGGATCGCCTCTGGTGCGTTTGGCAGCTGGAAGTCCGGAACCGCCAGCACCTGGTGTAGCCGCGAACCGGTGGACGCTCGCGAGGCGGCGCAGATCCGCGAGCGAATTGATCAAGCACGGCGGCAGCGCGAAGCCGAGCAACTCCGGCGCCAGCAGCAGGCCGCCGAGAGGGCTAATCATTGGTGGCGCAACGCTCGGCGCGCTTCGCCAGATCACCCATACCTCACCGCCAAAGGAGTTCGCTCCCACGGTCTGCGCCAGCGCGGCGCTGATCTGCTCGTACCGCTGTACCTCGATGGCCGTCTGGTCAATTTGCAGAGAATCGCCCCCGACGGCGCCAAGCGCTTCTTGCCTGGTGGCCGCGTGAAGGGCACGTACTCGCCTCTAGGCATCATCGAGCCCGGTTCCGTGCTCTGCATCTGCGAAGGATGGGCGACGGGGGCCAGCCTCCACCAGCACGGCGGCTACGTCGTTGCGGCAGCCATGAACGCGGGCAACCTGATCCAGGCGGCGATAGGTCTTCGCGCTCGCTACCCGGACCAGCCAATCGTCATAGCCGGCGACGACGACCGGCTCACCGACGGCAACCCGGGACGCACAGCAGCGAACGCAGCCGCGGCAGCGGTGGGTGCCGAGGTGGCCTTCCCCGAATGGCCAGAAGGTTCGCCCGATGACCTTACCGATTTCAACGACCTCGCAAACTGGAAGCTCGCCAATGGCCAAGCCTGATACCAACGTGATCAACCTTCGGCCAGAAGCCGCAACCATCGCGCCTGCTCGTCCTTGCTGGGCGGTGTACGAGCACTGGGTGACCAACGAGAACGGCCGCAAGTTGCGCCCGGGCGTTTACTGGCACAGCTTCAAGCGCACCGCTGCGGATCAGGACGACGCCGAGAACGACGCCGCCGACAGGCCGATCAGCGATGAGTGGATCTCAAGCCCAGTCACGGTCGTGGCCCGGACCACCAACAGTGACGACGGCAGCGAGGGCCGGCTCCTGCGTCTGGTTACAGAGGGCGGGATCAAGGAATGGATCATTGCCATGGAAGTATTCGGCGGCAGCGGCGAGGACGCCCGGCGCGCCTTGTTCGGCATGGGCGTCATCATCGCTTTGAAGAAGCGCGGCACGTTCATGGAGTACCTGCTCGACCAGCACCCCGCCGAAGTGTTCGCCACTACCTGCCGGCCCGGCTGGCATGAGTCAGGTGCGTTCGTACTGCCCGGGCGGACGATCGGCGCGGCCAACGTGCGATATCAGGCCAGCAACAAAGCCCAGGTGCTTTTCAGTCAGCGTGGTGAGCTGGCGCTGTGGCAATCGGCCGTCGCCGCCAAGTGCGCGGGCAACCCGGTACTTACGCTGGCGATCGGCTGCTCGCTGGCTGGTCCGTTGCTGAGCTTGGTCGGCGTGCTGGGTGGTGGTGTTCACCTGGTGGGCGACAGCTCGAGCGGCAAATCTCTGGCCCAACTGATCGGTTCGTCGGTGTGGGGTGACCCGGGCGTGTTCGCCGCCAGTTGGGACATGACCAAGGGCGGCCTTGAGATCGAGGCGTCGAGCCGCAACGACACCATCCTGCCGTTGGATGAGATCAAGCGCGCCGACCCAAAGCGGGTGCAGGAAATGGCCTACTCCCTCGCCAACGGCCAGGGTAAGGGAACCATGACCCGTGAGCGCGAAGCCAGGGGCAAACTGAGCTGGCGCCTGCTCACGCTTTCCAGTGGAGAGCGCTCGCTCTCTGAGCACGCCGCCATTTCCGGGAATGCTGCCCATGCTGGCGCTGAATTGCGCATGGTCGACGTGAACGCCGGCACCCGCACGCACCGGGCCTTTGATGAGTTGCATGGCCTTGAGGGAGCGGACTTTCACCGGCAGCTCACCGTGGCTGTCGGCGCACACCATGGCCACCTTGGGCCAGCCTTTGTGGATCGCCTGGTCGCCGCCGACGATAAGCCAGGCTTGCTCAGCGATTTTGACGGCATCCGCGCCCAGTTCGTCGAGGACAACGCCCAGGCGGGGCGCGTAGCCGATCGGTTCGCCGTGATCGCACTTGCGGGGGAGATGGCCATCGCTTTCGGCTTGCTGCCTTGGGAACAAGGGACCGCCCTCGCCGACTGCCGCCTGCTTTATGGGGAATGGCTCTCACGTGTAGGTGGCGGTAACGCAGAGGATCGCCAGATCCTGGCCGGCATCCTCGACTTCATCGACAAACACGGCAGCAGCCGGTTTTCCGATGTCGACGCCACGGAGGTGGATGCCAAGGTCTTCAACCGTGCCGGCTATTGGGAGATGGTGGCCGGCAAGCGGCTCTACCTATTCAACAAGTCCGCACTCGTCGAGGCAGCCCACGGATTCGGCCTCACCCGCGTGATCAAGGCACTGGAAGTTGGCGGAGCCCTGGCCAAGCGCGACACCGATCGCGATAGCCGCAAAACCAAAAAGTACCGCATCCCCGCCGGCGGGTCGGCGCGCCTGTACGTCATCGATCCCGAAGCAATGGACAGCGAAGGGGGCGGCGCATGACCACCATATCCACCAAGTACGAATGCCCGAGTTCACAGGAACCTATAAACGTGGGGAACAGGGGGAACGGGGGAACAGCCAGTAAAACCGTGGCTTGTAGCCGTTCCCCCTTATTGAATGTATGGGGAACAGGGGGAACACAAACATGTTTTTGAATATAAGCGTCTCCCCGCTTCTGAGCATTTGGTTATCACTGTTCCCCACAAAAAAACGTGGGGTACAGAATCCCCCTCTGAAAGCCCCGGAAACATTGGCTGTTCCCACTGTTCCCCCGTTCCCCCGTTTTTTTTCTACAGACACATTTGGGCAATTGAGCAATCAGGGCGAGGTGCCGGCATGAGTCTCCTTTCCAGCTTGCTCGATCACATGCCGCCAGTCGTTATCGGTACTGAATCGCCAGAAGTGGATAGTCGACCTCGCCCGCGCCTGGTGCTGGCCACTCGGGTCGAGCGCCCTACCCAGTTCATCACCGCCCCACACGCAAACGCTGCCACTGCCACACCCGAGTGGCGACAGGCCCGCGACCAATACCTGAGCCACATCATGGTTTGCCGATCCTGCTACGCACCCACCGGCCGCCATTGCACTGCTGGAGCTCACCTGCGCGCCAGCTACGACAACACACCTATGGAGGCTCGCCCATGAGCACCAGTTTCGTTACCACCCTCGCGGACATTGCCAAAAAACCCAATGCCAGCATGAGTACCAGTCTGATCGTTGCCCGCCGTATCTGTCGCGAGTTTAGTAAGAGGCTCGAATCCATTCACAACGAACATCGGGCAATGGAGCGTAAAGCGAACCTCCTTCGCCAGAACCTGCCATTCACTTCTGGTGCAATCGCAGAGATCGAGCAGCAACTCGCCGAACACCGCTGCAGTGAGCGAGATGAGCTACGCAACGTGCTCGCCTGTTTCGGGCGCTCGCTAGTGGTGGATACCGAAGGTCTGGCAATAGGGCTTGGGTTCGACCGACTGTGCGATTTGCTGGCGATCAACACAGTGGAGCGTGAGACGGCGCGCAGTGCTGGCTATACCACTATCGCCGAACTGGTGTACGCCTGTTCTCTTGAAGACAGCGCCGCTTGCCGCGGCCAAGAACCTAGCACCGCACCTCTGTTCAACGCCTGTCAGCTCGCGATTTCCACGTTCATCAGAGAATGTCCGGAGCACCTTTTCCCCGGTCCGTTCTTACCTGGCTCCCCCCTCTGTCCCGAAGCCTCACCAACCCTAGGCACCATTAAGAAATAACTATTTCGAGATGCGAGACGTTTTCGTTTTTCGCAAATGCGTCGCGACATTGAGCAACACGACAGGCCATTGGCCCAACAAACGAGAGGTGAACACATTGGATAAAAGGCATCTTCAAAATGCGAATAGCCACGAGCTATTTCGTCCTGACTGTTCGAGGTCTCGAAATAACCTCGCACCCGTCCTTACAAAGGTAACTAGACATGGCATTTGAAGCATACGCAGTCGCCGTAAAACTATCGCTGATCAACCACGTCAGCGCTGGCATGGCGCTGATCAGCAAAAGCATGGCCACGACCGGTCAGGATGTCGACAAACTCAACGCAAAACTGTCATCGATCGGCAAGCAAGCGGCCATTGGTGGCGCAATGTTTGCTGGCGGCATGGGCATTGCGACGTTGTTCAAAGCCCCGCTTGCAGAGGCCAAAAAGTACCAGACAGAAATGGCCAAGTTCTCGCTGTACGGCATGTCTGATTCGGTCAATGCGGAGTCTGAGCGGTTCGTCAAAGGGATGAACTCAATCGGCACTAGCATTACCACCAATATGAAACTTTTTACCGAGGCACAGGGCGTCTTTCGTGAGAGCGGATTGCCAGGCATGGAAGCGCTGGAAGGCGCCAAGATCGCTGCGCCGACGCTCTCAAAAATCGCCTATGCGACATCCGGCCTGAGCGAAGAAACGCAGGCCGTCATGAAAACCAGCAGCATGGCGATGATGCGTTACATCGAAGACTCGGGCGGTCTGAAATCGGCCAAGCGTTTCAATGAGCTTGCGGATGCTGGCTGGAAGATGACCCAGACCTCCGGTGGCTCGGTGAACTGGGAGCAACTGCGCCAGTTCAAGGCCCGCGGCGGTATTGCGGCCATGAACATGAGTGATGACGCAGTTGCCATGATGGAACCCATCATCACCATGCTCAAAGGCCAGACGGCCGGCTTCTCGATCAGGACCGCCTACAACAGGCTGAACGGCATCGTCAAAATTCCTAACCAGGTCGCTCACGAGCTTGTAGCCAACAAGATTTGGGATGAGGACAAGGTTATTTGGAACAAGCAGGGCGGAATCAAGGCGTTCAAAGGTAACCCGCTGATCGGTGCCGAGATGTTCAGCCAGAACCCGACGGAGTTCTACGAAAAAATCATCATGCCGATGCACAAGCGCATGGGGATCACCTCTGACTCTGCAATTGGGCAGTCAAACGCCATGCTGTTCGGCTCTACCGGCGGCGCGATGTTCACCCTCATCGACAAGAACATTGAGAAGCTTCACCATTCGCTTGAAGCGCAGCATAAAGCCCTAGGCATTGATGCTTCGGTGGAGAAAACCCGTAAAACCCTTTCAGGCAAAGAGGTTGAACTGGCCGCAAAATGGAAGGACTTAATGCTGCTGCTGGGCGATCAAGTCCTGCCAATGGCTATTGCGGGTATAACGATGCTTAACGATGGCATTGTTTCGCTGACGAAGTGGATGGGCGAAAACCCCAAATATGTCACCGCTTTCACCTATGCGCTTATCGGCCTTTCAGGCTTCCTGATCACGGGTGGTTTGATCAACATGATCATCGCTGCCGGGCGCGGGTTCTTGCTCTTGGCCAAAGCGTTGATGTTTGTCTCAAGCGGCGGTCTTGCACCGATGATTCCGTGGCTAGCAAGGATGGGAACATACCTGGTCATGCTCACGGTAAATGTCGGCAAAGGCATCGCATTTCTTGGCCGCGCCCTCCTGATGAATCCGATCGGCCTTGTTGTCACTGCGATTGCTCTGGCGGCCTTCCTGCTCTGGAACAACTGGAAGGAGATCAGCAGTGCGCTGAAACTCATGTGGAATGACATGAAGACTGGCTTCGTCAAACTGTTCCACGGCGATATCGGCGGGGCTTTCAAGTCGTTCGCTCTGGTTTTTCTGACTGGCTGGCAGACGATCTTCAATACGCTGATCGCGGGAGCAAACATGATACTGCCGACTTCGATGCAGATATCAAAGACGACGTTCGCCGATGAATACCGTGGCACGTCTTCTCAGTTGGCGGCTGGCAAATCGGCTCCTTCCTGGGCGCTACTGCCAAGCCTCACCAATAAGTCAGATCAGTCTCTGGTGGTCCCTATACCGCCCAAGCAATCACTAACGGTGCAATTGACTCAGCCAATCCATTTGGACGGCAAAAAGATTGCAGAAGTTGTGACGGAGCACCAAGCCAAGGCATTGAGTCGCCCGCGAACCAGCACTAATGGCTTCGACCCATCTCGCAGCATGCTGATGCCAGGAACCCCTAGCACAGCCCTCCCAAGGGGATAACCGATGAGCTTCACTACCTTCCTGGACAACTTCGCCCCAGGCGGAGACCCATTTGCCACTCGTGTAATTTTGGGAGATTTCGAGTTCACCGGACTTGAGGTTCCTGAGTCGGCTACCCCGGGCGCCGGCAAGCAGCAACTCGTCATGCACAAGCTGGTCGGCGGCAAGCGCATTTTTGATGTAATGGGCGTCGACTACGACAACATTTCGTGGTCAGGCTGGATCATTGGGGCTACGGCGCAGGAACGTGTCACGCAGTTGGAGACCATGCGAGACGAGGGCCTGCCGCTCTCCCTCAACATTGGCTCGTACTACTTCAGCGTGCTCCTGTCCAACTTCGTTCCGGTGTTTGAATTCGAGTATCGCAGGCGCTACACCCTGGAATTGACCGTGGTTTCGCGCCTCGATGCGCCGCTTACGGAAAACGCGCTGACCGGCACGCTCGACAAACTGATCAATAGCGACATTGGTGAATCATTGGGATTGGCCAGCATCATCAATTCTGATGCCGTCACATCCTCGATCAACACCGTCAAGGATGCCGTCTCGCAGGTGCAAGGGTTCGCCAATGCCACCATCGACACGGTGCAGACCGTGATTCGTCCTCTGGTAGCGGCGCAGGCTGTCGTTCAGTCAGTCATTGCCCAAGTGGGCGCGTCAGTGAACGACATTACAACCCTTGGTGGGCTGGTGCCAGGCAACCCTGTATCGATCGCCGCCAACAACGTCATGCGCCAGGGCGCGGCACTGACCCAGCTCGTACCGCTGTACCAGATGCAGAGTGTGCTGGAGCGGATGCATAAGAGCGTCCTGTCCGGACCGCTGGCGAATGGCGTATCGAGTGTTATCACCAGCAACTCCAGCCTTCAGAAGGTTTCCGCAGACGCGTACGGGGATCAGTCGCGCTGGACCGAGATCGCAGCGGCCAACAGCATCATCGACCCTCAACTCGACGGCATTCAGACGATAAAAATCCCAGTAGGTGAATAGATGGACCTGAATACGAAGCTTAGTGACACCAAGAGCCCTGCTGGCGGAGCGGTGTTTTTGAATATAGAGAAGGCTAAAGTCGCCGGTAAGTACCAAGGCCGGTTCGAACGGCAAACCGTCCCCTTACCAAGGGGCTAATAAGAAGAAAGCCCGACTGCCGAAGCGCAATGCCTCGGCAGTCGGTATCCCTGCCGGCGGCCTTTGTTGATCACGGAAACTCCGGCCCATGGCATTTGCCCTTCAAAAGCCATAGTGCCGTTCTTGTTGTCGGCGTGTATTTGCCATTCCTGTACGAAAACCCGGCAGAACCGAGCACTGTGCATTCTTTTGAGTCGGTTTCAAAGCTGTAATCAATGTCCCCATCCTTGGTGTCCGGATCTCCTTCAGTATCGGCTTTAGAAAATTTCATCACAGCTACAGAATTTATCTTGATTCCATTGAGTCTTGCCCGGTCGGTAAGACTTCCGACAATTGTCGGGATTTCATTTGTGATTTTTTCGATATCTTTTTGGCTTTCGTAATACTCGCTTTCAAGAGCCTGTGAGAAGCTGGAGTACGCAACCAGCAACGCAATAAAAATCAGCTTTTTACTCATATCACTCGCCAAAGATCACAGAAAAAATAACGTATAAAACGGCGATCAGCGCGGGCACTGCAAACACCATGATTACGCTACAAAAAGTGAAAAGTAGTAATCCATTTTGAAAGCCTAGCCTTGCGGACTTAGGGGGCGCAGCGGTTCGCTTCGGACGTGAAGTGCCAGTGCGAGCAGACGTTACCTCTTCGATCTTTTCGTCTCGCCACTGATAAGTCCGGCCGCGTCTTGCCATATGAGCCACCTCGAAGCATGGGTCGTTCTATACGCCACTTAGCGTAGTCGTCACAGGGAGTCGCCGCTGCTCTTCCCCCCAATGGCTCCCTGGCCGGCATCACTCATGGATGATGACCTACATGATCGGGTAGCCGCCAGATACCTTGATATTGCTCATTCGCCTCTGAGGAGGACCTGTCAAATTGATACAGCATGCTAAAGTCCATCCGAGTATCAAACTTTAGGAGGGAACCTTATGCAATGCCCTGTGTGTAACCATGAAGCTCCACAGTTCGATTTCGGCGATCCGTTGAAATGCCCAGAGTGTGGCGTGGATTACAACAAGGCACTGTCAGCCAAACAGCGGAACGAAAGTGCTGCTGAGCTGCTCTCAGTCCCCGACAAACGCGCCTCAATAAGACAAAGAAAGCCGTTGCTAATTATGGTTGGTATAGCAGCTATAGCGCTGGCGGGGGTTGTCTCGGCACCATACGTAGCGGTCTATCAAATTCGACAGGCTGCTCAAGCTCAGGACACTGAAGCCCTGGAGGAACACATTGATTTCCCTCGCGTAAGAGAAGACCTTAAAGAGCAGGTCAACGCCTCCATCATGGCAAAAGCCAAAACAGAGCTTAAGGATAATCCGTTCGCAGCCCTAGCAACGGCATTTGCAAGTGGCATAGCAGAGAAAATGATTTCTACTCTCGTCACGCCATCTGGACTAGTTGAACTGATGAAAGGCGAAAAGCCGGGCAAACTTATATCGGGTGGCGGAGGCTCAGGTAAAAATGTTGCGTCAGTAGATAAGAAGCCATTCGAGAACGCCCATATGCGCTACGAAGGTTTCAGCAAGTTCGTGATTGAAGTCCCCGATAAAAATGGGGGAGCCCCATCACAGTTTATCCTTCGGCGAGATTTAATTGCATGGCGCCTAACGGGGATCAGACTTCCATTGTAGTCGGAGCCTATCTACTTCCCGACTAGGCGCTCACTAACGGTAGCCGGCTTGGTGCCAGCTCACAAAAACCACCATTCAACTGGGTCGCCCCGCCCGAGAACATAACGATGGATAGCAAGCTAAAGACGGGGTTCACGCACCCGAGTCGACGTTAGGTTTTGTTAGGTTATGGTGCGCGCTGGATGACAGGTTTTGACAGGTTCGCCGCGCCGATCAGATGTTAAGTTTTGATAAGTCGCTGGCGCTCACCTGGTCGCCCGGTATCCACCAAACTGGGCTTTCGAACCGGATGCCTGCGCCACTTACCAAACGCGGTGACCATCTTGATACCGGATTCCCCGGTCAATGAAGCATTGAATGGCAATTTGGGAAACCAACCCCATGGAAGGCCCGCATCAAGTACCGATCGGCATATTTTCACGCATTATCTTCACGCAACTGGAGTGCGTGAAACCGCCTCGGAGACAGCCTTATCCGGCATTCGTACGCGGCTCAGTACGCACTCGCCGTACATGCCGGCAACAGGTTCGCACTTCTGGTTCGCACCCTCTTACGCGAAGCTGGTGCGAACCCGGCCAGTGGTTACCACGCTGGTTACCGCGAAAAGTCACCAATGAAAGCTGTTACCGGTCGCTGGTTTCCACTGTGGTTTCCACGGTATTGCTGTGTTTTTCACTGGCCAAACGCAGGTTTGCGAAACAACCCCATGGATGAGGTGCAATGCACGCGAAAGCGACGCTGAATGAGCGTTGCGAAACAAACCCCATGAATGGAGCTGATCTAGGTCGAATGCCCCCTTTGCGGAAACACCCCATGAATGACCCGCGCCAGCCGCTCCAATGTCAGGTTTTATCAGGTTGCTGCGTGTTGAAAACAACACACTGTGTAGGAGTCAACACAGTGTCGAGTGCCCGCTACTTTGACCACGCTTTGACGGAATGTGAGACAGGCATGAGACGAAACCGGCGATGGATGTGCGTCTGAAGCTGATTCCATGCGGGAGCCGTCAAACAAGCCGTCCTGGCCGTCTCATACCTTTGACAGACCCCAGACAAATTCTGGACAGGCACTGGACAGATTGTGACCCTGCCGAACAGTCAAACCGCCCGGACAGCAGCGCCCCACCTGATGCGCGGAGGAGCACGCCGCATCCGAGCGCCGCGCCCCGTCAAGAATGGCTAGAACCTTGACCAGCCTTGACGAAATATTTGACAGGGTTAGACGGATTGGCGGACCACGATGCGCCTGCGCCTGGCTGAACGCCTTGATCTGTAAGGGCTGGCGAAAATTTATCAGAGCAACTGAGGGCGCGGCCCGTCAAAAATTCTCGGTGGGCTCGTCAAGGAAGAATTGACGCTCGCAACCAGCCTCGATAGGCGACAGAACGCCCCAAGCAAACTACCGGAATCACGGCAGTTATCAGATAATCGAACGCCAGCTCAACGGCTGTTGAATACGACCACATCTGCGAGGGCCACCCCATGTCCGTTATCGACTGCGACTACCTACCCATCGACAAAGTGGTATTTCCACCCGAGCTGGCATTGCTGATCGTGAGGAAGGCCGCAGCCATGGCGGCAGCCTTTGAAGATCAGGCGCTTGACCAGCTCACCAAGGACGCAAGGCGAGCGCTTGCCCAAGGTACGGAGCCTCGGCGAGTCATCAGAGAGATGCGACTGTAGATGACGGGAAGATTTCCGACACCTATCCACGCCACGATTTTCGAATTACGAAAACGTGGCGAGTGACAAACTTAACCGGACACTGAGTACATCTCAAAAATCCGCCCTATGCGCTCGCAAGCGCTTCTCGGCAACGACGCTCGTAAGTGAAGCGCAAAGTCGACGCACTTTGGCGCTCAGCCTCAAACACTCCCCAGTTCTCGTGCGGTGTCTGTAGAGCAGTACACAGCAACGAGCGGATCTTCTCTGGATCAGCAACTCCTTCAACGCTTGGCTTATCTTCCAGGAGGAACTCCTTCATGAGATCAGGCCGATCCGGATTAAGAGGCACGTGCCAAGGCAACCTGCTGGAGGTGCCATCGAAGATTACGAACAAAGCAGGTCGGGCCTTGTAGTGAGAAGTCGTAAGCCTGAAGAGCTCCAGCGTGAAGCGGTCTAAATAGTCTTCCATCCTTACTCTGAGCGTCGACTCGTTGCAAAACATCGAGCTCTCATCGCGGGCTTTCAACTGAAAGGTGAAAAAGCGCGGTTTAACGTCGGCAGTGACGAGCCCTACACCGTAGTTGCCTACCACCTCAATCTTCGGTACGACTTGTATGTAGGTACGAAGATCATGGCTCTGTTGGTGATCGAGTGCACAATCGTCGCCATCATCACTATGAGCGTTACCGCACCGCGAATCGTGATAGGCAGAATTATTGGGATTTAGCTGATTGCTGCGATTGTCCTGATCGCTTTTGCTCGACATCGTAGAACACCTCACCCCTAAGATTTTTGGTTACGGGCCGCACTGACGTATAGGGTAGACGCTATCGGCCTTAGCGATGTCCCCTACCATACCGACATGGGAGATCAGGTTACATGCCTGGAATTCCGACTAAGCAAAAGTAAGCAAAACCGGCTGGGTTTCTACCGAAACCGGATGGGTTATTCCTCAATGGGCTTTGCGAAAACCGAACCCCATGAATGAGCGGGGTCAATACCCAGCAATCACCACATCATGGTGGTCGTCACGTCACACCGTCACGCAACACGCTTTGTAAATTAAAGACGTGGCGCGGCATCTGCCCTACCGAAATGGGAGTTCAGGGCCGGTGGCGCGAGCTACTTTCGCCGGCTATACACAACCCCCTGGGCATCGCTTAAACAATGGCTATACACAACCCCCCAGGCATCGATCACTTCCAGTTACTCGAAACGCTCGTCGGCGAGTGAGCAGTGAGCAGTGAGCAGTTTGTTTCATGCCCAATCGAACCGGCGCTGCTACGCTTTCATTTTCTCGAATGGAGTCGAAGCGATGCCCTCCCCTGAATACTCTCTTCCAGACATCCTAGAGCGCATGTATCGAAACCAGCTCGCCTTGGAGGCCGCGCTAATGGAGCTGACCCTGCTAGTCGAAAGCCAAGGGCATGCCGAGGCCGGCGACAATATCCGAACTGCGCTGGAGACGATCGGCGAGAACGCCGGGCACATCAATCAGGGGCTGGCTCGACTGAAAGCACAAGGGGCGCAGTAAGCAACCCCGAGTTAGGAGTGCATATGGACGATGACTGCGAAGTGGTGTTCGTAGCAGGCCTGGGCAAGATGCTTGGCCGAACGGAGGCATCGGTCAGAGAGGGGATTCGCCGCGGCGTGGACTGGCTGCCCAAGAGTTTCAAGATGGGCACCAGACATTGCTGGCTCAAGGAGGATGTGCGGGAGTTTCTGCGGGGGTGCCGGGATGGCGAGAAGAGGACGCCGAAGGTGGGTAGACCGCGACAGGCACCGCCAACACTGAGAGATATCAGGAGATGACAGAGAGCATCGATCGCTTCCTGCGCCTCGACGAGGTACTTCACATTACCGGTCTAGGGCGAAATACGGTTTATCGCCGGATCAGGGAAGGCACGTTCCCAAAACAGATCAGGATAGGCCCCAACTCGGTGGCCTGGCGTCAGTCAGCAATCGCTAAATGGATGTTCGATTTGAGCCCAGTCGATTGAGCGCTTGAAAGCGAGACATCTCCGGTCGGAACCGGGTTACTCGGGAAAACTTGGCGACAACCGCATAGGCCCAATGCAACGCTGTACCGGGGAACAGAATGAACGGAACTCTCTATTGCACAAAGTGCGGAACAGCGAACGCCACTGACGCCAACTACTGCTTCAACTGCGGCCAGCCGATCACCAACATGCAAGCCAACATCAGCAGAGTCGAAGAACTCATTCAGACTGAAGAGCCACCTCCTCCCGAGGAGAGAACCCCTAGGAGAGAATATGCCCCTCCGGCGGCCCGGCCGCCGGCAGCCAAGCCATCTAGATCTTACAATTTCATCGCCAAGCACTGGCGCGGGGAGTACTCACTCGGAGTCTCTTACTGGCTGTTCGGATTTTTGGTCGCAATCTTCATAGCTCTCTCAGACGTAGCTTTGGGCCATTTCAGTGACGCTATGAATCTGAACACTCAGAAACAAGGCTTCCTGATATTGGCGTACTACGCCGTCACCATCGCGGTGGCAGTTTGGCAGATTGTCGGGGTGATACGATCTGCCTCTGCCCACGTTTCGCGCGGCGGTAAGCATATCTGGGCAGTTACGGCCAAGGTGATGGTCTGCATTGGTGCGCTCCAACTGTTCTTCAGCTTTATCGTCGACGGCGTCCCCCTTATTCGCGAAGGGATAGATATGATACGGGGCACCGACAACATACCCCCGTACTCACTCCGTCTGATGCGCAACGACACCGAGATGGAATTAGCCGGGGGCATTCCCATCGGAACCACTGATGCAGTCCGGAACATGCTCGACTCTTCCCCAGCAGTCCGAGTCATTCACCTGAATAGCACAGGCGGTCGAATTACGGAGGCAAACAAGCTCGCGAACCTGATCTCCCAGCGCCAGCTCATCACTTACACCCGCACCAGTTGCTCCAGTGCCTGCGCCATAGCCTTCCTCGCCGGCCGCGAGCGTTACATCGGCGAACAGGGTCGGATTGGCTTTCATAGCGCCTCGGTGAATGGAGCTAGGGGCAGCGACGAGCTCGATCTCAACGCCAGTTTTAGAGAGGTACTTTCTCGGGTAGGTGCAACGCCACAGTTCGTTGCGAAGGCGATTTCCACCAGCCCACAGAATATATGGTTCCCCACCCAAGAAGAGCTGAAGCAGCAGAACATCATCACCTCAGTTGTCGACTCTCGCTACTTCGGCCTATCAGGCATCGCAGATTGGCGGGACGCGAATATGATTGAGCAGTCGTTGCTGAAAACGCCTGTGTTCGCAGCTCTGTCGATCTACGACCCAGACAACTTTGCCAAGCTAAGAAAGACGATGGTTGAAGGTGTGCAAGGCGGCCGCTCACTGGCTGAGATCCAACTGGATGTCCAGACGCTGATCACCGAATCGATTGTGCCAAGTTACTTGATTCGAGCACCCGATCTGGCCCTCATCCGCTACTGGCGCTCCCAGATTGCCGAAGTGAAATTCCTCGGCAGAACAAACCCAGCCC
This sequence comes from Pseudomonas sp. 5Vm1k, assembly GCF_056161485.1. Lineage (NCBI taxonomy): Bacteria > Pseudomonadati > Pseudomonadota > Gammaproteobacteria > Pseudomonadales > Pseudomonadaceae > Pseudomonas > Pseudomonas sp. 5Vm1k. The sequence goes on from NZ_JBSPCZ010000008.1 coordinate 282,816, forward strand.
ATTGCGTGACTTTCCTGGGGATGGACAATAAAACGCCCACTGCGGACCTGATGGGTAAGGTCCCGAAGGAACTGACCAACGAAGACCTCGCAGCTCTGACGGAACTAATCAAGCAAACGGCTACGAATCCGACTAAAGCACAGCCGTTCTCGAGCTACGATAAAGAGTTTAAAAAAGTACTGCTTGCAATGATGGCGAAGGATCAGCATTCAGTGGAAATTATTACGAATCCAGAAAAGTTCTCTAATGACCCGGCCACCACATGCAACAGTTTGATCCTGCTGTACGACACAATCCTGTCACTGAGTGATTCGAAGAAAGCGGCGGGAATGTTGCGAAGCATGGTTCAGGAGTTCAAGTGATAAACCAACTAGTGGTGATGAACGATCGCCGCTGCTCAGCAATCCTTCCGATTAAGATGAATCTGCCATGCGTTATGTTACGGTCAGAAAATTTTCCAGCGAATCGGGATACACAGAGGCGGCCATCCGGGCAAAGATACAAGACGGGACCTGGTTAAAGGATCGAGTCTGGCGACATGCCCCTGATGGGCGGGTGCTGATCGATGTAGAGGGTTACGAAGCGTGGGTGGAGATGAGCAAACCGTCGGCGACCAATCGAGCAGATAAACTCAGCTCACGACTGAGCCCCGCGCCACTGATGAGCAAGGCAAAACTCGGAAGCTCAAAACCGCTGGAATGATGCCGCTCGTCGGATCAATCCGACTTACCAATTGGTCGCTTTCGAGCACCTTCTGGCGAAAAGAAAAAAGGCCAAAAACCACCTAGCAGTGGGCGCCATGTATCCCCATATGTATCCCTCGCGCAATCTGCAAGACAAATTCCCAATAATTACAGATGGTTAAGTTATCAGTTCAAATGTCTGTGTACCACCAAGTACTAAAAACGGCTTACCGAAAGGTAGGCCGTTTTTTTATGCCTCGAGAAAAGTGCCCGACCACCGTCAGGCACGCATCGTCGACAACGCTGACAAACCCCGCTCCCAAATCTGCCAGGTGCGCAGCCAGACCATGGCCTGCCAGTCGCTGTCGGCCGGATAGAACTGCTCAAGCAGATTGAGTTTGATCCCGCGCCCCACCGCATCACTTGGGTTGCCGTACAGATGCAGCCAATGGTCATCGCGCAAATGACGATGAACGTCTGGCCCCGGATACGTCCCGCACTCGATCACAAATGGCATCAGCCGCACCTGCGGCAAAGCATTGAGCAATGCCTGGGAGGTGTAGCCCGTCGCGGTCGCCGCGATCCCGGTTTCGCTGGTGGTGTTGGCGCCGGTGTGCAAGGTGTAAAGCCATGGGCCGTAAATGGCTTGGGCGTCTTCCAGCGCCGGATACGCCGCTTCGGTGATGGTCAGCAGCATCGGATGACCGTACTCCCCTGCCCCGGTATGCAGGTCGAAACACATAGCAACATCGGCATGGGCTACGTGTGCCTGCATGATCTGGTGCAACGTGCGGTTCGACCAACTCGGCGCCACCCCACCATAGAACAAACCATCGGGGTGACTGTGCTGGCCGCCCTCGACAATCGACATCACATCCGGCCAGCCGTGTTCCTTGATTTGCGCATCGAGCAACGCGTCAGCGCGATCACGCTCGGGGCCGTGCAACTCAGTGCTGGCATAGATTTCATGCAGCGTCGCGTAAGCCTGGTTGTCCGGCAGCGGACGCTCGAAGTTGAGGTGATTGCGGTTGAGGTCGATGTTGTCTTCATTGACCCGACGCAGCCACGCCGTGCCCCAGGGGTTGATCAAGTGGATCATCACCACCGCGACATCCGCTGGCAGCGAACGCTTGCCCAAGTCCTGCAACCATTTGATCTGACATCCGGAGCCGTAGAAGCCTTCGACCCCGTGGGTGCCGCTCAACGCAATCAGCAGACGCTTGGCCGCCGGATCACCGAGCACCGCCACATCGGTGCTCAATGACTCACCGAACGGCCCTTTGAGGGGATGCGGATATTCGGTCAACGTCGCGCCGGCAGCGGTGGCCGCCGCTAGGAATTGTTCACGTTGCCCGCGGTAACTCGGCTGGGTAGGAAACTCAGTGTGCATGTCTGCCTCTTGTTGGTTTTCTGGCTGCTCTGATGTGTTCGACCCTACAGAAAATCTTCCCGTTCATGAAGGGCAAAAGTATCTTGGCCGTAGGACGCGGTTTGCGTCGCACCCTGTCGGCCGATAAAGTCCCCCAAACCTTTTTCCCACGGACGGAGTGCCCCACGTGTTCCCAGCCTTCCACTTGAGTCGCTTTCGCCTGTCAGCCCTGTCGCTGATCGCCGCCGCGTTGACCCTCGCCGCGTGCAACGCGCCACCCACTTCGACATTGCCCGTGGCGCCGGAAGCCGCCACCGGTTTTCGCACTGACCTGCAAACCCGCCACGCCGCGAAACACATGGCCGCTGCGGCCAATCCACTGGCGGCCGCTGCCGGGCGCGAGATGCTGCGTCAGGGCGGCTCGGCCATCGATGCAGCCATTGCGATGCAAGCCGTGTTGACCCTGGTGGAACCGCAATCGTCGGGCATCGGCGGCGGTGCGTTGATCGTGTTGTGGGACGGTAAGGCTGTGCGCACGTATGACGGTCGAGAAACCGCTCCGTCTGGCGCCACCGAGAAACTTTTCCTGCAAGCCGACGGCACACCGATGGCGTTCACCCAGGCGCAGATTGGTGGTCGTTCCGTGGGGACGCCGGGCGTGTTACGGGCGCTTGAGCTGGCGCATCAGAAACACGGGCGCCTGCCTTGGGCAAAACTATTCGAGCCGGCGATCAAACTCGCCGAGCAAGGCTTTGCGATCTCGCCGCGTTTGCACCTGCTGATTGCTTCGGATTCGTCCCTGCCGCGTTCGCCGGACATGGTGGCGTACTTTCTGAATGCTGACGGCAGCCCGAAAGCCGTCGGTACACAGCTGAAGAATCCGGCACTGGCCGCAGTGTTCAAACGCATCGCCAAGGAAGGTCCCGACGCGTTGTACAAAGGGCCGATTGCCGAAGAAATCGTCGCCAAGGTCCAGGGCCATAAAAACCCTGGCAGCCTTTCGCTGAATGACCTTAAGGCTTACAAGGCCAAAGAACGTGCGCCGCTGTGCACCGACTACAAACGCTGGCAGGTCTGCGGCATGCCGCCACCGTCATCAGGCGGGATTGCCGTGGCGCAGATCCTCGGCACCTTGCAAGCCCTGGAAATCCGCGACCCACGCTTCGCGTTGGCACCACTCAAACCGCTCAAGACCAATAAGTCTGCGGGCATCGAACCGGCGCCTGAAGCCGTGCACCTGATCTCCGAAGCCGAACGCCTGGCCTACGCCGACCGCGCACAATACGTGGCCGATACCGACTTCGTGCCAGTGCCGGTCAAAGGCCTGGTCGACCCGGCTTATCTGGCCAGCCGCGCCGCCCTGATCGGCGATCGCAGCATGGGCACCGCCAAACCCGGCACGCCGCCAGGCATCCAAGTTGCCTACGCGCCGGACCGTTCACCGCTGCGCATTTCCACCTCGCAAGTGGTCGCCGTCGATGACGAAGGCGGCGCCGTGTCCATGACCACCACCGTCGAGTCCGCGTTCGGCTCGCACCTGATGGTCCAGGGCTTCCTGCTCAACAACCAGATGACCGACTTCTCGTTCATCCCCGAAGAAAACGGCCAGAAAGTCGCCAACCGCGTCGAACCCGGCAAACGCCCGCGCTCATCCATGGCACCGACCTTGATCTTCGATCGCCAGAGCGGCGAATTCGTGGCCACCGTCGGCTCACCTGGCGGCTCGCAAATAATCGAATACGTCGCCAAATCCACCATCGGCCTGCTCGACTGGAACCTCGACCCACAAGCTGCCATCAGCCTGCCCAACTTCGGCAGCCGCAATGGCCCGACGGAACTGGAACAGGGGCAATTCAGCCCGACGCTGATTCAGGCGCTGAAGGACAAAGGGCATGCGGTAAATGAAATCGACATGACCAGCGGGACCCAGGCGATTGTTCGGGTCAAGGATGCGTCAGGGAAAGCGTCGTTGGCAGGCGGGGCCGATCCACGGCGTGAGGGGGAGGCGTTGGGGGATTGAATCTGTGGGAGCTGGCTTGCTCGCGAAGAACGATAACGCGGTTCTGCTGAAACACCGCGTTGTCTGCTTCGCGAGCAAGTCGAATCGTCGCACCGCCGCTCCCACTTCAATCTGAGCTGTACTTGAAATCGATGACTCAGGCCGGCACACCCAAAATAATGTGCGAGGCCTTGATCACGGCCGTCGCGCTCACACCCGGTGCCAGACCAAGCTCCGCAACCGCTTCACGGGTAACGATCGAATAAACATCGCTGCCGCCATCGAGCCGGACCACCACTTCAGCATTCACCGCGCCATCGGTCACGCTGGTGACTTTGCCTTCCAGGCAGTTACGCGCCGAGAGGCGGATGTCGCTGGATTCGGTCATCAGCATCACCCACGGCGCCTTCACCAGTGCGACGGCTTCCTTGCCGACCGCCAGGCCAAGGCTCTTCACGCTTTCCATGGTCACTACCGCCACCAGTTCATTGCCGCCGGCCAGTTTCAGGGACACTTCGGCGTTGACGGCGCCAGGTTGCAGTTTGCTGATGGTGCCCTTGAAGACGTTACGTGCGCTGACTTTCATGATGTTGTTGCCTCTGCTAGTAATTTTTGTATACAACTTCGCACATCATTCGGGATAACGCTGCGCTGTGCAACTACGCGCTCACATACACCCACGCTTCAATCCCGGATTGCAGGACCACGCTGACGCGCTTGTAGTCCGAGACTTCATAGCTGTCGGCGGCGGCCAGTTCTTCAGGTGTGATCTGAAACACCATGCCAGGAATCGGCGCATTGCTCGCGCTACCCGGACGCAGAATCGGATGATGGGTCTTGCCACTGGTGGCCAACACGTCAGGGTCGGTGATTTCCACCCAAGACTGTTCATACCCTAGCATCGCATCAGCACTGCCGCTGAGTTCGCGTCCGAAGTTGGCCAGTTGCACGGCTTTGTCCTGCAAGGTGCCGTAGGAAAACAGGTAAACAGTTGCAGCCGTCATCGATAAATCCTTGATTGAATATTTACTCACGGCTTAGCGGCTGATTTTCAACGCTTGCCGTGCTTGATGCTTTTCCAGTGCCAAGTCGATCAAGCGGCTGACCAGTTCGCTATACGTCATGCCAGTGGCCTGCCACAGCTTGGGGTACATGCTGATGCGGGTGAAACCGGGCAGCGAGTTGATCTCGTTGATCAACACTTCGCCGCTGTCGGTGAGGAACACATCGACCCGCGCCAGCCCGGAGCAACCGAGCACCTGGAATGCCTCGACGGCCAGGGCGCGAATGCGTTCGCTCGCTTCAACGCTGATGTTGGCCGGCACCACCACTTCGGCGGCCTGGTCGTCGATGTATTTGCTGTCGTAGGAATAGAACCCGCTGCGCACCACGATCTCGCCACAGCCGCTGGCGATCGGCTGATCATTGCCGAGCACCGCACATTCAATCTCACGACCGCTGACGGCGGATTCGATCAGGACTTTTTCGTCGAAGCCCAGGGCCAGCTCAACTGCCGCCGCGTATTCGGCTTCGTCGGTCACCTTGCTCACTCCCACCGAAGAACCCTGGTTCGCCGGTTTGACGAACAGTGGCAGGCCGAGCTTGCCCTGCACTTCGGCGAACCCGGTGCGCGCGGCGCCGGCACGATTCAGCGTCACAAAAGGTGTGACCGCAATCCCGGCGTCACGCAGCAGGCGCTTGCTGATGTCCTTGTCCATGCACACTGCAGAACCCAGCACATCGGAGCCGACAAAAGGCAAATTCGCCATGCGCAGCAAGCCTTGCAGGCAGCCGTCTTCGCCGAGGGTGCCGTGGACAATCGGGAAGATCACATCGACGTGGCCCAGCAGTTCCTGGCTCGAGGTTTCCACCAGTTGCTGACTGGCCTTGCCCGGCACCACCGCCAATTCTCGATTGGATTGATTAAGCGCGATCAGCGCCGGGTTCTCCTGATTGAGCAGGAAATTCGAGGGATCGTTGAGGTGCCAGTGGCCTTGTTTGTCGATGCCGATCAGCACCGGTTCGAAACGCGAACGATCCAGCGCATCGACAATGTTTTTCGCCGATTGCAACGACACTTCATGCTCGGCCGAACGGCCCCCGAAAATAATCCCTACCCGCAGCTTGCTCATTGCCTGGCCTCATTTTGAACGTGGTGTTTCATACCACGGCAACGCGGATGAGTTAAAGACTGAAACTTCGCGTGGTGCCGACGAGTCATTGCTAATGCGCAGCACGCACCTGCGCTCCGCCAAGCAGAGGCCGCCCTTGAACGCTCCTACCGATCGTCGCAACACCCTTTCCCTGGACGGGCTCAACTTCTTTCTAGCCGACGTGCGCGACGGGCTCGGGCCTTACCTGGCGATCTATTTGCTGGCAGTGCATCACTGGGACCCGGCCAGTATCGGCCTGGTGATGACAATTGCCGGGATCGCCGCGCTGTTGACGCAGACTCCGGCTGGTGCACTGATCGACCGAACACGGCGCAAACGCGGCGTCATCATCGTCGCGGCGCTATTGGTGACGCTGAGCTGTTTACTGCTGCCGTTCATTACTTCATTCACTCTGGTGGCGCTGACCCAAGCTTTGAGCGCTGTCGCGGCGTCGGTATTCGCCCCAGCCATTTCCGCCATTTCGTTGGGCATTACCGGGCCGCGAGCCTTTACCCGCCGTACCGGGCGCAATGAAACCTTCAACCACGCAGGCAATGCTGTCGCGGCGTTGCTGGCCGGGGGATTTGCGTATTTGTTCGGCCCGGTGGCGGTGTTTTACCTGATGGCCGTGATGGCGCTGGCCAGCGTGATAGCCATCAGCTTTATCTCGCCACAAGCCATCGATCACGACGTTGCCCGAGGCTTCGATCCGCAAGGCCCGGCCCATGGTGAACAGCCCTCGGGGATCAATGTTTTGCTGCACAACCGGCCGCTGCTGATCTTCGGTATTTGCTGTGGGCTGTTTCATCTGGCGAACGCAGCAATGCTGCCACTGGTGAGTCAGAAACTGTCCCTGGTTAATTTGCAAATGGCCACGCCGCTGACTTCCGCCTGCATCGTCGCCGCGCAATTGGTGATGGTGCCGGTAGCGTTGCTGGTGGGATGGAAAGCCGATGTGTGGGGACGCAAACCGTTGCTGCTTGCCGGTTTTCTGATCCTGCCATTGCGCGGGGTGCTTTACACCTTGTCGGATGATCCGTACTGGCTGGTGGCGGTGCAATTGCTCGACGGCGTAGGGGCCGGGATCTTCGGCGCCTTGTTTCCCGTGGTGATCAAGGACCTGACCCAAGGCACCGGACGCTTCAATGTGAGCCTCGGCGCGCTGTCGACCGTGTTTGGTCTGGGCGCCGCACTGAGTAACGGCCTGGCCGGGCTGGTGGTTCAGTCGGCCGGTTACAGTGCGGCATTCCTGACGCTGGCGGCAGTGGCGGCGACAGCGCTGGTGTTGCTGGTGGTGGCCATGCCGGAGACATTGAATCGAGCGCCCGCCGTTGCCGAGCAGCCTGTGGCCACGGTGCCGACCTGATCAGCGATTGGCCACCAGATGCGCACCAAACAGCAGGTAGCAACTGCCGGCAAAACGATCCAGCCACTTGCGCGAACGCTCATAAGCCCCCGCGACCCGGCGACTGGCAAACAGCAGCGCTACGCTGCAATACCAACTGAATGACAGGCTCGCCATGGTCAACACCGCCAGCGCTAGCAACATCGGTGGCGGCGAGGCCGGCATGGCCGTGGCGAAGATCGTCGCAACGAACAGCGCCGCTTTGGGATTGGTCATGTTGCCGACAAAGCCCCGGCCGTACGCCGACCACAGCGTTCGCCCTGCCCCATCCAGCGAGTTACCAACGCCGGGTTGCGTCGCCGGTTTGCGCTTGAATTGCTTCAACCCCAGATAGATCAGGTAACAGCCACCGGCGATCTTAAATGTCAGATAGAGCGTCGGTGCCGCGCTGAACAGCGACTTGATGCCCAAACCACCGGCCAATCCCCACAGGACCGTGCCCGTGGCCACGCCCAGCGCAGCCACGACGCCATGTCGTCGGGAGCAACTGGCCGCCAATTGCGCGGTGTTGAAGAAGTTCGGGCCCGGCGTCACCACCGCCACCGTCCACAAAAGGGCCAGGGACAATAATGGCGCGGCATAGCTCAACTGGGTCGGTTCCATGGGACGGGGCGCCTTCGTGGCATCAGAGAAGCCTTGTACCTTGCAACATTTGCCGACAGTTTTCTACTCGTCGTAATGACGCCGTTCGTCAGCAGACAAGGGTTTGTCACTGGGTTAACGTGTTCTGCATCGAGCTCAAGACAAGCGCCACCATGACCAAGCACACGCCACCCAGCGACTGGTTCCACCGCGCGCCCAATATCGGCGGGCTGGAGCGTATCGAGGCGTTTTTTGCCGGCCATGGTTACGACTTCCACCGTCACGACACTTATGCCATCGGCCGCACCCTGGCCGGGGTGCAGAGTTTTCAATACCGCGGCGCCTGGCGCCATAGTTTGCCGGGCGGCACGTTGGTGTTGCACCCGGACGAACTCCACGACGGCGAGGCCGGCACCGACAGCGGTTTCCACTACCGAATGATGTACATCGAACCGGCGCTGATCCAGCAGATCCTCGGCGGTCAGCCGCTGCCCTTCATCAAGACCGGCCTGTCCACCGATCCGCGCTTGTTCGCCGCCACCGATGTGTTGATGCGAAGCCTGGATGACCCGCTCGATCCACTGGAAGAACAGGACGCGCTGTTCGATCTGGCCCACGCGTTGAGCGCCGTATCCGGCACGCCCGACAAACGCCAGCGCTTCGACTATGGGGCGGCGGAACGCGCCCGGGAATTCATGCACAGCGCGCTGGATCGCACCGTGACCCTGGACGAACTGGCGCAACACAGCGGTCGGGATCGCTGGAGCCTGTCACGGGATTTCCGTCTGCTGTTCGGCACCAGCCCTTATCGCTACCTGACCATGCGCCGCCTGGACCTGGTCCGGGCGCTGCTGATCCAGGGCCAGTCGCTGGTCAGCGCCGCGCTGATCGCCGGCTTCACCGATCAGAGCCACATGACCCGCCAGTTCAGCAAAACCTACGGCCTGTCGCCGGCCCGCTGGCTGAAAATGCACCAGCGCTGAGTCACGCACAATCGTTCAAGAATCACCTCGAAGCGCTGGTTATCGTGGAGCCGGAATCACTCTGGAGAACCACCTGATGAACACGTTCAAAAGCCTCAACTTCCTGCAGAAAATCGACCTGATCGACCAACACTGGTCACCCCGGGTCATCGCCGAAATGAACGACTACCAGTTCAAAGTGGTGAAGCTGCTGGGGGATTTCATTTGGCACGATCACTTGGACACCGACGAAACCTTCATCGTCCTCGAAGGCCAATTGCGCATCGACTTTCGCGACGGTCACGTGCTGGTTTCGGCGGGTGAAATGTACGTCGTACCCAAGGGCGTCGAGCACAAACCGTCGGCCGCGGAGGAAGTGAAACTGCTGCTGATCGAACCCAGGGGCGTGCTCAACACCGGCAGTGAAGGTGGTGAACTCACGGCAGTGAATGATCTGTGGATTTGAAAAACACTAAAAATGCGCAGACTGTGATCGCCGTGATTCACTTGACCGACTTTCCGGTCGACGAATAAGGACATTCCATGAGCGACTTCCCGACTCTCGAAACGCCGCGCCTGCGACTGCGCGAAATCGTAGGCGCCGACGCCCCTGCCCTGCTGGCGATTCACGGTAATGCGCAGGCGATGCAATGGTTCGGCATGGACCCGATCACCGAAATTGCTCAGGCTCAGGCCTTGGTCGACACCTTCGCCGAATCGCGCACTCAACCGAATCCCGGCATCCGTTGGGGCATCCAGGACAAAACGCACGAAGCATTGCTGGGTAACTGTGGCTTCTTCAAATGGAACCGACAGTGGAAAAGCTGCTCACTGGGTTTCGCGTTGGGCCAGTCGGCCTGGGGCAAAGGCATCATGTCCGAGGCACTGCACGCCATGCTGGTCTGGGGTTTTGAACAGATGCAACTCAATCGGATCGAGGCCACTGTGCACCCGGATAACCACGCGTGTTTGAAGTTGCTCGAACGCTTGGGTTTCGTCCAGGAAGGACGGCTTCGCCAGGCCGGTTTCTGGCTGGGGGAACATCGCGATTTGCAGCAACTTTCGTTGCTGCGCGCAGAGTTTGAACCGTCTCCGATCAACGTTCTTTAGTCAGACTCGCCCAGCGTCTTGCCATCCACCGGGTCACCGATCTTCAGGAAGTGACCACCGGCGACGTGATGCAAGGTACGTAGCGCGTCATGCCCTTCGAAGTGCCAGCGACCCTCGCTGAACACGCGTTCATCGGCTTGAGCAGCAATCACTTCGGCCAGAAACAGATCGTATTGCTGATGATTGTGCGGCTCCGGCAGCAACCGGCACTCAAGCCATGCGACGCAACCTTCCAGCATCGGGGCATCGATCAACTCACCGCTGAAGGTCGGCAAGTCATAGGCCTGGAATTTATCCTGACCTTGATCCTGAGTCAGCGCCAAGCCAGACGTCGAACCGACGGTCTGGACGATGTCGGCCTGGGCGACGCAGGGCACGTTCACCACGAACGTACCCGAGGCTTCCAGCAGTTGCCGGGTCCAGGTGGACTTGTCCAGCACCACCGCGATTTTCGGCGGTTCGAAATCCAGCGGCATGGCCCAGGCCGCGGCCATGATATTGCGCTGGCCTTCATGGGCGGCGCTGACCAGCACGGTCGGCCCGTGATTGAGCAGGCGATAGGCCTTGGACAACGGAACCGGACGACGATGGGAAACGGTCATGGATGTCTGCTCCAGGGAAAACGCCGATTGTAGCGGCAACCGCGAATCAGGCCATTACGAAGAACGTGGTGGTGTAACGAAAAAGATCGCAGCCTTCGGCAGCGCCTACATGGATTGAGATTCCCCTGTAGGAGCTGCCGAAGGCTGCGATCTTTTCGAGTCGCGTCTGTTTAACTCTGCGAATCAAGTCGCCAATTGATTAGCAAACTGTCCGACCGCATTCACCACTTTCTGCGCGCCGTCCTGAATCTCGACAATCACCGTGCCCGCCTCCGCCGCTAACGCCAGCCCTTGTTCGGCCTGGAGCTTGCCGTCGGTCATCAGGCTCACGGCGTTACGCGCCATGTCCTGGTTCTGCCGCACGACGCCGACAATTTCATCCGTCGCCTGACTGGTACGCGACGCCAACTGCCGCACCTCGTCCGCCACCACCGCAAAGCCCCGACCCTGTTCGCCGGCACGCGCTGCTTCGATAGCGGCATTGAGCGCCAGCAGGTTGGTCTGTTCGGCAATGCCGCTGATGGTCTTGACGATGGTGCCGATCACCAGCGATTGCTCGTTCAGGGCTTCGATGCCTTCACCGGCGGTTTGCATATGCTTGGCGAGGTCGCGCATCACGTTCACCGCCTGAGTCACCACGGCGGTGCCGCGCTGGGCACTGTTATCGGTCTGGATCGACGTGCTGTAGGCGATGTTGGCCGCCTCGGCGACCGCTTGCTCCTGATTGACCTGATCGGTAATCACCGTGGCGAATTTCACCACTTTGTAGAGCTTGTTGTTGGCATCGACCACCGGGTTGTAGGACGCCTCCAGCCAGACTGTACGGCCGTGGCTATCGACGCGCTTGAAGCGGTCGGCCACAAATTCGCCGTTGTTCAGACGGCGCCAGAAGTTCTGGTACTCGGCGCTGTTGTATTCCTCCGGCGCACAAAAGGTGCGGTGATGTTTGCCCTGGATCTGCGCCAGGCTGTAACCCATGCCGTTGAGGAAGCGCTCGTTGGCGGTCAGCACATTGCCGTTGAGGTCGAACTCGATCACCGCCGTCGAACGCACCAGCGCACCGATCAGGTTCTCGTGCTCGCGAGACGCTTCGATGGTGCGGGTCAGGTCGCTGGAGTAAATCGAGAAATGCTTGATGCGACCGTCCGCAGAGCGCACCGGTTGCAGGATCGAACGCAACCAGGCCTCGGCGCCATTGCCACGCAGCAAGCGCACAGTGCCGGCGAAATGTTCGCCACGGGTCAGCGCAGTCTTGAAACGGTTATGGAATTCGTCGGATTTCACGTGAGCCGGCACGATGTCTTCGATGTGCCGCCCGATCAGGTCATTGCTCTTGTAGAGCATCTCACCCAGGAAATTCTGATTGACCGATTGAACCCGCCCATCCGGCTCGAGGGTCAGGACCAGCATTTCGCTTTCCAGGCTGTCCTTCACTTGCAGGAGGCTGGAGAGTTCTTCGCGAAGAGCCGACAGCTCCTGCTTCAAGCGTTTGTTGAACATGGGAAAGCACCGATGGGCAGGGATAGAAAGCGGTATGCAGCCTAACCATCGGCCTTGGGGGTATTTTCTGAAGAGTGTTTTAGGGTTGTCCTACAAAAATAATGGCGACATGCGATTAGCTCCCTCGCCGCCCATGTGTATCACTTACAAAACCCACCGCTCTATCCCGGCCACATCAGGTATTCTCCGTCTAAATTGCAACAACATGTTGCAACGGTTTCCGCCCGATAAGGAGTCCTGTTTTGGAGTTATCGACTGCTGCCTGGATGGTTCACGACACCCGTTTGATCCTTTGCGTCCTGCTGGCGATTGCCACGATTATCGTGTTGATCAGCGCCACCAAACTCCCGCCGTTTCTGTCGATTCTGATCGGCACTTTCATTGCCGGTGTCGGTGCAGGGTTGCCGCCCGAAGACGTCGCCAAGGCGTTCAGCAAAGGTGCCGGGGCGATTCTCGGTGAAGCGGGGATCATCATTGCCCTGGGTTCGATGCTCGGCGCGCTGATGGCCGAATCCGGCGCCGCGGATCGCATCGCTTCGACCTTGCTCGGGTTGGGCAAAGGCAAGTGGTTGCCGTGGGTCATGGCGCTGGTGGCGATGGTGATCGGCCTGCCGCTGTTTTTCGAAGTGGGCCTGGTGATGATGGTGCCGATCATTTTCGTCATGGCCCGCCGTTCGGGTCAGCCGCTGCTCAAGATCGCCATTCCAGCGCTGGCCGGGATGACCACATTGCACGCCCTGATGCCGCCGCATCCCGGGCCGCTGATCGCGGTCAGCGCGTTGCACGCCGACCTTGGCCTGACCATGTTGCTGGGTTTTAGCATCGCGATTCCGGCGGTGATACTGGCCGGCCCGATCTACGGCAACTGGCTATCGAAACGCATGCACGTCGACGAGCCGGCAGAACTCGGCGCGCTGTTCAGCGCCCCGCCCAAAGCCCCGCGCCAGCCGAGCTTCGGCATGTCGTTGCTAATTATTTTGTTGCCGGTATTGCTGATGCTCGGCAGTACGCTGGCGAAAGTCGCGATGAGCCCGCAAAGCACTGTCGCCCTGACCCTGAAGTTTCTCGGCGAACCACTGGTGGCGCTGGGTATTGCGGTGATGGCGGCAGTGATCTGCCTCGGCTGGGCCAATGGCATGCCCCGTGAACACGTCGGCGGTACGTTGCGCAAAAGCCTGGCGCCGATTGCCGTGTTGCTGCTGACCATCGGCGCCGGCGGCGGTTTGAAACAAACGCTGCTCGATGCCGGCATCAGCCAGACCATCAGCAAAGTCGCTGAAGGTGCACACATGCCGTACTTGCTGCTGGCCTGGCTGATTGCCGTGGCATTGCGCCAGGCCACCGGTTCGGCGACGGTGGCGACGACGACCACGGCAGGCATCCTGGCGCCGATGATGGCGGGGCTGGCGGCGACGCAAAGCTCATTGGTGGCGCTGGCGATTGGCGCCGGCTCGGTGTTTTTCTGCCACGTGAACGACGCCGGGTTCTGGATGGTGCGCGAGTACTTTGGTTTGCAGCTCAAGCAGACAATCTGGGTCTGGTCGATTCTGCAAACCATCGTGTCGGTGGTGGGGTTGGTGGGGACGTTGTTGTGGTGGCATTGGTTGACGTGATGGCCATCTCGCTCCCCGGATAGCTACAGACAGGGCGCCACGGAACGGCTCCCGACATGGGGCATGCGCGCACCGAAATACGCCGCGCTGCCCACGCCCACCGCGCCCATCACCGCGCAGAAAATCACGCAGATCCACGGACTCCACGGCATCAGACCGATCAGCAACAGCGGTGTGATACTCGCCCACGCGGCGTAGGCGATGTTGTAGGTGAAGGAAATCCCCGAGACGCGAATCCGCGCCGGGAACAGGCTGACCATCACCGACGGCACCGCGCCAACCACTCCGCAACTGAGGCCGGCCACCGCGTAGGCCAGGCCGATCCAGCTACCACCGATGATCAGGCAGGTATAAAGCACGCCAATGCCCAGTGGCAGCAACAGGCTGTAGAGCATCACCGTGCGCCAGGCGCCGATGCGGTCAACGAGCAAACCGGCAAGCACGCAACCGATGTTCAGGAACACAATACCCAACGCGCTCAGGGCGAAGGTGTGGCTAGCGGTCATGCCGAAGGTTTTCTGCATCATGGTCGGGGTGATGACCACGAACACCACCACCGCCGAAGTCAGCACACAGGTGAGGATCATTGCTGGCAGCATGGCCAGTCGATGTTCGCGCAGCACCGTGCGCAGCGGCAGTTCGACAGCCGCATCGCGACGGGCCTGCATCGCCATGAACACCGGGGTTTCGCTGAGCCAACGGCGCAGCCAGACGCCGATCACGCCAAACACCCCGCCCAGCAGAAACGGATAACGCCAGGCGTAATCGAGGATTTCTGTCGGGGTGAAGGCCTGGGCCAGAAAGGTCGCGGTTAACGCGCCGATCAAATAACCAAAGGTCAGCCCAGCCTGGAGGAAGCCCAGCGCATAACCACGATGGCCGGCCGGTGCGTGTTCGGCGACAAACACCCAGGCGCTTGGCACTTCGCCGCCCACCGCCGCCCCTTGGAGGATGCGCAGCGCCAACAGCAGCAACGGTGCGAAATAACCGATCTGCGCGTAGGTCGGCATGATGCCGATCAGCAGGCACGGCAGCGCCATCATCAGGATGCTCAGGCTGAAGACTTTCTTGCGCCCGAGTCTGTCGGCGAAATGCGCCATCAGAATTCCGCCCAGCGGCCGCGCCAGGTAACCGGTGACGAAGATCCCGAAACTTTGCAGTAAGCGCAGCCATTCGGGCATGTCCGGCGGGAAAAACAGTTGGCTGAGGGTCAGGGCGAAAAATACGAAAATGATGAAGTCGTAGATTTCCAGCGCCCCGCCGAGGGCTGCAAGGCCCAGGGTCTTGTAGTCCGAACGGGTGAACGGCGCCGGGCGCGTGTCGGTATTGGCAGTCATGAAAAGAACTCTGGCATAGGCAAAAACCAAGGCGCCCATGGTCTACGCAAAATCGGTGACGGACAACCCGATCAGGCCTCTGGGTTGGTTTTTTGCTGCTCTCTGTGCATTGAATTCAGCGTCACGACACCAATAATCGGGCACTTTCCAACCCACAGGAAAGCCGCCATGAGCAGCCATACCCGCAGTAAACGCCTGACCGTCCCCCAGTTGGTGGCGATGAAAGGCCAACAGAAAATCGTCTCCCTGACCGCCTACACCCGCTCGATGGCCGAGTTGATGGACCCGTTCGTCGACTTCGTGCTGATCGGCGATTCCACCGCCATGGTTGGCTACGGTCGCACTTCAACACTGGACATGAGTCTGGAAGAAATCATCGCGCACACCCGTGCGGTGGTCTCCAGCACAAGGCTGGCCTGCGTGATTGCCGACATGCCGTTCGGCAGCTATCAGGAGTCCCCGCAGCAGGCCTATCGCAATTGCGCCGAAGTGCTGGCCCGCACCGGCTGCGACGCGCTCAAGCTTGAGGGCGGCAAGGCCTTGGCTGGCACCGTGGAGTTTCTGGTACAGCGCGGTATTCCGGTGATGGCGCATATCGGCCTGATGCCGCAGTACGTCAACGTCATGGGCGGCTTCAAGGCCCAGGGTCTGAATGACACGACCGCAGCGGCCATCGAGGAAGATGCCCGTGCGCACCTGACAGCCGGCGCGTTCAGCCTGTTACTGGAAGGTGTGGCCGAACCGCTGGCCCGGCGCATCAGCGATTTCTCGGCGATGCCGACCATTGGTATAGGCGCCTCACCGGCCTGCGACGGGCAAGTGCTGGTAACCGAAGATATCCTGGGCCTGGGCGGCGAATACGTGCCGCGCTTCGTCAAACCCTATGCTGATGTCGGCGCACTGATCAGCCAGGCGTTCGAGTGTTTTGCCGATGAAGTGCGCAACGGTCAATTTCCGCAGATGCAGCACTGTTATGGCGTCAGCTGACGTTCCTGATCAATGGCCTCGGCCAGCGTCTTCACGGCCAGGCCGATGTCCTTGCTCCAGTCGACGGTGTAGCTCAGGCGCAGGCAATCACGCCACAAACCCTGCTGGCTGAACATTTCGCCGGGGGCAATCACGATACCTTTGGGTAACAGCCGCTCGTACACTCGGCGCATGTCCACGGGGTAAATGGATTGCGCCCACAGCGTCGCACCCCCGGCCGACGCCAGCACTTTGAGTTGATCGCCTGCGTGCTCTTGAAGCAGGCGGGTCATGTGCGTCATGCGCTCCTGTAGCAGACCGCGCAACTGCTGAGTGTGCTGATCGATTCGTCGTGAACCGAACAAGCGGGCGAGCGCCTTTTGCCGGATTGGCGACAAGCGAAAGGCACGGTCGAGACACTGGCGTTGCATCGCGGCTTCCAGTCCTCGGATCAGCACGTAGCCGAAGGGCGCTTCCGAACCAATGACCTTATCGAAGGTAGAAAACACCACCAGCTTCTCAGGGTCGGCGAAATCACGGTAGCGTGACTGCTCAGCGTTAAAACCAAACTCGCCATAGCTGTCGTTTTCAAACAACCAGACATCCTGCGCCGTCAGCCAATTACATATCTGCTGTTTATCGGCCGCCGGCATCAGGCTGCCGTGGGGGATGCTCACCGCCGAAGAGAACACCGCCAGCGCCACGGTTTCACGCTGCAACAGGTCGTGGACCCGCTGCAGATCAAAGCGTCCATCGGCTTGCACAGGCACCTCGATCACCCGGATCTTCGCCGCGTGCAACTGCCGCAAAATCGCCCAGGAACACGGCGATTCGACCAATGCCACGCTGCCGTGCAGGTTCAGCGCGGCCAGCAACAGGTCCAACACACTGCGCAGGTCGGCACCGATGTACACCTGTTCCGGACGCCAATAATGCTCGGTCGAACGGGTGTAGCGCTCGGCCAGCACCGTGCGCAATTCGATCTCCCCGAACGGTTGATACAACGGCACCGCCGAGCGCGGGTATTGCCGCGACAGTTCGCGCTCGGTCATCAGCAACGGGTTTTCCAAAGACAGCAACATCGACGGCGCATCGCTGCACAGCGCCAGCATGCCGGGCTGGCGCGCGTAGGCGTATATGTTGTCGAGCAGATTGTCGGCCGGTGCCGGGGGTTGCATCGGCGTCACTGCGCAAAAATAGCCGAGCTTGGGCCGGGAAAAGACGCGTCCCTCATCCTCGAGCAAGGCATAGGCATATTTGGTGGTGGACACCGAGACATTCAGGCGCAACGCCAACTGGCGCAATGACGGTAGTTTTAACTCGCCGTCAGTCCTGGCCGAGTCAATCAGCTCGACCAGATAGCGATACACAGCCTGGTAGGCGAAAGCACTGCCCTTGTTCAATCGCGGTCATTCCTGAGGAGGTAAGCAGGGCGCAGCATCCTCCCTTGAGGGATGCGATGCAATCTACACAAAACAGTAAAACTGCCCCGCAAAAAAACTTCGATTGATTTACTGTTGGCACCTGACCAGACGGGCCTTTGCGGCCCCGAACATCACAATAATCATAAAAATCCGAGGTAGTCCCGTGGCCGCTGATATCGACGATAGCCGCTATGCCCGCTTTGCCCTGCGCTGTTCAAGTTTTGCCGAACGCTGGTTCCCCGATTCCTGGGTGTTCGCCGCCCTGGCGGTGATCATCGTTGCCCTGGCGACCATGGCCATGGGCGCCAAACCCACCGACGCCGCCATGGCTTTCGGTGACGGGTTCTGGAGTCTGATTCCGTTCACCATGCAAATGGCGTTCGTGGTGATTGGCGGCTATGTGGTTGCCAGTTCGCCGCCGGCGGTGAAGCTGATCGATCGCCTAGCGCGAATCCCGAAAAACGGCCGCTCCGCCGTGGCTTGGGTCGCGTTGATTTCCATGGTCGCGTCGCTGCTGAACTGGGGCTTGTCGCTGGTGTTCGGTGGTTTGCTGGTACGCGCACTCGCGCGCCGCACCGATCTGAAAATGGATTACCGCGCCGCCGGTGCCGCTGCTTATCTGGGCCTTGGCGCCGTTTGGGCGCTGGGGCTGTCGTCGTCCGCGGCGCAATTGCAGGCCAACCCGGCCAGCTTGCCGCCGTCGATTCTGTCGATCACTGGCGTCATCCCGTTCACTCAAACTATCTTTCTCTGGCAGTCCGGCGTGCTGTTGCTGGCGCTGATCGTGGTCTCGCTGATCATTGCCTACGCCACCGCACCCGGCCCGAATTCTGCGCGTGACGCCAAGGCCTGCGGTATCGACCCGAGTTTCAACCTGCCGCCACTGCAACCGCGCACCCGTCCCGGCGAATGGCTGGAGCACAGTCCGTTGCTGACGATCCTGTTGGTGCTGTTGGCGGGCGGCTGGCTGTTCCATGAGTTCTCAACCAAACCGGCGATCAGCGCGATCTCCGGGTTGAACACCTACAACTTCCTGTTCCTGATGCTCGGCGCCCTGCTGCACTGGCGCCCGCGCAGCTTCCTCGATGCCGTGGCCCGGGCAGTGCCGACCACCACTGGCGTGCTGATCCAGTTTCCGCTGTACGGCTCGATTGCCGCGCTGATGACCACCGTCAAAGGCACCGACGCCCAGACCCTGGCCCACCACATCTCGACCTTTTTCGTACAGATCGCGTCCCACGACACCTACGCGCTGCTGATGGGCGTGTACTCGGCGATTCTCGGCTTCTTTATCCCGTCCGGCGGCGGCAAGTGGATCATCGAAGCCCCGTACGTAATGCAAGTGGCCACCGACCTGAACTACCACCTGGGCTGGGCCGTGCAGATCTACAACGCCGCCGAAGCCCTGCCGAACCTGATCAACCCGTTCTACATGCTGCCACTGCTGGGCGTACTGGGATTGAAGGCGCGGGACTTGATCGGCTTTTCGTTCGTGCAGTTGTTGGTGCACACGCCGCTGGTGTTGTTTTTGCTGTGGGCGTTGGGGACGACGCTGGTTTATACGGCGCCGGTGATGCCTTAACCGAATTGATTGCACCTGCTCGGGGGAGTGGGTGCAGTCAGGACTGATCGGCAGGTAACACGTTCAACAGTTCGGGCAAGGCTGCCTGAACCGTGTCCCACACCACTTCAAGATTGATATCAAAGTAGCCGTGGGCAATGCGATTGCGCATACCACGCATGCTGCGCCACGGCACTTGGGTATTCTTCGTAGCGAACTCCGCGTAGCGATCCATGACCTTGGTCGCCGCCTCGCCAATGATGATGAGGCTCATGATGACGGCTTGCTGCGTGCGCTTATCCTCGAAAAACTCTTCCTTGCTCAGCCCTTCGACAAAAGTCAGCGCATCTGTAGCCGCCTGACGCATATGGTCAAGGTAGTCGCCGAGACGGTGATCCGTCATACGGGCCGTGCCTGCTCTAGCACCTGCTGACGAAACTTCACTGGAAGGTCTCCTGGCGTCAGCAGGTCAACAGTTACGCCGAGCAAATCCTCAAGCTCGACCTGAAGTCCGCCGAGATCAAAAAGTGTGGCTCCGGGCAATGCATCTACCAGCAGATCAAGATCACTTCCCTCTTTATCCGTTCCCAGTAGCACCGAGCCGAATACTCGAGGATTTGCCGTACGGAATCGGCCGACAACCTCGCGGACGGCTGCGCGTTGAAGATCAAGAGCGGTGGAGGGTTTCATTATTCACCTTTGCCAGGTTCTGTATGGCGCCAGTCTAGCAGTGCCTGAAGATGGTAAACACAGCGCACCGTTTCAGGATGCGCACCGACCTCGCAGTTCCAGCCAATCGAAACTCTGGTGTAACCTCCCCGTCACATAGCGCTGCTAGCGTCCCGCCGAAACACATTGCAACAATTTCGCGAAAAGGAATCGAAATGGCCGACGAAAAAGACGGAACCGACCTGCCCTCCCCCGACGCCGATCAACCTACCGACACCAGTCGCCGCCGCTTCCTTGGCGGTGTGGCCGTATTGGGTGTCGGGGCAACCCTGAGTGCTTGCGGCACTAAAAGTGATGACTCTGGCAAACCGGTCGAACGTCCGCTGACACCGGTCGAGTTGGATAAAGCCCTGCACGAAAATGTGAAAAACGTCGTGGTGATCTACGGCGAAAACCGTAGCTTCAATAACCTGTTTGCAGATTTCCCGGGTATCGAGAAGCCGCTGTCGGCGCTCAAACCGGACGACTATCAGCAACGAGACCGCGACGGCAATCCGTTGTCGACCCTGCCGCCGGTTTGGGGTGGCTTGAATCAGGTTGGCCCGCAAACCCTCGACGGCGTGACCTACCCCGCCGGCACGCAATTTCAGGAACACTTGCCCAACGCGCCGTTCGCCCTCAAAGGCCCGCAAGGTGAAGACTTGCCGCTGAGCCTGGTGACCCGCGACCTGTGGCATGTGTTCTATCAGAACCAGATGCAAATCAACGGCGGCAAGAATGACCACTTCGTGGCGTGGGCCGATTCCGGTGGTTTGACGATGGGGCATTACACCCAAACTCGCTATTCATTGCGCCTGTGGGATGTCGCCAAGGAGTTCGTGCTCTGCGACAACTTCTTCCAGGGCGCTTTCGGCGGCTCGTATCTGAATCATCAATACCTGATCAGCGCCCAGGTGCCGTTTTACCCGGATGCCGCCAATTCGATCGCCAAGCCCAATATCGCCACGCTGCAAAGCGATGACCCGACCGACAACCGCCTCAAGCCACTGGACGCCTCCCCCGCCAGCGCCATGACCGGCCCGCCGCAGTTCGGCCCGAGCCTGCTGACACCGGACGGCTACGCGGTGAACACCATGGCGCCGCCGTATTGGCCGACCTGGATTCGTGATCCCGAGCGCCCGGAATACGCCAAGCCATTGCCCAGCGTCCTGGTCCCGCAAACCCACGAGCACATCGGCGACAAGCTCTCGAAGAAGAACGTCGACTGGGCCTGGTACGGCGGCGCGTGGCAAGCCACGATCGATGAGTACAAGGATTCGGGGGCCATTCCGAAAATCCCCAACTTCCAGTACCACCACCAGCCGTTCAACTACTTCAAGCGCCAAGGCCCGGAAAACCCGGCCGAGCGCGCCAAACGTCTGCGCGATGGCGGGCTGGGTGATGAGTCGAGCACTAACAAGTTCCTGGCCGATGCCGAGGCCGGCAAACTGCCAGCGGTGACGTTCTACAAGCCTCAGGGCAACCTGAACATGCACGCCGGTTACGCCGACATTGCATCAGGCGACCGGCATATCGTGCGGGCGTTGAAGGTGCTGCAGCAAAGTCCGCAGTGGAAAAACATGGTGGTGGTGATCACCGTCGACGAGAACGGCGGCTGGTGGGACCACGTTGCACCACCAAAAGGTGATCGTTGGGGCCCGGGGACGCGCATCCCGGCGCTGGTGATTTCACCTTTTTCGCGCAAGGGCACGGTGGATCACACGGTGTATGACACCGCCTCGATCCTGCGGTTGATCACCCGCACTTTTCAACTGGAAACCCTCGACGGGATCAAAATGCGCGATGACGCAATGATTGCCCGAGGGCAGAAGCCGATGGGGGATTTGACTAACGCCCTGCATTTTTCGGCGTGATTGATTGAAGATCAAAAGATCGCAGCCTTCGGCAGCTCCTACGGGGGGAATGTCATTGGCTGCGATTTTTTGCGTGGGTACTGGACCGCTCGACACATCTGGTTTCAGTATGTACCCGCCCCCGCCTACGAGGGCCAACGCTGAAAAGGATCTGAGCATGTTCAAACTCGCAGGATTTACCCTCGCCGCCCTCACCCTGAGCGCCGCCGCCCACGCCGATGTCGATCTCAAGCTGGGCAGCACTGAACGCGTCACCCGCCTCTTCGCTTACCCCAACAATTGCAACGTGATCTGCTTTCGCAACTGGACGCTGGAGCAAACCGTCGAGCATTACCTGACCCAGAGCGTGCAGCGTGACGGGTACAGCGCCGCGAAAGTCCGGGTCAAAACCGATAATCATCAGCTCTACGCCGACATCACTGGCGTGCCCAAGGGTTATGACAAACCCTTGGCAGCGCTGCTCGATGCCGGCGACCTGGCCTATAACGGCGCCAAAAAGCTCAACATTGATGGCAAATGGGCTTATAGCTGGTATCTGTTCCTGCCGTTGGGCATGGCCCTGGAAAACCGCAAAAGTGTCGAGTTGCTGCACTTCCCGCCGGATTACTCCCTGACCCAGGCCCAGGACTATCTGGAATCGGCCACGACTGATCGTTGGGCCACGCTGCTGGTCGCCAACGGCATTCCAACTGCCCAGACACCGGGCTATCAGACCATCATCGACATCGCGCCGATTGCCGCGCCGTCCAGCGCGGGCAAGGATCTGGAAGGTGTCTACGACTACTTCAAGGACTACCAGACCACCATGGTCAAGGAAGTCAGCCAGAACGCCAAAGGCGCAGCGTTGCCGATGGTCGCCTTCGGCGCGCCGGTGCGTAATTGGATCAAACAGCAATACGGGGCGACCGTCGGTGTACTCGGCCTGGCAACAATCAGCCCGAGCGCCGGTGTGAAAGTGCCGGTACTGGGTTCCAACCATCCAAGCTACATCTGGTACGCCGCCGACCCGGCCAGTTACACCGGCCCCGATGCCCAGGCCAAGGCTGATGCCGCCGGCCTGACCGTCATGGGCCAGGATTTGAGCGCCGCGTGCTGGCAGGCGGGAATGGGCAGCAAGCCGGGCAGCGATCCGTCGGCCCAGCTGAAAAGCTGTACCCAGACCTGGCAAGTAACCCAGAAAGAAAAAACCTGCGAGCTGTTCTACACCTCGATCCGCAACCTGACGCCGGCTGATGCAGCGGCCAAGTGCGCCACGCCGCCGGTCAAGTCGCAGCTGCAACAGCTGCAAGCCCCGGCCCCGGCGCCTGCGGTTCCTGCACCACACCTCTGAAACGGAAAAGGCCTTTTGCGCGCGATACGCAAAAGGCCTCTACCGCAGGGTTTACAACGCCCCGACTGGGCGCAAGCGATACTGCGGCGGCAGTTGTTCAAAACCGCTGATGGTCGCGTTCAGGCTTTTCCAGCGACCGTCCTTGATGCCGTAGATGCATCCGTGGATCGACAGGCTCTGCCCGCGATGCCAAGCGTTTTGCACAATGCTGGTGTGCCCGACGTTGGCAACTTGCTGGACCACGTTGAGCTCGCAGAGGCGGTCGACCCGTTCTTCTTCGGTGGGTAACTGGGCCAGTTCTTCGCGCTTTTCATAATAAAGATCACGAATTGAGCGCAGCCAGCCATCGATCAGGCCCAACTGACGGTCCTGCATCGAAGCGCGCACGCCGCCGCAGCCGTAGTGGCCGGTGACCAGAATGTGTTTGACCTTGAGCACGTCCACCGCGTACTGAATCACCGACAGGCAATTGAGGTCGGTGTGCAACACCACGTTGGCCACGTTACGGTGAACAAACAGGTCACCGGGCAGCATGCCAACGATCTCGTTCGCCGGCACCCGCGCATCGGAGCAACCGATCCACAGGTATTCCGGGGTTTGCTGGCGGGCCAGTTTGGCGAAGAAGTCAGGATCTTCTTTGGTGATCGCGTCAGCCCAGCGCTCGTTGTTATCAATCAGATCTTGTAATTCGTTCATGCAATGAAGCCTCAAGAATGATGCGCAGGTTTGACAGACGACCGTCCGTCGAGGTCACGCGCATGATGCAGATAGCCTAAACGTCCATGATCGGCATTCCATGCCGGTGGAATTCTCGCACGCCCAGTGGGTCCACCCTAGTAAGGCCCACAGTATGAGGAATTGCCATGACTGAATCACGACGTCCGTACGATGCGGTGCAACCCGAGCCCATCGATGACAACGAAGACCGCATGGGTTCGATGCATGAGCTGGATTTCGACGAGGAAGAACCCAGCGCCAAAATCGGTGACGAGCTACCGGAAAACGAACGCGAGCGCCTGATGCCCCGCGAGCGTGTGCGTGAAGCCGGCATGACCGGGGCCTCGACCGACGACCATGAGTCTACCGAGGATGACATGAGCCCGGAAACCTTGATTCTTGAAGACGGCGCGCGGGATGCCCATGAAGCCGGCCAAGGTGATCAGGCGGATTGGGACCTGAGCATTGTCGATGAAGACGATATTGGTGGTGGCAATGGGCTGGATGAGGCGGAGTTGGCGAAGCGCGATCCGATTGACGGGAATCGTTGATCGATCCAGCTGCTTGACCGAATCAACCTGTAGGAGCTGCCGAAGGCTGCGATCTTTTGATCTTCACTGTCGCCAGAAAGATCAAAAGATCGCAGCCTTCGGCAGCTCCTACAGGGATGTGTTCAATCGACCAGGGTACAGGCCATGACCACGGCATCTTCCCGCCCGCCCACCGCCGGATAATAATCCCGGCGCCGACCAATCTCGTTAAACCCATACCGCTCATACAACCGAAACGCCCCACGGTTGCTGTCACGCACTTCCAGGAAACACTCCCGCGCCTTGGCGTCATACGCCCGAGACATCAAATGCTCGAGCAACGTCAAACCCAGGCCTCGGCCCTGATTTTCCGGTTTGACCGTGATGTTCAGCAAATGTGCTTCATCAAGAATGATCTGCACCACGCCGTGGCCGACCTGTTGCGAGCCTTCGAACATCAGCCAGATCTGGTACTTGCCCAGGCCATCGAGAAAAATCCCGCGAGTCCACGGGTGGCTATAAGCCGCGTATTCGATTTTCAGTACAGCGTCCAGGTCTGCCTCGGTCATTGGGCGGAACGATACAGCGTCACTCATTTGATTCTTTCCAACGCGCCATCAGCCGACGCATGGCTTGCCAGACATCAGCCTTACGCTGTGGCTCTTCCATTAGGAGTTCCAGGCCCGGAAGGGCCCAGACCGAGCCCAGGCCTTCGACCTGGAGTTCACGGTTGAACGATTCGGCGTTGGCCTCGCCGGCAAAACGCACCGCCGGCAGGCCGATCAGCCACAGGCAGACGCACGGTGCGTCTTCGAGCCGGGCCGAGAGGAAACCTTGCACGAAGTCCCGAGCCGCTTCCGGCCCCTGGTCCATCGTGCCACGGACCAACAGCGGCCAGCGCACCGGTTCGCCGACGATTTGCGGGCTGTCCGGCAGACCGGCGGCGCGCAGCATGTCCTTCAGCAACATGTACGCAGGGTCACGGGTCTGGAAGGTTTCGCCTGTGGGTAACTCCACCAGCAGCAGGCAACGCCCGGCTCGCAGCAATTGCAGGGCGAAACGTGGTGGCGGCACGACTGGCGCCTTTGCCACGACCGGTGCGGCCTCTTCTTCGACCTTCGCCCCCGAGCGCGTGCTGGCCAGCGATGGGCGCGGCACTTCGATTTTCACCCGCTCGGCTGGTTTGGCCACCGGTTCCGCGGGCGTTTCAGCCACGGCAGCCGGCAGCACTGGCGCGACGACCAACGGCTCGGGCGCTTCCAGCAGCTCTGGCCGCGAGGGCGCAGCAAAGGGCAATTCGGTGCGCGGCAGCCAGTTGACCACCTGCATGGCGGTCAAATAAGCGCGGCGACGGGACTCGATAAGCAAAGGTCGGCCACTTGTGGATAACTAAAGTGCGGTGATTCTACCGCCCTTCGCTCAAGATCGCCCGCTGTTGATCAACACTCTTACCCATAGAAACAGCGACAGCCCGTCCCGCGAGTGAATCGCAACCGGCGTGATGCAGTACAATCGCTGCTTTTATTCGACAACCAGCCGGCCATCCCGATGATCGAACCCAAGCGCGTCTTGCGCGCCCTCGCTGAACACTGGGCACTTCTGGAGCCACTGTGCGAGCACTTCGACCAAGGCACCCTGAGCCTCAACGAACTGCGTTCACAGTTGGCCGCCCAGCAACTGGACAGTACACCGCAGGACATCACCAGCCTGCTGGACGTGTGGATCCGCCTCGATATTCTGGTGCCCGTGGCAAAAAGCCCGAACCGTTTCGAGCTCAATGCGCAGATCCACGACTTTCTCGCCTACCTGCGCCGTGAGCACCGTCTGGGCCTGTGCCTGGAAATCGAAGCCTATCTGCGCCACCTCGAGCGCCTGGCCGGTTATATCCAGGACGCCTTTGACATCCGTGACGGCCACGACCTGGCGCGCCAGTTGCGCTTGCTCGACATGCGCGTACGGGACGTTCTGAAGAAACTCGCCAACGACGAACAGGCCCTGGTGGCCGTCGCCGAACGCGCCAAGACCAGCGACCGGCAGATCCCGCTACGTCAGCGGTATGCCGAAGTACTGGCGACCTGGGACGAATACGTCGAGCCGATGATTCAGTTGGTCAACGCTGACGGCGCCTTCGAACAAGGCGTGCGCAAGGTCGAGAACGTGCTGCTGAAGATGCTCACCGAACAGCAACGCCTCGGCCACTTGGTCGACGACGACATGCTGCTGCGCACCCACGCGCGCATCCTCGAAATGCAGACCAGCGCCCAATTGACCTTGCGTCACGCCCGGGAATTGCTGCTGCCGCTGCGTGAAGAAGCCCGTCGGCACAACGCCGTGACCCGTGGCGCGGCGCTGGCCTTGTCGGCCATCCGTCGCAAAGGTATCGATGCGGTGCCGCAAGCGGCAATGCCGATGTTCACCCGGCCGCAAAGTACTTTCCTCGGCAGCGCCAGTCAGGTCGAAGCCTACGTTTATGCGCTGGCCCGATTCGAGCCGAAACCGGCGCGTTTCCCCAAGGCCCACAAAACCCAGAAAGGCGAAGCCCCACGCGCGCCACGCACGGTTCGGGAAATGCTCGAACGTTGCGAAGACGCCCTGCCGATGCCGGACCTGATGACCTGGTTGCTGGAGCAGGAGCCGGACGGCGCTACCGACGAATTGCTCTACTGGTTCTCGCGTCTGTCGCGGGAAAAACGCTTCACCCGCGAGCGCCTGGAACGCCGCGATTACCACACTCATGAGCACCAGGTCAGCCTGCGCTCCTTCGCCCTGCTCTCGGCCCGCGATACCGCCGCCGAGGATTCTGCGAGCATCCCAAATGCATCTTGATCTAAACGAACTGTCCCAGCTGGCGCCGATCTTTCGCGAGCTGTTCAAGGGCTACCACGTCAGCCGCCGCGATCCGGAGCTGTACGCGCAACTGTCGAATTTCCAGGACCAGTACCGCACGCTGTTCAAGGCGTTGGGCTTTGAACTGGTCTGCGACACCCGTGGTTTCTACTACTTCGTGCCGGACCTCGCTGCGGCGGCGGTGAACAAAACTGCGCAACGTCTGGCACTGTTCACTTTCATCCTCGTCGAGCACCTGGCCGACCAGGGCCGCGACCCGGTCGCCGTGCTCGACGGTGGCAGCCTTGGCCGCGATGAATTGCCATCGCTGCTGGAGAAGTACCGCGATCTGTTTATCCAGGCCGAAGTACAGACCGTCGAAGAACTCGAAGAAAAAATCATGCGCCGCATGACTCAGCTCGGTTTTGCCGGCGAAGAAAACGGCATCTACCGTTTCCTGCCGCCAATGCACCGCTTCCTCGATGTTTGCCTGTCGGTTCAGCAGGACCGCGATCTGGCGGCCAGCCTGCACAGCGTGTTGCCATTGCCGGTGCCGGTATTGATCGATGACGACAGCGACGAAAAGCTGCTGCAAACCGATGACCCGCTGGACCTCAGTGACTTCGAAGAAGAAAGCGAAGAAGACGCCATGGCCCGCGCCATTGCCGAAGAACAGGAGACCGACGCATGAGCAAGGAACGCTACGGCATTCGCCGCTTCGCCCTTTTGAACACCGCCGGTTACAGCCTCGGGCTGTTTCCGCTGGAAGAGCCGCTGTCGGTCTACGGCGCGAACAACCTTGGTAAATCCGCGTCGATCAACGCCTTGCAGTTCCCGATCCTGGCGCGCATGTCGGACATGAGTTTCGGCAAGTACAGCCTGGAACAATCCCGGCGTTTCTACTTCGCCTCGGACACCAGTTACATCCTGGTCGAAGTCTCGCTGCCCCACGGTCCGCACGTGATCGGTGTGGTCGGTCGCGGTCCGGGCGGTGGTTTCGGTCACCAGTTCTTTGCCTATGCCGGCAAACTCGACCTGGCCCACTACCAGAAAAACGACACCTGCCTGCGCCAGAAAGAACTGTTCACCAACCTTGAGCGCGAAGGCCTGAAAGCCTACGAACTCAAGCCGGATGAACTGCGGCGTTTGCTGGTCGGCGGTCACACCTCGATTCCGCTGGACCTGACCCTGATCCCGCTGCGTTCCACCAGCGAGCAGAGCCTGAAGACCTTCCGCGCGTTGTTCATCAACCTGCTGCACATGCGCGAAATTACCGCGGCCAAGCTCAAGCAACTGTTCCTCGACGCCTTCGAACACAGCCTGCGTTCCGGCAGTGTCGATTACATCGCGGCGTGCGAAGAAGCGTTCCGCGATGTACGACGCATGGAACAGGACTACAACTCGCTGGTCACCGCGGGTCCATTGGTCGAAGCGTTGGCCTCCGGCGTTACCCAGCGCAATATCCTGCGCGGCAAGTTGCATCGCATCTCGCCGCTGCTCGATTCGTTGCTCGGCACTTGGTCGGACTACGCCAGTGCGCGTAAGGAAGAGCTGACCATCCAGGCCGAGCACTACCGCAGCGAGCAGGATGCCCTGCAAAACGATCAGCGCGGCGGCACCCAGGAGCTGATGCGCCTGGAGCGGGAAATCACCGGCATCCAGCGCTGGCTCGGCGAGTTGTCGGTGCTCAGGCATCGCTTCGCGTTGGTCACTGACGTCAAAGTCCTCGAGCAGCAATTGCTGGCGGCCAAGGATGCTCACGATGAGCTGGCCGGTGCGCTGGCCCAGTCCCGGCAGTTCAGCGCCGAAGACTTGGAAGAGCGTCTTCGCGATCTGGAAAAACGCTTGAAGTCGGTGAAGCAGCAGCTCGATCACGCCGACAACAACAGCTATGCCCGTCTGCGTGAAGAGTTCTCGCAACAGGACGTCGAGCGCCTGATGCGCCTGTTCAACAGCGCGCTGTTCAGCCTGCCGCTGGGCGAGCACGGGATTACGCTGGACGAGGACGGTCAGTGGGTCAAATCCCTGGAACTGATCCTCGACGGCTTCAAAGGCGAGCGTTTCGAAGTGCCAGGCCTGGCCATCGACATCTCGCACATCGAGCCGCCGGCCCTGCAAGCCCTGGCTGACCGCGCCGCGTTGCGCGATCAGAAAGAGCGTCTGGAGAAAGAGCTCAAGCAACTGAAAACTCAGGCTGCCGTGGTCGCTGACCGCGCGGCGAGCAAGACCCAGACCGAAGCGCTGTACCAGCAAGTGCTGGATGCGCAGAAGGCCCTGGAAGATTTCCGCCGCGCGCAAACCTTGAGCGCCGAGGAAGACGACAAGCTTGAGCAACTGGCACAGATGGAAGCGGCGCAGGAAGAGTTGAAGCGTTCCAGTGACGCTTTCACCGAACGCGTCCAGCAACTGTCGGCCAAGCTACAACTGGTCGGCCGGCAAATCGGCGACATGGAAGCCAAGCAACGCACCCTCGACGACGCCTTGCGCCGCCGTCAGCTGTTACCGGCAGATCTGCCGTTCGGCACGCCGTTCATGGACCCGATCGACGATTCCATGGACAACCTGCTGCCGCTGCTCAATGACTATCAGGACAGCTGGCAGGGTTTGCAGCGCAGCGATGGCCAGATCGAGGCGCTGTATGCGCAGGTTCGCCTCAAGGGCGTGGCCAAATTCGACAGCGAAGACGATATGGAGCGTCGCCTGCAATTGCTGATCAACGCATACGCGCACCGTACCGACGAAGCGCTGACCCTCGGCAAGGCACGTCGTGCCGCCGTGACGGACATCGCCCGGACCCTGCGCAACATCCGCAGCGACTACGACAGCCTCGAGCATCAACTGGCGCTGTTCAACCGCGAGATCAACAAGCGTCAGGTGTCCAACCTGCAGAGCTTCCGCATCGTCCTCGCGCCGAACAAAGAAGCCCTCAAGCACATCGACCAGATCATCCACAGCGCCGGCCAGTACGAAGAAGGCGAAACCCTTTCCGTGTTCGACCTGAGCCAAAGCGCCGATCAGGACAACAAGAACGAAGAAGCCAAGGAATACCTGGCGAGGCTGGTGGCGGCGAACCACAACCAGCTCGGCCTCAAAGACTTGTTCGAGCTGGCGTTCGAGATCACCAAGGTCAACGGCCAGCCGGTGATCCACACCGACATCGATGGCGCGGCGTCCAACGGCACCACCATGACCATCAAGGCGCTGACCAACATGTACTTGTTGCTGCACTTGATGGACCGCGACCAGGCCGGCCGCGTGCGCCTGCCGTACTACCTCGACGAGGCGGCGGACATCGACGAGAAGAACCAGGCAGCCTTGCTGGAAACCAGCCTGCAACTGGGCTTCGTGCCGATCCTGGCGAGTGTGAAGCCGCAAGTCTGCGCCAGTGTGGCGATTGACCTGGAAGGTGGCAGCGGGCCGAACGGGATCTACATCGATGAGGCGGACTGGAAGTACATTCGCCGGCATGATGAGGTGAAGGCGACGGTGAATGTTGGAGCGGATGAGCCGGAGTTGGATGCGGTTTGAGTTGAACCGTTAGATATGAAAAAGGCCGCGATCCATTGGATTTCGGCCTTTTTTTGTGGGCTGAAGCCTGAGGTATTTCAGTGTTCTTTCGGGCCTCTTCGCGAGCAGGCTCGCTCCCACAATAGTTCGGCGTACACCGGAATTAATGTGGGAGCGGGCTTGCTCGCGAAGGCGTCAGCACAGACGCCGCAAGACTACTTGCCGAGTGAAATCTTCGGCGCCCAAGTCAGCCATTCATCTTCAAACTTATCGAACAACGGGAACGTCTGCTCAGGCCGGGCTGGCGTGCCCATACGCTCGCCGTCCGGCGTGGCAAAAGCGATGCCGCCCTGAATCAGCGTCTCCAGCGACTCAGTCCGCACTGTCGCGCCTTTGAACAAACCGAAGTCCAGGCCAAAACCGCTGGTGTTCCAGAACCGCGTGCCGCTGCGCACCAGGGGCGCGTACTTCGGCTCGATCAGGATATGCACCAACACGCGGTCTGCGGTTTGACCCAACTCGTAACCGGTGACTTTGCCGACGGTGATTTCGCGATAGGTCACCGGCACACCGGTTTTCAGCGAACCACGGCGAGCGGCGCTCAACACCAGACTCAACCCGGCCTCAACCTTGGCGGAGTCGGGTGGATTGGCCAGTGCGACGAAGTTCTTCTGTGGGCCGAGGTTTTTTGCCGCTGGTTGCACCTCGATGTACTGACCGGTGACCAGGGTTTCCAGATTCGAAGTCTTGATCAGACCCAGCTCTGGCTTGACCACCCAGAACTGGCTGCCCACTCGGGCAATGCGTTCCGGCACTTCGGTAATCCGCGCGGTCAGCATCACCGACTGTAAGTCATCCGTGAGGTCGACATCTTCGATCTTGCCAACGTCCAACCCTTTAAAGCGGATTGGCGTGCCGGTACGCAAGCCGTCAGCGCGATCAACCTTGATGGTGACCACCGCTCCTTTCTGGTTCGCCTCGTCATGGCTCGGGAACAAACGGAAACGCGGGATCTTCTTCTGCAACGGCGCCTTGGCTTCCGGGGTTTCGAAGGCAATACCGCCGGCCATCAGGCTTTGCAACGATTCACTCTTGACCTGGATGCCGCCGGTCAAACCACCACTGAGGGTGATGCCGCTGGCGTTCCAGAATCGCGATGAGGCGTTGACCAGCCCTTCGTATTCCTTCTCGATATGAACACCAATGATCAGCTGTTTCTTGGTCTTGGAAAACTGATAGCTCTGGACCGAACCGACCTTGACCTGTTTGTAGAGGATCGGGCTACCGACTTCCAGGGAGCCCAAGTTGTCTGTGAACAACACCATGTGCAGCCCCGGTGAGCGCAAGTCCAGCGGCGGCGCCTTGGCCCGCGCCACGAACTCGCGCTGCGGCGCACTGCCTTTGTCACCGGGACGAATCGCGATGTAGTTACCTTTGACCAAGGCTTCCAGACCGGTGATGCCCGCCAGGGAAATCGACGGTTTTACTACCCAGAACTGAGTGCCGGTGACCAGGTAATCCTCGGCCAGCGGATCCAGGGTCAACTCGGCGGTGGCGGCAGACAGGTCCGGATCAATCTTCAGCGCCTTCAGGTTGCCGACCTGGATACCTTTGTACATCACGGGCGTACGGCCAGCCTGCAGGCCTTCGAAGTCACTGAGTTTGACCTTCACCCGAATACCGGCGGCGGCTGCATCGAAGTCTTCATAGAGACGGAATGGCAGGCTCGGATCGGTGGGCGGGCTGTCCTTGCGGTTTTCCGGTGTGGCGAACGCGATACCGCCGGCGACGATGCTGGCCAGGGACTCACTGCGGATTTTCACCCCGGACAGATTGGCGTCGATGCTGATGCCGCTGGAGTTCCAGAAGCGCGTGTGTTTGCGTACCAGACTGGCGTAGGTGGGCTCGATAAAGACTTTGAGCTCGACCGTGCTTTGGTCTTCGGACAGTAGATAGCTTTTGACCTGACCGACCTTGATCTGCTTGTAGAACACCGGGCTGCCACGGTTCAACGAACCGAGACGATCAGCCTTGATGGTCAGGTGCAGACCGGGCTTGGAATCAGACAATGGCGGTTCTTCAGCCAGGGCCTTGAACTTGCGGGTCGGTTCGCCCTCACCGGGGCTGACGGCGACATAGTTGCCCGATACCAGGGTTTCCAGACCCGTGATACCTGCCAGGCTCACGCTTGGTTTGACCAGCCAGAACCGGGTGCTGGTCTTGAGGTATTGCTCCACGTCCTTGTTCATCTCGATGGTGGCGATCACCCCTTTGGAGCTGCCTTCGTCATCGAGCTTGAGAGTCTTCACCTTACCGACCGACATGCCTTTGTAGACCACTTCAGTCTTGTTGGCCTGGATGCCCTCGCCGCTTTCGAAGCGCACCTGAATCTCGATGCCGGTTTCGTTATAGGCACGCCAGCCGAGCCAGCCGCCGATGATCAGGGCGATCAGTGGCAGGACCCAGATAGCTGACCAGTTCGAGGCCGGTCGGGTTTTCGCTGTAGGCAAATCAGTCATGGTCGTCGTCCGACTCCGTGTTATCCCAAATCAGTCGGGGATCGAAAGTAACTGCGGCAAGCATCGTCAGAATCACCACACTGGCGAAGGCGATGGCGCCAAGATTGGCTTCGACGCTGGCAAGCCGTCCGAAATTCACGACCGCCACCAGGATGGCGATCACAAAGATATCCAGCATTGACCAACGGCCGATGAACTCGATAAAGCGGTACATCACAATCCGTTGGCGTGCCGACAGGGGCTGGCGACGTTGCACCGAAAACAACAGCAACGCGATGCCCACCAACTTGAACGTTGGTACCAAAATACTGGCGATAAAAACCACGGCAGCGATGGGAATCATGCCGTGCTGAACCAGTTGGATCACGCCGGACATGATGGTGCTGGGATCGCCCTTGCCCAGAGAGCTGACGGTCATGATCGGCAGCACATTGGCCGGGATGTAGAGAATCGCGGCGGTGATCAACAACGCCCAGGTACGCGCCAAGCTGTTCGGACGACGGGCGTGAACCAGCGCACCGCATCGGGTGCACACCTGCTCGTCGGTATCAGCTTCCTGCTTGTTCAACTCATGACATTCGATACAAATCAGAATGCCTGCATCAATCGCCCGCATGGGCATCTTCTCCTGACAAAGCCTGCCAGATCTGGTGAGGCGACATCACAACCTCCAACCACACCTGGACCAACAACAAGCTGATAAAGCACGCCAGGCCGAGACCGACGGTGATCGCTGCCATATCTGCCAGCTTGACGATCGCAACCAGCACGCCCATGAGGTAAACCTCGAGCATTCCCCAATCCCGAAGGTGGTGATAAATGCGGTAGAGCAACAAGCCGTAACTGCGCCCGATATCAAAACGAATGCTCAGCAGGACCAGCAACTGGCAGAGCAATTTGAGCAGCGGGATCCCCATGCTGCACAGAAACACGACGACCGCGACGCCTTGCATGCCGGTGTTGAACAGGCCGACAACGCCGGTCCAGACAGTGTCTTGCGACGACTGCCCGAGTAGATTGAGCTGCATGATGGGTAAAAAGTTCGCCGGGATATACAACAACAGTGCGGCGATGACCAAAGCGAGACTGCGCTGGACCACGTTATGGCGGTGGGCATAGAGCTCGTAGCCACAGCGTGGACAGAGGGCTTTCTCGCCACGGGCGAGTTCGGGCTTGCGCATCAGCAGGTCGCACTCATGACACGCCACCAAGTCGTCCAGCGGTAAATCTGACAGCCCTGGGGCGTCAACCGAATCTGGCATAAAAGGCTCTTGCTCCGAAAAAAGTTGGGCCTATTCTAGTGTTCTGAATCGAAAATAACTGTGCAAATTTGTGCTGCTATCTGGGCACACTTTTCTGCGGGCAAAAACAAAACCCCTACCTGCATACGCAGATAGGGGTTTCGGAATTTAATCTTGACGATGACCTACTCTCACATGGGGAAACCCCACACTACCATCGGCGATGCATC
>NZ_JBSPCZ010000009.1:0-291471 GCF_056161485.1 Pseudomonas sp. 5Vm1k
GGAGCACGATCTACGTCACAGGCAAAAAGCCTAAGGAGCTGCACGGCTTCCAGATCCCTCCCTCGATGATCAGTCGAGAACTATCGCTCCTGATGGAGCGATAGTCGAGATACAAGGAGCTGCGGCACGCCTGTTGGTGCGCCTGCGCCATTGTGCGGATGTGAAGGTGGTGAGCGGCGGGGATACGCCGTTGTACAGCTGGCAAGAGCCAGCGTAGGAGCTGCCGAAGGCTGCGATTTTTTGATCTTTCGGTTGTTCCGGCACCGCAAAAACAAGATCAAAAGATCGCAGCGTGCCGCAGCTCCTACGGGATCGGGTTCACAGGGCCCGAATCCGATTAATACAACGCTGCGAACAACTTGCGACGGTACGTGGTCACCAGCGGGTGATCGTTGCCCAGCAGTTCGAATACCTGCAGCAAGGTCTTGTGTGGCAAGCCTTCGCTGTAGCTGCGGTTGCGGATGAACAGCTTCAGCAACGAGTCCAGCGCCGGTTCATATTGTTGACGGGCCAGTTGCTGAATCGCCAGTTGGTAGACCGCTTCATCGTCCTGCGGGTCTTTTGCCAGGCGTGCTTTCAAATCCGCCGCATCCGGCAAATCCTTGGCCTGGCCGAGGAACTGGATCTGCGCCTTGGCACCGGCCAGCGCAGCCTTGTGCTCATCGGTCTTGACCGCGTCGAGCACGGTTTGCGCTTCACCCAGTTCGCCACGCTCGGTGAGGCAGCGGGCATACAGGATCAGCGCTTTGGCGTTGGTGTTGTCTTCGCCCAGCAGCACTTTGAGAACGGCTTCGGCGTCGGCGAAACGACCTTCGTCGAAGAGTGCCTGAGCCTGTTCGAACGGATCGGCAGCGGCCGGCGGCGGCATCTGCACATGCGGTTCAAGCATGGTGCGGACAGCGGATTCCGGTTGGGCACCGGCAAAACCGTCTACTGGTTGACCGTCCTTGAACAGCACCACGGTCGGCAGGCTGCGAATGCCGAAGCGCGAGACGATGTCCGGCTCGACGTCGCAATTGACCTTGGCCAACAGCAGTTCGCCCTGATAACTCTCAGCGATGGTTTGCAGCATCGGCATCAGCGCCTTGCACGGCGCACACCATTCGGCCCAGAAATCCACCAGCACCGGTTTGTGAAAAGAGTTCTCGATCACCGACTGGTCGAAATCGGCAGTCGTGGCGTCGAAGATGTACGGCGTTTCCTGACTCATGGGGGATCTCGTAAAAGCGTGGATACGCTCACTATAAGGGCTGGCGCAAAAGATCGCAGCCTTCGGCAGCTCCTACATTGACCGCGTGTGAACCCGATCCTGTAGGAGCTGCCGAAGGCTGCGATTTTTTGGCGGCTTCATGCACGCCGGGCATGGTAAAGGCTCACATACCGAAACTCTTCGGGCTCAGCCAGATCGGGCAAGGTCATCGCCTCCAGCATCTCGATGCGCCGATACAACGGATGACGAAAATCCCGAACCCGTGAATCCGCGACCAAGGCTTCCTGGCCGCGACTCAGGAACTCATCGAGCAGCGGCAGATTCGCCCGGTCGTACAGCACGTCCGCCACCAGAATCAGATCAAACCGATCCGCCTCGGCAAAAAAATCCGTCGAATAATTGAGTTCTACGTCATTAAGCTGAGCATTCGCCCGACACGCCGCAATCGCCAGCGGGTCCAGGTCACAGGCCACCACTTCCAGTGCGCCGGCCTTCAGAGCGGCAATCCCGGCCACCCCGGACCCGGCACCGAAATCCAGCACCCGTTTGCCTTTGACCCACTCTGGAAACTCAGCGAGATAACGCGCCACCGCCAAGCCACTGGCCCAGCAGAAACTCCAGTAGGGCGGTTCGTGCAGAATCCGTCGGGTTTCTTCCGGGCTGAAGGCTCGGTCCATGTTGTCGCCGTCGATCAGCCAGAGTTTCAGGTCGGTGTCCGGTAACGCGCAAGCGACGAGCTGTGCATCACCGAGCAACTCACCCAACGCCTGTTGCAGGTCGAGCGGTGCAATCATGGTGCTTTGACGAATTGCAGTTGGCCCAGGGCCTGGGTCGTCGGCTGGGTAATGGTTTGCGACGGCAGGTGCAAAATCAGCTGGCCGGACTGGGTGGCGCGGCCACGTAGCTCAACGCGGGCACCGATCGGGAAGGATTCAGGGTTGAAGCGCAGGCGAAACGGCAACACCTGATTAGTGCCGATCAGACTGGAACTGGCGAGCAATTGTTGCGGGCGGGATTTATCGTCGATCACCAGCAGCGCCAGTTCCACTTCGGCACCGGCGGGCACGCCCTGCAGGGTGCCGCTCAATTCACGCTGATATGCCGGCAGCGGGCCGAGGTCGGCCGATTCCTTGGCTTTCTTCTGCGCAGCTTGTGGCGCCGGGCCTGGGGTCGGCGGCTGGGGCTTGGGCGCATCGCTGCCGCAGGCCACCAGCAGGCTTAAAACACTGAGCAAGACGAGCGGTCGTAGCGACATGTGTGGCTCCAGCAAGGTGAAATCCATGAATCAAACATATAGCTCGTCTGTATACCGCAAACCCTATGGCTTGTCTTGCCACGGGGATGCGCTACCATGGCCCTCCCTTTTTTTGTTGCCTGCCACCATGCACTGTCCCTTCTGCGGTGCCAACGACACCAAGGTCATCGACTCGCGTCTGGTCGCCGAGGGCGAACAGGTGCGCCGCCGGCGTGAATGCCTGGCCTGCGGCGAGCGTTTCACGACGTTCGAGACTGCCGAACTGGTGTTGCCGCGCCTGATCAAAACTGACGGCAGCCGTCAGCCGTTCGACGAAGAAAAACTCCGCGCCGGCATGCAGCGGGCGCTGGAGAAGCGCCCGGTGAGTGTCGAGCGCCTCGAGTCGTCGCTGGTGCACATCAAACACAAACTGCGCGCCACCGGCGAGCGTGAGGTCAAATCCCTCGTGGTCGGTGAACTGGTGATGGCCGAGCTGCAAAAGCTCGACGAAGTCGCCTACATTCGTTTCGCCTCCGTGTATCGGCGCTTCCAGGACTTGAACGAGTTCCGCGAAGAGATCGATCGCCTGGCCCGTGAGCCGGTGAAAGAATGACCACCTCCGCAGAACAAGCCATCCTCGACGCCCATTACATGGCCCGCGCCCTTGAACTGGCGCGCAAAGGTCACTACACGACTCACCCCAACCCACGGGTTGGTTGTGTGATCGTGAAGGACGGGCAGATTGTCGGCGAAGGCTGGCACGTGCGCACCGGCGAACCCCACGCCGAAGTCCACGCCTTGCACGCTGCCGGCGACAAGGCCCGGGGCGCCACCGCTTACGTGACCCTCGAACCTTGCAGCCACCACGGTCGCACGCCGCCCTGCGCCGATGCGCTAGTGAATGCCGGCCTCGCCCGTGTAGTCGCGGCGATGCAGGACCCGAACCCGTCGGTGGCCGGTCGCGGCATGCAGCGCCTGGCCCAGGCCGGGATCGCCACCGAAAGCGGCGTGCTGGAAGGTGAGGCGCGCAAGCTTAATGAAGGTTTCCTGAAGCGCATGGAGCACGGCTTGCCGTTCGTGCGGGTCAAGTTGGCCATGAGCCTCGACGGTCGCACGGCGATGGAAAGTGGCGAAAGCCAATGGATCACCGGCCCGGCCGCACGTTCGGCGGTACAACGCCTGCGCGCCCAGGCCAGTGTGGTGCTGACCGGTGCTGACACAGTGCTGGCGGATGACGCGCGTTTGACCGTGCGTGCCGCAGAGTTGGGCCTGGACGCTGAGCAAACTGCCCTGGCCATGAGCCGTCCGCCACTGCGCGTGCTGATCGACGGTCGCCTGCGCGTGCCGCTGGATGCGCCGTTCTTCAAGGCTGGCCCGGCGTTGGTCGCCACCTGCATGGCGATTGAAGAACAGTACGCCAACGGTCCGGAATGTTTGATCGTGGCCGGCGACGATGGTCTGGTGGACCTGCGCAAACTGCTGGTCGAACTGGCCAACCGTGGGGTCAACGAAGTGTTGGTCGAAGCAGGCCCGCGCCTGGCCGGGGCTTTTGCCCAGCAAGGTCTGGTGGATGAATTCCAGATATTCATCGCCGGCAAGTTCCTCGGCTCTTCGGCCCGCCCGTTGCTGGACTGGCCGTTGACGCAAATGAAGGATGCGCCTGAGCTCAAAATCACCGAAATTCGCGCGGTTGGCGATGACTGGCGAGTCATCGCCATTCCTGTGCCAGCAGCGAGCGTATAATTCCCGGCCTGCGCCACGCGACGGCTTTGTTCTCGAGGAGGACTTCATGTTTACCGGCATCATCGAATCCATCGGCAGTATTCGTGCATTGACCCCAAAAGGCGGAGATGTGCGGGTTTACGTAGAAACCGGCAAGCTCGACCTGAGCGACGTCAAACTGGGCGACAGTATTGCGGTCAACGGCGTATGCCTGACTGCGGTTGAATTGCCAGGCAACGGCTTTGCGGCGGACGTCAGCCGCGAAACCCTCGACTGCACCGCCATGAACGACCTGAAAAGCGGCAGCCCGGTCAATCTGGAAAAAGCCCTGACCCCGACCACTCGCCTCGGCGGGCACCTGGTCAGCGGTCACGTCGATGGCGTGGGCGAAGTGGTTGCCCGCACCGAGAATGCTCGCGCTGTGGAATTTCGCATCCGCGCGCCGAAAGACCTCGCCAAGTACATCGCCCATAAAGGCTCGATCACCGTCGACGGCACCAGCCTGACTGTGAACGCGGTCGATGGCGCCGAGTTCTTGCTGACGATCATTCCCCACACCCTGAGCGAAACCATCATGGCGTCTTATCAGCCAGGTCGCCGGGTGAATCTGGAAGTGGACTTGCTGGCACGTTATCTGGAGCGCCTGCTGTTGGGCGATAAGGCCGCAGAGCCAACTTCTGGAAACATCACCGAAAGCTTTCTGGCCGCTAACGGCTACCTCAAATCCTGACTCAAGGGGGTGCCTTGTGGCGCTCAATAGCATCGAAGAACTGGTTGAAGACATCCGCCAAGGCAAGATGGTCATCCTCATGGATGACGAAGACCGCGAGAACGAAGGCGACCTGATCATGGCCGCCGAGTGCTGCCAGCCTGAACACATCAACTTCATGGCCAAGCACGCCCGTGGCCTGATCTGCATGCCGATGAGCCGCGAGCGCTGCGAACTGCTGAAGCTGCCGTTGATGGCGCCGCGCAACGGTTCCGGTTTCGGCACCAAGTTCACCGTGTCGATCGAAGCCACGACTGGCGTGACCACAGGCATCTCTGCCGCCGACCGCGCCCGTACCGTACAGGCCGCCGCCGCCAAGGATGCCAAGGCTGAAGACATCGTCAGCCCGGGCCACATCTTCCCGCTGATGGCCCAACCGGGCGGCACCCTCGCTCGCGCCGGCCACACCGAAGCCGCTTGCGACCTGGCGCGCATGGCCGGTTTCGAGCCGAGCGGCGTGATCTGCGAAGTGATGAACGACGACGGCACCATGTCCCGCCGCGCCGAACTGGAAACCTTCGCCGCCGAACACAACATCAAGATCGGCACCATTGCCGACCTGATTCACTACCGGATGATCCACGAACGTACCGTTCAGCGGATTGCCGAGCAGCCGCTGGACAGCGAACTGGGCCAATTCAACCTGGTGACCTATCGTGATTCCGTGGAAGGCGACGTGCACATGGCCCTGACCTTGGGCACCGTGTGCGCTGAAGAGCCGACCCTGGTTCGAGTGCATAACATGGACCCGCTGCGCGACTTGTTGATGGTCAAGCAACCGGGCCGCTGGAGCCTGCGCGCCGCCATGGCCGCGGTGGCTGAGGCCGGCAGCGGTGTGGTGCTGTTGCTCGGTCATCCGCTCGATGGCGACGTATTGCTGGCGCACATCCGCGAAACCGCGGAGCACGTCCCGGCGAAAAAACCGACCACCTACAGCATTGTCGGTGCCGGTTCGCAGATCCTGCGGGACCTGGGCGTACGCAAAATGCGCCTGATGAGTGCGCCAATGAAATTTAATGCGATATCCGGTTTCGATCTGGAAGTTGTAGAATACGTGCCCTCCGAATAAGACGCCGGGTTTTGGCCTCGTTGTTCGCTCAAGGCATGTTTGATTTATTGTGGCGAGGGAGCTTGCTCCCGTTTGGGTGCGCAGCGCCCACAAGAGGGGCCGCTACGCAGCCCAGCGGGAGCAAGCTCCCTCGCCACAAAGATGTGCAAGTGAACACCGATGTGCGATTTCCGACGCTGTATTCGCGGTTCAAATATCACTGAGGGACGCGTAGAAAACGCGTCCCGGCTCTTTAAGAGATCTAACGAATGACCCTGAAGACCATCGAAGGTACCTTCATCGCCCCTAAAGGCCGCTACGCTTTGGTAGTGGGCCGTTTCAACAGCTTCGTCGTTGAAAGCCTGGTTAGCGGTGCAGTTGATGCCCTGGTTCGCCATGGCGTGAGCGAAAGCGACATCACCATCATCCGTGCGCCTGGCGCCTTCGAAATTCCGCTGGTTGCGCAGAAAGTCGCTCAGAAGGGCGAATACGCGGCAATCATCGCCCTGGGCGCGGTCATTCGTGGCGGTACTCCGCACTTCGAATACGTGGCGGGCGAATGCACCAAGGGCCTGGCCCAGGTGTCCATGGAGTTCGGCGTTCCGGTCGCTTTCGGCGTCCTGACCGTTGATTCCATCGAGCAAGCCATTGAACGTTCCGGCACCAAGGCCGGTAACAAAGGTGCCGAAGCTGCCCTGTCCGCTCTGGAAATGGTCAGCCTGCTGGCGCAGTTGGAGGCCAAGTGATTAGCGACGAAAGTGATCGTTTCAACCCGCGCGATCCAAAGCCTGCGGATGCCGGCAAGCCATCGAAAAGCGTCAAGCGTCGCGAAGCCCGTCAGCTCGCGACTCAAGCGCTGTACCAATGGCACATGGCCAAGCAGTCGCTGAACGAGATCGAAGCGCAGTTCCGGGTCGATAACGATTTCAGCGATGTCGATGCTGCCTACTTCCACGA
The DNA here is from genome assembly GCF_056161485.1 of Pseudomonas sp. 5Vm1k. Lineage (NCBI taxonomy): Bacteria > Pseudomonadati > Pseudomonadota > Gammaproteobacteria > Pseudomonadales > Pseudomonadaceae > Pseudomonas > Pseudomonas sp. 5Vm1k. The sequence goes on from NZ_JBSPCZ010000009.1 coordinate 6,941, forward strand.
CATCCTGCACGGCGTTCCAGCGCACCGCACCGAGATCGATACGGCCCTGGCCCCGTGCCTGGACATTACGATCGAAGAGCTGGACCCGGTTGAACTGGCCGTTCTGCGCCTGTCCACCTGGGAGCTGATCAAGCGTGTCGACGTGCCTTACCGCGTTGTGATCAACGAAGGTATCGAGCTGGCGAAAGTCTTCGGTTCCACCGACGGCCACAAGTTCGTCAACGGTGTGCTCGACAAGCTGGCCCCACGTCTGCGTGAAGCTGAAGTGAAGGCATTCAAGCGCTAATCTGCGCTTGATAGCTGCCACATGGGCGAGTTTGAGCTGATCCGCAATTTCTTCGCCGCCGCGCCTTGTGCGCAGGGCGGCGAGGGCGTTGCTCTTGGGATCGGTGATGACTGCGCCTTGCTGGCTGTTCCTCTTGGGGAACAGTTGGCGATATCCACCGACACGCTCGTTGCCGGTGTGCATTTCGCAGATCCCTGCGACCCGTTTTTGCTCGGTCAGCGCTCGCTGGCTGTAGCGGTCAGCGACCTGGCCGCCATGGGCGCCACCCCCGTTGCCTTTACCCTTGCCCTGACGTTGCCGACGGTGACCGCCGATTGGCTGGACGCCTACGCCCGTGGTTTGAATGTGATGGCGCAGAGTTGTGGTGTGGCGCTGATCGGTGGTGATACCACCCGTGGGCCACTGAGTGTGACCATGACTGTGTTCGGGCGCGTGCCGGCCGGTCAGGCGTTGACTCGCAGTGGCGCACAGCCGGGTGACTTGCTGTGTGTCGGTGGTGAGTTGGGCAATGCTGCCGGGGCCTTGCCGCTGGTGCTCGGTCAACGGACCGCTGATGAAGCCGTCGCCGATCCTTTGTTACGCCATTACTGGTCGCCGCAACCGCAACTGGCCCTCGGCCAGGCGTTGCGCGGCAAAGCCACCTCGGCGCTGGACATCTCCGACGGCCTGCTCGCCGACTGCGGGCATATCGCGCTCGCGTCGAAGGTCGGCATTCAGGTGGAGCGGAGTAAGCTGCCCATATCGCAAGCGTTGCTGGCCTTCCTCGGTCAATCAGGCGCCGAAGATGCCGCCCTGAGTGGTGGCGACGATTACGTGCTGGCCTTCACCTTGCCGCCCGTCGAATTGTCCAGGCTGTTGGCGGACGGCTGGCCGGTTCATGTGGTCGGCCAGGTCGTAGCGGGGCAGGGCGTTGTGCTGCTGGACGCTGACGGACAAGACATCACCCCGCAAACCCGGGGCTATCAACATTTTCGGGAGACACCGTGACCGATCATCCCAAGCAGACCCCGGCGGAGTTCGTACCGCCTTCGGTCTGGCGCAATCCTTGGCATTTCCTGGCGTTCGGCTTCGGCTCGGGCACCTTGCCAAAGGCACCTGGCACCTGGGGTTCGTTAGTTGCGCTACCCTTTATCCCGTTGTGGCAGATGTTGCCCGACTGGGGTTACTGGCTGATGCTCGGCATCACCATGCTGTTCGGCTTCTGGCTATGTGGCAAAGTCGCCGACGATTTACGGGTACATGATCACGAAGGCATCGTCTGGGACGAGATGGTCGGGATGTGGATCACCCTGTGGCTGGTACCGGAAGGCTGGTACTGGTTGCTGGCGGGATTCTTGATGTTCCGGTTCTTTGACATCCTCAAGCCATGGCCGATTCGCTGGATCGACCGGCATGTGCATGGCGGTGTCGGGATCATGCTCGACGACGTGTTGGCCGGGGTCTTTGCGTGGCTGGGGATGCAGGGCCTGGTGTGGTTTTTCGCCTGAATAACGAGGCAGGGGTCTAAGGATGGCTCGACGCTGGCTGATGGTGATTTTCGCGCTATTTTGCTCCCTCGCCCAAGCGGGGGATGCCGCACCGATGCCGTCCGTGATTCATCTGGCCAGCGAAGACTGGGAAGACTACACCGCCGCTGATGGTCACGGCCTGGGTTGGGACGTGCTGCGCGCGATCTTCGAGCCGGCCGGGGTCAATCTGGACATCCGCACCGAACCCTACACCCGTGCCGTCGGCCTGGCCCAGCGCGGGGAAGTGGATGCCTGCGTTGGCGCCTATCGCGATGAGACCAGTGATGTGCTCTATCCGCACTGGAACTTCGACACCGATCACATCTACGCCCTTGGTCTGGCGAGCAATCCGGCGCCGACCCTGGACACCCTCGGCAGTTATCGACTGGCCTGGGTGCGCGGCTACAAATACCAGGATTACCTGCCGAACGTGCAGCGCTATAACGAAGTGGTACGGCGCACTGGCATTCTGTCGATGCTGACCCATAACCGCGCCGACTATTACATCGATGCGCTGACCGAAATCAATTACGTGGTCGCCCGAGCCCGGGACCCGTCGCAATTCCGTCGAACCCACATCGCCGAGTTGCCGCTGTACTTGTGCTTTGCCAACAACCCCAAGGCCCGTGTGCTGATGGCGTTGTTTGACCAGCGCATGGAATCGTTGGTGAAAAGCGGCCAGTTGAAACCGATCTTTGAGAAGTGGAAGCAGCCGTATCCGTTTGGCACAGACTGAACACGAATCCATTGGCATATGATGATCCCCTGTGGGAGCGGGCTTGCTCGCGAATGCGGTGGGTCAGTCACACTGATACCAACTAACCCACCGCTTTCGCGAGCAAGCCCGCTCCCACAGTGATCAAACTTTTTGATTGTTATGCCCCATAATTCAGCCTAAGCGTCTGAAAGAAGCTGCTGTTACAATGCCGCCTCTGCGAATCTCCAGTACTTATTGATCAGGAGCACACCGGTGCCTGTCGTTTTTGTCGCCGCTTCGAAGCTGCCAACGCCTTTTGCGCAATTCACCATGCACGGCTTTCTCGATGAAGAGAACGGACGCGAGCACGTGGTGCTCAGCCTGGGCGATTTCGCCGACGGTGCCCCGGTACTCGGCCGGTTGCATTCCGAATGCCTGACCGGCGATGCCTTGTTCAGCCAGCGCTGCGACTGCGGCTCGCAACTGGAGGCGGCGTTGCAGGCCATCGCCCGTGAAGGCCGTGGCGTGTTGCTCTACTTGCGTCAGGAAGGCCGGGGCATTGGCCTGTTGAACAAAATCCGCGCCTACGAGTTGCAGGATGGCGGCGCCGACACCGTTGAAGCCAACGAGCGTCTGGGTTTTGCCGCCGACCAGCGTGACTACGCCATGTGCCTGCCGATGCTCCAGCACCTGGGCGTGAAATCCCTGCGCCTGATGACCAACAACCCGCGCAAGGTCAAAGCCTTGACCGACATGGGCATCGTGGTCGCCGAGCGTGTGCCGCTGCACACCGGGCACAACCCGCACAACAAACTCTACCTGGCCACCAAGGCCAGCAAGCTCGATCACATGATGGGCAACGAGCACCAGGGCGAGGCAGACCGGGCGTGACCCGGGGTCAGGTTCGGCGCCGACTGTCCTTCAACTGGTGGCAATACCTGGCGCTGGCGTTGTTGCCGCTGTTCGTGATCAACGGCGTGTTCGGCCAGGGCGAGGCTATTTTGCCGGTGCTGGCGATGCCGCTGTTCATCGCCGGTGTGGCCTCGATGTTTGTCAGCCTGAAGTTCTTCAGCGGCTACAAGCATGCGCTGATCGCCACCCAGAAAGCCCTCGATACCCCTGAAGAACCCGCTGCCTGGATTGCCCTGGCTGCCAAGCGTCGTACTGCGTTCCTGGCGGCTGGCCTCCCGGCATGGATCGGTGCGTTGGCCGTGTTCGTCGGCCTCGAAGCCGTGCCGCTGATGCTGCTGGCGCTGTCGACTGCGGTGCTGTTCTACCTCTACCGTATCCCGCGTCAACTCGGCTGATGCGTCGCCATTGGCTGGCGGTTTTGCTGTTGGCCGTCAGTGGCTCGGCGATGGCGGTCGAACGGGTTGTCAGCCTCGCGCCGTCACTCTCTGAAATCGTTGTTGAACTGGGTTCCGCCGACTTGTTGGTCGGGGTGCTGGATGCCGGTGAGCGTCCCGCCGAACTCAAGGAGCTTCCTTCCGTTGGCCGCTATGGTCAGTTGGACATGGAGCGCTTGCTCAGCCTCAAACCCGATCTGCTATTGCTCTGGCCCGGCAGCGTCGGCCCGGCCCAGCGTGAACAGCTCAAGCGCCTGAACATTCCCACCTACGTCGCCGAACCCCACAACCTCGCACAGCTCACCGCGCAGATTGAAGCGATTGCCACGCAACTCGGCCGGCCGGAGCGAGGCGTCACATTGGCGGCTGACCTGCGCCAGAAACTGGATAGCCTGCGCCAGCGCTATCGCCGGGACAATCCGTTGCAGGTGTTCTATCAGGTCTGGGATCGGCCGCTGTACACCGTGGGCGGCGGGCAGATCATCAGCGATGCGCTTGAAGTGTGCGGGGCGCGTAACGTGTTCGCCGACCTGACATTGCCGGCGCCGCAGGTCAGCGTTGAGGCGGTATTACAGCGCAATCCCGAGGTGATTCTGGCCAGTGATCAGGCGCAGCTGGACGCGTGGAAAGCCTGGCCGCAGGTGACGGCAGTGGCTCGCGGGCAATTGTTGTTGGTGACGGATAAAGGGTTGGAGCGGCCGAGTGGGCAGATGATTGAGGCGACGGCCAAGTTGTGTCAGCTGATTGCGCCCGACCGTTGAGACCGAGGCGCCTGCTTCGCGAGCAAGCCCGCTCCCACATGATCATTCCCACGCTCTGCGTGGGAATGCCGCCATGGACGCACCGCGTCCGTTCCTGATGTGACGCAGAGCGTCACGGGATGCATTCCCACGCGGAGCGTAGGAACGATCGTGCGCTAGAGCTCCGGCGTCCAGGTCACCCCAAACATCCACGCCCGACCTTCCTCACGATACCCGTACTGACTGCCGTCAAAACTGTACAACGCCCGGCTATAGCCCTTGTCGAGCAGGTTGTCGACCTTCAACTCAAGCTTAACTTCTCGATTCAACGCCCAACTGCTGCGCAACCCAAGCAAGGCATAACCACCCAACGGCTGCCGGTTGTTCTCATCGTCATAGCTGTTGCTGACCGCTTGCCAACTGGCACCCAGACCCAGCCGATCAAACTGCCGATCCAGATCCAGACTCAACGTGCGTCGCGCCCGTCGGGCCAAGGTATGGCCGCTGTCGCGATCCCGCGGGTCGATAATCGCCATACCGAGGTTGCTCTGCCAGCCGAACAGTTTCTGCTTCAGCGCCGCTTCGAAACCGTTGATGCGTGCTGAGGCCACGTTCTGCGGACGGTTGTTGCTACCGAAGATAATCGCGTCTTCCAGGTCCGTACGGTACAGCGATGCTTCCAGTCGGCCGGTGTCGGTCAACTGGCTGCGCCATTGCAGCTCATAGCTTTTCGAGGTTTCAGGTTTGAGGTCCGGGTTGCTGAAGTCCGGGTAATACAAGTCGTTGAACGTCGGCGCGCGGAAGCCTTCGCTGTAGGTCAGCAGCACGTCGTTGTCCGGGTTCAGCGGAAGGGTGAAAGTGCCGCTCCAACTGTTCTGGCCGCCGAATTGTTGGTTCTGGTCCCGACGCAGGCCCAGTTCCGTGGAGAAGCTGTCAGCCTGGTAGCGATGCTGAATGAAGGCCGCGCGGTTCCAGCGACTGTCCTCGTCGAACGGCGTGCTGCTGTTGATTCGGTCTTCATACCAGTCGCCACCGAGGATCAGGCTGTTGCGCTCGTTGAGCGTCAGGTCGTTTTGCCAGTTCACCGAATCGCGGTAGGTGTTGAACACCGAGCGCTCGTCGCTGAGTTTATCGAGGGTCTTTTCGCGATTTTCGCTGTGGCCGAATTCGACGCGGGTTTTCCAGGCGTCGTTGATGCGCGCGTCGATGTAACTGCTGACGCTGCTGACATCGAACTCACTGTAAGGCTGCTGTTGGACCGATTCGAAGGTGTTCGTGTCGAAGCGGCCGAACGGGTTGTCGAATTCGCTTTTGCCACGGTTATCCAGCACGTTGGCACCGATTTCGATGTCATCCGTGAGGGCGTGGCTCAGGCTCAGGCTCACGGATTTATTGCGGTACTCGTCGTGATCGCCATCGCTGGGATACGACTCGTGGCTGCGATTGATCCCGGCGGTTTCATCAAGGCTGGCGCCGAGATTGAAGCGGGTTTTCTCATCGCCACCAGACAATCCGAGACTGCGTTCCCACGTCTGATTGCTGCCAAAACCCACATGCAGGCGCGGTTGCAAACCTTGTTCGCCGCCACGACGGGTAAAAATCTGGATCACCCCGCCAATTGCATCACTGCCATAAATCACCGAACGGGAGCCACGCAACACTTCCACGCGCTCGATCTGTTCGATATTCAGGTGTTGCAGGTTGCTGTCACCGGATGTGGTGCTGCCGATGCGTTGGCCATCCACCAGCACCAGGCTTTGGGCCGACTTGGTGCCGCGAATGTAAATCCCCGGCAAGCTGCCGCGCCCACCGGTTTGCCCGACTTGCACGCCCGGCACACGACGCAACAGGTCGGTGACGCTGCTTGGTTGCAGGCGGTCGATGTCTTCGCGGGTGAACACGGTGTTGGCGGCGCTGCTGTCGTTGCGCGCTTCGACCTGGCGGTTGGCGCTGATCAACACGTCGGGGAGCTTGAGGGCCTGGTCGCGTTCGAAGGTGTCGGCCAGGAGTTGGCCAGCTGGCAGCAAGGTCAGCGTCAGGGCGAGGCGGGGGAGGTTCATTGGCAGCCCATTGGCAATCTGGAGCAGATACATATTTGAAGGTTGCGCAAAACCAATGTGGGAGCGGGCTTGCTCGCGAAGGCGGTGGGTCAGCAACATTTAAGTCGACTGACAGTCCGCTTTCGCGAGCAAGCCCGCTCCCACAGGGTTTTGCGTTTAGATATTCAGCAGTTGCAGGCGCTCACGCACCGACGCTTCAATCCCGGCTTCATCCAGTCCACACTCCGCCAGCATTTGCGCAGGCTTGGCGTGTTCGACATAGCTGTCCGGCAAGCCCAGGTGCAGCATCGACTTGAGGATGTTCTCGCGGGCGAGGAACTCGCTGACCGCACCACCGGCGCCGCCCATGATCGCGTTCTCTTCGATGGTCACCAGCAGCTCGTGGCTGCCGGCGATTTCGCGAACCAGTGCTTCATCGAGCGGTTTGACGAAGCGCATGTCGACCACGGTCGCATCCAGCGTCTCGGCGACTTTCAGCGCCTCGGCCAGTTGCACGCCGAACACCAGCAGGGCGACTTTATTACCCTGACGGCGAACCACACCCTTGCCGATTTCAATCGGTTGCAGGTCTTTCTCGATGGTTGCGTTCGGGCCATTGCCACGCGGGTAACGCACTGCCGCCGGGCCGTTGTACAGGTGGCCGGTGGTGAGCATTTTGCGCAGTTCGTTTTCGTCGCTCGGGGTCATCACCAGCATGCCGGGGATGCAGCGCAGGAACGACAGGTCGAAACTGCCCGCGTGGGTCGGGCCGTCTTCGCCCACCAGACCGGCGCGGTCGATGGCGAACAGCACGTCGAGGTTTTGCACCGCGACGTCATGGATCAGTTGGTCGTAGCCACGCTGCAGGAACGTCGAATAGATCGCCACCACCGGTTTCGCGCCTTCGCAGGCCATGCCCGCAGCGAACGTAACGGCGTGCTGCTCGGCAATCGCCACGTCGAAGTAGCGCAGCGGGAAACGCTCGCTGAACGCCACCAGGTCCGAGCCTTCCTTCATCGCCGGGGTGATCCCGACCAGACGCGGATCAGACGCGGCCATGTCGCACAGCCATTCGCCGAATACACCGGAATACTTCGGCCCGCCAGACTTCTTCGGCGCAGCAGCCGGCGCATCAACCGGTTCGAGTTTGGTGATCGCGTGGTAACCGATCGGGTCGACTTCCGCCGGGGCGAAGCCTTTGCCTTTCTTGGTGACGACGTGGAGGAATTGCGGGCCTTTGAGATCGCGCATGTTGCGCAGGGTGGCGATCAGGGTCGGCAGGTCGTGGCCATCGATCGGGCCGATGTAATTCCAGCCCAGCTCTTCGAACAGCGTGCCGGGGACCAGCATGCCCTTGGCGTATTCTTCGGTACGCCGGGCGATTTCCCAGGCGCCGGGCAGACGCGACAGGACCTTTTTGCTGCCTTCACGCATGCTTGCGTAAGTGCGGCTGGAGAGGATCTTCGCCAGGTAATTCGACAAACCGCCGACGTTGCGCGAGATCGACATGTCGTTGTCGTTGAGGATCACCAGCATGTTGGCGTTCACTTCCGGCGCGTGGTTCAGCGCCTCGAAGGCCATGCCGGCGGTCAGTGCACCGTCGCCGATCACCGCGATTGCCTTGCGATCACTGTTTTGCAGGCGGGCGGCAATGGCCATGCCCAGCGCTGCGCTGATCGAGGTGCTGGAGTGGCCGACGCCAAAGGTGTCGTACTCGCTCTCGGAACGACGCGGGAAGGCCGCGACGCCGTCCTTCTGGCGCAGGGTTCCCATGCGCTCGCGACGGCCGGTGAGGATTTTGTGCGGATAGGCCTGATGACCCACGTCCCACACCAGCCGGTCGTCCGGGGTGTCGAAGACGTAATGCAACGCGATGGTCAGCTCGATGACGCCCAGGCCGGCACCGAAATGCCCGCCGGTCTGACCGACCGTATAGAGCAATTCCAGGCGCAATTCATCGGCCAGGGTTTCCAGCTCGGCTTCACCTAACCGGCGCAGGCCGTCCGGCGTGTTGGCGCGGTCGAGCAGGGGCGTGGTCGGGCGCTTGCGGGGAATCTCATGAAACGTCGTGGGCATCAGGCGAATCGTTATAGGTATAGAAGAGGCGGCAGTTTACCTGATGCATCGGCCCCTGCCCACGCGTTGCTCTTTTTTGGCGGATACGCTGTCAGCTGCGCCGTTCGACGATATAGCGGGCCAGGTCACGCAAAGGCTCGGCTGCCGCGTCAAACGGTCGCAGCGCATGCAAGGCCTGATCGCGCAGTTCCAGGGCGTAAGCCTTGGCCGCATCGAGACCGAGCAGCGCCGGGTAGGTCGGCTTGTCCCGGGCAATATCGGCACCCTGACGTTTGCCGAGGGTTTCGGTATCGCTTTCGACGTCGAGAATGTCGTCCTGGACCTGGAACGCGAGGCCGATGGCCTGTGCATAGGTCTGCAACGACTTGAGTTCGTCTTTCTCGGCGCGGCCACTTGCCAGGGCGCCGAGTTTGACGCTGACCTCGATCAACGCGCCGGTCTTGTGCCGGTGCATGGTTTCGAGGGCTTTTTGATTGAGCTTGAGGCCGACCGAACCGAGGTCGATGGCTTGACCGCCGACCATACCCGCCGGGCCTGCGGCCAACGCCAGGGCGCTGACCATTTGCAGACGGATTTCGGCGTCCGAGGTGCTCAGGCGCGGGTCAAGCAGGGCGCTGAACGCCAGGCTCTGCAAGCCGTCACCGGCGAGGATCGCGCAGGCTTCATCGAATTTTTTGTGTGTGGTCGGCTGGCCGCGACGCAAATCGTCGTCGTCCATGGCTGGCAAATCGTCATGCACCAGGGAATAGGCGTGAATCAGCTCTACCGCGCAAGCCGCGCCGTTGGCCTGCTCAGCCTTACCGCCCAGCGCTTCGCACGCGGCGTAGGCCAGCAGCGGGCGCACACGCTTGCCGCCATTCATCACGCTGTAGCGCATGGCTTCATAGAGGCGGGCGAGCTCGGGGCTTGGCGGGTTGAACAGGGTGTCCAGTGCTGCGTTAACGCGGGCCTGGCTGGTCGCCGAATACGCTGCAATCATTCTGGCTGATCCGCGTCGAAGGGTTCCTCGGCCAGCTCGCCATCACGCTCGAGCAGCACTTGAACCTTTTGCTCAGCCTGGGCCAGCGCTGCCTGGCAATCGCGGGTCAGACCGATGCCTTGCTCGAAAGCCGTCAGCGAATCTTCCAGCGACAACTCGCCGTTCTCCAGTCGCTCCACCAGCGTTTGCAGGTCAGCGAGGGATTGTTCGAAATCCAGTGCAGCTTTTTTGCGGGCCATGGCGGCTATTTCCGGTTGACGTTAAACCGGCGCGACACTAGCAGACATGGGGGTTATGGGCAAATGAGCGGGGTTTTGAAACCTGTTCCCTGGGCATGAGCACAATCCCTGTGGGAGCGGGCTTGCTCGCGAAGGCGGCGTGTCAGTCACTCTAGATGTGGCTGATGGATCGCCTTCGCGAGCAAGCCCGCTCCCACAGTTGAGTTCTTCATCTGTCAGGCATCGGTGCACGGTCCTTCGCCACAAGGAATGTCGTTTTTGGGACAGTGGAAAATTATTCAGCTCATTCCGTGAGCCGAATAACCGCTCTATTCGGCTCACGCCCAACAATCACCGTGATTTCCACCACAAATAAAGATGTATCTGATTGTTAAAAAACTGCCGAATGGCTAACCTTCGCGCCTTCTACGACCCAATAGTCACGGGTCATTCTGACGAAACGCAGTTTTTGCATCTGTAACGCGCCGAGGATCGGGCGCAAGGTTTCGTTGTGCATGGCAGGAGGCGTCACATGCGTTGTCTTATTTCACTGCTGATGATGCTGGCCTGGGCCTCTGCTGCCTGGGCCGAGCCGACGGCTGAAATGTCGGAGCCCGTGGGCGGCTGGCGCTATAACGGCTTGCTCGATCGCAGTGAAAACCCTCAAGTCGCCTATCCCACACCGCCCATCGACCGGGGCGTGCAGCGCAATCGCACGATGATCGAAGGGCAGCTCAAGGCCATCGGCACTCAGCGCGGGCCGCACACCCTGGCGGTCAACGGCAATCCACTGAACCTGTACACCGACGACGAAGGGCGTTTCGCCCGGCCGTATGCGTTTGGCGCCGGTTCCAACAGCGTCGAAGTGCGCAGCGCCGAGGGCAAGTCGCTCAAGCGCGTTCAATTCTATGAAGCCAACAACCTGCGCACCCCAGCGCGGATTCGCGTGGTGCTGGGCTGGGACGATCCCAAAGCCGAGCTCGACCTGCACATCATCACCCCCGACGGCCAGCACGCGTTCTTCGCCCATACGGCGTTGACCAACGGTGGCGGCCTCGACCCGGACGGCGTCGATGGCCCCGGCCCGGAAATGTTCACCATGACCGCACCGATGCATGGCACCTATCTGGTTTACGTGAACTATTGGGGCAACTTCGGCAGCGAAGGCTATAACTTCGATGAGACCAGCAACCAGAACGAGGTCATCACCTCGCAAATCAACCTGGTGCTCAACGAAAACACCATCGACGAAAAACGCGAGACATTCATCGTGCCCTTGCGGGCCATCGGTGACCTGTTGCTGGTCAAGACTTTCAACTATTAAGCATCCCGCTCCACGGATGAACTGCTGAGCTTTGGGAACATGAGCGTGAACATGAGCGATAACACTGTGACTCCTGCTGTTGACGCAACGGCTGCCAAACCTTCACGTCGCTGGCCGGCCGTAGTGATCGGGCTGTGCCTGGTGGCCGGCGTGGCGGGCGGGTTGGGCTGGTTCATGCACAAACCCAAAGTGCCGCTGGCGGCGTTGGCCAGCGACAAACTGGGCATGAGCCGCCCGGACGGTCTGCTGGAAACCAACTCCTTGAGCCAATTGCCCAAGGACTTGCTGGCCGTGCCGTTCCTCAAGGAAACCCTGACCGAAGATTTCGTCTTCTATTACGAAGCCCACGCCGATCGCCTCGGCTTGATCGGCAGCTTGCGGCGGATCATTTACGAACATGACCTGAAGCTGCAGGACAGCCTGATCGAGCAGCTTTTCGATCAGCCGGCGGACGTGGCGCTGTGGCGTGGGGCGGATGGTCGCCTGAAAGACTTCTTGCTGGTGATGGATCGCGGTGGTCTGGCCAAGGTGCTGGAGCCGTTGGCCAAGGTCGCATTGGACGACACGCAACTGACTCAAGTCGGCACGGTGAAAGTCGGTGCTGATGATGTGGCGCTCTATCAACTGACCTACAACGCAACGAAAGCACTGCTGTTTGCCTCCCATGGCGACAAACTGGTGGTGCTGTCCAATCCGACCAAACTCTACGACGCGGACAACGGTGCGTCTGAAGAGTCGGGCGCCGTTTCGACCAAGTCCATCGCCGCATTGCTCAGCGGCGAAAAGCTGTTCCCCGAAGCCTTCGGCCTGCAACCGCGCGCGCCTGAGGTTAAACAACGGCTGTCGGTCAATTCCAGCGTTTTGGCCATGGGTTACCAGCGTTTCATCCCGAACTTCGCTGGCCTGCGCTTCGACATGGACGACAAGGGCTGGCACAGCTTCCTCGCCATGGACGAACTGGACAACCAACCGGACTTCGATTTCAAACCGATCTGGCAAGCCATGCCGATGGGCGCCAGCGCCTGCGTGGCCTTGCCGCTTGCCGCCGAGCAACAGAAACCCTTGCTGGTTAAACTCGGCGCCGAAGAAAAAGTCGCCCAGGCCCTGACTGAACACATGGCCGGCGCGGCGGGCCTGTGCTGGTACGCGGATTCGCGGCTGTACACGCCACTGCTGGTGGCCAGCCTGAACGACAGCGACAGCGCCAAACTCGATGGCGACTTGGGTAATCTGTTCGGCTCGATGGTCGGCGCTTATGAAGGCAACGTCGAAGAACACGCGTTCCCGGTGATCGAGAAGAAGGAAGGCGAATCCCATCAGTGGCAACGTCAGGTCAGCTCCAACTTCGGCCCTTATAAAGCCAAGGATGCCGAGAACCCCGACGCCATCACCGGCAAGGCGTTCATGAAAGTCAGCCTGGCCCGCCACGGTTCGACGCTGCTGTTCTCCCTCGACGACAAGCTGGTGGACAAAGCCCTCGGCACCCTCGACAAACGCTTCCCGCCCATGGCCGACGTGGTGCCGAAAGACCTGCTGATGCCGGTCTACTTCGGCCCGGATTCCATGGCGCAACTGATGCAACAGGAAACCCTCGACAGCCTGCCCCAGGACATGGAGCCGGTGTTCTACAACGCCGCGCAAACCTACCTGATCCCGAAACTGCGCAAGCTCGGCGGTTACGGCAAGTACGCGCTGACCCTGCCAAAAGGCAGCGAGCCCGACGGCCACTGGCAATGGTTGCCGCTGGAGTGGAAAGCCCTGTGACAGCCCTTATCCGAGGCCTCGGCCTGCTGGCGATGTTGCTGGGCAGTCGGGTGTTTGCCTCCGAACCCGCGCCGCTCGATGTGCAGCAATCCCAGGTGTTCCGCGCCTGGTTTGTGCGCATCGCCCAGGAACAACTGACCCAAGGCCCGAGCCCGCGCTGGTATCAGCAGGACTGCGCGGGCCTGGTGCGTTTCGCCGCCAACGAAGCGCTGAAAGTCCACGACGACAAATGGCTGCGCAGCAATGGCCTGTCCAACCGCTACCTGCCGCCGGAGCTGCAATTGAGTGAGGCCCAGCGCGGGCTCGCCCAACAATGGCAGCAGGGCGGCGGCAAGGTCGGGCCGTACGTCAACGCAATCAAACTGATTCAGTTCAACAGCCATCTGGTGGGCCGCGATGTGTCGCAGGCCCGGCCCGGCGACCTGATGTTTTTCGATCAGGGCGACGACCAGCACCTGATGATCTGGATGGGCCGCTACATCGCCTATCACACCGGCACCACCACCCCCACTGACAACGGCATGCGATCCGCGAGCCTGCAGCAACTCATGACATGGAAGGACACCCGATGGATACCCGACGCAGCCAACCCCAACTTCATCGGCGTCTATCGACTGAACTTTCTCTCCCAATGATCGGTGCCCGCATGCTGCGTTTACTGCCTCTGCTGTTGGTTTTAGTGCTGCCGTTTTCGGCGGTGAATGCCGAAGACACCGTCGAGCCAAGCGGCTACACGCCGGTGGCCGGTGAAAGCTTTTTCCTGCTGGCGGACAGCAGTTTCGCCAGTGACGAGCAGGCGATGGTGCGCCTCGAAGCGCCGGGCCGTGACTATCGCCGGTTTCGCATGGAACCTTATGGCGGCGCCGACATTCGCGTGTACCGCATCGACAAGCCGCTGGATTTCCTCAAGCGCCAGAAGAACCTGCACCGCGTAGTCAGTGACGGCCAGTTCAAGGGCGAAGGCCTGTCGAACACCCTCGCGTACCTGTGGGACAACTGGTACCGCAAATCCCGTCGCGTGATGCAACGGGCGTTTTCTTACGAGTCCCGTAAACAAGTCACCGAGGAAGTGCCTGAGCTGAAGATGGGCACCGCGATTGCCGCGCCAACGCCGTACGACGCTCAGCCGCAATTCGCGCTGATTCCGGGCCTGCCGGTGGTCAGTCAGTTCCGTTATCCACTGTGGGAAGCCAAACCGATCCAGCCGCCCGCTGGCGTGAACCTGGCCGGTTCTTCCAGTGAATTCGTCAGCGTCGCGCCGGGCAATGTGTACATCCCGTTGGGCCACCTGAAACCGGGTCTGTACCTGGTGGAAGCGCTGATCGGCAAGTACCGCGCGACCACCATGGTTTTCGTTTCCAACACCGTGGCCGTGAGCAAGATTGCCGGTGATGAACTACTGGTGTGGGCTGCGCGCAAACACGAAGGCAGTTCGGTACCAAAAGTGAATGTGCTGTGGACCGATGGCCTCGGCGTAATGAGCAGCGGCGCCACCGATGCTGATGGTTTGCTGCGCCTGAAACACGTCAGCCCCGAGCGTTCGTTCGTGATCGGAGAAGACGAAGAGGGCGGGGTGTTTGTCTCCGAAAACTTCTATTACGACAGCGAAATCTACGACACCAAACTCTATGCCTTCACCGACCGGCCGCTGTACCGGCCGGGGGATTGGGTGTCGCTGAAAATCGTCGGACGCGAGTTCAAGAACGCCCGGGACTCCGTGGCGCCGACCGCTGCCGACGTCAACGTGACGGTGCTCGATGCCACCGGCACCGCGCTGCAATCCCTGGCGCTGAAGCTCGATTCCAAGTCCGGCACCCAGGGCCGTTTCCAGTTGCCGGACAACGCGGTGGCGGGCGGTTATGAACTGCGTTTCAGCTACAAGGATCAGGCTTACAGCAGCGCGTTCCGTGTTGCTGAATACATCAAGCCGCACTTCGAAATCTCGCTCAATTTGGCCAAGCAGGATTACCGCACTGGCGAACCGGTGAAGGGCAGCCTGGTGTTGTTGTACCCGGACGGCAAACCGGTGGCCGACGCCAAGTTGACCCTGAGCCTGCGTGCCCAACAGCTGTCGATGGTCGATAACGAACTGCAATACCTCGGGCAATTCCCGATTGAGCTGACCAGCACCGAACTGACCACCGACGCCAAGGGCAACGCGACCCTCGACCTGCCGGCCGCTGACAAACCGAGCCGCTACATGCTCACCGTGTTCGCCAGCGATGGCGCGGCGTATCGGGTCAAGACCACCAAGGAAATCCTCATCGACCGTGGCGCCGCGAGCTTCAGCCTGCGCGCACCGCAACGCTTCAGCGCAGTCGGCGACAAGGTTGCATTCCGCTACGTGAACGAAGGCGGTAGCGAGCAAAGCAAAGCGGTTACGCCGAGCAGCTACAGCTGGGTGCGTCTGGAAGACCAGACCACCGGCGACGGCAAACTCACCGCGAAAGACAAAGGCTTCAGCCTCGCGTTCGACCGTCCGGGCACCTACAACCTGACGCTGAAGGATGACCATGGCCGCGTGGTCGGTGCGACCGGTCATTCGGTTACCGGCGAAGGCGTCAAAGCCGTGCCGGGCACCGTGGAAATCGTCCTCGACAAACCCGAGTACAAGGCCGGCGACGAAGCCATGGCGTTGATCACGTTCCCGGAACCGATCAGCGATGCGCTGCTGTCCCTGGAGCGGGACAAGGTCGAGGCCACGGCGCTGCTGTCCAAGGGCGCTGACTGGTTGAAGATGGAAAAACTCAGCGAAACCCAATACCGCGCGCGCATTGCGGTGAAGGACAACTTCGCGCCGAACCTGACGTTCTCGGTGTTGTACACCAAGGGCGGCCAGTACAGCTTCCAGAACGCTGGCATCAAGGTAGTGACGCCGCAAATTGACGTGGCGATTGCGACGGACAAAGAGTCGTATCAGCCGGGCGATACGGTGTCGGTTGACCTGACCACCCAGTTCGCCGGCAAACCGATTCCGGCGCACCTGACGGTCAGCGTCGTCGATGAAATGATCTACGCGCTGCAACCCGAAGTCGCGCCGACCATCGACCAGTTCTTCTACCACCCGCGCCGCAACAACGTGCGCACCAGCGCTAGCCTGTCGTTCATCAGCTACGACGTGGCGTTGCCGGGCAGCCCTGGCGCGCCGGGCAAAGCCAACCGCAGCGAGCGGGGCGTGAAAGTACTGGAGCGGCCGCGTCGTGAAGACGTCGATACCGCTGCATGGCAGCCGGAATTGATCACCGACGCCAATGGCAAAACCCGCTTCACCTTCAAGATGCCTGACTCGCTGACCCGCTGGCGCATCACTGCACGGGCCATCGCCGATGACGGTCAGGTCGGGCAGAAGAAGCAATTCGTGCGTTCGGAAAAACCGCTGTACCTGAAGTGGAGCGGCCCGACTAAATTCCGCACTGGCGACAAACCGGACCTCGGCGTGTTCGCCTTCAGTCAGGCCGAAAAACCGGTCAAGGCTGAGTTGGTGATTCATTACGGCGGCGCCGATCAGCGTGTGCCTGTGACCCTGAATAACGGCATCAACTACATCGCACTGCCGTCGTTCGCACTCGCGAGTGGCGACTGGACTGCCGAACTGGTGCAGGACGGCAAAACCGCCGACGCCCTGGCCGTGCGCCTGACCGCGACCGGCGAAGGCTGGCAGGTCACGCAAAGCCAAAGCCTGGACGTGGCCAGCGGTGATACGCCGCTGACCTTGCCGGCGGACGCGACGGACATTCGCCTGCGTCTGGATGACAGTCCGCAAGCGCTGTTCCGTTCGGCCCTCGATGATTTGCTGAGCTATCCGTACGGTGGCGTCGAGCAGACTGCCAGCCGTTTGCTGCCGCTGAGCATCGCCTATCCATCGCTGTCGTCGAATCCACAGATCCGCGATCGCTTGCGCCTGATCATGCAAAACAGCCGTCTGCGCCTGGTGCAAATGGCCGGGCCTTCGGCGAGTTTCACCTGGTGGGGCCAGGACGGGGAACCGGATGCGTTCCTCACCGCTTACGCCTATTACGCTGATTGGTACGCCAGCAAAGCGCTGGAACTGAGCCTGCCGCCGGAGCATTGGCAGCGGGTGCTGGAGGTGTATTCCAAGCAAGCGAAGAACACGCCGCTGTTGCAACGGGCGTTGATCCTGTCGTTCGCCAAACAGATGCAATTGCCGGTGAACACTTTGCTCAGTGGCTTGATGGATGACCTGGCGAAGGCCGGCGACGGCAACGCGGCGAACCTGATGGACGATGGCGAAGACAGCATTGTCATGAGTGATCCAGATTCGGCGCTGGGCCTGGCGGCGGCGCGTGCGCTGACCGCTTCTTTGGCCAAGCAGTCCAAAGTGACGCTGCCGGATGCATTCAATCGTCAATTGCCGGATGCGCAACAACGTCTGGCAGTCAGTTCGCAGCCGTTTGCCGAAGCGCTGAACCTGTCGCTGCAAGCCTTCGATCAGGCTCACGCGCAACAGCTATTGCAACGTCTGCTGCCACAGCAATCGACCCTGGAACGCGCCTTGGCACTGAGCTGGTTGCAGCGCAGCATCGAACAGGCTTCGCCGACCATTGCACTGGCGCCGGGTGAAGGCTGGAAGAAACGCTACGGTGATACCGGTGAGATGTACTGGACGTGGCAGGGCGCGACGCCTGTGCCGCCAGTGTTGTCGCTGGCCGGTACACAAGAACGTCCGCTGCGCGCCGCGTTGAGCTACCAGACCAAGCAACCGGCAATCGATCCAATGGCCGTGACCATCACCCGTCGCCTGTCGCGTCTGGTGCCGGGCGACGAAGCGTTCGAATTCAAACTCGAAGCGGTCGGCACCAAGCCGTTGTCCAGCGACAGCCTGTACCTGGACGAAGTGATCATCACCAGCAAAGCCGCGAAACCGCTGCGCTACGGCATGATCGAAGTGCCGCTGCCACCGGGCGCCGATGTCGAGCGCACCACGTGGGGCATCAAGTTGATGGGCAAGGCTGGCACCGAACCGACGGCGCTGGAAAAGGCGCGTTTCGAACCGGGTCAGATGGCTTACGGGATTCCCGTGGACGCCTTGAGCGGTGAGTTGCGCGTGCGTCACTTGGTGCGCTTCTCACAGAAAGGTCAGTTCAACCTGCCGCCGGTGCGCTTCACTCAGGTCTACGCGCCACAGCATCAGGCCCAGGAACAGAAACCGGCACTCGGCCAGGTCACGGTCAACTGACATGACCCGACCTCTGGTCTGGTTGCTGCTGTGTTTACTCCCTGCGCTGGCGACAGCGCAGGACGAACCGCTGCGGCTGGGCTTCAAGGGTGAGTTGCTGTCGTTGAGCCCGACTCAGGTGATTTCCCGCGAGCCGCTGCCGGCGGATTTACAGACGCCGTTGGGCAGTTTGTGGAAGTTGTTTGTCTACGGCTGGCTGGTGGATACCGGTGCTCATGAGTCGCCTTATGAATGTCGCGGGCAATCGAAGGAAGAAGTTTATTGCTGCACGGCTGGCGGGAAGATTGGGCGTGATCAGGCGTTGGTGAAGTCTTGCGGGTTGTACTTCGAGCCTGCGCGGCTGGGCATTACTGGCGCTGACTGGCGCCAGTATTGGCAGGCTCGGCAGGCGCCGGAATGGTTGCTGAACTTGCCGTCGCTACAGCCTTCGACTCGGGTTTCGGTTGTTGAATTGTTGAAGGTGCTGGCCGTAATGCCGGCGCAGGATCAGGCGCGGCGGGTGTTGCTGGATGTGGTGTTGAACGCCGCTGACGGCAATGTCGTCGGTGAACTCGGTGGCCGGTTGCGGGTGAAAACCTGGAGCTGGCTGGGAGATCAGGACCCAGCGTCGCGCCAGGGTGGGTTTGCCGGGTGGACGGTGGATGGCACGCCGATCTGGGCCGGTGGGCGTGGGACCAGTCAGATGGTGCTTCGTCATTATGGTGCGGCGCTGGCGTCGGTGGTGCCGGTGGATTGGCCGGTGGATGCGGGGCGTTGCGTTGAGGTTGGGCTGTTTTCGCGCTATCCGATTGGTCGTGTTCTGGCGGGGGATCGGGTTGTTTCCTCCGGGCCTTTGCAGGGTGATTACCGCGTTGAGTTCGCCAATGGCAATCAACTGGATATCCACAGCGACGGCGAACTGTTTCTGCTCAAGGACAAGCTCGTCGCCCGTCTGGACCGCGAAGAATATGTCGCCCGCGTCCTCCAGCGCGAAGCCAAACCCGAACCGGCTGAAGCTGCCAAAGCACTGGCCATCGCAATAAGAACCTACCTGCTGCAAAACGCCACCCGCAACGGCGACTGCCTGAGCATCGACGACAGCAGCAGTCGTCAACGGGTCGCGCCACGCCCGGCCACCGCCGAATCGCGCAACATTGCCGCATGGACCAGCGACCTGGTCTTGGCCGGCAGCACCGTCACCTACCACTCCGATCAACCCGGCCCGGACAAACTTTCCTGGCAACAAGCCGTCGAACAAGCCAACGCCGGCCAACGCTACGACGCGATCCTGCTGCATGCCTACCCGCGCGCCAGCCTCAGCCGCTGGGACAATCCCGTCGCCTCCTGCGAAGCGTTGCCCGCCGCCCAAGACTGGCTGCAAACCCAACGCCGCGGCTGGCGCCAACGCCTCGAAAACGAAGTCGGCTACAACGAAGTCAACACCTTCGCCGTCTGCCGCCTGGCCTTCGGACGCCCCTATGTCGACCGCGAACGCCAACGCATTTACGTGCGCGGCGTGCTGTCCCTCCAGGACCGCCTCGACCTGACTCACGAATACCTGCACCTGGCCTTCGAAGCACACCCCAACGGCCAGGATGAAACCTACATCGAAGGGCTCGCCCGCCACCTCTTGCTGGAATAGGCCATGAAACTCCGTTATCCACAGGTCTTCCTGTTCCTTTGCTCTTTTTGTGTACTGCCGGCGACGTTTGCCGGCTCTGTTGATATTGATACCCCCGTGGGCGGTTGGCGAACCGGTGCGGTTGAAGGCGAAGGCGAAAACTACCGCCAGACCGTCAACTACCCGGCCTCCTCGGTGAACACGCCGGTCGGCCAAGCCAACACCGCACGCATCAGCGGCCAGATCAAAGCCACGCCCAAGTCGGGTGAGCCTGGGCGATTGATCGTCAATGGAATCAGCATGCCGTTGAAGATTGACGCTGCCGGACGTTTTGATCGCCCGTACTCGTTTCCCAATGGCAGCAACAGCGTTGAAGTTCGTAGCCCGGATGGGCAGCAGCGGCATCGCACGCAATTCCTTCACACCAGTGGCGGGGCCACGCCGGCCAAGTTGCGGGTGTTGTTGTCGTGGGACAGCGATAACACGGATTTGGATTTGCACCTCATCACCCCTGACGGCGCGCATATCTGGTACGGCGATCGCGTCGCACCGAACGGCGCGGCGCTGGATGTTGACGTGACCACGGGTTACGGCCCGGAAATCTTCTCCATGCCGGCGCCGATCAAGGGCCAATACCTCGTTTACGTGAACTACTTCGGCGGTGGATACCGCAGCGATGAAGAAGGGCAGGAGGATGCGGTGCAGGCGTTGACGACGGCGCAGGTGACGGTGATTACCGAGGAAGGGACACCGAACGAGAAGATGGAGACGTTCCTGGTGCCGATGCGGGCAGTGGGGGAGTTGACGTTGGTTAAGGGGTTTAGTTATCCGTAAGGGCCTGCGCCACTCTGCGGGTCAGGACCATTGAGTCGGGCAGCAGGTGGCTGCCCTCACGACCTCACCCACCCTCACAAATAAAATCAATAAACGCCCGCAACTTCGGTGTGAGGTGTCGGCTCGATGGCCACACCACCTGGATGTTCAGCGTGCGCTGCACCTGATCGGGCAGGATCGACACCAGCTCACCGTTATCCAGGGCCTCGCGTACGGCGAATTCTGGGACGCAGGCGATGCCCAGTCCTTGCGTGGCCATGTGGATCAGCATCTCCAGGTTATTGCAGACCATCGTCGCCGGCACTTTCAAGTCCAGGCCATCGGCAAGCCCCGTCAGCGGCCATTTTTCCAGTTTGCCGGTGGAGGGCAGTTTGTAATGCAGGCAGTGGTGTTCCTGCAATTGCTCGACGTTGTCCGGGTAGCCTTTGCTTGCGAAGTAACCGGGGGCGCCGACCAGATGGAAGCCGAAGCTGTTCAGCTTCCTCGCCATCAGCCTGGAGTCGTGCAACTGGCCGGTGCGCACCACGGCGTCGAAACCTTCCTCGACCACGTCCACCAGCCGATCGGTGAAATCCAGTTCCAGTTGAATGTCCGGGTAGCGTTGCATGAACCCTGACAGTTGCATGAACAGGACGTTGCCGAGCAACGGCAGGCTGATGCGCAATTTTCCACGAGGCGTTTCGCTGGAGCTGGAAAGCTCCTGTTCGGCGGCTTCCAGTTCGTTGAGCACGCGGCGGCAGCGCTCGAGAAACAACGAGCCTTCGCTGGTCAGGTTGATGCTGCGGGTGTTGCGATGGAACAGCCGTGCGCCGAGTTTTTCTTCCATGCGCGCAATGCTCTTGCCCACTGCCGAGGCGGAGATCCCGAGCAAGCGCCCGGCCCCCACAAAACTGCGGCTTTCGGCGACTTGCACGAAGACTGTGATGCCATTGAGCTTATCCAACTCTCACTCCCTTGATTGCGGACAAAAAGGTCCGTGGACCTCGGAATTCTAACCTCTGTTTCCCGGCAACTGCCCGCTCTACCATCGACCCATCCAGTTTTGCCATCCAACTTTTGGGGTCCGATATGTCCGTTAACGAACCGCTTCGACAGCTACAGTCACTTCGTTCCTTCGAGCCCGTCCAGTTAGGCTTACGGGTCGACGCCGTGCTCGAACATACCCTGCAGGATCAACGCCTGGTGGGCGCCGTGGTACTGGTGTCGCACCGCGGCCAGCTGATCTACCACCGAGCGGCCGGGCTGGCGGATCGCGAGGCGCAATTGCCGATGCGTGAGAATGCCTTGTTTCGGTTGTCTTCGGTATCCAAGCCGATCGTTTCGGTGGCGGCGTTGGCGTTGATCGGCCAAGGCAAACTCAACCTTGATGACGATATCACCCGTTGGTTGCCGTATTTCAAACCTACCTTGAGCGATGGTCAGCCAGCGGTCATTACAGTGCGTCAGTTGTTGAGCCACACCGCCGGTTTTACTTACGGTTTTTTGGAAAGCGATCAAGGTGGGCCTTACCGCGATGCCGGTGTGTCCGATGGTATGGAGCGCAGCAACCTGACGCTGGAAGACAACCTGCGTCGTCTCGGCCACGCCCCGTTGCTGTACAAGCCGGGTAGCTCGTGGGGTTACTCGATTGCGACCGACGTACTGGGCGGTGTGATTGCGGCAGTCACCGGCACCTCGCTGGCAGCGGCCATCGACAAGCTGATTACCAAGCCACTGGGCTTGCCGGATGTCGGTTTCGGCGTGACCGACGTCAGTCGCCTGACTGCGGCGTACCTGAACGATCAGCCACAACCGCGGCGCATGAAAGAGCTGGAAGTGGTGCCGGTTTTCGAAGGCACTGCCGGCATCAAACTGGAGCCATCCCGGGCACTGGATCACACGGCGTTCAATTCCGGCGGGTCAGGGTTGATCGGTAGCGCAGGCGAGTTCCTGCAACTGCTCGAAGCCCTGCGCAAAGGTGGCGCGCCGCTGCTGCCCAAAGCGCTGGTCGATGAAATGACCAGCAACCAGACCGGCAACCTGCCATTGGATAATTGGCCTGGGCGCGGCTTCGGTCTGGGCTTCACAGTGCTCAAGGACCCGGCCGCCGCACAGACCGCCGAGTCGGTGGGCAGCTGGCGACTGGGCGGTGCCTATGGGCACTCCTGGTTCGTCGACCCGGTTGAGCAACTGACCGTGGTCGCGTTCACCAACACAGCCTTCGAAGGCATGTTCGGGCAGTTCACCGTAGACCTTTGCAACGCCGTTTACGGGCAATGACCGGTGCGCGGGTCCCTGTGTGCAGAGGCCCGCTCTCCCATAGAAAAAAGACGGTTCGCCCAGCGTTCCGCGCGCAACACCCTCTGTATTTAGCCGTACCCCTTGGGCTCACAGCCCCTCGCAACACTGCCTGCAACGCAAGCAACCGCCGTTAACGATTGTCGTGGTTTTTTTACAGGGAGCACGCTCCAGACGCGCAGGCGTCTGTGGGCGTGCCATGACTATTTGGGGATCGGGTAATGAAAAAAGCAGAGTTCTACCATTCGCATGCACACAGCAAGCTCGACTCGCTCACCGGGATACGTTTTCTCGCTGCGGCCATGGTGTTCATGTTCCACGCGTCGCTGACCCGGATCATCGGTTTCAACCCCTACGCCGACAGTGGGGTGATCGATGCTTTTCAACGGATCTTCAGTGGCGGCGGCTGGCTCGGGGTGTCGTTCTTTTTCGTGCTCAGTGGTTTTGTGATCACCTGGTCTGCGCGCAAGGGCGACAGCGTGACCGGTTTCTGGAAGCGCCGCCTGTTGAAAATCTACCCCAACCACATCGCCACCTGGGCGCTGGCGATGGTGTTGTTCGCCGTCCCGGCCGCCAGCGTCGCGATCTGGCTCCCCAACCTGTTGCTGGTGCATTCGTGGATTGCGCGGATGGACACCTTTCTCAGCGTCAACGGCCCTTCGTGGTCACTGTGCTGCGAGATGTTCTTCTATTTGCTGTTCCCGCTGGTGCTCAAGCTGATCTGGAAAATATCCGAGGAACGCCTGTGGCTCTGGGCCTGGGCGATGGTCGCGGGGCTGGCCCTGACGCAACTGGCGATTAAAGGGTTGGCGCCCGCCGCACCGTTTATCAAGGAATACCCGATTTCCCTGAGCCAATGGTGGTGGTCCTACTACTTCCCGCCAGCAAGGATGTTCGAGTTCGTGCTGGGCATGCTCATGGCGCGGATTCTCATGGCCGGACGCTGGATCGAATTGAGCGTGCCTTGGGCCTTCGCGCTGATGGTCGGCGGTTACCTGGCGGCCATGTGGGTGCCGTTCCAGTACAGCCTCAACCTGGTGACGCTGGTGCCGATCGCGGCACTGATCACGGCGATTGCCGCCAGTGACCTGAAGGACCGCAAGGGTCTGCTCAACAGTCGCTGGATGGTCTGGCTGGGGGAGATTTCCTTCGGTTTCTACATGATCCATCTGCTGGTCATGACCTACGCCACGCAACTGCTCGGCGGGCGATTGTTCGATAACTGGACCGCGACGGTGATTGTCGCCGCCACCTTCGGCCTGTCGATCTTCGGTGGCTGGCTGCTGTTCAACTTTATCGAGCGCCCGGTCATGCAACGTTGGGGCAGGACCAGCAAAGCCAAGGTGCAGGGCAACATGGCTACGCCTGAAACCGCGCTTTAAGTCACTTTCCACCGACCGCCTCACAACAAGGAAGTTGTTTTATGGACTCGATCCGAACCAAACGCCCGGCTAAAGCCCTCCTGCTTCGCGCAAGCCTGGCTTGCGCCATCGTTGTTGCCATGGTGATGGTGTTGCGCGGCGGACCCGCTGCAACCGCCAAGGCAGCCACTGCACCGCCGGCCGCCGAAGTCGACGTCGCCATGGCGCTGTCCCGGTCGGTGACGGACTGGCAGAGCTATACCGGACGGTTGGAGGCGGTCGAGAAAGTGGTGATCCGGCCTTTGGTATCGGGGACGATCGTGGCCGTGCATTTCAAGGATGGCGCCATCGTCAAGGAAGGCGACTTGCTGTTCGAGATCGACGCCCGACCGTATGCCGCCGAAGTCGACCAGGCTCAGGCGAGCCTGGCCGCCGCGAAGTCGCGAAGCCTTTACACCGCCACGGACCTTGGGCGGGCGCAACGGCTGATCAACTCCAATGCCATTGCCATGCGCGACCTGGACGAAAAACAAAACGCCGCCAGCGAAGCCCAGGCCAATGTCCGGCAGGCCCAGGCCATACTCGACAACGCCCGGTTGAACCTGGCCCACACCCGAATCAACGCGCCGGTCAGTGGCCGCATGTCCCGTGCCTTGGTGACTGCGGGCAACATCGTCAGCGCCGGTGAAAATGCTGCACCGTTGAGCACGCTGGTGTCGCTGTCGCCGATCTATGCCGCGTTCGATGTCGACGAGCAAACATTCCTGCGTTACCTCAATCACGGCAGTGCCAAGACCGCCGAAGTGCCGGTGATGCTCGGCTTGTCCAATGAAACGGATTACTCGCGCGAAGGTAAGCTGGCCTCCCTGGATAACCAACTCGACCTGCAATCGGCCACGCTGCGGGTACGCGCCAGTTTCGACAATACCGACGGCTTGCTCAGGCCCGGCATGCTGGCCCGGGTCAAGCTCGGAGGTGGCCCGCCGCGTCAGGCGGTGTTGATTGACGACAGTGCGATCGGCACCGATCAAGACAAGAAATTCGTGTTGGTCGTCACCGCCAATGATCAGGTGGAATACCGCCGGATCAGCCCCGGCAATCTGGTCGGCGACCTGCGAATCATCGATTCCGGTCTGCAAGCCGGCGAGCGCGTCGTGATCAATGGCTTGCATCGCGCACGGCCCGGGGACACCGTCCGGCCGTTACTCGCACAGCGGGCGGATGCGGGGAAAAGCCAATGAGCTTTTCACGCTTCTTCATTGATCGGCCGATCTTCGCTGGCGCGCTCTCGACCCTGATTTTGCTGGCGGGGATTATTTCGCTGTTCCGCCTGCCGGTCTCGGAATACCCCGACGTGGTCCCGCCGCTGATTGTGGTCAACGCCCAGTACCCGGGGGCGAACCCGGCGGTGGTGGCGCAGACTGTCGCGGCGCCGCTCGAGGAGCAGATCAACGGTGTCGAGGACATGCTGTATATGCAGTCCCAGGCCAACAGCGATGGCAACCTCACGCTCAGTGTCACGTTCAAGGTCGGGACCGACCCGGACAAGGCCCAGCAGCTGGTGCAAAACCGTGTTTCCCAGGCGTTGCCACGGCTGCCGGAAGACGTCCGGCGCTTGGGGGTGGTGACGATGAAGTCGTCGTCGACCCAAACCCTGGCGATCCACCTGATCTCGCCGGATGACCAGTACAACGCTACCTACCTGCGTAACTACGGCATCCTCAATATCAAGAACCAGCTGGAACGGATTCCGGGTGTCGGTGAGGTGCGGATCTGGGGCGGCGGCGATTATGCAATGCGCATCTGGCTGGACCCGGAAAAGGTCGCCCAGCGCGGGTTGAGCGCCAACGACGTGGTGGCGGCCATTCGTGAACAGAACGTCCAGGTCGCGGCCGGGGTCATTGGTGGCCAGCCCATGCGCACCGACGTTGCCCAACAGCTGTCGGTCAACACTCAGGGACGGCTGAAGACCGAGAAGGAATTCGGCGACATCATCGTCAAGAGTTCGGCGGGCGGGGCGGTGACCTTTTTGCGGGATGTCGCCCGGGTCGAACTGGCGGCTTCGGATTACGGTTTGCGTTCGCTGGTCGACGGCAAACCGGCGGTGGGTTTTGGCGTGTTCCAGATGGCCGGCGGCAACGCCCTGGCGATCTCCGATCAAGCGCGGGAGATCATGCGCCAGGCCAAGGAAGACATGCCGGCGGGGGTCGACTACACGATTGTTTTCGACCCGACCCAGTTTGTCCGTTCGAGTATTCTGGCGGTGATCCAGACCTTGCTTGAATCAACACTGCTGGTGGTGTTGGTGGTCATCCTGTTCCTGCAAACCTGGCGTGCTTCGATCATCCCGCTGCTGGCCATGCCGGTGTCGATTATCGGCACCCTGTCACTGATGCTTGCCTGCGGTTTTTCGATCAATGCGCTGTCGCTGTTCGGCATGGTGCTGGCCATCGGCATTGTCGTCGACGATGCCATCGTGGTGGTCGAAAACGTCGAACGCAACATCGCCCGGGGGTTGAGCCCCAAAGCCGCCTCCTACAAGGCGATGGACGAAGTCAGCAAACCGATCATCGCCATCACCCTGACGCTGGCCAGTGTGTTTGTGCCGCTGGCGTTCATGCCCGGGCTGACCGGGCAGTTTTATCAGCAGTTCGCGTTGACCATCGCCATCTCGACCATCCTTTCGGCGTTCAACTCGCTGACCTTGTCGCCGGCGCTGTGTGCGCTGCTGCTCAAGTCCCACGACGCACCCAAGGATCGCCTGAGCCGCGTGATTGATCGGTTATTGGGCCCGTTGTTCAGTCGCTTCAATCGACTGTCGGCGCGGGGTGAGCAGTCCTACGGCAACAACCTGGGCCGGGTCATCCAGCGCAAAAGCCTGACCCTAGGGTTGTATGCGGTGTTGCTGGGTGTCACTGCCTGGCTCGGCCATTCGTTGCCCAGTGGTTTCGTGCCGGCCCAGGACAAGGAGTTTCTTGTCGGCCTGGCGCAACTGCCCAACGGTGCTTCGCTGGAGCGTACCGAGCAGGTCATCCAGCGGATGAACGACATCGCCCTCAAACAACCCGGCGTGGCCCACACCCTGGAATTTCCCGGCATGTCGGTCAACGGTCTGATGAACTCATCGAGCGCCGGCATTATCTTCGTGATCCTCGAACCGTTCGCCAATCGCCACGGTTCGCAGATGAGCGCCGGCAATATCGCAGCGGCGCTGAACCAGCAGTTTGCCGGGATCAAGGAAGCATTCACCGGGGTATTCCCGCCACCGCCGGTGTTGGGGTTGGGCACTTTGGGCGGCTTCAAGTTGCAGTTCGAGGACCGTGGCGCGTTGGGCTTCGAGAAGCTCGATGAAGCAGTCCGCGGGTTTCTCAAGCAAGCCGCACTGGCTCCCGAACTCGGGCCGAGTTTCTCCAGCTACCAGATCGATGTGCCGCAATTGAAGGTTGATCTCGACCGGGTCAAGGCCAAGCAGTCGAAGGTCGCCATGACGGATGTCTTCGATACGTTGCAGATCTACCTGGGTTCGCTGTACGTCAACGATTTCAACTTGCTGGGCCGGGTGTACCAGGTGCGTGTGCAGGCCGATGCTCCCTTCCGGGCGCACGCCGACGACATCGGGCAACTGAAGACCCGCAACGCCGACGGCAACATGGTGCCGCTGGCCAGCCTGGTGGAAGTTCATCCCACCTATGGGCCGGAAATGGTCGTGCGCTACAACGGCTACACCGCCGCCGACCTGAACGGCGGCCCGGCACCCGGTTATTCGTCGGGTCAGGCTCAAGCGGCGGTGGAACGTATCGCGGCGGAAACGTTGCCCAAGGGCATCAAGTTCGAATGGACCGAGTTGACCTACCAGCAAATCATTTCCGGCGATGCCACGTTGTGGATTCTACTGATCTGCATGCTGCTGGTGTATCTGGTGCTCGCTGCGCTTTATGAAAGCCTGTTGCTGCCGGTGGCCATTTTGCTCATCGTGCCCATGGGCATCATGTCGGCGTTGCTCGGGGTCTGGCTGACCCAGGGCGACAACAACATCTTTACCCAGATCGGCCTGATGGTGTTGGTGGGGCTGGCGAGCAAGAACGCCATCCTGATCGTCGAGTTTGCCCGTGAACTCGAACAGCAGGGCCACAGCATCGTCCGCGCCGCCATCGAGGCCAGCCAACTACGCCTGCGCCCGATTCTGATGACCTCGATCGCTTTCATCATGGGGGTCGTGCCGTTGGTGCTCTCCACCGGGGCGGGCGCCGAGATGCGCTACGCCATGGGCGTCGCCGTGTTCTTCGGCATGCTCGGGGTCACCCTGTTCGGGCTCTTGTTTACACCGGTGTTCTACGTCGCGCTGCGGTTGCTGGCTACCCGGCGACAGCACCCGGTGGTGGACGCCTACGTGCCATCGGTTGCGGACACAAGTGTCCGCTGAGAATGGAACGGCAGCTTGTTTTTCAGTAGTTGCACTCACTTTAAAGTAACTGGCAATCAACGAATGAAAGGGGCAGTAAATGACGCGCACCGTGCGGTTTGACCACTATGGTGGCCCTGATGTACTCAGGATCGATGACATCGAAGTACCTGAGCCAGGGCCCGATGAAGTACGGATCACCGTCAAGGCAATCGGACTGAACCGGGCCGAATCCATGTTCCGTGCCGGCCAGTATCTGGAGGAGGCGCAGTTCCCTTCCAGGTTGGGTTACGAGGCGGCGGGCATCGTCGAATCGGTCGGCGCGCACGCCGGCCAGTTTGCCGTGGGTGACATCGTCAGCCTGGTCCCGCCGGCCTCGATCGCGCAGTGGGGCACCTATGCCGAGCTGGCGGTGGTGCCCGCGGCGATGCTGGTCAAGCATCCCGCCACACTGTCGTTCGCACAAGCCTCGGCGGTCTGGATGCAATACCTCACGGCGTGGGGCGCGTTGATTCACGTTGCTGCGTTGCAGCCAGGGGAGTTCGTGCTGATCACGGCGGCGTCGAGCAGTGTCGGCCTGGCCGCGATTCAAATCGCCAACCAGGTCGGCGCGATCCCGATTGCCGTCAGCCGCACCCAGGCCAAGCGTGAGCAACTGCTGTCCGCTGGCGCAGCCCATGTGGTCGCCAGCCAAGCGTCGGACTTCAATCAGCAGGTCGAACGAATTACCGAAGGCAAGGGCGCCCGGGTGATCTTCGATCCGGTGGGCGGCCCCTTTCTGGAGCACCTGGTCGATGCCGCCGCCAGCGGCGGGATCGTTCTGGTGTACGGCGCACTGAGCCCGGAACCGGCGCCATTCCCGCTGTTCAAGGTGCTGGGCAAAAGCCTCGCGCTACGCGGTTACCTGCTGCACGAAATCACCTCCCGACCCGAGGTGTTCGAAGCGGCCAAGGCCTATGTCATCGCCGGCCTCGAAGCGCAGACCTTGCGTCCGATCATCGCCAAGACGTTTGCATTCGAGCAGATCGTCGACGCCCACCGTTATCTGGAAGCGGGCGAACAGTTCGGTAAAGTCGTCGTCACGCTGGAGTCCAGCTCATGAAAATGCTCCATCCGATCTACTTCCTGGCGCTTGGCCTGTTTGGTGTCTACACCATCGAGTTCGGCGTTGTCGGGATTCTTCCGGTGATTATCGAGCGCTTCTCGATCAGTGCGTCCCAGGCAGGCCTGCTGGTGGGGCTGTTCGCGTTGATCATTGCGGTGTGCGGGCCGGTCATGGTGTTGTTGCTGTCGCGCTTCAACCGCAAGAAGGTGCTGACCATTGCGCTGTTCATTTTCGCCGGCACCAGTGTGCTGTCGGCCTACGCGCCGAACTTTGAATCGCTGATGGTGCTGCGGATCATCCCGGCGCTGTTTCACCCGGTGTATTTCTCCCTGGCGTTTGTCGCGGCGGTGTCGCTTTATCCTCCTCAAGAGTCGACCCGCGCTGCCGCCAAGGCGTTTGTCGGCACCAGCATGGGCATGGTGTTGGGCGTGCCGTTGACGACGCTGATTGCGGCGCAGTTTTCCTATGAAGCCTCGTTTTTGTTCTGCGCCGTGGTGAACTGCATTGCCGGCCTGGGGATCATTGCCAGGCTGCCGGACGCGCCCGACAAAACCCGCGTTTCCTATACCGAGCAGTTGGCGATTCTGCGTAAGTTTCCGCTTTGGCTGAACATCACCGCTTCGACCCTGATTTTTGCCGCGATGTTTTCCGTGTACAGCTATTCCGCCGAATACCTGGCCAAGGAAGCAGGCATGAGTGCGCAACTGATCAGCATCCTGCTGGTGATTTTCGGTATCGGTGGCGTCGCCGGCAATCTGTACGCCGGCAAGCTGATCGGGCAGAACATGGTCAGGACGACGCTCTTGCACCCGATCCTGCTGGCAGGTGCGTATGGGTTGTTGTACCTGTTTGCCGGTCCGTCCTTCCTGACCATGCTGGTGATTGTGGTGATCTGGGGCGCGACGCATACCAGTGGCCTGATTGTCACGCAGATCTGGCTGACGTCCGAAGCACCGGAAGCGCCGGAATTTGCCACCGGTATCTACATCTCTTTTATCAACCTGGGCGTGACGATCGGCTCGACCACCGGCGGCTGGTTCCTGGCGCGCATGGGGTTGCAGGGCACCCTGTACAGTGGTTTGCTGTTTGCCGCGCTGGCGTTGTTGGTCATCGTCGTCAAAGTTGTATTTTTCAGTGCCGAGTCGCGCAAGGGAGGCGCGCAAATCGCGGCAGACTGAGTGTTGAAAAGCATCATGGCCCGCACGGATGGGGGTTCTGTTTTCGTCAGTGCGTGGCCGGTATCGAATGTATGTTCCCAAACAAGGATCTCCAGGAAGGAAGCCTTTGGGTGAACTGCCTGGATTGTCATTCCATTGAGAATCGATCGAGGCTGCATGAGCTCATTACCATTAGATAAAACGTCCTGTGCCTGGCCCAAGGGGCTGGATTCCCGGGACATGAGCATGTTCGACTGGGAGAACTTGCGTCACTACGTCACCTTCGCCCGCACGCAGTCCCTGAGCAGCGCGGCGAGGGAGCTGGGGGTGGAACATGCCACGGTGGCACGGCGTATCGCGGCACTTGAATCCTCCCTGAACCTGAAACTGGTCGACCGGCGTAAACGTAACTACGAGATCACGCCGTTCGGCCACCGCATCGCTGAAATCGCCGGCCGGATGCAAAAAGACGCCAAGGCAATTTCCAAGGTGGCGCTCTCCGTGCAGACGGAGATGGTCGCCGACCTGGCGGTCAGTGCACCGCCGCTGCTGACCTCCGAATTCATTGCCCCGCACCTGGGGCGTCTGCGCCGCGAACATCCCTCGATCAATGTCAGCCTGCTGATGCAGGACGATATCGGCACCCTGTGCAATCCCGAACCGGATTTGATGATCCGCCTCTGTCGACCCACCCAGATGGACCTTGTCGCGCGCAAGATCGGCACTGTTTCGTTCGGGTTATATGGCAGCGTGGAGTACCTGGCAGAGCACACCCCCGAGCAGTACGAGTACATCGTCTATGACGAGAGCATGGAGCATTCCCGAAAACAGATCTGGTTGCGTGAAGTTTGCGCAGAGCGTCCCGTAGTGTTGCGCGCCAGAAGCCTTGAAGTTCAGGCGTCAGCGGCGCGTGCGGGCGTCGGTATTGCCTTGCTGCCCAACTTTTACGGCATGAAAGATCCTGCACTGGAAAAGGCCAGGTTCGATTCCGCCGACTTGATGATCGATATTTGGTTGGTGGTTCATGAGGATTTACGTAAAGAAGCACCTATACGGTCACTGATGGACTTCCTGGTCAGTTGTTTTCCGACGGAACAGTATTTTTGAAATGCACTTTTAGAGGCATGCGTAGTTCAGTCTGGAATTAACACAAGGTGAATTTTTTAACCCCCCAGGGTGAATACGGGGAGTTTACAAACAAGCGGGCTGATTCCAGTATCTGTCCAAGAATAAGAAACACGTAGATTCCTCCGGCCGCTGAAAACCTTGACCAGGGTTTTCACGAGTCTCCCCCACCGGCTACGGCACACGCTTCTCCGGTGCGGTCTGAATCCATAATAAAAAAAACAGCAATGATTCCGCTTGCCCATCGAATCCATTCGATGGCAACTGGAGCATTAACGCTGAAAAACTTTCGTTGATTCTGCCTTTGGCCTTTGCGGCCCTCGACTCATGCCTTGTAAAAAATTGTTCATAAATAACCCTGCATAACGGCAACGTTACTACTGGAGAAACCCGGGGCGTACTTGCGTGCGTGTCCAAGGTTTTATTGAAAGCCCTCAGAAGGAATTGGATCATGAGCAAAGTTAAAATCGTTGATGTAACGCTCCGTGATGGTGGTTATCGTAATAACTTTGAGTTCACCACTGACTATGCAGTCAATGCGGTCGGGCACCTTGCTGATGTCGGTGTAAGTCACGCGGAGATTGGTTATTGCAATGGTTCTTTCGTGCGCAAAAAAGAGCACGGTCTTAGCAGTTCGGTGAACCCGGAATATATAGATTCGCTGCGCCGTGCGGCCCATGGCCAACTGGGTCTATGTGTCATGGTTCACCCGCGTAATGTCGCCAGCGAAGACTTTGAAATGCTGGCCGAACATGGCGTTGGAATGATCCGGGTGTGCTTGCGTGCCGATCAGCTTGAACAAGGCCAGGCCACTATCAAGTTGGCCAAGTCGTTCAACTTTCAGGTCAGCGCCAATATCACTCACATCACCACACAAACACCCGGCGCCATAACGGATATCGCGTTGCGAGCGGAAGGTGCAGGGGCCGATATTATTGTGTTCGCCGATTCCAACGGCAACATGATCCCCGATGATGTCGAGCGACTGATCAGCCGGATTTCCCGCAGGGTCCATGCGCCGCTGGGGTTCCATGCGCACAACAATCTTTCCCTGGCACTTTCCAACTCTATCGCCGCTGTCGATGCGGGTGCCGAATACATCGACACCTCGATTTGCGGCATGGGCAAAGGCGCGGGCAACTTGCACCTGGGCATGTTCATCGCCTACCTGGAGCGCATCGGCAGCGCCAATGGCTATGACCTGGTCAAGGCTCTGCAGTTATCCGAATACACCGCCCAAAGCGTGCCGCTGAGCAGCATGCCGGCACCGCTCATGGACGTGATGCTGGGCGCCTACAACCTGCCTTTCGATGTGTCGCAACGGCTTGAGGACACCATGTCCCGGCTGCAAATCAGCTCGACCTTCCAGGCGCTGCGAGCGATGCATGAACAGGATCTGTTCCAGCGTCACGCCGTTCGGCCGACGGTGATTTCCCGGGCCAGCTTCCCGACTCAACTGACTGCAGAAGGGAAAATGTGATGACGGTCCTTCATCCATCGGCGTTGTCGGGTCAGCCACCGCGTCACCGAGTCTGTGTATTGCCAGGGGATGGGGTAGGGGTGGAGGTCGTCGACGCCATCCTGCCGATCTTCGAGGCACTTGAGCTGCCCATCGATCTGGACTTCGGTCAGATCGGCTGGGAGTGCTGGCGTACGGGCGGTGACCCGGTGCCGGCGGAAACCTGGGCGAAAATCGCTGCCGCCGACGCGACCTTGCTCGGCGCCATCACCAGCAAGGCCTTGCAGGAAGCCGAGGCCGAACTGCCGGAGCATCTGCGCAACACCTCGCACGTGTACGTATCGCCGGTGATTCAACTGCGTCAGCGCTTGAGCCTTTATGCCAACGTACGGCCAGTCACTGACGTGCTGGGTGAAGGCCGGTTCCGCTTCACGGTGATCCGTGAGAACACCGAAGGGCTTTATGCCGGGCTCGATTTCGCCTCGATACCGACCGAGTTCGAACCGGTACTCAAGGCCCGGGAGCTGGCCGGGGCGCCCTGGCACCGTGAAACGCCGGGTGACGCCACCATGACCGTGCGGTTACAGACCCGGGCCGGTTTGACCCGCCTGTTCCGCTACGCCTTCGAGTATGCCCGCAAGCACGATTACAACCGCGTGACCCTGGCGGATAAACCCAACGTGCTGCGTTACAGCGGCGCGTTCGCCAAGGAGATTCTCGAGACTGTCGCTGCCAACTACCCGGACATTGCCTACAACATCGACAACGTCGACGCCGTAGCGCTGTGGATGATCCGTCGCCCGGAACGCTTTGGCGTGATCGTCGCGGAGAACATGTTCGGCGACATCCTCTCGGACCTCGGTGCGGGCGTGATGGGCGGTCTGGGTTTTGCCCCCAGTGCAAACATTGGCGATGCCGGGGCGTATTTCGAACCGGTGCATGGCAGTGCCCCGACGCATGTCGGCCAGAACAAGGCCAACCCGAGTGCGATGTTCCTGTCACTGGCGCTGTT
Source organism: Pseudomonas sp. 5Vm1k (assembly GCF_056161485.1). Lineage (NCBI taxonomy): Bacteria > Pseudomonadati > Pseudomonadota > Gammaproteobacteria > Pseudomonadales > Pseudomonadaceae > Pseudomonas > Pseudomonas sp. 5Vm1k. The sequence goes on from NZ_JBSPCZ010000009.1 coordinate 41,447, forward strand.
GCTCGAACACCTGGGCTACCAGGCTCAGGCCCTGGCCATCGAGCAAGCGGTGGCGCAGGTGGTCAAGCACGACTGCCAGACCTACGACAGCGGCGGCAAGGCCACGACCCGGCAATGCGCCGCGGCCATCATCGAAAGAAGCGTGCTCAACCTTCGCAAACTTATCCCGCAAACCGACCACGGCTGGACGTCGCCAGCAAGGAGTCATGCATGAGTCAGTCTTCATTGACAGGCGCACAACACGCCTCCCTTCTGGAGCGGTGCGCCGCGCTGGATACGGCTTCGCTGAGTGACGCTCTCGACAGCCTCGGCATTGACGCCGGGCTGCAGGGCATCGTTCAGCAAGTCCCTGGCACTCGCTTCGTCGGCGTGGCATTCACCGTGCTCTATGAGCCGGTCAACCAGAACGACGGGTTCAAAAACGCTGCCAATTACATTGACGACGTTCCCGCGGATTCCGTGGTGGTGTCCAGCAATGCCGGGCGGCTGGATGCCACGGTTTGGGGTGACATCCTCACCCACGTGGCCTTGAACCGGAATATTCGCGGCACGGTAATCGACGGGGCGGCAAGGGACATCGACACCGTGACCCGACTCAACTACCCGTTGTTCAGCCGTGGCCGGTTCATGCAATCGGGCAAGAACCGCGTGCAACTCAAGGCCACCCAAGTGCCGGTGCAAATCGGTGCCGTGACGATCAATCCGGGTGACCTGATCGTGGGTGATGCCAGCGGCTGCCTGGTGATCCCTATCGACAAAGCCGAGCAGGTCATCAGCCGTGCGATCTCGGTGGAGAAGACCGAGCGCGACATCATCGAGTCAGTCGCCCAAGGCCTGTCGCTTGCCGAAGCACGGCGTCTGCACCGCTATGACCAGCCGTGGCTTGCAGCCGAAGCCAAAACCCCGAGCGCCGCTTGAGCGGCAACCTGCGTGCGATGTAAGGCGTGATGCGAGACGGCGCAGCACGCCCACCTTATCAAGGAGAGAAGAGATGACTTCGAGCCAATCGGTAAAGATCAAAACCAATCCGATGCGCAGCAGCACCAACAAAATCAAATTGGGGGTGTTCGCGCTCAACATCGAAGGGGGGTGCACCCTCACGACAGTCCCGGAGCGCTTGAACGCCAGTGACTGGAACGGCAACCTGGAAATCGCCAAGAAGGCCGACAAGGCGGGCCTCGAATTGCTGCTGCCCGTGGGCCGCTGGCGTGGTTGGGGCGGTGCGAGCGATCCGATGGGCGTGTCGTTCGAAACCTACACCTGGGCCGCGGGGCTGGCGTCGGTGACCGAGCAGATTGCCTTGTTCACCACCTCGCACCTGTCCACCGTGCACCCTTTGTTCGCCGCCAAGCAGGCCGCAACCATTGACCATATCAGCGGCGGGCGCTTCGGCCTGAACATGATCTGCGGCTGGTACGGCAAAGAAATGGGCATGTTCAACGGTGGCGTGCAGTTGGAGCATGACCGGCGCTACGACCATGCCGACGAGTGGCTGAAAGTCGCTCGCCTGGCCTGGAACGAGCCGGCCAATTTCGACTTCAAGGGCGACTTTTTCAACATCGCCCAAGGCTTTGCCCAACCCAAGCCGCTGAACCAGCCGTTCCTGATGAACGCCGGCGGCTCCGAGCGCGGTCGCCGGTTTTGCGCCGAGCATTGCGACGCGGCGTTCCTGATCCTCAAGCACGAAGATGACGACGACACCATCCGCGCGCAGATCAAAGCGTATCGCGACCTGGCGCGTCTGGAATATGGCCGCGAGATCCAGATCTGGGTCTACTCCTACGTGGTGCAGGAAGACACGCTGGAAGAAGCCGAGAAGTACCTCGACTACTACGTCAACCAGCATGGCGATGAAGTCGCACTGGATAACGTCACCTCGGAAATCGGCATTCAGAGCGGCATGTTCGCCAGCACCGAAGACGCCGAACGCTTCCGCTTCCACTTCAAGGCCGGTTTCGCGGGCGTGCCGTTGGTGGGCACAGCGCAAATGATCACCGAGCAATTCCAGCGCTACAGCGACCTGGGTATCGACGGTATCTGCCTGACCTGGCTCGACTACAAAAGTGGCCTCGACGAGTTTCTCGAAGACGTCTTGCCACGCATGGAAGACGTCGGCCTGCGCCAGCCCCACAACAGCGCTCGCCTGATCATTGGAGCCGTCGCGTGAGTGCCCGCAACGCTTTGGCGCTGGCCATCGAGGTTCCTGAACCGGAACCGGCCGAGGACTTCAAGCGAGCCATGCGACGCCTGACCAGCACGGTCTCGATCATCGCCACCGGTGTCGGTAATGCTCGCTGCGGCATGGTCGCCACGGCAGTCAGCTCGCTGTGCACCGATCCACCGTCGCTGCTGATTTGCATCAACCGCTCGGCCAGCCTGTATCAACCGCTGCTGAACAACCAACGCTTCAGCGTGAACCTGCTCGACGCCACGCAAAGCCAGTTGGTCGGCGTCTTTGCCGGCCAACTCAAGGGGGCTGCGCGCTTCGAGCACGGTGACTGGGAGGCGGTGGATGATTTGCCGTACCTGGCCGATGCGCAAGCCACGCTGTTTTGCCGCGTCGATGCGCGACTGACCTACGCCACCCACGAGGTGATTGTCGGCCGGGTCGAGCGGTCGTTGGTGACCGAGCGCATTTCACCCCTGCTGTGGCAGGACGGCAAGCCAGCAAAGTCCTGTGAATTGACTCACTGAGAGACTCTTTCAACCTACGTTTGCCTGGAGGCAACTATGAGCAACCTGACGAAATTCGACGCACCTGCCCCTGATGAAAGCAATGCGATTTTTCTGGTTAACGTCGTGCATGTCTTCGAAGGCCAGCAGGATGCGGCCCTTGATGTGCTGCGCTCGGCGGTGAGTTACGTAGCGCAGGCCTACCCGTCGTTCCAGTGGAGCCGACTGTTCAAAAGCATCGACGGCAAGACGGTGATCAATCAGGCGCAATGGAGCAGCAAGGAAGAGTTCGATTCGCTGTTTTCCGATGAGCAATTCCTGTCGCGCTACAACCGATTGAAAGAGACCGGCACTTGGGAGTTCCACTTGTACAAGGTCAACGACTACATCCCGGCCGACTACACCCCGGCAGTCGCGGCGCTCGCTTAAGCGCGGCGCAGGCCCGCACACGCCAGGTGTTGCGGGCTTGCCCATCGGCGAATTCTTTATCGGTACATCAAGGAGATACACCGTGAGCAATTTTGATTCCGCACTTACCCGACTGCTCAAAACCACCAATCCGGTGGTGCTGGCGCCCATGGGCGGCGCTTCCGGCGGGCGACTCGCTGCTGCGGTGTCACGGGCCGGCGGGCTTGGTCTGGTGGGGGCCAGCTATGGCGATCCGGACTGGATGAAAACCGAGTTGGCATTGATGAAAGACGTCAAGGAGCCTTGGGGCGTCGGCCTGGTGATGTTCACCGTGGCCAAGCGTTTCGAACTGCTGGACCTGGCCCTTTCTTATCAACCCAGTGTGGTTGCGTTGTCGTTTGGCGATGCCCGGCCTTTTATCGCGCCGATCAAGGCCAGCGGTGCGTTGGCCATCGTCCAGGTGCATGACGTTGACCAGGCATTAGCGGCACTCGATGCCGGTGCCGACGCCTTGATCGTGCAGGGTGCCGAGGCCGGTGGGCATAGCTTGCGCCGGGCATCGTTTCCGTTGATTCCTGCCGTGCGCGACGCCGTGGGTGACGCTGCAGTACTGATCGCCGCCGGTGGCATCGCCGATGGTCGGGGCCTGGCCGCCGCACTCTTGCTGGGCGCCGACGGGGTGATGATGGGGACGCGTTTTCTGGCCAGTGAAGAGGCGCTGCCCTCCAACAAGCTCAAGCAGCGTCTGGTCCACGCCACCGCCGGCGATACCGTGCGCACCCGCGCGTTTGACCTGGTGCGCGGCATCGAATGGCCAGAGCAATACAGCGGCCGGGCGCTGGCCAATGACTTCACTGCACGCTGGTTGGGTTTCGAACACGAACTGGTGCGGGCCCCGGCCAGCGTCGGCGAGGATTACGCGCAGGCATTGCGCGAAGACAACACCGACGTGCGTGCCATCTGGGCGGGCGAAGTCGCCGACCTGGTCAACGATGTGCTGCCTGCCGCAACGATTGTCGAACAGACCTTGCGTGGCGCCGAACACGCGCTGCGTGGTACCCGCAAACTGTTTGATTGACTCGATCTGCGAGTGTTCTTCTGGAAAGGAATCGATATGAACATTAATGCCCCCGTACATGTGCAGTTTGGTCTGGGCCCGGAGCTGGTCGTGGTGATGTCGCCGGTCATGCCGGCCTGGGACGAAGGACAATTTTTCGCCCCGTTGACCCAGTCGCTGGTCGACAAAGGTTACCGGGTCATCATCTTTGACACGCTCTCGCTGCTGGCCGAGGACGACGAGGACTTCGTTAGCTTCACCCGACGCTGGGCCGCCGAACTTGAGCCGCTGGGGTCGATTGCCCTGATCGCCGGTTCCGCGTTGGGCGGGGCGGTGGTTCAGGGGTTGTTGGCCACCCCCGTCGGTCAACAAGTGGCGCGGGCCTTGCTGATTTCCTCGCCGACCAAAGCCGACGCCGTCCTGGACCGCCGACTGGGGGCGATGGCCGAGCTCGCCAGCGCCGGTGATGTCGACACCGCGTTGATGCTGCTGGATCAATGGGTGTTGCCGGCCCGGGTAAAACCGCCGGTGCGCAAGCCTGATCAAACGGCGACAGCCGATGAGCAGGCGGGGCGACGCCTGGACCAGGGATTTCGCTTGTTGAGCAAACTCAATGTGGAACCGCAAGTGGCGGCCTGGAGCGGCCGGCTGTTGAGTATCTTCGGCGAGGACTCGCAATTGGTCAGGGCCACCAACGTCAGCTTCAAGCTGTCCCCACAACATCAGTCTGTTGGCGTTCCGGGCGCCGGCATGCGACCGCTGCTTGATGACCTCGCACGAGTGCGCGCCAGTGTTCGCACACATCTGGGCATCGATCTGGAGGCTCATGCATGAGTGATTCGACAGTCTCCCAGGCCGACTTTATTGATGTCCATTACCACGCCGGGCCCGACGCTTATCTGCGTCGGCACAGTGCGCTGCAAGCGGGTCAGCATTACCAGGCGCAGAACGGCTGGGTGGTGCTCAAGAATCATCTGGGTTGCACCGCGGCTCAAGCCTGGGAAGCTCGGGAGCAAGGGTTGCCGGTGTCGGGATCGGTCGTGCTCAATGAAATCGCCGGGGGCATCGATTGGCGGGTCGTCGAACGCTCTCTTTGCCAGCACGGCGCCGCCGACCTGCGATTTATCGTGCACCTGCCCACCGTGACCGGTCGCTCGCACACCAGTCGGCTGGCTCGCTCGCTCAGCCACCCGATCCTGACTGAGCGACCGATCAAACCGCTGACTGTCAGCGATGACAGCGGTCAATTGAACCGCGCCACCCTCGATCTGTTGCGTATGAGCCGTGACTACCCGGTGGTGATCTCTACCGGTCACGCCAACCGTGAAGAGGTGCTAAGGCTGGTGGAAGCGGCGGATCGACTGCAAGTGCCGCGCCTGATGCTCAATCAGCCGGCCAACCCACTGACCGGACTCAGCGCCGAGGACCTTCTGGCGCTGGGCGACCTGCCTGCGCTGTACATCGAGCAGACCGCGCTGACGTATCTGTTGGAGTATCAGGGCAAGGAAGACTTTTCCAGGGTCTTGCGCGATTTGCCACGGGTGGTTTACAGCTCGGACTTGGGCCAGACCAGCCAGCCGGACATTGGCCCGTGGCTGAACATGAGCCAGCAGTGGTTCGACGAATTCGGCTTGAGTGCAGAGCGAAAAGCGTTGATTACCCGTGGCTGGCCGGCGCAGATGTTGAGTCATTGACGCAAGAATTTGCTCTTCGCAGGATCTCTGCGCTGCGGAAAACGGCGGGCTGCGATCATGAGTTTGATCCAGTCGGCCGGGCTCAATTCAACGTCATGACCTGCCTGGGAAAGGACACGCAACACCTGCACCTGAAGCCAGTACGCATGAGGACCTTCGGGATGGGGCGGTTGAGCGTTTAAGAACGATGAACAACTTTTTTATCTGCCTCTACTTGCTGACCAATGCCTCATCGCCACTATGCGCAAGAAGTTGCGCACTAAAATGTGGATAACCGTGTGGATACATTTCTGTAGGCCTTGTTATTCGTGCTGTACAGACAAGTGCGCAAGAAGTTGCGCAGTACTGCGCAACTTCTTGCGCACTTTGTCAGGGGATTTCGGTTCAGGCTCGTTCAAGCCATTGAGAAAACTTCCTCCTCCCCCCGTTTTTGTTGGCTCTGAATATTTTTGGCTCGAACCTTGATAACAGTCAGGTACCCACCGGGCGATACCGCCTCCCGGGCACCCTAACTTTTAGCAAGGAGCACATCCATGGCTACACCAGCGTACATGTCCGTCACTGGCGAAAAACAAGGTCTGATCACTGCCGGCGCCTTCACCGCCGACTCGGTTGGCAACACCTATCAAGAAGGTCACGAAGACCAGGTTATGGTTCAGGCTTTCAGCCACGACGTGATCATCCCGCGTGACCCGCAATCCGGCCAACCGACCGGTCAGCGCGTGCACAAGCCAGTTGTGATCACCAAGGTCTACGACAAGGCTTCGCCACTGCTGCAAGCTGCTCTGACTTCCGGCGAGCGCATGAGCGAAATCGTTATCCAGTGGTACCGCACTTCGGCCCAAGGGACCCAAGAGCACTACTACACCACCAAACTGGAAGACGCGATCATCGTCGCCATCAACAACAAAATGCACAACTGCCAGGACCCGTCGAACTCGCACTTCACGCACCTGGAAGAAGTGCAGTTCACCTACCGCAAAATCACCTGGACCCACGAAGTCTCCGGTACTTCGGGTTCCGATGACTGGCGTCAACCAGTCGCTTAATTGCGGCTGACCGCTTCACGCATCGGCCAGCTCTGCTGGTCGATGCGATTTATGCCCTGCAGAGTTGATGTGCGGACTCTCTTTCTCACCTGACCAAGGAACAGTTAAATGCGTCAAAGGGATTTGAAGTTCACGTTTTCCGTGTTGTCAGGGCAGATGGAGTTCGAGGTCGTAGAGTTCACGCTGGAGGAGGCCCTCTGTGAGCCTTTTCGACTCACGATCGAGTTGGCCAGCCGCAACCCGAACATTGATTTCGGCAAGGTGCTCGATCAGCCCTCATTGCTCACGATCTGGCAAGGCGGCACGGCTGTGCGTCATGTCCACGGGTTGGTGTCCAGTTTCACTCAACGTAAAACCGGCTTCCGCCGGACACGTTATCGGGCGGTGGTCGAACCGCAACTCGCCCGACTGGCCTTGAGTTCCAACTGGCGTATTTTTCAGCAGAAAAACGTGCCGGACATCATCAAGTCCGTGTTGAGCGAGCACGGCATCCTCGACTATCAGCAACACATCAACAGCGAACATTTGCCGCGCGAATACTGTACGCAGGTCGGCGACACTGACTTGTACCTGTTCGATCGGCTGTCCAGCGAAGAAGGCTTGTTCTATTTCTTCAAATGCAACGAAAGCACTCACACGCTGATCCAGGGCGACAAACTCTATGTGCAGGAGCGTATTCAAGGCGCTCCGGTGCTCTACACCACTGAACCGGCAGCGGATGCCACGCAACCCGTGCTCTATGCGTTCAGTTACACCGAGAACGTTCGCACGGCCGAGCAGGCGCAACGCGATTACACCTTCAAGCGCCCGACCTTCGACCAGCAGCAGAACTTCGCCGGCGATGACTTGCAACATCAGACGCCTAACTACGAACGCTACGACTATCCGGGCCGCTACAAGGCCACCGCCGCCGGTAAACCCTTCACCCAGAATCGCTTGCTGGGGCACCGTGGCGACGCTCGAATCGCCGTTGTCGAAGGCGACGATCCGCGCCTGATCCCGGGCTTCTCTTTCCAGCTCACCGGCCACCCCCGGGAAGATTTCAATCGCTGGTGGCGCCCGCTGAGGATCACTCACAAGGGCATCCAGCACGCCAGTCAGGAAGAAGAGTCCGCCGGTGCCGATGTCGGCGTGAGTTATGACTTTGTCGCCGAGATCGTTTCCGAAGAAACCGAATGGCGTACCCCGCCACGCCCCAAACCGATTGTTGACGGACCACAGATTGCGACGGTGACCGGGCCGGACGGGGAAGAGATTTACACGGATGAGTTTGGCCGGGTAAAGGTCCAGTTCCCATGGGACAGGGAAGGTAAGAACAACGAATTCAGTTCCTGCTGGGTGCGCGTGGCGCAGAACTGGGCGGGCGCGGACTGGGGCCATATGGCGATCCCGCGCATTGGCCAGGAGGTCATCGTGGATTACCTCGACGGCGATTGCGATCAGCCGATCATCACCGGCCGCACCTACCGGGCGACGAACATGCCGCCTTACCAACTGCCCAATCACAAGATTCTCAGCACCATCAAAAGCAAGGAATACAAGGGCACTAGGGCCAACGAACTGCGCATTGACGACACCACCAAGCAGATCAGTGCCGCGTTAATGAGTGATCACGGCAGCACCGCATTGCATCTGGGTTACCTGACGCATCCACGGCCGAGCGGCGGTGAACCGCGCGGCGAAGGTTTTGAGTTGCGCACCGATGAACACGGCGCGTTGCGAGCAGCCAAAGGCCTGCTGCTGAGTACCGAGGAGCAAATGAACGCCAGCGGCGGTCACCTCAATCGCGCCTCTGTTGTACAGGTACTGGAAGCGGCGTTGAAACTGGCCAAGGACTTGGGCGATTACGCCCAGGACAACCAGGGTGTAGGCCATGACAAGGCGCCGCAGAAGACGCTCAGCGATGCGGTTCGCGACCTGGGCAACGGCGCGAACGACGAGTCCGGCAAGAGCAACGGTGGCAATCCGGCGATTGCCGTGAGCGGTGAAGCCGGTATTGCCGCAGCGTCGCCCAAGAGCATCACGGTGGCGGCGGGTGAGCACATCGACACCATTGCCCAGCAGAATCAGCAACAGACGTCGGGTCAGAAATTTGTGCTCAACGCCGGTACCGACCTGGGGATGTTTGCCCACAGCGGCGAAATGCGCCAGATCACCCATCAGGGCCCGATGCTGTTGCAGGCGCAGAAAAACAACATCCGCCTGGAGGCGGATCAGAGTGTGGAAGTCAGCGCGAGCAACCAGCATGTGCTGATTTCGGCCAAAGAGCACATCACCCTGATGTGTGGCGGGGCCTACATCACCCTCAAGGGCGGCAATATCGAATTGGGAATGCCTGGCAACCTGATCGTCAAAGCGGCAAAACACAGCCTGCTCGGCGCGACCAGCCTGGAAGCGGAACTGCCCAAGTTCAAGGTCGGCGATACCCAGCGACGGTTCATGCTCAAGCAGATCGATGGAAAATCGGCGATGCCTAACATGCCGTACAAAATCACCCTGTCCAATGGCGAAGTTGTCGAGGGGGTGACCGATGCGCAGGGAGCCACGCAGTTGTTGCAGAAGGATGCGATGAGCATTGCCAACGTGGCCATGCATAAGCCTCCATCCTCCGCAGCCGCGGGTGCCACGGCGGGCGGTGCGGAGGCTGCTGCCAGTGTTGCCAGTGCCGATGATGAGGCAGAGGAAATTGTGCAGTTCTTTGAATTCAAGGATGACAAAGGTGGACCCGCACCGCACCACTTCAAGGTGTTGTCCGCCGGGGAAGTCGTGGCCGAGGGTTCCGGTGAGCGCACGCCGGAATTCCCTTCCGACATGGAGCTGGAACTGGAATCGTGGCCGGTGAAGGAGAAACAAAATGCCTGAAGTCCTGACAACGCAGGTGCGCAAGCTCGCGGCCATCGGATACGGCGAAGCTTCGACGGACAACAACCCGCAGGAAGTCCGCGCTATTTGCTTTACGGTGACCAACCGCATGCGCGCGTGGGAGCTTGCCGACGTCGACAGCCTGCTCAAGGAGGCCGGCGCCGGCTACGTCGTCGCCACGAAGGGCAACAATGTCCGTTACAACCAATTGATGGCGGCTTCGGAAGCGGCCATCAATGCCGATCCGAACATGCGCTCGGCGGTAGAGAGTGCACGGGACGCGCTCGCCCAGCGTGGCAATGATCCCTCCAACGGGGCGTATTGGTGGGATGGTGTCGATATCAAGAAGTCGACCAACCCCCGACACTCTTCCGGGTTCCACTACGGCTCCCCCTCGCACAACATCTTTGGTGTTGCGCAAGTCACGTTGCCGGAGAAGATCACCTATTGGACGCAGTTCAACAAAAAGACCAACACAATGGTAAATACCCGCGAGCGGGGTCGTTATACCTACAAATACCAATCCACTGCCGCCATCGGCAAAACGATCTTCTGGACCACCAATCCGGAGTACATCAAGGCATCCGGCGCCAAGGGGCATCGATGAGAAAAGTCACCCGTTGTCTGAGCCTGTTTCTCGGTGCTGGCCTGCCCTTTCTAGCGCAGGCAGCTCCGGTACAGTTCACCGATTACCGTGCTTTCTATCAGTCGTTGGGCGACAACCTGTTTGCAGGGCCCGGCACCGAACTCGCCATGCCCTGCTCGGAATCGCCAAGGCATTGCCTGTGGGTCAACGCCATGCGCCCGGCGTTTGAACGTTTTGAAGATGCGCAATGGAGCGCTCCCGACGGGCTGAATCTCGAACCGCCCAAAGGCACGCCCGAGATTGTCTTCGATGGCGAAGCCCTGACGATTGGCAAACAACGTTGGCCACTGCGCGATGCGGTCAACTTCGCCTCGCCGCAGTGGCCCGTCGGTGACCCCATCGACCCGGAAAACCTTGCGACCGCCACGGCCTGGCGCCAAGGCACCTCAACGTGCCTGGAGATGCAGTACGTCAGCAGTGGCTACGGTGATCGATACACCCAAGTGTTGCTGGTACACGGTCAGCATTTGTACGCCTTACCGCCACTGTTCGCTTCTTGCTCGGCCATTCGCAAGGCGCCCGGCAATCAGTTCAGCTATCCGGATAACGCCTACCTGGGGGCGGAGCTGGAAAACAATCCGACCGGGTTGAAAGTGGATTACCGGGTACCCAATGTTAAAAACCCGGTGGCGCAGTACCTGTTGCACTTCCCGAATCAGGGGGACCCCTTCGTATTTGAGGCGCAGCGCCAATAGGCCTCAGCGAGCGAATCCGTCATGACGCTTACCGCGTGCAAGGGTCATCACCTTAGGGGAACAAAATGAAGGGCCTAGACTCACTACGTCTGCTCATCACGACACCAGCCGACCTGCGTCGGGTAGCAGGCACCAACCCGGCCAGGCGCTCGACCCCACGCGTCGAGACCAACGGGGTAACACTTCAAGGAGGAAATGCACGATGAATGACACCGTCCAGACGAAAAAAATCTGTTCCGCCCAATCGATCACCATGCCCAGCGGTGGCGACGTACACCTCATCCCGCCGCCACCCAAGCCCTGCGTGACTATCGTCGTACATGGCGTCAACGACATGGCCGGTTGCTACGAACGCGTCGAGCGTGGCCTGTGCCAGGGATTGAACGAGCGCCTGGATATGCCACGCACTCTGCCCAACGGCGCGAACAATCCGGGCTTTCTGATGCCGGCCACGTACAGCCTGCCCGCTGACGATGACGGCAAGGCAACAAACCCTGACGCCGTGTACTACCGGCGCAACTTCGGTGCATCCAGCAACGGCTGCCAACCGCGCAGTGTGGTTATTCCATTTTATTGGGGGTTTCGGGAGGAAGAGGAGAAGATCAATAAAACCAAAGCTCATGGACAGTGGGAAGACCGAAACGGCAACCGTCTGGATAAGACCGGCACCAAGGAAGGCGGTCAGTTCGCCAATGCCACCACCAACTTGCCTGACATGTGGGGCGAGGGTTTCAACGGCTATCCGTTCGGCATCCTTCCCCTCAATTTTATTGGTGGCAACCTGACCCACCCGCTGTACTCAGCCACTAACCGTCGCTATATGGTACTGGCCGCCCTGCGCCTGGCGATGTTGATCAAAATTATTCGCAAGCGTTATCCGAACGATACGGTCAACGTGGTAGGTCACAGTCAGGGCACGCTGCTCACCCTGCTGGCCCATGCTTTCCTCAAGGATGAAGGTGAACGTCCGGTTGACGGGGTCGTCATGATCAACTCACCTTATAGTTTGTACCAGCCGAACAACGAAAAGGCCCAGAAATGGCTGGGGCAACAGACGACAGGAGCGCGTATTGCCACCCTCAACGGCATATTGCAATTCATCTCTGGCAACCCGAACTCCAATCCGGCGCTGTCGAGCGTCACGCTCAAAAACTGCCAGGGTTATGGCGCCATTGGTGGGCTGGGTTGGACCGGTAGCTCGTCGTCTCAAGCCAACATCGGCGGAGAGAAAATCTCGTTCGACGAGCGAGACAATCGCGGCTGCACCTATCTTTATTTCACTCCCCAGGACCAGACCGTGGGCCTTGGCAACGTCCAGGGTATCGGTTGGCAGGGTATTGGGGACGAGATCGAAGGCGTACCTGCACGCAAGGTACTTCCGCATCTTTTCCATCAGCGCATATTCACTGTGCGTAAACGCGGTGGCGAGAAGGAAAAAATCGGCTTACATGTCCCTCCTTATGCCTATCCTTTGCTTCTTGAGGGGGAGGAAACCTGGGAAGACACCGGTTTCGGGCTAATGGATCATAGCAGCCGCGCCTCTTTACCACAGGGTGCTAGCGTTATGCTGACAGCCTCCCTGTTGCCAGTGCCGACTGAGGCGGACTTTAGCGCTGATGGCTCCATTACAGCGCCGGGGGAGGATTCAAAGAGTGGGGTTTACCAGATCAAGGACAAACTGGACCCTATCGACGCCTCCATCGGCGTGAGTAATAACGGCTGGCGTCCCAAGGAGGCGAAAAATGCTCGCCAGGAAACCATGGACGAGAAGATAGCTTTCAAATATGGGCGTGATACAGACAGTGTGAAACAGGCGCGCAACGAAGACAAAGACGCATCCCAGAAGACCTCCCATGTGTTTGTGGTTCGAGCACAAGGTAATGGCATGGTCCTGATCACACGCGGAGAGACACCCTACGAGGCACGCCTGCGCCTACAACGCGAGTATCAAGAGGCTCAGTCTTTCCACTCCGCCATTCCGAACAACCCGGAGCACAGCCGGAGGGTGCTGGCTTATGATGTGGCCATTGGTGCGGGCGAAAGTGTCGATGATGCGACCTTCTACGCCTATCTCTGCCGTGTGGCGGACTGGCGATTGAATTGGAAAAAGACTGATAGCGGATTATTCGCTCAAGCTGCATCTGAATCAGACGTCCCTGACGAGGCTGTGGAGCAACTTTATGACTCGGAAGAAAAACAAAATCGCAATTTGATCGATTCCACAGTGACGTATCGCACGAGCGGTACACTGCCGGCCATCGTGGGCACTGCCAACTTGCCCTCCCTGATTGCCACACAGACATGGGGCGGGAGCAAGCTAGGCAAGTCCATTCGTTTTGGCGGGCCCATTTGATGCGTCAGCTCCTTGCGTATTTGTCCATTTCCGGCCTGTTGCTGACCAGCCCTCTGGTTCAGGCGGTCGAAAACTCACTGATGACTACCCGTTGCTTTGCCAGCCCGGCCACGCCCGTGACTACCCATACCTCGGCCAAGGAGGCCGCCAACATGTCTGCTGATACTCGTTTCCGCGCCCCTGCCACGTCGCCTCGCCTGGAAACCTTGGATGTGCTGAGCATCGGACTGAGCCTAGATGTATTCCGACAAGGGCAGGTCTGGCAAGCATTGCAAGAGCAGAGTACAAAACAGCCAGAGGCTCTACACGTTGGAAGCGTTTTGCCTACGGACCTGAAGAAATATCCTCAGACTGCCGACGACAAGGATATGGCTTATGACAAGCGAAAGGCTGATGCTTTGGAGTTGGGACTACGAGACTTCATGGAAAAATGGCCCATTCCCACCATCACCGTAGTTCGTGGCTGGAACCCCACTACACCGAACCTGCGTTTCTCGCCTGAAAGAACCCGAGAAATGCTTACCAGTATGGTGAACAGTTACCGTACAGACGCGGGCTTACATTGGCACCGCATTCTCAACCTACAAGATGGCATTGTCTGTAATGACACGCCCGAAGACTTGGTAGAGAACCTGTTCCAGCTGTTCGAACGTAATCCCGACCTTCCCGCTGTATTGATTTACAACGTAGAAGGCATCAGCATGGCTGGTGCTTTATCTAGCAAAGATGTTTCGTTGAAGTCTCTTGGTGCTGTCGCCGGGCCGCGTCAGCCCGATAAGTTGACTGACGCCATGGTCGCCATGGTCGTCGGCCGCCCCGAACGCGTTGAATGGCTGCGTTACTACGCCCAGTTCGCGAAGGTCAACGAGAACCAGATCGATCCCGCGTTCACCGGTTGGGGCTGGCGCAAACCTGCGGTGGAGTTCCAGCCGTCGGAGTTCATTCCTCAACCCTGGACCCAACGTGCTTTCGAGCAGTGGGATGCGCTGCCGGTGCTGGCCAAGTTGCACCGGCCGGTGACGGTCTCACTGCGACGACCGGATACTGGCGAGCGCCTGAAGCGCGAGGCCTTGACTGTCAAACTGGCCGAAGGCTGGAAAAACGCCACGGACGGGCTCTCTCCGAAACCGTCCCGAGTGTTCTTCGATGGCGGCCTGAACACCACGCCGCTGGCCGAACTGTTACCGGCCCTAAGAGCGGCCAACAGCCCGCTCGACTTGCTGGAGTCGCGGGAAAGCTACGACCTCACCCAGCGTCTCGGCGATACCGGCGCGGCCTCGCCCTTTGTCGGAATTGTGTTGGCAACCATGGCCAGTTACCTGAATGCCGACACCAGCGTGGTCATGCCGATGCGCCGCCAGGACCAGGCAACGATCATTACCGTGACCTCACCAACGCCTGGCAAGAAGCCTGCTGGCAATGATCATTTCGGTGTCACGTTGATGCCGCAAACTGCCAGCACTGAGGAGGCGCCTCCCGCACCTCCAGCTCCTTTGGCACCCAAAGTGTCGGTCGTGCAGCAGGATCACACACTGGAAGAGTTCCTGGCCGACTTGAAGCCGAACAGTAACTGGGTGGATGAACTGTAAAAACTCCGCAGACATGTGTGTTTGGCTGTTCCAGGGTGCCACTTGGCCCTCTGGAACTGCGCTTTTTATATCTGAAATACTCATTCCTCAGTAAGCATATGCCGCTGAGAAATGAATGTCTGTCAGTAACACGAAAAGGATCAGATATGGACATCATTCGACTCGGCGACTCCACCAGTCACGGTGGAACCGTTCTTGAAGCTTTCAACCAGACTGACCTGAACGGCAAACCCATGTCCGGTGTTGGCCATAAGGTGGTTTGCCCGCTGTGCAAAGGTGTTTTCCCTATTACGCAGGGCAGCGCTCTGCTGGATGTCGGCGGCATCGCGGTGGCGCTTCACGGGATGAAAACCGCATGCGGCGCCAGCCTGATTGCCAGCAATCCCAAGGGTGAGGCTGCAAGTTAAAAAACGTGGGGCGTTCTTTGCGCCAGCGGTGCTGCCCGGGAAACAGGCTGGATCAACGGTTCTTCTTCATCCCCGACCAGAGCAGCGAGGGCAACGTCCGTGAGTCCAGCAACGCGTCATCCGCCGTCACCAGACGCGGGAGAACATGCCAGGGATGGTTGGCACTGTGGTGATGATGCAGGTGCAGATTGATGTGATAAGGCCAAATGAAAAACCGCCCTGCGCACCCGACTTTCCAGGCATATGTCCATTCCCGCCAACCGGGGGTGACGTCAGGTCCGCCACTGTGCTCGGCGATGCTGCGGATTTTCTGCAGCAGGGTGCCTAGTGTGGCCAGTGGCACAAACCAGAAAAACACCATCAGCAAGAGCGTCTGGGCGGACGTTTGCCAAGCGATGAACGATAAAAGGACCAGCCAGATCACACCGGCAGCCAATGCCGGCCGGGTCATCTTCGGTGATGCTCCGCCCGCCGCCTTGTAGGCGCGCAGGTTGCGCAGCGTGTTGATCAAGAACAGATCCCCGAGCAATTGCCGCAGCAACAACTTCCCGCTCAGCGGGCGGAAATCCCAAGGCTGCCGGTGATACAGAAAACGCCGCTCCGGGTCGTTCGCGGTTCCGGTCTGTTGATGATGTTCGAGGTGCAGGGGCCGATAGAATTCCACCGGGACCATTCCTGGCACCCCGATCGCCAGGTTGATCAGAAAGTCGTTTAGCGTGCGATGACGGGTCAGGTGATAGTGCGTCGCGTCGTGGTACAGAATAAACAGCGCATGTTGGCGCGCGGCAATCACCACGAAGGCCACGCCATACAGTCGCCAGTCCCCCACGTATAGCGCGATGCGCAACGTCACGACAATGCACAGCCATTCCAGCAGGATCGCTGCCATGGTGCGCAGATCCACCTTCAGCCGCTTCAACATGACGGTGATCAGGCCCGCCACCCCGCCAATCGCAGCGCCATACACCACGTCGAGTAACACGTGCTGACCAGTCGTCAACACGGTAATCCCCAGCACCACGCTCCACAGACTGAAGAGCCATGCCGCACGAACGCGTAGATAACCGAGGACAACGCTGATGGCCACCGGCAATGCGATATGCCCGCTGGGCGAGGCGGCCAACGGTGAGTCGATCCGGTAGAACCAATTGAGCCACTGCGACGTGCTGTCCGCACGCTCGATCATGGTCGGCCAGAACAAGTGACTCAGCAGGCAGGTTCCGGAAGCCACGGCCGCCGCAAAAAAGGCCGGCAACAGCCATTCGCGGCGTCGCCCCAGCAGCACCAGCGCCGGCATGATCAGTACGTAGCTCAGGTACAGCGGCAAGGTGTAAGGCAGTCGAGCAATGTGCGCATCAAACCACGTCGGTTGAATCACCCGTACCGCGCCCATCGGGAAGTGCGTGACGAGAAAGTACAGTGCGCCCGTCACGACGGTGTAGATCACCAGCCAACTGAAGGGCCGCGTCACGATCGAGGTATCAAGGTGATGACTGACAAACGTGGATGACATGAATAAGGCGCCTGATGGGTCAGAACAAACTCAATTTTCCATACCGCCATGAACGGCGATTTCTGCTCGGTTATTCAAGGTTTGCACCGTCTGAAATGGCAGCGACGAAAGGACGTCTACGTTGCATTGACCCTTTCAACTCGCCAAACTCCAAACATCTTACTTGCGATGCCGAGGATCTCCATGTGTTTGAGCGCAACGTCCGTTGAATGCTGCGATCTGCATCCACATGAAATCGATCGGATGTTCGAGATTTATTCCGCATCCTACTGCGATACCTCCCGCCCGCGATTCGATCAGGATTTGCAGGACAAGACGCACTGCATCGTATTGCGTTGCGCAGATGAAACCATCGTCGGTTTCACCACCCTCAAACGGTATGAGCGCACGTGGTCAGGCCAACCGATCAGGGTGATTTTTTCCGGCGACACCATCATTGACCGCGAACACTGGGGCAGCCAGCAACTGGCATTCGCGTGGATGCGCCTAGCCGGTGAGATCTGGCAGGAGCAGCCGGACGTGCCTTTGTACTGGTTGCTGATCTGCAAGGGTCACCGCACCTACCGTTATCTGGGCGCCATGGCGTTGAATTACGCCCCCCGCGCCAGCGTGATGACGGATCCTGCGGTGCAGGCGTTGGCGGATCATCTTGCAGTGGATCGTTTCGGCGAGGCCTATGATCCGGCAACGGGCGTGCTGTCTTTCAAAGTGCCTCAAGGTCGGTTGACGACGGAACTGGCACAAGTCCCTGCCCCTCACCTGCGCCTGGAAAACGTCGCATATTTTCTGCAGAAGAATCCTCATTACGCGTCGGGCGATGAGCTGGTCTGTCTGTGTGAATTGCACCCCGACAACCTGCGGCCGATGGCGCTGCGTCTGTTTGCCGCCGCGCAACCATGCTGATCCGCCAGGCCAGCGCTGCGGACAATCGGCAATTGCTCGACTTTCAGGCGCAGCGGGCGATGCAGGGCGGCTTGCCAATGCGTTTTGATCGCGGGCCTGACTATTTTGCGCTGCACCATTGTCATGCCTTGGACCATCGCACCTGGCTCGCCGAGAATGACGTCGGTGATCTGAAGGGCATTGCCAGCCTGGTGGTGCGCGAGGGTTATCTTCAGGGTGACATTCAGCCCGTGGCCTATTTGGGGGATTTGCGGCTGGTACCTGATAGGCGTCTGTCGGTGTCGTGGATGGCCGAGGTCAAAGTCCGGCTCGAAGCGCTGGCCGATGAAACGGGTGTCCAGCACGCCTATTGCTGTGTCATTCGCGACAACCGTCTCGCCACGCAGTCGCTGCTGGGCGGACGGCGCGCCAATCCGCTCAAGCTTGCGCACTGGCGGGGCTACAGCAACGTAGCCGTGTATGCCCAGCGCGGGTGGCGAAGCACTCCGCGAGCGCTGGACAACGTGCGTATCGTACAAGCGCAGCCGCGCCACGCTGATGCGCTGCGCGCGTTTCTCGACCGCGAATCGGCAGGTCAGCCCTTCGGCAGCGTTTTCAGTGAAGCGCAGTTTGCACGGCGCCTGGACACCTGGCCGGACTTCGGCCTCTCGTCATTTCTGCTGGCACTGGACGCCCAAGACAATCTGCTGGGCTGTGTCGCGCCTTGGGATGCCGGGCGGATCAAACGGGTGGTGCTTGAAACATTGCCCTTGGCGCACCAGGCCCTTCGCCTCGCGTTCAACACCTGTGCGCCGCTGTTGGGGCGCCCTGCCATTGCTGCGCCCGGCGAGGCATTGCGCGACGTTTACCTGACCCACTTGCACGTACGACAGCGCGACCCGCAGATCTTTGCGGCACTGCTGGATGCGGCGTGGATGCGCGTTCGCGGTCAGTACGCGTTGATGCAATTGTGTCTGTATGACCGTGACCCGCTCTGGATGGCCATGACGCGCTATCGCGCCGTGTCCATTCCAATGGACCTGTACACGGCGCCCTGTGTGGGGAATGCCGAGGCGTTGACGGCGCAGGACGCCGAGCGCATCCCGGGCTTCGAAATCTATCTCGTCTGAGCGCGTACGTGCACGACAGCCAATAGCGTCAGCCAGAAACGTGTGGCGTCAAAGCCACCGCCGCCCAGCACCGGTTGACCATGATCGAGCCGGGGCAGACAGATCTGCGGCATGCCCTCGATGCGTTGATGCTCGAGGTAAAACTGCCCGTCATGAGCCCAACCGGGTCGTCGTGCATTGAGGCGTGCATGATGGGTGTCGAAACGCGAACTGGGAGCGGCGGACCAACTGACAACGTGTGCGCAGTGTAAGTCGACGGGCAAATCATTGAGTATTCGAACGATCTGCGGGTCGCGCAGGCTACTGATATCCCGCGTGCCATCGGCCATCCAGGGAGTTTTCGCCAGCACTCGACGAACGCGGTCTAGCGAGTAGCCCTGGACAGGTTGCCGAGTGCTGCAACCCAGCACCTCATCCATTACTGTCGACGGACCTGTCGGCGGTTGCACCAGTGCTACGCCATCACACGCATCGCTCAAGGCCATGTCCTGTGACAGTGCCGCAAGTGCGTCGAGCCCGCCCTTGCTGTGCGCCAACACAACAAACCGCTGCCCTTGCTTGAGTTCAGCAGAAAGCACCTTGCTGATATGCCTGCCTTGCGCCATGACCCCACGCGAAGAGTTTACGGGCATGCGCAGAACCTGATGGCCCGTGCGCCGTAACGTCAGGGCGCAATCTTGAAAACAACGTGGCAACCATTCGGAAAACAGTCCGGCGACCAGCACCACCAATGTACTGCTGGGCAGGCATGGCATGGGTTCGTGCCAGCACGAGATAAATTGTTCTGTCCAATCCTGTTGTGCAGCAGGCCGCGCGAATTGCGTGGCTGGAAAATGAACGGGCCAATCGTCGAAGCCCTCCGGCGTCCAGGGCTTTGTCATCGACAAGGGTTGCCTCATGGAATGGGCCCAACGTATTCATCCAGTGTCTGGCGCGCCGCTTCCAGGGCTTCACTGTTGTCGAGATGGTTGGGGTGAAACCCCGGAACGAACCAGAACAGCCACCTCGGAAAGGCGCGTGTCAGCGGACCAGGGTTTACAAATAACCACCATTGCAAGCGCATCCACCCTCGCCAATTACGGCGTTGCCCGTCATTCCCGGCAAGTCGGTAAATGAAATACATGACGTCGATGGCAAAGTACGCAGTCATTGTCAGCATGACCCCGCAGCGCATCAGGTATCGCCAAACCGGATTACGCACCACCGAGCACAGTACGTCGAAGGCGACGGCTTTGTGCTCGGTTTCTTCTATGGCGTGCCAGCGCCATAACATGGCCATTCTCGGGTCGGCACCCTCCAGCACAGCGGGATGACGCAGCAACTGATCGGAGAGGATGGCGGTGAAATGCTCAAGGCTGGCGGTCATGGCCAGACGAGTAGCAGGCGTAAATCGATTACCGACTTCCTGTCTACGCAATAGTAGTTTCTCCAGTTCATCAATCGGCGCACCTTGTGCCGCGAGTAGCCGGTTGTACAACCGATGCTCACGAATATGCGACGCCTCCTGATAAACAAACTCTTCAACAGCTCTGGAAAGCGTGACATCCGTTTCGATCTCGGCACGAAAGTGCACAACGCTATCAATGAACAGTTTTTCGCCGAGTGGAAACATAATCGACAGCCCATCAAAAAAACGCGTTACGTGAGGCCAGTCTCTATACCAGTAACGGGGAATATGCTCATCAAGTGCAAAGCGAACGTTGCGATGGGGGATTTTTGCGCAAGATGATTGTGCAGGCCGGCACCTGGAGAAAAGGTGTTTGAGATACGACATATCGACCGGAGCTACCCTGAAAAACTACAGGCTATCTCTTTTGTCACGGCTCGTGTGAATGGATAGTCGAGGTTAATCAGACAAGGCATCTTCAAAAGATAGCGCCGGAAACCCGGTTTCCATCAAGTGTTTTTGCTGAAAAGTGCATTCAACTTTTTCTTGAGGACGCCAACTAGTAGTAATGCCCAAGTTGCTAGCGCTTCGTCGTTACCCCATCGATCAGGCAAGTTGTCGTGAGTGAGAAGGACAGGGCGGTATACTCGTTACATACGACATTTCCACAGGGTCCCTTATGCTTAGTTCCAGTGACATTTTGCAAACCGGTCGTTTCGACGTGGCAAATCTGAGTGTTCTGGCGCTGCAGACCCTGGTGTGGGGGGCGACGCTGACCTGGCTGTCATACACCGACGCGGGTTGGCTCAAGTGGCTTGTCCTGATCCCGTTTTGCCTGGTCATGCAAGGTGTCTTCTCGATGATGCACGAGTCCTTTCATGGCTTGGCGCACAGCAAAAAGTCGCTGAACTACTTCATCATGTGGTGGGCTTCCACCCTGTTTGGTGCCTCGGCCACGCTGATCCATATCAACCATCTGGGCCACCACACCCGAAATCGCACACGCGCCGAGCTGGCGGATTTCGCGGTCGCGGATGAGTCGCTGCTGCGCAAACGGATCGAGTACTACTTTGCGGTGCTCGGAGGTATTTGGT
The DNA here is from genome assembly GCF_056161485.1 of Pseudomonas sp. 5Vm1k. NCBI lineage: Bacteria > Pseudomonadati > Pseudomonadota > Gammaproteobacteria > Pseudomonadales > Pseudomonadaceae > Pseudomonas > Pseudomonas sp. 5Vm1k. Next base: position 62,886 of record NZ_JBSPCZ010000009.1, read on the forward strand.
TCGCGGCGTTCATCGGCAGTCTTTTGTTGCCATTGCTGCCGGCGCGGATCACTGACAAATGGTCGCAAACCGCCGAGGTCAATACCTATGCCGCAGCCTTCAAGGATTTTTCCAGCAGCGACTTCAGGCGTATCCGCCTGGAAGTGATTGCCAGTATCGCGGCGTGGTTATCGGTCGGGCTATTGTTGGGTTGGACCTGGCATGTCGTGCTTATTGCCTACATAGCCTTTGCATTTTCCTGGTCGTCGCTGCAGTGGGTGTACCACATGCGCACGCCGCTGGATGTGGTCGAGGGCGCCTATAACATGAGGGCGCCGCGCCTCGTACGCTGGGCATTTTTGAACTTCAACTACAACCTCACCCATCATCGACAATCAGGGCTGCATTGGCAGCAGATGCATAGGGCGTCGAACCTCAAGGAAACGCGGCCATTGTGGTTTGGCTGGCTGCAGGTTTTCCTGCCGCCCCAACGGTTGCCTGACGATTTGACCCAACTCGACAAGACCTACTTTTGATGAGCGCCAACAACGGCGCAAAACGCGCCCTGTGGCAGACCTTTATAGAAAGTGCCCAGCCCACTCTTGATCACTGGCGAGAGCAACTCGAACAGCCGGAGTTGGCGCAAGAACGTGTATTGCAACGATTGCTGAAGGCCAATCGTGACTGTGCGTTCGGGCGTGCCCACGACTTTGCCCATATCGATGATTCAACGCAGTTTCGCGACAACGTACCGATCCACTCTTATGCGCAACTGCATCCCTGGATCGAGCGTGCGCAACAGGAGTCGGAAGCGATTTTGACGTCCGTCCCTCCAGTGTTTTTCGAGCGCACCAGCGGCAACAGTGCACTGCACAAAGCGATCCCCTATACGCGCGCCTTCCTGGGCGAAATGCACAGCGCGTTAAACGTCTGGCTCGCCGACATGTATCGCCAAGTACCAGAAATCAGTCATGGATCAGGCTACTGGTCGATGTCTCCGCCGCTGCAAGCGCCGGTAGCCGGCCCTAATGGAGTTTCCATCGGCTCGGCCAGTGATCTGGAGTATTTGAGCGGCAGTAACATCGCCAGCCTGGCGGGGACTTTGCTGATTCCAGGGTTCGCCGACGATCCTTCGCAGTGGCGCCGACAGACCCTGCTGGCTTTGCTGGCCGATGCTGATTTGAGCTTTATCAGTGTGTGGAGCCCGACGTTCCTGACCAGTCTGCTGCAGCCGTTGTTTGACGGCGATACACCTGAACATGCACAGACATTTGCCTGGCTGGAAGAGGCGCTTCCCGCCTCGCGCAAGTCCGTCATGCGCCGAGCGCGATCCCAGGGGACGTGCACCGAACTATGGCCGCGACTGACCGCCGTCAGTTGCTGGATGGACGGCCCCAGTCGCAACTACTTCAAACAATTGGCGGAGCGTTTTCCGCAAACACAATGGCTACCCAAAGGTCTGTTTGCCACTGAAGGCGTTGTCAGCGTGCCATTTGGTGACGAGGCCGGGTGCCCACTGGCGATTGGCAGCCATTATCTTGAGTTTCTCTGCGAAGACGGCTCCGTACGCAATGCGCACGCATTACGCATGGGCGAAACCGCGCAAGTCCTGCTGACCACTGGTGGCGGCTTGTATCGCTACGCGTTGGGTGATCGGGTCCGAGTCGTCGGCATGCTTGGGCGTACTCCGCGTGTAGCGTTCGTGGGGCGCGCCACAGTGACCAGTGATCTGGTCGGTGAAAAGCTCGATGAGCAAATCGTCCAGGGCATATTTGACCGCTGCATTACCGCGAAGGGGGCCGCGTGCCTGATCCCCAATGCCTCGGCCACGCCACCTTACTACCTGGCGTTGGTTGCCACCTGTGAAGACATCGATCCACACGCACTGGCGCTGGCTGTCGAGTCTGCACTGTCGGGCTCCTTTCATTACGCCCAGGCTCGCAGCCTGGGGCAACTGGCGCCACTGCGGGTTCGATTGCTCAAAGGTGGCGCTGATCTGCTCGCTCAGGTCCTGCAACAAGCGGCGGAGTTAAGCGGTATCCGCGCAGGGGATGTCAAACCGCGCCCACTTATCAATCGGCTTGAGACAGCCGACGCCATTCTTGCCCTGACGGAAACCCAATGTCAGCACCTTTAATCAGCACCGTCGAGGTGGCTAGCGACGGCACCTTCGAACAATGGTATGTGGCTTGCTCCTCCACGGAATTGCTCAAGGGCAAGCCGTACAGGGCAAAAATTCTCGGTCTGAACCTTGTGCTCTTTCGTCAGCGTGACGGCCAGGTGGCGGCACTGCTCGACCAATGCTTGCACCGAGGCACGCGATTGTCGGCAGGCAAGATCGCCGAAGATTGCCTCGTCTGTCCCTATCATGGCTGGCGCTATGACGCTCAGGGGCAAGTGGTGCACATCCCCAGCGTCGGCGATAAACAGTGCTCGTCGACATCGCGAGAGCATCGATACAAACAGCGCCACTTTGCGGTGCAAGAACTGGACGGATTGATCTGGGTGTACACCGGCAGCGGTGACCCGCAGGCCAGGCCGGTGTTCAGGCTACCTGCCTACGGCGAAAAAGGCTGGCAGTCGTATTTCATGATCAATACCTTCGAGGCAGACGTCGGCAGCCTGGTACAAAATTTCATGGACGTGCCGCACACCGTCTTTGTGCACGAAGGCATCTTCAGGTCCGGCACCGGTCGCACGATGGAAGCGACGCTCGCCTGCAAGCCGCAGAGCATCGAAGTGACCTACCACGATGACGGCGACAAGATCGGGCTCTTGAACTGGCTGAGCAATCCCGACGGCGATCCACTGGTCCACACCGATCGTTTTTTTGCGCCCAACGTAACGCGCTGCGACTACCTGTGGGGAGACCGCTCGGCCTTTCTGATCATCAGTCAAATCACGCCGATAGATGCCCGCCAGTCCCGCGTCTATACCTACATCGCCTACCGCTTCCGGCTACCCCGGTGGGTGCTGCGAACATTGCGCCCGTTCATTCATCTGTACACCCGCATCGTCATTCGCCAGGACGTGAAAATCATACAGGCGCACAGAGAAGGCCTTGATAACGCGGCGGATTTCAAACCGGCCAACGTGCAGGCGGATGCTGTTCATGTGGGGGTTGAGCAGTTGCTGGTGGCAGTGAGGCGGGGAGAGGATTTGCCGCTGGCGCAGCGTCGGGAAAGCCGGATACGGTTTGAGCTTTGAGGGTGACGCGCAACGGTGCTTTCGTTGACTGTAACCATTCGACGAAGTCACCTGGGCGTCCGCTGACCAGCCCTGAAATAGCCGGTGGGCTCTCGGCTGAGGCGGAATTATTTCAGGCATTAAAAAGCCGGCTTGTGGCCGGCTTCTCGGGGACTGGCTTGGTTCATTTTTGGTAAACCGCGCCAGCCTTCAAAACGTACACCCGGATCTTGCGTCCGGCTGTGGGACTTGGCGAGAAAGTGATCTGCCTTGTCAGTGCGATCAGAGCCGCGGGGCGGGTCGATGCGCAAATGTGGGGCGCAGCATACTGATTTTTTTATGTAATTCCCAGCGTGATATGCGGATTAGAGCTATCAGGATGTTCGGATGGAGTAGCCCATTCGATGAATACGATGAAGGGTCCAGTGCTTTCACGGGCAGGCCCGCGCGGGCTTGCTCGCGAAGGTCGCGGCACGGTGTTACAGGAACGGTACCGGCGGCCGTCGTTTGTTCAGGGTCGACCACCAAAACACCCAGCCCAATACCTTGATGTTCTGTTCTTCGATGTGCTCGGCTCGCAAGATTTCATCCGGATGCTCGGCTGTGTTGTAGCTGCGCAACCGCAACGCGTTGCCTGGCATACGGTGCAGGTATTTGATTCGCAACATTCCATCATGTTCGATCGCGTAGATTTCCCCATCAACCACCTTGGTCAATCCACGGTCGATGGCGAGTATGGAGCCATCCTCAATCCTGGCCCCCATGCCGTTGCCGACCATATGAACGCAGAACACATCTGCATGGTTGATTTCCAGAGAGTCGAGGTGGCTTTTAGGCAGGCGAATGAATTGACCAGGGTCTTCGACGACGTGGGTTTTACAGGAACCCCGGGCGATAGGCGTTTCTTTGTAGACGGGCAACTCGACGTCCACAGGCTCGATGACGGTGTAGATCCCGCGGATAGCCTGGGCGTCGAAGGTGTTGCCAGACTCATCGACCACCCGCAGGGCTGCGGCGTCTTTCGAGCCTTCGCCGGTTTTCAGCCAGTGACTGTTGACGGACAGTATTCTCGCCACCTCTTCCATGCGGTAGGCGGGCACACCTCGGGTGTACCAGTTGTGGATGTTCTGTGCTTCGGTGTCCCAGAAAGCGGCGAATCCCGTTGTCGTGATCTTCGCCTCTTCCAGGAGTGCTTTGAATCGTGGACCGCTCGTATTCTTTTTCATAAACACGAGTCTACTGGCGTGGAATAGGGGTTTGAATAAACCACCTGTTCAAATTACGCGGGAATTTTAAGACCGGATGTAAGACGTTTTTCGTAGGATTTAAACGGGAAAACACCGAACGCCAAAATCATTAAACCTAGCGTTTAACAGCGTATTTATCACCGCCCACAAAAAACCCCGGATTAACCGGGGTTCTTTTTAACGCATGCAGCTAGACGCTTACCGCGGCTTCTCAGCCTTTGTAAGCAGCTACCGACTTCATGATCTCGGTGCGAGCGGCTTCTGAGTCGCCCCAACCTTCGATCTTCACCCATTTGCCTTTTTCAAGGTCTTTGTAGTTCGCGAAGAAGTGCTCGATCTGCTGGATCAGCAACTGTGGCAGGTCGCTGCATTCCTTCACATCGACGTACAGCTGGGACAGCTTGTCGTGTGGCACTGCGATAACTTTGGCATCGCCGCCGCCGTCGTCGGTCATGTGCAGAATGCCGATTGGGCGGGCACGGATAACCGAACCTGGAGCAACCGGGTAAGGGGTCACAACCAGCACGTCGAGGGGATCACCGTCGTCAGCCAGGGTGTTCGGGATGAAACCGTAGTTGGCCGGGTAGAACATCGGGGTGGCCATGAAACGGTCAACGAACAGGCAATCGCTGTCTTTGTCGATTTCGTATTTGATCGGCGCGTGGTTGGCCGGGATCTCGATCGCGACGTAGATGTCGTTCGGCAGGTCTTTGCCAGCCGGAATCTTGCTGTAGCTCATTGGGCGGTGCCCCCGTTAGTTGACCAAAAACACTTGGCCGGATTGACCAAAAAGTGGCGGCGATTATAGGCATATTCCTCCGCCGATGCCATGCGCCTTGGGTCGTGTAGACCTTAGTCGTGTCCCTGATAGACAGGGCTAGACGCCTGAAGTTGCCGCAGCCGGGCCAGCGGGTCTTGCCGGTAAAACAGCTTCAACTGCTCATAGACCTGTGGATAAGCCTCGTGCAGCAAATCCGGGGCGCTGAAGAAGTATTCACTGGTGACCGCAAAGAATTCGGCCGGGTTCTCGGCGGCGTAGGGGTCGATGGCGGTTTCGGCGTCGGGGTTGCGGTCCAGATGGCGGTTGAGGTCATCGTAGGCGTGTTGCATGACCTTGGCCCAGTCGCTGACGCGCATGTCGGGATGCAGCGGCGGCAGGCCGTTGGCGTCGCCGTTGAGCATGTCGAGTTTGTGCGCCAGTTCGTGGATCACCAGGTTGTAGCCTTCCCAGCCACCGCTGGCCATGACGCCGGGCCAGGCGAGGATGATCGGGCCTTGCTGCCAGGCTTCACCGCTGTGTTCGCCGTCCCATTCGTGTTCGACGCCGCTGGCATCGCGATGGCGCTGTGGGCTCAGGAAGTCGTCGGGGTAGAGAACGATTTCGTGGAAACCCTGATACCAGTTCAAGTCACCGAGGTTCAGCAACGGCAATTGCGCCTGGGCGGCGAGCAACAGGCGTTGCTCCTGGTGGAGTTCGACGCCGGGCAGGGCGGTCAGGTGTTTGTCTTCCAGGAACAGCACGCTGGCTTCACGCAGCCACTGGTCTTCAGCGGCGCTAATGCCGTCAAGAAAGCTCAGGTGATGGCGCACCCGTTGCCACAGGTCGTCGGCAATCGGGTGCCTGGCCAGAGTGCGCCGGCGACGCCAGGCGCTCAGGGACCACATGGGCGCTCAGCGGGTTTCGGCTTTGGAGCTCGAACCGCCGAAGCGGCTGCGCACGACGCCGATGATCATAGGTACCAACGACAGCAGGATGATGCCCACCACCAGCAATGACAGGTTTTTCTTGATGAACGGTACGTTGCCGAAGAAGTAACCGAGGGTCACCAGGCCGCCGACCCACAGGATGGTGCCGAGCACGCTAAAGAAGAAGAAACGCGGGTAAGGCATCCGGGCGATGCCGGCGACGAACGGGGCAAAGGTCCGAATGATCGGCAGGAAGCGCGCCATGGTCACGGTTTTGCCACCGTGCTTGTCATAGAAATCGTGGGTTTGTTGCAGGTAATCGCGGCGGAAGATCTTCGAGTTCGGGTTGCTGAAGAGCTTTTCGCCCGCCGTTCGTCCGATCACGTAGTTGGTGCTGTCACCCAGGATCGCCGCCAGCATCAGCAGGCCGCCCAGCAGCACCGGGTCCATGCCGCCACCGGCTGCGACGGCACCGGCGATGAAGAGCAGGGAGTCACCTGGCAGGAAGGGCATCACTACCAGACCGGTTTCGCAGAAGATCACCAGAAACAGGATGGCGTAGATCCATGGACCGTAATTGTTCACCAGCAGGTCGAGGTACACGTCGAGATGCAGGATAAGGTCTACTGGGTTGAAATCCATGTGGGGCACCTGTGGTGACGGTCCGACTCAGCAGACCTGTGCGTATGACTTCGTGTAAGGCTACAAGAGGGCGTAGTTTTTCTTACAAGCCGGGAAGCTCGGGATTATACGGGGTGAATAGTGAAAAGCGCGTCGAGATTGTAGCGGGGGATGTCGCGGATAATCAGAGTCCGACAGGCTGTATACAAATCCCTGTGGCGAGGGAGCTTGCTCCCGCTGGAGGGCGAAGCACTCCCAAAGCCTGCATTTACAGTGTGTCAGGAGAATCTTGTTGGTCGGGTTACGACTGCTGCGCAGCCGAGCGGGAGCAAGCTCCCTCGCCACAAAAGCTCGCCCGGCGCGATGTTGTTATAACTCGTCGCTAATCGGCAGCACGTAGTTCTTGAATTCGGTGTCTTCCTTGAACCCGATCGACTCGTAAGTCTTCTGCGCTACTTCGTTGTTGCTGCTGGTGGAAACGCGCATGCGCACGGCGTTGGTTTCCTTGGCCATTTTCTTCGCGGTGCGAATCAGGTTGTCGGCGACCAGTTGGCGACGGGCATCTTCGGCGACGTAGATGTCGTTGAGGATCCACACGCGCTTGAGCGACAGCGATGAAAAGCTTGGGTATAGCTGACAGAAACCCATCAGTTTGTTGCTGTCGTCATCGGACAAGGCCAGGTAGATCACCGATTCCTTGCGACGCAGGCGTTTTTCGAGGAACGCCCGGGACGAGTCCGGATACGGCAGGGAGCCGTAAAACTCGCGATATTTGACGAACAACGGGGTTAGCAGGTCCAGGTGTTCGAGGGTCGCTTGAATAATCCGCATGGTAGGTCTCGCTTCAAGTGGCTGTCATACGTGCGTGACGGCGATGGGAAACCCCTGGCGGCCGTGCTTCGATCCTGCCTGAAACCGACTCAGAAACGCAATGCGGAAACGGTTCAGGCATCCGGCGGACTGAGTAGGAAATTTCCCTTCATGTCCGCACCTGAGTCCGACTCCAGTGTCTGAACCTGCGCTTCGTCCTTCAGATTGACCCCCGACAACTGCCTCCGACAGGCCTCGCGCATCAGATACAGCAAGCGATGTGCCGCCATACCGTAACTGAGGCCTTCGAGCCGGACATTGGAAATGCAGTTGCGATAAGCGTCCGTGAGGCCAATCTTAGGATTGTAGGTGAAATATAAACCCAGGCTATCAGGAGAACTGAGTCCCGGGCGTTCACCAATCAGGATCACCACCATTTTCGCGCCCAGCAGCTCTCCGATCTCGTCGGCCACGGCTACCCGGCCCTGTTCCACCAAAATCACCGGTGACACGGACCAGCCATCCGCTGATGCCTGTTCTTCCAGTCGCGTCAGAAATGGCAAGGTATGGCGATGAACGGCCAATGCCGACAAGCCGTCGGCAACCACGATGACCAGATCCACGCCACCAGGGTGGGCTAGAGCGTAATCACGCAGAGTCTGTGCCGACGCATCACTCAACTTGCGCCCCAGATCCGGGCGCTGCAAATAACTGTTCCGGTCCGTCGCCGCGCTGTGCAGCAGCAAACTCTCGCGCCCGCGCTCGGCCAATTGCGCGCTGAGCCCGGCGTGGTCGAACGGCAAATGCACCGCGTCCCGGGCCTGGGCGTGGGCGTACTGGAAGTCCAGTTGTGCGCTGGTGGGCAGGCTGGTGCCGGTGCGGCCCAGGGCAATGCGCGCCGGGGTCAGGCGGCGCAGCTCCAGCCACGGGTTCTGCGGATCGACGGGTGGTTTATCCATATCAACACTCATCCCAGTTGCGCCAAAGCCTGGCGGAAGGCCGGCGGCAGGTTGTTACCAAAGTGAACCTTGCCGTCCGCCTGAGTGAAAATCCCCATCTTCGCCAACCACTGCTCGAACTCCGGCGCCGGTTTCAACCCCAGGGTTTGCCGGGCGTAGAGGGCGTCGTGGAACGAGGTGGTCTGGTAGTTGAGCATGATGTCGTCGGAGCCGGGGATGCCCATGATGAAGTTGATCCCGGCCACGCCCAGCAGGGTCAGCAGGGTGTCCATGTCGTCCTGGTCGGCTTCGGCGTGGTTGGTGTAGCAGATGTCGCAGCCCATCGGCACGCCCAGCAACTTGCCGCAAAAGTGGTCTTCGAGGCCGGCGCGGATGATCTGTTTGCCGTTGTAGAGGTATTCCGGGCCGATAAATCCTACGACGGTGTTCACCAAAAACGGTTTGAAATGTCGCGCCACGGCGTAGGCCCGAGTCTCGCAGGTCTGTTGATCGATGCCATGGTGGGCGTTGGCTGACAACGCGCTGCCCTGGCCGGTTTCGAAATACATCAGGTTCTGGCCGAGGGTGCCGCGGTTCAGGCTCAAACCGGCGTCGTAGCCTTCCTGCAACACGTTCAGGTTGATGCCGAAACTGGCGTTGGCCGCCTCGGTGCCGGCGATCGACTGGAATACCAGGTCCAGCGGAACCCCGCGATTGACCGCTTCGATAGACGTTGTTACGTGGGTTAAAACGCAAGCTTGTGTAGGAATCTCGTAGCGCTGGATGATCGCATCGAGCATTTCCAGCATCGCGCAGATCGACGCAATGCTGTCGGTGGCTGGGTTGATGCCGATCATCGCGTCGCCGTTGCCGTATAGCAGACCGTCGAGAATGCTCGCGGCGATGCCGGCCGGTTCGTCGGTCGGGTGATTAGGTTGCAGGCGCGTAGATAGGCGTCCACGCAAGCCCATGGTGCCGCGGAATTGGGTGACCACGCGGATTTTCTGCGCCACCAGTACAAGGTCCTGCACGCGCATGATCTTCGACACGGCGGCGGCCATTTCCGGGGTCAGGCCGGGGGCGAGGGCGCGCAGGCTCTGCTCGTCTGCCGCGTCGCTGAGTAGCCAGTCGCGAAAACCACCGACGGTCAGGTGGCTGACCACGGCGAAAGCTTGTTTGTCATGAGTGTCGATGATCAGTCGGGTGACTTCATCGGACTCATAAGGAATCAGTACTTCCTGAAGGAAGTGAGTCAGCGGGATGTCGGCCAGGGCCATTTGCGCGGCCACGCGCTCGCCGTCGTTGAGTGCGGCGACGCCGGCCAGAAAGTCCCCGGAGCGCGCCGGGCTGGCCTTGGCCATGACTTCCTTGAGGCTCTCGAAGCGGTAGGTCTGGGCGCCGACGGAATGGGCAAATGCGGCCATGGGACGGGGTCCTCCTGATTAAGTGTGACCCGTAGGAGCGAGGCTTGCCCGCGAAGAACGATAACGCGGTCCGATAGATTAACCGCGTCATCGTTCTTCGCGGGCAAGCCTCGCTCCTACGGAACGGGGTGCTCTCAAATAGGGCAACGAGCCCGGCGCCGGTGCAACTCAGACACCTGTCAGCATAGCGTCCGCCGGTGCAGCAAGGCGTTGCTTGGCGGTCAGTTGGAAATACAGGTAACCGGCAACCATGAAGCCCAGGAATACCAGGCCAATCACCGTGTTGAACCACGCCATCGCGATCAGGCACACCACCGCCAGAAACAGCGCGATCCCCGGCACGATCGGATAGCCTGGCGCGCGGAAGGTGCGTTCCAGGTTCGGCTCGGTTTTGCGCAGTTTGAACAGGCTCAGCATGCTGATGATGTACATCACAATGGCGCCGAACACCGACATGGTGATCATCGCCGCCGTCAGGGTCATGCCTTGCAGATTGACCAGGCCATCGCTGTAGATCGCTGCGATGCCGATCACGCCACCCGCCAGGATCGCCCGGTGCGGGGTCTGGAAACGCGAAAGCTTGGCCAGGCCTTTAGGCAGGTAACCGGCGCGCGCCAGGGCGAAGAACTGCCGCGAGTAGCCAAGGATGATCCCGTGGAAGCTCGCCACCAGACCAAACAGGCCGATCCACACCAGCATGTGCATCCAGCTCGAATTGTTGCCAACCACGGCTTTCATTGCCTGGGGCAGCGGATCGTTGATGTTCGACAGTTGACGCCAGTCGCCAACGCCGCCGGCCATCACCATCACGCCGATAGCCAGGAACACCAGGGTCAGAATGCCGCTGACGTAGGCCTTGGGAATCGTGCGTTTCGGGTCTTTGGCTTCCTCGGCCGCCATGGCCGCGCCTTCAATGGCCAGGAAAAACCAGATCGCAAACGGGATAGCCGCAAAAATCCCCGGGATCGAGGCCATGGTGAACTCGTTGGAGCCCGACCAGCCGTTGAGCACGAAATTGCTGAAGCTGAAGCCTGGCGCCACCACGCCCATGAACACCAGCAATTCGGCAACTGCCAGTACGGTGACCACCAGTTCAAAGGTCGCCGCAATGCTGACGCCGAGAATGTTCAGGGTCATGAACACGAAGTAGGCGCCGACCGCCGCAATCTTCGGGTCCAGTTCCGGGTACTGCACGTTGAGATAGGCGCCGATGGCCATGGCAATCGCCGGTGGCGCAAAGACGAATTCGATCAGGGTGGCGATGCCGGCGATCAATCCGCCCTTTTCGCCAAACGCCCGCCGACTGTAGGCAAACGGCCCGCCCGCGTGGGGAATCGCGGTGGTCAGTTCGGTAAAACTGAAGATGAAGCAGGTGTACATCGTCGCCACCATTAACGCGGTGACGAGAAAACCCAGCGTGCCTGCGGTGCCCCAGCCGTAACTCCAGCCGAAGTACTCGCCGGAAATCACCAGGCCGACGGCAATGCCCCATAAATGCAGGGTGCCGAGTGTGGGTTTGAGCTGTGTTGTAGAAGTCATAAGTCCTCTCTGTTTTTTATTGTTTGATCGGTGGACTTTCGGGTATTGCGGTTACAGCGGGCACGCAAAGCCCGTGCCAGAGGGGCAGGGCGATGTTTGGGTGTGTTGTTGAGGACTCCTTCGCGAGCAAGCCCGCTCCCACATTGGACTCGTGTTGGCCCGCCTATGTGAATTCATCACAAATTCAATGTGGGAGCGGGCTTGCTCGCGAAAGCGGTGGAAGGGACGACACAGAAACACCTGCATCGCCCCCGGTTTTTAGAAGAAGCCCAACGGATTGATGTCGTAGCTCACCAGCAGGTTTTTGGTCTGCTGATAGTGATCGAGCATCATCTTGTGAGTTTCACGCCCGACGCCGGACTTTTTGTAACCACCGAACGCGGCGTGCGCCGGGTACAGGTGATAGCAGTTGGTCCACACACGACCGGCCTTGATGGCGCGGCCCATGCGGTAGGCGCGGTTGATGTCGCGGGTCCAGAGGCCGGCACCGAGGCCGAACTCGGTGTCGTTGGCGATGGCCAGGGCTTCGGCTTCGTCCTTGAACGTGGTGATGCTCACCACCGGGCCAAAGATTTCTTCCTGGAACACACGCATTTTGTTGGTGCCCTTGAGCAGGGTCGGCTGGATGTAATACCCGGTCGCCAGGTTGCCCTCGAGTTTTTCCACCTTGCCGCCGGTCAGCAGCTCGGCGCCTTCGCCCTTGGCGATTTCCAGGTACGAAAGGATTTTGTCGAATTGCTGCTCGGACGCTTGGGCGCCAACCATGGTGTCGGTGTCCAGCGGGTCGCCACGTTTGATCGACAGGACTTTCTTCATCACCACTTTCATGAAGTCGTCGTAGATCGATTCCTGCACCAGCGCGCGGGATGGGCAGGTGCAGACTTCGCCCTGGTTGAAGAACGCCAGCACCAGGCCTTCGGCGGCTTTTTCGATGAAGGTTTCTTCGGCTTGCATGATGTCGGCGAAGAAGATGTTCGGCGACTTGCCACCCAGCTCCACGGTCGACGGAATAATGTTTTCAGCGGCGGCATGCATGATGTGCGAGCCGACCGGAGTCGAGCCAGTGAAGGCGATCTTGGCGATGCGCTTGCTGGTGGCCAGAGCTTCGCCGGCTTCTTTGCCGAACCCTTGCACAACGTTGAGTACGCCGGGTGGCAGCAGGTCGCCGATCAGTTCCATCAGCACGGTGATGCCCAGCGGGGTTTGCTCGGCAGGCTTGAGCACCACGCAGTTACCGGCGGCCAGGGCCGGGGCGAGTTTCCAGGCGGCCATCAGGATCGGGAAGTTCCACGGGATGATCTGCCCGACCACGCCCAGCGGTTCATGGATGTGATAGGCAACGGTGTTGCCGTCGATTTCGGCAGCGCTGCCTTCCTGGGCGCGAATGCAACCGGCGAAGTAGCGGAAGTGGTCCGCTGCCAGCGGGATGTCGGCGTTGAGGGTTTCGCGAACGGCTTTGCCGTTGTCCCAGGATTCGGTGATTGCCAAGAGTTCCAGGTTCTGCTCGATGCGGTCGGCGATTTTCAGCAGCACCAGCGAGCGCGCCTGGGCGGACGTGGCGCCCCAGGCATCGGCAGCGGCGTGGGCAGCGTCCAGGGCTTTGTCGATATCTTCGGCCGTGGAGCGTGGGAATTCGGCAATCGGTTGGCCATTCACTGGCGAAGTATTGGTGAAGTACTGACCTTTAACAGGCGCGACGAACTCGCCGCCGATGTAGTTACCGTATTTGCTCTTGAACGAAACGATAGCGCCTTCAGTACCGGGGTGAGCGTAACGCATGGTGATTTCTCCTTGGCTTGTTGTACTTATAAGAGAGACGCGCATGAGCGCTTGCTATAAGCGTAGAGCAAAGGTTGGGCCACTGCCTTGCAGGGCAGGCAAATCAAGGCCTTGCGCGGTTTTTGTCGGACAAGCGGAGGTTGTCTGTGACGGTTTCGGTACAGCTTGGGTGACAGTTTGTACCGCTTGTGGCACAGCGTGTGACTGGGCGGTCTTGCCAGCATTGCAAAGCGCGCTGACGTGGAGGATGCTCCGTGTTCATATGACTACGTCATTGGGCTGCACACCTTTGATGGCTGTTGCATAACCCCTGTAGGAGCTGTCGAGTGAAACGAGGCTGCGATCTTTTGATTTTGCTTTTTGAGAAACAAGATCAAAAGATCGCAGCCTCGTTTCACTCGACAGCTCCTACGTGGGAGGTGTGAGCGGCTCGAGGAGAATAATAAGAAATGCACGACAACCATTTGAGTCGCCATGCCCAGCAAGTCCTGACCGTTACCCAGGGCAAATCGCACCTGCATGGCCCTGGCAGCGATCCGTCGATTGCCCGCTCCTGGCTGCGTTGTCTTGAGGACTATCACCTCGACCCGGCCCTGACCATGGCGCCGACGGTGCTGGAACATGGCCGCGTGCTGGAAAGCCGCGAGCGCCTGCAACAAGTGCTGCACATCGCCGGCAACGAAATGACCAGCCTGCACCAGCAACTCTCCGGCGCCGGCCACGCGGTGCTCCTGACCGACGCCCGTGGGGTGATCCTAAATTGCGTCACGGCTCCCGCCGAACGGAAGATTTTCGAGCGCGCCGGGCTCTGGCTCGGGGCTGACTGGAGTGAAGCCTGCGAAGGCACTAACGGCATCGGCACCTGCCTGGTGGAGCGCCAGGCCCTGACCATCCACCAAGATGAACACTTTCGCGGCCGCCACACCGGCCTGACCTGTTCGGCGAGTCCGGTGTTCGACCCGCATGGCGAACTGCTGGCGGTGCTCGACGTATCCTCGGCTCGCCATGAAGTCTCGCGGCAGAGCCAATTCCACACCATGGCCCTGGTCAATCTGTCGGCGAAGATGATCGAGAGCTGCTATTTCCTGCGTTACTTCGATAATCAATGGCTGCTGCGTTTTCACCTTCAGGCGGAATCCGTCGGGCTGTTCAGCGAAGGGCTGCTGGCGTTCGATGGTGAAGGGCGGATCAGCGCGGTCAACCAGAGTGCGCTGAACCTGCTGGGGCATATTCGCGGCGGCTTGCTGGGCAAACCGGTGGAAGCGTTTTTTGATTGCTCGCTGGATGAGTTACTCGGCCGCGCCAGCGTGAATGCCAGCGCCAGTTGGCCACTGCGCACCCGTGACGGGCGCAGCCTGTTTGCTCTGTTACGTGGCCAGCCGCGCAGTATTCCAGTGCCGGTGGTGCAAAGTCCGGTGATTACCGAGCGCCCGCGCCTGTCCGGCATTTGCCTGGGCGATACCGCGTTGCAGGAGGATTTTCGCAAGGCCCTGCGTGTGTTCGAGCGGGATGTGCCGCTGTTGATCAATGGCGAAACCGGGTCCGGTAAAGAGGCTTTCGCCAAAGCTGTACACCAGGCCAGTCAACGGTCGGAAAAGTCTTTTGTCGCCCTCAACTGCGCAGCCATCCCGGAAAGCCTGATCGAAAGCGAACTGTTCGGCTATCGCGGCGGCAGTTTCACTGGTGCGCGCAAGGAGGGTATGCGCGGCAAACTGCAACAGGCGGATGGCGGCACGTTGTTCCTCGACGAGATCGGCGACATGCCTCTGGCCTTGCAGACCCGGTTGTTGCGGGTGCTGGAAGATCGTCAGGTGGTGCCGATTGGTGGGGAGCCGGAGTCGGTCAACGTCCGGATTATCAGCGCCACCCACCGGAATCTGCTGGACCGGGTGCAGGACGGCAGCTTCCGCGAGGATTTGTATTACCGGCTCAATGGCCTGGAAGTCGCGTTGCCTGCGTTACGTGATCGCACCGATAAATCCCAGTTGCTCGATTTCCTGCTGGAGGAAGAGGCGGGCGGGGAAACGGTGCTGATCGACGAACCGGCGCGTCAGGCCTTGTTGGGTTTTGCCTGGCCGGGGAATGTGCGGCAGTTACGCAATGTGCTGCGCACCTTGGCGGCGTTGTGTGATGGCGGGCGGGTTGGGCTGGAGGATTTGCCGGCGATGATTCGTCAGGCGCGGCCGGTGGTTGCGGCGGCGGTGGAAGAGCCTTCCGAATTCCCGCTCGATGATGCCGAGCGCTTGGCGTTGCTCAATGCGCTGGAGCAGCAGCGCTGGCATATGACCCATACGGCTGAGCAGCTAGGTGTCAGCCGTAACACCCTTTATCGCAAGCTGCGTAAACATGGGATTGAGCGGTAGGCCTTAAATCCACCCCTCACCCTAACCCTCTCCCCAGAGGGGAGAGGGGAAAGGGAGCCAATCGGGGGCTTTTCAGAACCTGAGTTCGACTCTGGACTTTCAGGTCGATGTAGTTCGACAGAGCAACTCGGTTAGCTCCCTCTCCCCCGTGGGGAGAGGGCTGGGCTGAGGGGTCGATCGAGAATCAACCCCCAAATCCCAAACCTCACCCTCAATCGGCCCATCACCTAAAGAGTGCGATTTTCCCCACCCTACGCTAACCTGCGGCCATGTTTTACGAGGTCGACTATGCACATTCATATTCTTGGTATCTGCGGCACTTTCATGGGTTCGATGGCGGTTCTGGCCAAAGAGCTGGGCCATCACGTGACGGGCTCCGATGCCAACGTCTATCCGCCGATGAGCACTCAGCTTGAGGCGCAGGGCATTCAGTTGACCCAGGGTTACGACCCGGCGCAGCTCGACCCGGCCCCCGACCTGGTGGTGATCGGCAACGCCATGTCCCGTGGCAATCCGGCCGTCGAGTACGTCCTGAACAAAGGCCTGCCTTACGTTTCCGGCCCGCAATGGCTGGCGGATCACGTGCTGCAAGGTCGCTGGGTGCTGGCCGTTGCTGGCACCCATGGCAAAACCACCACCAGCAGCATGCTTGCCTGGGTGCTGGAACACGCGGGCATGAGCCCGGGTTTCCTGATCGGCGGCGTGCCGCAGAATTTCTCGGTGTCCGCTCGTCTGGGCGGCACACCGTTCTTCGTGATCGAAGCCGACGAATACGACAGCGCCTTCTTCGACAAGCGGTCCAAGTTCGTTCACTACCGCCCACGCACGGCGATTCTGAACAATCTTGAGTTCGATCACGCCGACATCTTCCCTGATCTTGCAGCCATCGAGCGGCAGTTCCATCATTTGGTGCGCACCATTCCGAGCGAAGGCCTGGTGATCCATCCGACCACCGAGCCAGCCTTGCAGCGCGTGATTGAAATGGGCTGCTGGACTCCGGTGCAAACCACCGGCGCTGGCGGTCAGTGGCAGGTAAAGTTGCTGAGCGAAGACGGTTCCAAGTTCGAAGTGATGTTCGAAGGCGTCGCCCAAGGCGTGGTCGAGTGGGACATGACTGGTCAGCACAACGTCGCTAACGCCTTGGCTACCCTGGCGGCCGCGCGCCACGTCGGCGTGGTGCCGTCGATGGGCATTGCAGCGTTGAGCGCGTTCAAAAGCGTGAAGCGCCGCATGGAGAAAGTCGCGGAAGTCCGTGGTATCACCATCTACGACGACTTCGCTCATCATCCGACCGCCATCGCCACCACCCTCGACGGTCTGCGCAAGAAGATTGGCGACGCGCCATTGATCGCGATCATCGAGCCGCGCTCCAACTCCATGAAGCTCGGTGCGCACCGTGATGGTTTGCCGGAAAGTGTGGTCGATGCCGATCAGGTGATCTGGTACGCACCAGCCAACCTCGGCTGGGATCTGGCTGGCACGGCGGCGCTGTGCACCGTGCCGTCGATTGTCAGCGACTCCCTCGAAGGCATCATCGAACGCGTGAAAAGTCAGGCCCAGCCCGGCACACACGTGGTGATCATGAGCAATGGCGGCTTCGGCGGCCTGCACGGCAAACTCGCCGAGGCGCTGCAATGAACAACGGCCCGGAACGCATCACGCTGGCCATGACCGGCGCTTCTGGCGCCCAGTACGGTTTGCGCCTGCTGGACTGCCTGATTCGCGAAGACCGTGAGGTGCACTTCCTGATCTCCAAAGCCGCGCAACTGGTGATGGCCACCGAGACGGACGTGACGCTGCCGCCGAAACCGCAAACCATGCAGGCCTTCCTCACCGAATACACCGGTGCCGCCGCCGGGCAAATCAAGGTGTATGGCAAGGAAGACTGGATGTCGCCGGTGGCTTCGGGTTCCGGCGCGCCAGCGGCGATGGTGGTGGTGCCGTGTTCGACCGGGACCTTGTCGGCCATCGCGACCGGGGCTTGCAATAACCTGATCGAGCGGGCCGCCGATGTCACCTTGAAGGAGCGCCGCCAGTTGATTCTGGTGCCGCGCGAGGCACCGTATTCGAGCATTCATCTGGAGCACATGCTCAAGTTGTCGAACATGGGCGTGACGATTCTGCCGGCCTCGCCGGGTTTCTATCACCAGCCACAGACCATCGACGACCTGATCGACTTCGTCGTGGCGCGGATCCTCAATCTGCTGAACATCCCACAGGACATGCTGCCGCGTTGGGGCGAGCATCATTTGAGCAGCGATGAATAAACTACTGATGGTTCTGCTGGCCTTGCAACTGGCCGGCTGCGCCACGGCGCGCACCCTCGATGCAGCCAAGCCTGGCGCGCCGGTGGTGTATTCGGGGACTCGGCTGGATTTGTACGCGATGAATGGCGGTTGCTGTGCCAAGGATCATTTCGGCGCTGAAGCCCCGAGTTACCCCGGTGTAGACCTGCCGGCCAGCGCGTTGCTCGACACGTTGTTGTTGCCGTTGTCGGTGTTGACGGTGATCGGCGTGAGTTTTCAGGCGACGGGCGGGTTGTAGGGGATTCCTGTGGCGAGGGGGCTTGCCCCCGTTGGGCTGCGAAGCAGGCCCCAAGCCAGGCACCTCGATTTACCAGACACACCGCGTGCACAGGATTTACGACTGCTGCGCAGCCGAACGGGGGCAAGCCCCCTCGCCACAGTTATTTGCCTAACTTACGCAACTCATCCGACTCAACCACCCGCACCCCATCCTGCTCTTCCAGCGCCAGCCGCCACATGGCGCGGGCCAGTTGGCAGGCTTCGATGCCGCGATATTTGCCCGGGATCAAGCGCGACAATGGCCCGGCCAGTTGTTCGGCCATACGCGGCTCAAGGCGTTCGCCCAGCAGCAGTGAAGGTCGGCAAATGGTCAGTTGCGGCCAATTCTGTGCGCGCAATGCATGTTCCATCTCGCCTTTGACCTTGTTGTAGAAAATCGAGGATCTGCGATCGGCCCCCAAGGCACTGATCACAATCAGGTGCCGCGCGCCCATTTCCCGCGCGCGCTTGGCGAAGGCCACCACCATGTCCAGGTCCACCGCGCGAAACGCCTGCTCGGAGCCGGCCTGTTTGATCGTGGTGCCGAGGCAGCAGTAGGCGATGTCGACACGACCGTTCAACTGCGGCAGGAACACGGCGGGGTCGCCGACGGGATTTTCCAGATGGGGATGCTCGGCCAGCGGCCGGCGTGAAGGTGCCAATACCCGCGTAATCGTTGGCTCATTGAGCAGGCGATCAAGCAAATGTTCGCCGGTTAATCCGGTAGCTCCGGCAAGCAATACATGCTGAGGCGTCAAGTACATAGTGTTTCCCCCTTGATACTCTTCAGCTTAGTTGCTCTTGGCGTCCTTGCTGCTGATAGCAGCACTTTGTAATGCTTTTCGAGCTTGTTGCTTACGTAAAAGTTGCCAGTGGGCGAGTACGGTTTTTGGTGCCCATATCTGCGGCTCGGAGGCTTCGAAGTTATCCGCCAGCTCGCGCTCGGCCACGGTGGCCTTGGCCAGTTTGAAGGCCTGCTCCAGATCGTCGGTCTGGTTCAGCGCCTGGGCGAACAACGCGTCGCCGAAGTAAGTGAAGTTGGCTTCTTCCGAGCAACCGAAGGACACGCGGTCCGCCCGCGAGGCGGTCATGATCAGGGTGCGCTCATCTTTCAGTGCCGGGATGAAGCCACCGGAATAGCAGGAAGAGATGACAATAATCTTGTCGCGATTTTTCAACGGGGCGAGGACTGCGGCCAATTCGTCGGCCGGCAGATCGGCCAGTTCCATGCGTGGTTGGTCGAGTACCAGTTCGTGCTCGCTGGTGCCGTGGCTGGTCAGGTAGATGAACAGCAAGTCTTCCGGTCCGCTGCGTTCGGCCAGGGTCTGGACGGCACGGCGCAGGTTTTCCCGGGTGGCCATTGGCCGGTCGGCGAGGTGCTCGCGATGGTTGACCAGGCGGATCTGGCCGAAGGCACCGAAGCGGCTGGCGAGCATGTTGGCGACGTAGTCGGACTCACGCAGGAACACGCTCTGCTTGCCGTCACCACCGAGGGTCAGGGTGTACAACTCGACCGCCGGGGTCGAGGCGGGGACGCTGGCCAGTGCTTCGTCGAGCAAGCGGCCCTGGGCCAGCAAACCGAGTTCAAGGGTGTCGGGCAGTAATTTGCCATCAGCATCGCGCACGCGCTGGCCGTTGATCCAGGTACCGCTGAGCACCGTGCCATCGGTCAGCACCAGGGTGCCGCGGCCCGCATAGCTGTCGCTGTCGAACCCGCCGACATAGAAACTGCCGTCGGCCAGGTTCAAACGGCCCGGGCCAGTGAAGCGCCAGTCGCTGAACTGGCCGATGTAATGGCTGCCGTCGGTGCCGATCAGCTCACCTTTGCCATTGAGCACGCCTTCCTTGAACTGACCGATCCAGACATCGCCATCGGCGTTCTCATAGCGGCCCTTGCCGCTGAGCTGGTTGTCCTTGAAGCCACCGACGTAGATATCGCCGTCGGCGCTGTTGAAGGTGCCGTTGCCTTCCAACTGACCGTTGACGAAATGGCCGCTGAACTGATTGCCGCTGGCGTCGCCGCGCTGGCCTTCGCCATTGGGTTTGCCGTGGGCGAATTGGCCTTGGTACGAGCTGCCGTCTTCAAGTTCAAGACGACCGAGCCCGGAGTATTGATCAGCCTTGAATTCACCGCGGTAGGTCATGCCGTTTTCTTTGAGGGTGCCTTCACCGTCGCGCCGGCCGAGTTTGAAACCGCCGGTGTAGCTGCTGCCGTTAGTGGTCAGCGAGCCCTGGCCGTCAAACAGCCCTTGCTGGAATTGCCCGCGATAGACCTCGCCATTGCTGCCGTGCCATTCGCCCTGGCCATGCCATTGACCCTTGTCGAACTGCCCGGCGTACCAACTGCCGTTCGGGTAGTCGATGCGGCCCTGGCCCTGCAACAACCCGTTGACCAGATCCCCTCGATAGCGTCCACCGTCCGGCAGGCGGGCGTCAGGGGACAACAGCGATTCGCCATCGCCGCAAGCGGTGAGCAACAGGGTCAAAGCAAGAGGTACAAGTGAGCGCATAGCGGGATCCGGACAGTTAGGCGACCGAGTATGCCGCAGCTATGCGTCGCATATATAGAGAAGGTCGCGAAACAGCGTGCGCTGCTTCGCATTCGGGATGGTTTACACGAAACAGAGGGACAACGGTTCAGCGATGTACGCCGGTTTGTCCGAGCCTTCTATCTCCAGCGTTGCGGTGGCTTTGAGCAGCCACTGACCAGGTTTTTTCTCGGTGACTTCGTTCATGTCGACCTTGAGCCTGACCCGTGAGTTGACTTTCACTGGCTGGATGAAACGAACGCTGTCCAGGCCATAGTTGACCACCATCTTCACGCCTTCCGGCAGGATCAGGATGTCTTCCATCAGTTTGGGGATCAGCGACAGCGACAGGAAACCGTGGGCGATGGTGCTGCCAAATGGCGTTTGCGCGGCTTTGACCGGGTCGACATGAATGAACTGATAATCCCCGGTGGCTTCGGCGAACAGGTTGATGCGCTCCTGGTCGATGGTGAGCCATTCGGAACGTCCAAGTTCCTTGCCGACATAATCTTTGAGCTCTGCAACGGGAACATAGGGCATTGAGACTCTCCTTGGGTTCATCGGTTTTATAGTTTTGAGGTGGGGGGATTTGACCTCCCGGGTTACCACTTTAGATCAACATGGCAAATTGCTCCGGTCAACTGACCATGCTTTTGGCGAATGCCGGTGTATAGCGTCGGCATGCTTATAATGCCCGGCCCCCTTCTTGGTGGGGAAAAGCGTGGGAGATGCTGGATGTTGTTACGTGGCCTGACCTGGCTGGTGCTGTTCCAATTGCTGGGCACAGCCATCAACCACCTGTTTTTACCGGTGCTGCCGGGGCCGATTGTCGGCCTGCTACTGTTGCTGGTGTTTCTGATTTGTCGTGGCGAAGTCGGTGAGCCGCTGAACCTGGCCGCCAGCAGTTTGCTGCGCTACCTGCCGTTGCTGCTGGTGCCACCGGCAGTGGGCGTGATGGTTTACGCCAAGGATATTGCCGCGGACTTCTGGGCGATCTCCGGTGCGCTGGTGCTGTCGCTGCTGTTGTCCATGGCCTTCGTTGGGGTGTTGATGCAGCGCCTGGTCAAGCGCCATGCCCATCGCGGAGACGGCCAATGATCCTCGATTGGCATGGCGCACTGGATTCGGTGATTCACCATCCGCTGTTTGGCATCGGCATTACGCTGGGCGCCTATCAACTGGTGCTCGCGGCGTTCGAGAAAACCCGCTGGATCTTCCTGCAACCGGTGCTGGTGTCGATGGTGCTGGTGATCGGCGTGCTGCTGACCTGCGGCCTGACCTACGCCGAGTATCGCAAGAGCACCGAGATCCTCAGCATTCTGCTGGGACCGGCTACCGTTGCCTTGGCTGTGCCGCTGTACTTGAACCTGCGACGGATTCGGCAGTTATTCTGGCCGATATTTACTACGCTGGTGATAGGCGGCGTGGTCGCCACGGGCATGGGCGTGTTGCTGGGCTGGTGGTTCGGTGCCGAACACATGATCCTGATGACCATGGCGCCCAAATCCGTGACCTCGCCGATTGCCATGCTGGTGGCCGAGCAGATCGGTGGCGTCGCGGCGTTGGCGGCGGTGTTCGTGTTGATTACCGGCGTGATCGGTGCGATTTTCGGCCCGAGTCTGTTGACCCGACTCGGTGTCCACAGCCCCGAGGCGCGTGGCATGGCCCTGGGGATGACCGCTCATGCGGTCGGCACGTCGGTGGCGTTGCAGGAAAGTGAAGAGTGCGGCGCCTTTGCAGCGCTGGCGATGAGTCTGATGGGCGTGGCGACGGCGGTGTTCCTGCCGTTGGCCGTGTCGATGGTGGTGTAAGGAAATGTCTATGAGCTTGCCGCTTTTTCCGCTGAACACGGTGCTGTTCCCCGGTTGCATCCTCGACTTGCAGATTTTCGAGGCGCGCTATCTGGACATGATCAGTCGTTGCATGAAACAAGGCAGCGGCTTCGGCGTGGTGTGCATTCTTGACGGCGAAGAGGTCGGCATCGCCCCGGCGGGTTATGCGCTGGTGGGCTGCGAAGCGTTGATCACTGACTTCAAGCAGCAGGACAACGGCTTGCTGGGGATTCGGGTGCAGGGCGGGCGGCGTTTCCACGTCTTGCGCTCGCAAGTGCAGCGCGATCACCTGACCATTGCCGACGTCGAGTGGCTTGAAGATGAACCTGAACAACCGTTGCAGGAAGAGGATGCCGACCTCGTCGCGTTGCTCAAGGCCTTGGCCGAGCACCCGATGGTCGAGGCGCTGAACATGGGCACCGAAGCGACCGGGCAACAGTCATTGGCCAATCAATTGGCGTACCTGCTGCCGTTCGCCGAGGTGGACAAGATCGACCTGCTGCAACTCGACGACCCGCAGCAACGGCTGGATGCGATTCAGGCGTTGCTGGATGAGTTGCAGGGCGAGTTGTTTGCGTGAACGCTAAAAGATCGAAGCCTGCGGCAGCTCCTACACCGGATCGACGTACGACCTGTAGGAGCTGCCGCAGGCTGCGATCTTTTGTTCTTCAATACGCGTAACGCAACATCGCATGGGGCAAATGCCGCAGTGCAAAGAAGGCAAACAACACCAGCAATGACGGCAGCACCAACCACCAGACCCTGGGTGGCATCGGATTGAGCGGCGTCTGGCGCTGACTCAGCCACAGGCTAGCTGCACAGACGCCCGCCGCCAGCATCGCGCCCGCCAGTACATCCGTTGGCCAGTGCGCCCCCAGATACACCCGCGACAACGCAATCGCCAGCGCCGGCAAGCAGCCCAGCAGCAGCCAGGTCAGGCGCATACGCGGTGGCTGTCCACGTCCGGCGAGAACCGCGAGTGCCAGGAACAGCGCAAAAGAGCCCGATGCGTGCCCGCTGGGCATGCTGTAACTGGTCAGCGGATCGCTCAATATTTCCGGGCGCAAGCGGGCGAAGAAGTGCTTGGTCACGGTGTTGCCGAGCGCGGTGAACAGCAGCGCGCCACCGGCGAAAATCGCCTGGCGCCATTGCCGGGTGAGCAACAGCAACCCGGTCAGCAGGGCGCTGAATACCAGCATGTTGCGGAATTCACCAATCAGCGTGAACGTCACGGCCACTTCATCGAGCATCGGGCTGCGGTGTTCCTGCACCAGCGTCATCAAGCCCTGATCAAGGGCCGTCAGGTGCGGATAGCCAATAAACAGCCCCAACAGAATCACCAGGCCCAGGCCGGCAATATACGCCGTGGCGTGACGATGACGACGCAAGCTGCTGGTGACGCTCAAGCCGATCATCACCGCGATGCTGCCGGCGACGATCCCGGCTTCCGGCCAGAAGCCTTCCGGCAACGGCAAGCGAATCGCCGCCCCCGTGGCCCAGCCCGGCAGCAAGTACGCGATGCTCCAGCCGGCGGCGGCCAGCAGGCTAACGGCGGCGAAGCGCGGGAAGGGCATGTCGAACATCCCTGCGACCATCGGCAGCATTGGCCGCAATGGGCCGATGAAGCGTCCTACCAGGAGGCTGGCGATACCGTAGCGCTGAAAGTAAGACTCGGCCCCGGCAATCCATTCCGGGTGATGGCGCAAGCCGGGCAAGCGCCGGATGTTCTGGTGGAAATGTCGTCCCAGGAAGTAGGAAACCACGTCACCCAGCAAGCCACCGAGAAACCCCAGCAGCAGTGTTTCACCCAGCGACAGGGCACCGCTGCCGGCCAGCACCGCCACCGCAAACAGCAAAA
The DNA here is from genome assembly GCF_056161485.1 of Pseudomonas sp. 5Vm1k. Lineage (NCBI taxonomy): Bacteria > Pseudomonadati > Pseudomonadota > Gammaproteobacteria > Pseudomonadales > Pseudomonadaceae > Pseudomonas > Pseudomonas sp. 5Vm1k. Next base: position 87,240 of record NZ_JBSPCZ010000009.1, read on the forward strand.
CGGTGCCCGGCACGATCAACCCGGCAATCGCCAGGCATTCAACGCAAGCCACGATGAACACAGCGGCAGCCAGCCACTGCGGATTGACCGTCAACCAGCCGGTGATGCTATCGAGCCATGGGCCCATACCTACAACTCCATCCAATAAGGGAAAACTCAATCTTCAAAACACTGCGGATCCCCTGTGGGAGCGGGCTTGCTCGCGAAAAGGCCGTGTCAGTCGACATCAATATCGCCTGACACACCGCCTTCGCGAGCAAGCCCGCTCCCACAATGGTCCTGCTGTTAGTCAGGGAAGCAAAAAATAATCGCGACCTTCGACCCGCCCCCGACGTAGCGGGTTCCGCGTGCAGTAAGGCGCATAAGCCGCATCGACGAAGCGGTACATCAGGTGTTCGTCACGCCCATGGGGAATGCCCAGGCGCGTGGTTTGAATGATGTGGCCGGGTGCCGGGCCGATGTCTTGTACCAGCAACACTTCATGATCAAAGCGTTTGGCGTCCCAGACGGGCACCTTCAATCCCAGTGACTTGCACAGCAGCGTCTGGCCGGCGCAGAGTTTTTGCGAGGGGCGAGGGCGGCCTTGTGCGTCAGGGTTGTTCAGCAGCATCTGCGCCAGACTCGCCGGCCCGCTCAATTCATCGACCCACGGATAGGCGGATTTGATCAGCACGGCGTTGCCCGGCCCTTGGGCGCTAAAATTCAGGGAATCGCCGCCCCGTGCGTAATACATATAGATGTGGCCGCCATCCAGAAACAAAGCCTTACGCTTTTCTGTGTAGCCGAGGGACGCGTGACTGCCTTTTTCTTCGCAGTAATAGGCTTCGGTCTCGATGATCCGGGCGCTGAGCCACAGGTCGCCGACCCGGTGACGGATGACTTTGCCCAGTAACTCGCGGGCCAGAATTTGCGCGTCGCGGTCAAAAAAAGCGTCCGGCAGCGCCGTGGGCAGGGCCGGAAGGGAGGCGCGAACAGTCAGGTTGGACATGATGAACGGCGTTTATCAGGGCTGATTGAGCGGTGATGATAACAATTTGCAGCTTAATCACGGCTGAACGTCGGCAAATTGCCCTCCATTTCGACCATCCGCCCGTCACCGCTGTTAGTCCCGGGACGCGACAGCTATAATCTGCCGCTTTACTCTTTTCCAAAATCCAGCAAAAGACCACTTCAGACAATGACTGAGTCCGTCCTCGACTATATGACCCGCCTGGGTCGCGCTGCCCGTGAAGCGTCGCGCATCATCGGCCGTGCCAGCACCGCGCAGAAAAACCGCGCCTTGCAGGCTGCTGCCAATGCGCTGGACGCCGCCCGCGGCGAGTTGACGGCTGCCAATGAACTGGATCTGGCCGCTGGTCGGGCCAATGGTCTTGAACCGGCCTTGCTGGAACGTCTGGCGCTGACCCCGGCGCGTATCGACGGCATGATTGTCGGTCTGCGCCAGGTTGCAGCCCTGCCGGACCCGGTCGGCGCGATCCGCGACATGAGCTTTCGCCCGTCCGGCATTCAGGTCGGCAAGATGCGCGTGCCGTTGGGCGTGATCGGGATCATCTACGAATCCCGGCCGAACGTAACCATTGATGCCGCCAGCCTGTGCCTGAAGTCGGGTAACGCGACCATCCTGCGTGGCGGTTCCGAAGCGATTCATTCCAACCGTGCCATTGCCGCCTGCATCCAGCGCGGTCTGGCCGAGGCCGATCTGCCGGCCGCTGTGGTGCAAGTGGTCGAAACCACCGACCGTGCCGCCGTCGGCGCGCTGATCACCATGCCTGAATACGTCGACGTGATCGTGCCGCGCGGTGGCAAAGGCCTGATCGAGCGAGTCAGCCGCGATGCTCGTGTGCCGGTGATCAAGCACCTGGACGGCATCTGCCACGTCTACGTGAGTGAGCACGCCGATCTGCCGAAAGCCCAGCGCATTGCCTTCAACGCCAAGACCTACCGTTATGGCATCTGCGGCGCGATGGAAACGCTGCTGGTGGATCAAAGCGTTGCCAAAGATTTCCTGCCATCGATGGCTGCACAGTTCCGCGAAAAAGGCGTTGAACTGCGCGGCTGCGAACGCACCCGGTCGATCATCGAGGCCGTTGCGGCCACTGAAGACGACTGGAGCACCGAATACCTGGCGCCGATTCTGTCGATCCGCGTGGTCGACGGGCTGGACCAGGCCATCGAGCACATCAACCGATACGGCTCCCACCACACCGATTCGATCGTCAGCGAAAACCTGGCCGACACCCGGCGTTTTGTGGCTGAAGTCGACTCGTCGTCGGTGATGATCAACACGCCGACGTGCTTTGCCGATGGCTTTGAATACGGATTGGGTGCCGAGATTGGCATTTCTACTGATAAGCTGCACGCCCGCGGCCCGGTGGGCCTCGAAGGTCTGACCTGCGAGAAGTACATCGTGGTCGGTGACGGCCAGTTGCGCGGACAGGAGTCGGTCTGACTTGGGCGACCTCGACCCGTCAGCCCCGGTCACTGCCGGCGAGGCTGAGCCTCGACGCATTGGCGTGCTGGGCGGAACGTTCGACCCGGTGCACATCGGCCATTTGCGCGGTGCACTGGAAGTGGCCGAGTCCTTAGGCCTCGATGAGCTGCGACTGACACCCAGTGCCAGGCCGCCTCATCGGGACACGCCGCAGGTCTCGGCGCAGGACCGTCTGGCGATGGTCGAGTGCGCGGTGGCCGGTGTGGCGCCGTTGGTGGTGGACGCCCGCGAATTGCAGCGGGACAAACCGTCCTACACTATCGATACCCTGGAATTGATGCGTGCCGAAATGGCCGCGGATACCCAGGTTTTTCTACTTTTGGGCTGGGACGCATTTTGCGGCCTGCCCACTTGGCACCGCTGGGAAGAGTTGCTCCAGCATTGCCACATCCTGGTGCTGCAACGCCCGGATGCCGACAGCGAACCGCCGGATGCCTTGCGCAATCTGTTGGCGGCACGCTCGGTGAGCGACCCGCTGGCCCTCAAAGGGCCGAGCGGACAGATTGCATTCGTCTGGCAGACACCGCTCGCGGTATCCGCCACCCAGATCCGTCAACTGCTGGCCAGCGGTAAGTCGGTACGTTTCCTGGTGCCCGACGCGGTCCTGGCCTACATCGATGCGCACGGTCTTTACCGTGCGTCGAACTGAAAAGAGGGCACGCTTCCAGGCACGAATGACGTGTATTGAAGCGCCCGAACATACGAGCAAAACGAGTTTTATATGACGAACAAAGACGTAACTAAAGTAAAGCGCAAAGGCACGTTCAAGAGCGCCCCGCTGCCTGAGCCGGTTCTCACCACCGAGCCCCTGAAGGGTGATGAGCTGGTCAAGGTTGCCGTAGCCGCCCTGGAAGACGTAAAGGGCCAGGACATTCAGGTCATCGACGTTCGCGAAAAGCAGAGCATCACTGACTACATGATCATCGCCACTGGTACATCGAACCGCCAGATCGGCGCGATGCTGGACAAGGTCCGCGAAGCCGTCAAAGCCCTGGGCGTCAAGCCATTGGGTGAAGAAGGCAAGGGCGACAGCGACTGGGTTCTGCTGGATATGGACGACGTGATCGTGCACATGATGACCGCGTCTGCTCGTCAGTTTTACGACCTCGAGCGTCTGTGGTCCGGCGCTGAACAGAGCCGTGCCCTGAACGCGGCTCACCACAGCCCGGAAAACACCCACGAGCATTTCATCAAGCTCAACAAAGACCAGCAATAAGGGACCGCTGTGCGACTGCGACTGATCGCCGTCGGTTCACGCATGCCCAAATGGGTGGAAGAAGGCTGGCATGAATATGCCAAGCGCCTTCCGTCCGAGCTGGCGCTGGAACTGGTGGAAATACCGCTCAATACCCGTGGCAAGAACGCCGACGTGGCGCGCTTCATCCGTCAGGAAGGCGAAGCCATGCTGGCCAAGGTCGGGCCGAACGAGCGGGTTGTCACCCTCGAAGTCCACGGCAAGCCCTGGAGCACCGAGCAGTTGGCGGTCGAACTCGATCGCTGGCGGCTGGACTCGCGCACGGTGAATTTCATGGTCGGCGGCCCCGAAGGGCTGGCGCCGGAAGTGTGTGCCCGGGCTGATCAGCGTTGGTCGTTATCGCCGTTGACGTTGCCGCACCCGCTGGTGCGGATTCTGATCGGCGAACAGTTGTATCGTGCCTGGACAGTCCTGTCCGGCCACCCTTACCACAAGTAGTTCTGCCCTCATGTCCCAGCCGATCCGCATCAAGGACCACGAAAAAGACGCCCGTCTGGTGCGTGGCCGCGTCGTGTTCGGGGCAATTGCGGTGGTGACACTGATCTGCGTGCTGATCGCGCGGCTGTATTTCCTCCAGGTGATTCAGTACGAGTACCACTCGACCCTGTCGGAAAACAACCGCGTCCACGTACAGCCGATTCCGCCGACTCGCGGGTTGATCTTCGACCGTAATGGCGTGGTGGTGGCCGATAACCGGCCCAGCTTTAGCCTGAGCATGACCCGTGAACGCTCCGGCGACTGGCAGCAAGTGCTCGACGTGATCGTCCAGGTGCTGGAGCTGACGCCCGAGGACCGGGGGATCTTCGAGAAACGCATGAAGCAGGGGCGTCGGCCATTCGAGCCGGTGCCGATTCTGTTCGAGCTGACCGAAGAGCAGATCGCCCGGATCGCGGTGAATCAGTTCCGGCTGCCGGGTGTGGAAGTGGTCGCGCAGTTGGTGCGGCATTACCCGCAGGGCGCGCACTTTGCGCATTCCGTGGGTTACATGGGCCGGATCAACGAGAAAGAGCTCAAGACGCTGGACCCGGTCGGTTACAGCGGTACTCATCAAATTGGCAAGACCGGTATCGAGCGCTTCTACGAGCCCGAGCTGCACGGCCAAGTGGGTTACGAAGAAGTCGAGACCAACGCTCGGGGCCGCGTCTTGCGCGTGCTCAAGCGCACCGATCCGATTCCCGGCAAGGACATCGTCCTGAGCCTGGACATCAAATTGCAGGAAGCTGCCGAGTTGGCACTCGGCGGTCGACGTGGTGCGGTCGTCGCGCTGGACCCGAACACCGGCGAAGTCCTGGCCATGGTCAGCCAGCCGAGTTTCGACCCGAACCTGTTCGTCACCGGCATCAGCTTCAAGGCCTACGCCGAGTTGCGCGATTCCATCGACCGGCCATTGTTCAACCGGGTGCTTCGCGGTCTGTATCCGCCGGGCTCGACGATCAAGCCTGCGGTGGCGATTGCCGGTCTGGATTCCGGTGTGGTGACGGCCTCGACCCGGGTCTTCGACCCCGGCTACTACATGCTGCCCAACTACGATCACAAATACCGTAACTGGAACCGTACCGGCGACGGCTACGTGGACCTGGACACGGCGATCATGCGTTCCAACGACACCTACTTCTATGACCTGGCCCACAAGCTGGGCATCGACCGCTTGTCTTCCTACCTGGGCAAGTTCGGCATCGGCCAGAAGGTCTCGCTGGACATGTTCGAAGAATCCCCTGGTTTGATGCCGTCCCGCGAATGGAAGCGGGCTACCCGGCGTCAGGCCTGGTTCCCGGGCGAAACCCTGATTCTGGGGATCGGCCAGGGCTACATGCAATCCACGCCGCTGCAACTGGCGCAAGCCACGGCGCTGGTGGCCAACAAGGGTGTGTGGAACCGTCCGCACCTGGCCAAGACTGTCGAAGGCGAAAAGCCCAAGGATGAGAATCCGATGCCGGACATCATCCTGCGCGACCCGTCCGACTGGACCAAGGTCAACCATGGCATGCAGCAAGTAATGCACGGTGCTCGCGGTACGGCGCGCAAAGCTGCCATCGGTTCGCAATACCGGATTGCCGGTAAAAGTGGTACGGCCCAGGTGGTCGCGATCAAGCAAGGCGAGAAATACGACCGCTCCAAGGTGCAGGAACGGCATCGCGACCACGCCTTGTTTGTCGGCTTCGCGCCGGCCGACAACCCGAAAATCGTGGTGTCGGTGATGGTCGAGAACGGCGAGTCCGGTTCCGGCGTCGCGGCACCTGTTGTGCGTCAAGTCATGGATGCCTGGCTCCTGGACCAGGATGGACGACTCAAGCCTGAGTACGCCGGCCCTATCAGCGCGGAGGCTACGGCCCGTGAAGAGTAATTTCGATCGCATCCTCTCCAGTGAGGACGTGATGCGTCGCCGTGCGACGCTGCTGCAACGTATGCACATTGATGGCCCGCTGTTGATCCTGCTGCTGACCCTCGCCGCCGGCAGCCTGTTCGTGCTGTATTCGGCCAGTGGCAAGAGCTGGGACCTGCTGGCCAAGCAAGCCACTTCATTCGGTATCGGCCTGGTGTCGATGATCGTCATCGCCCAGTTCGAACCGCGTTTCATGGCCCGTTGGGTGCCGATCGGTTATGTGCTCGGCGTGCTGTTGCTGGTGGTGGTGGACGTCATGGGCCACAACGCCATGGGCGCCACGCGCTGGATCAACATTCCCGGGGTGATCCGCTTCCAGCCCTCGGAATTCATGAAGATCCTGATGCCGGCGACCATCGCCTGGTACTTGTCCAAACGTACATTGCCGCCGCAGCTCAAGCATGTGGGTGTCAGCCTGTTCCTGATCGGCTTGCCGTTTATCCTGATCGTGCGTCAGCCCGACCTCGGCACTTCGCTGCTGATCCTTGCGGGCGGTGCGTTCGTGCTGTTCATGGGTGGCCTGCGCTGGCGCTGGATCCTCAGCGTGATCGCCGCGGCAGTGCCGGTGGCGGTGGCGATGTGGTTCTTCATCATGCACGACTACCAGAAGCAGCGAATCCTGACCTTCCTCGACCCGGAAAGCGATCCGTTGGGCACTGGCTGGAACATCATTCAGTCCAAGGCAGCCATCGGTTCCGGCGGCGTATTCGGCAAAGGCTGGTTGCTGGGCACCCAGTCGCACCTGGACTTCCTGCCGGAAAGCCACACCGACTTCATTATTGCGGTACTGGGCGAAGAATTCGGCCTGGTGGGCATTTGCGCATTGCTGTTGATTTACCTGTTGCTGATCGGTCGCGGGCTGGTGATTACCGCCCAGGCGCAGACATTGTTCGGCAAATTGCTCGCGGGCAGCCTGACCATGACGTTTTTTGTTTACGTTTTCGTCAACATCGGTATGGTCAGTGGCCTGTTGCCGGTTGTGGGGGTGCCGTTGCCGTTCATTAGCTACGGAGGAACTTCGCTGGTGACGCTGCTGTCAGCGTTTGGGGTTTTGATGTCGATCCATACCCATCGTAAGTGGATCGCACAGGTTTGAATAAGGTGAAGATTTCAATGCAAGTAATGCATGGCTGGGCGACTCGATACGCGCCGTGGGTCGGCCTGGTAGGCATCCTTGGTACCGCTGAAACGCGGGCCGGCGATTACGAAGGCTCACCCCAGGTGGCCGAATTCGTCGGTGAAATGACCCGCGACTACGGTTTTGCCGGTGAACAGCTGATGGGCGTGTTCCGCGAAGCCGAGCGCAAACAGGCGATTCTGGATGCAATCTCCAAACCGGCCGAGCGGGTCAAACAGTGGAATGAATATCGCCCGATGTTCATCACCGACGCGCGTATTGCCCGTGGTGTGGACTTCTGGCGTCAGCACGAGGCCGTACTGGCGCGTGCCGAGCAGGAATACGGTGTGCCGGCCCAGGTGATTGTCTCGATCATCGGCGTTGAAACCTTTTTCGGCCGTAATACCGGTAATTACCGGGTGATCGACGCGTTGTCGACCCTGGGTTTCGACTATCCTCCCCGTGCCGAGTTTTTCCGCAAGGAATTGCGTGAATTCCTGCTGCTGGCCAGGGAAGAGCAGGTCGATCCGTTGACTCTCAAAGGCTCCTACGCCGGTGCCATGGGCTTGCCGCAGTTCATGCCGAGCAGCTTTCGCGCCTATGCGGTGGACTTCGACGGTGACGGCCACATTAATATCTGGACCAATCCGGACGATGCCATCGGCAGCGTCGCCAGTTATTTCAAGCGTCACGGTTGGGTCGCCGGCGAACCTGTGGTCAGTCGCGCCGATGTGCGTGGCGATCAGGTGGACGACGGTTTGACCACCGGCATCGAGCCGACGAAAACCGTCGGGGAGTTGCGGGCGTTGGGGTGGTCGAGTCATGATGCGCTGCGCGATGATATGCCGGTCACCGCTTTCCGCCTGGAAGGTGACAATGGCCCCGAGTACTGGATGGGTCTGAAGAATTTTTACGCGATCACGCGTTATAACCGCAGCGTGATGTACGCCATGGCCGTACATCAACTGTCTGAACAGCTGGTCCAAGCACGGGGCGTCAAGTAATGCGGGCATTGCCTATGAGTAAACCCCTGAAGCTGATGGCATTCGCCGCGTTGGCGGTGCTGGTCGCCAGTTGTTCGACCAGCCGCGCGCCGACGCAGAAGACCAACACCGCCGTGCGCGCTACGCCGGGGCTGGACATCAACCGCGCCCACAAAGACGGTGCGCCGTGGTGGGATGTCGACGTCTCGCGTATCCCGGATGCCACGCCGACCCTGCACAGCGGCCCTTATAAAGCCAACCCGTACACCGTGCTGGGCAAGACCTACTTCCCGCTGCAAGACTCCAAGACGTACGTCGCCTCGGGCACGGCGTCGTGGTATGGCACCAAGTTCCACGGTCAGAACACCGCCAATGGCGAGGTGTATGACCTGTATGGCATGAGTGCCGCACACAAGACTTTACCGCTGCCGAGTTACGTTCGGGTGACCAACCTGGACAACAACAAGAGCGTGGTCCTGCGGGTCAACGACCGTGGGCCGTTCTACTCTGATCGCATCATCGACTTGTCCTATGCCGCCGCCAAGAAGCTCGGCTATGCCGAAATTGGCACGGCGCGGGTCAAGGTCGAAGGTATCGATCCGCAACAGTGGTGGGCCGCCAAAGGCCGTCCGGCGCCTTTGATGCTCAATGAGCCGCAAGTAGCGCAAAATGCCGCGCCGACCATTACCGCTTCGGCGGGCACGGTCGAGCAATGGACGCCACCGCCGCAGCAACATGCCACGGACACTGTGCCTGTGCAGGTGGCCGCAAAAAAAAACGCTTCTGTACCAGCCTCTGGCCAGTATCTGCAGGTGGGCGCGTTCGCCAACCCGGACGCTGCAGAACTCCTGAGATCGAAGCTCAGCGGGATGGTGAGCGCTCCGGTGTTCATCAGCTCGATCGTGCGCAACCAACAGACACTGCATCGGGTGCGCCTGGGGCCGATCGGTTCGCAGGGTGAAATCCAGCAAGTGCAGAACAGCGTGCGTATGGCCAATCTCGGTTCGCCGAGCCTGGTCACCGCCGAGTAACACGCAGTACTTGATTGAGGGTTCGCTTGCGGTTTGGGGGGCGGACCTGGTTGTTGGCTCGTTAAGAACAAAAGCCCGGCAAGGGTTACTGAGTTTGCAACTGAACACGCGATGGCCCCTTAGAAAGCCATCTGATTAGTTTTGCCTTCGGGCAGTTTCCATTAGCGATTTCGAGAGACGGATGAACATCACCACCTTTGCCAAACGCCTGTGCCTGTTAGTCCCGCTGTTCGTCACGCCTGCCGCTTTTGCGGTAGAAATGATGCCGTCGCCACCACAACTGGCCGCCAAATCCTACGTGCTCATGGATGCCAGCAGCGGCAACGTGCTGGTCGAGAACAACGGTGACCAGCGTCTGCCACCTGCCAGCCTGACCAAACTGATGACCGCGTACATTGCGACGCTGGAAATCCGTCGTGGCCAGATCGGCGAAAACGACCCGGTGACCGTCAGCGAAAACGCCTGGCGTACCGGCGGTTCGCGGATGTTCATCAAGGTTGGCTCGCAGGTAACGGTCAGCGACCTGCTGCACGGCATCATCATTCAGTCGGGTAACGACGCCAGTGTTGCGCTCTCCGAGCACATCGCCGGTAGCGAAGACGCGTTCGCCGACATGATGAACAAGACGGCCGGCGACCTGGGCATGTCCAACAGCCACTTCATGAACCCGACCGGTCTGCCGAACCCGGAGCACTACTCGTCGGCTCACGACATGTCGCTGCTGGCTCGCGCAATCATCCACGAAGACCCGGCTCACTATGCGATCTACTCGCAGAAAGAGTTCTTCTGGAACGGCATCAAGCAGCCTAACCGCAACCTGCTGCTGTGGCGCGACAAGACCGTTGACGGTCTGAAAACCGGTCACACCGACGAAGCCGGCTACTGCATGGTGTCTTCGGCTGTACGTGATGGCATGCGCCTGATCGCCGTGGTGTTCGGCACCAACAGCGAAGTGGCTCGCGCCTCCGAAACCCAGAAACTGCTGACCTACGGTTTCCGCTTCTTCGAAACCCAGACCTTCTATCAGAAAGGCGCCGAGCTGGCTCAGGCTCCTGTCTGGAAAGGCACCACCAATCAAGTCAAGGCCGGCCTGGCTGAAGACTTGACCATGACCCTGCCAAAAGGCCAGCTGAAAAAGCTCGCCGCCAGCATGACCATGAACCCGCAACTGGTTGCGCCAATCGCCAAGGGCGACGTGATCGGTAAAGTCGAAGTGAAACTGGACGACAAGGTAGTGCACAGCGCTGACCTGATCGCTCTGGACGCGGTCGACGAGGGTGGTATCTTCCGTCGCATGTGGGATAGCATCCGTCTATTCTTCTACGGCTTGTTCAACTGAATTAGTGTGGACCTGCATGGCTCCGTTCCAACCCGGGACGGGGCCATGTCCGTTGCCACGGCTTACGAGGCCGTTACGCCATGACAGACACTGAAGTAAAGGCGCCAAAGATCGAATTCCCCGCCAATGATTACCCGATCAAAGTGATCGGCGACACCATTGTCGACATCAAGCAAAAGATCATCGACATCGTCAAGAAACACGCGACGATCAACGATGAGAAGGTGGACGAACGCCAGAGCAGCAACGGCAAGTACACCACCATCCAGTTGCACATCATCGCCACCGGTCAAGACCAGCTGTACGACATCAATAGCGAGTTGCGGGCTACCGGTTTCGTGCACATGGTGCTGTGATGTCTGGCACGCTGGGCTTTCGTGAGCTTGGCCAGATGGCTTACGAGCCGGTCTGGCATGCCATGCAGCGCTTCACCAATGAGCGCGGCACTGACGCCGCGGACGAGATCTGGCTGGTGGAACACCCACCGGTGTTCACCCAGGGCCAGGCCGGCAAGGCCGAGCACCTGTTACTTCCCGGAGATATTCCGGTGGTGCAGGTCGATCGCGGCGGCCAGGTGACTTACCATGGTCCCGGCCAATTGGTGGCCTACCTGTTGCTGGATGTGCGCAAACTGGGTTTCGGCGTGCGTGACCTGGTCACCCGCATGGAACACTGCCTGATCGAGTTGCTGGCCAGCTATGGCGTCACCGCCGCAGCCAAGCCAGACGCACCAGGTGTCTACGTCGATGGGGCGAAAATCGCTTCACTGGGCCTGCGGATCCGCCATGGTTGTTCCTTTCATGGCCTGGCCCTGAACGTGGACATGAACCTGGAACCGTTTCGACGGATTAATCCCTGCGGCTACGCCGGGCTGGCGATGACCCAGCTGAGCGATCACGCAGGATCGATTGAATTTGCCGAGGTAAGTGCCCGGCTGCGCGCGCAGCTCGTCAAACACCTCGACTATGCTGAGCAGACGACCCTTACGGGCGGAATCGACTGATATGACTACTGATGCAGTGCAAACCATGATCCCGACGCTGGATGTTACCGAGCGCCCGGCCCCGCGTGCCAAGGTTGAAGCCGGCGTCAAGCTGCGCGGCGCCGAGAAGGTTGCACGCATCCCGGTAAAGATCATTCCGACCACCGAACTGCCGAAGAAACCCGACTGGATCCGCGTGCGCATTCCGGTATCCCCGGAAGTCGACCGCATCAAGGCCCTGCTGCGCAAACACAAGCTGCACAGCGTCTGCGAAGAAGCGTCCTGCCCGAACCTGGGCGAGTGCTTCTCCGGCGGCACCGCGACCTTCATGATCATGGGCGACATCTGCACCCGTCGTTGCCCGTTCTGCGACGTCGGCCACGGTCGTCCGAAACCACTGGACGTCAACGAGCCGCAAAGCCTGGCCATCGCCATCGCCGACCTCAAGCTCAAGTACGTGGTAATCACCTCGGTGGATCGCGATGATCTGCGTGACGGCGGTGCCCAGCACTTTGCCGACTGCATCCGCGAGATCCGCAAGCTGTCGCCCAACGTGCAGCTCGAAACCCTGGTCCCGGATTACCGTGGGCGTATGGACGTGGCGCTGGAAATCACCGCCGCCGAGCCACCGGATGTGTTCAACCACAACCTGGAAACCGTGCCGCGCCTGTACAAGGCTGCGCGTCCGGGTTCGGATTACCAGTGGTCGCTGACCCTGCTGCAACGCTTCAAGCAGATGATGCCGCACATTCCAACCAAATCCGGCCTGATGCTGGGCTTGGGCGAAACCGACGAAGAAGTCATCGAAGTCATGAAGCGCATGCGTGAACACGACATCGACATGCTGACCTTGGGCCAGTACCTGCAACCGTCCCGCAGCCACTTGCCGGTGCAGCGTTTCGTGCACCCGGACGTGTTCGCCTGGTTTGCCGAGGAAGGTTACAAGATGGGCTTCAAAAACGTCGCTTCCGGCCCGTTGGTGCGTTCCTCGTACCATGCCGATGAGCAGGCGAAGCTGGTTAAAGCCGAGCTTATAGCGGCCCTGTAACGAGCTGATGAAAGACAAATCGCCCGCACGGCTTCACAGCCTGCGGGCGTTTTTTTGTCTTGCCCACATCCACGGCGGTCTTTTCCCGCAACGCGCGGCGCGATTGGCCCTCTTCTGTTTATGCCCGTTCCTGACTACTGTGTGCTGAAGTTTTCATGCAGGGAGATTCATGGATGACCGTTCGACCGACACACACTCTTTTTCCCCATGCGCCAGTTCCGGCCTTGCCGTCGGAAGGACTGATCGGCGTGATTGCGCCCGCCGGCCCCGCAGCGCTGGACACCGACAAGGCCGTGCAATGGATGCGCGCCCGAGGCTATTCGCTGCGGGTGTTCCCTGGCGTTTACGAGCAGGACGGTTACCTCGCCGGCAACGACGACGTGCGGCTCAATGACCTGCACGGGGCATTCGCCGACACTGAAGTCGACGCGATCATCTGTCTGCGTGGTGGTTACGGTACGCCGCGGTTGCTGGATCGCCTCGACTTCGACTTGTTGCGTTCAAATGCCAAGCCCTTTATTGGCTACAGCGACATCACGGCACTGCATCTGGCGATCAGCCGTTATGCAGGCTTCGTGACCTTTCATGGTCCGCTGCTCAACGCTGACCTGCTGGGTGACAAGCAGAAGCCGACTGAGTCGTCGTTCTTCAACATGCTGCGTGGGCAGATGAAGGCGGGCAGTGTGCTGACGCACCCGGTTGCCTTCCCGTTGAACACAATCGAACCTGGCATCGCTCACGGGCGCTTGCTGGGGGGCAATCTGTCGATGATTGCCGCAACCATGGGCACGCCTTACGAAATCGATGCCGAAGGGGTGATCCTGTTCATTGAGGACATCAACGAGCCGCTTTATCGCATCGACCGGCTGCTGACCCATCTGCGCCTGGCCGGCACGCTGGGCAAGCTGCGCGGAGTTCTGGTGGGGGATGTGGCGGGGGTGGACGCTGCAGCGTTGGCGAAGTTGCTCAAGCAAACCTTCGAACCGTTGCGGATTCCGGTGCTGGCTGGGTGGCGCAGCGGGCATTGTGATCCGAACCTGACGCTGCCGATGGGGGCGTTGGTCAAGCTGGATGCGGGGAACAAGGTGTTGGTGTTGGAGCAGGATGTGGTGGTTAAGGCTTAGAGGTTTATCGTCTGACAGTCAGTCTTCGCGAGCAAGCCCGCTCCCACAGAGGGTGCATTCCAAATGTGGGAGCGGGCTTGCTCGCGAAGGGGACACCAGCCATACGGCTATCTATCGGTTGCGCAACCCTTCCAGCAACTTGTGCGTCGGATACCCATCCGCCGGCCAGCCAAACGACTGCTGTGCGCTGCGGATCGCCTTGCGGGTGTTGGCGCCGATGATGCCGTCGGCAGTGCCCGCGTCGTAGTTCTGGGTGCTCAGCAGGTTTTGCAGCTCGATCCGCTCGCTGCGGCTCAATGGCAAATCATCTTTCGGCCAGGCACCGTTGATCAGGCCGGCACCGTTGAAGCGCTCGGACAACAGGCTGACCGCCAGCGCGTAGGACGACGAGTTGTTGTACTTGAGAATCGCGCGGAAATTGTCGAGGACCAGGAATGCCGGGCCGCGATAACCGGCCGGCAGCAGCAGGGCGGCTGACAGGTGTTCGGCGCCTGCCGGAACCTGGGTGCCGTTGGGCAGTGAGACACCCAATTGCAGCCATTCAGCGACGCTCTTGCGAATCGTGCCATCGGCCAGAACGTAGTTGAAACTGCCCGGCAGCTGCACTTCGAAGCCCCACGGCTGGCCTTTCTGCCAGCCTGAGCTTTGCAGGTAGTGCGCGGTCGAGGCCAGGGCATCGGCGGGGCTGCCCCAGATATCACGGCGACCATCGCCATCGAAATCCACGGCGTGGGTGTTGTAGGTGGTCGGAATGAACTGGGTCTGGCCCATGGCGCCGGCCCAGGAGCCGAGCATTTTCTCCGGCGTGATATCGCCCTGTTGCAGGATCTGCAGGGCGGCGATCAGTTGCGCATGGGCAAAGCCCGGACGGCGGCCTTCGTATGCCAGGGTTGCCAGGGAGTTGATCACCGATTTGGTGCCCTGGAACTGCCCGAAGTTACTTTCCATGCCCCACACCGCAACGAGTGCCTGACGGTCGACGCCGTAGCGCTGCTCGATACTTTGCAGGATGTCGGCGTACTGGCTGACCAGTGCCTGACCTTTGCGCACCCGCAGCGGCGACAGGGCACCGTCGAGGTATTCCCACACCGGGCGGGAAAACTCTGGCTGGCTACGGTCGGCGCGGATCACGCTGTCGTCAAAGCTGACATTGGCGAAGGCGCGGTCGAACAGGTCGGCGCGAATGCCGGCGGCGAGGGCGTCCTTGCGAAAACCGGCCTGCCATTCAGCGAAGGTCTGGGTCGGCTGGATATCCAGGTTTTCACCGGTCGGCACCACGGGCGGAATCACCGCAGGCGCAGTTGCGACGGGGAGGGTTTGGAGCGGTTGGGCGTCGGCGGCGGTCGGTTTTTCCGCGCAGGCGACAAGCAATATGAGGCTGGAGGCAGCAATCAGTTGGCGAAGGTGCCAACGACGGGAAAGACGAAGGGGCATGCACAGGTCCAGAGAATACGAATCAGGAGCAGACCTTAACATGTAGAAGGGGTGTTCTGCTTTAAGCGGCCAGAAAGTAAGAAGCCTCCCAGCTATTAGACTGGAAGGCTTCGCGGCGGTAGCTGCCTTTGCCTTTGCCGGCTCGTTCCGTACGGCTGCGGAACAGTGGCTGGGCGATGATGGATTTGGCCTTGTTGGGGCCATGCTTGGATGGCTTTTTGCTCATGATGGTCTCTCACAGGTAGGTGGGTTTTGCGGGGGAAATAATCTGCTGAAGTTGGGGTTCTGTCTAGAGGGGAGATTTAGATTTGATTTGTAGGACGCAAGGTCAAGAGATCGCAGCCTCGTTTCACTCGACAGCTCCTACAGCGGACGCATTCCAAGGTAGGAGCTGTCGAGTGAAACGAGGCTGCGATCCCTTGATCTTATTCAGCCGGCAACGACAATCTCTGCCCGGCCATCAACAACGACAACCGACTCAAACTCATCCACGGCGAACCCGCCGCCTGGCCTTTGATCTGGGCATCAATGCGCTGCGCTTCCAGCAACAACTGCGCCCAGCGTTGCGCCGGGTAGCGTTGCAGGGCTTTGCTCATCAGCGGTTTGCGTTTGTCCCAGACCGGTGGTCGTGCCGAACTGAAGGCTTTGTCCAGTGGCACACCCTGGCTGTATTGCAGCGACAGGTTGGCCAGCAGGCGCAACTCACGGGCCAGGGCCCAGAGAATCACCGGCGGTTCGACGCCCTCGCCACGCAACCCTTCAAGCATGCGCAAGGCATGGGCCGCTTCGCCGTTGAGGATCACGTCGGTCAGGCCGAACACGTCAAAACGCGCACTGTCGGCAACCGCAGCCTGCACGGTTTCGACGGTAATCTGGCCACCTTCGGCCATCAGCTTGAGCTTTTCGATTTCCTGGGCGGCGGCCAACAGGTTGCCTTCGACCCGTGCGGCGATCAGTTCGACCGCGTCCTGGCTGGCAGACAGCCCTGCCTGAGACAAGCGCTGACGAATCCAGCTCGGCAGCTGGTTGGCTTCCACCGGCCAGATCTGCACGAACTGGGTCTGCGCACCTTCGACCAGCGCCTTGCCCCATTTGGTCTTCTGCGCAGCGCCATCGAGCTTGGGCAGGCTGATCAGCAGCACGGTGTCTTCGGCCGGGCGCGAGCAGTATTCGATGAACGCGGCGGCGCCTTTGTCACCGGGCTTGCCGGACGGCAGGCGCAGTTCCAGAAGACGCTTTTCGGCGAACAGCGACATGCTGGCACCGGCCTGCAGCAGCGTTCCCCAGTCGAAACTGGCGTCGGCAGCAAAGACCTGGCGTTCATCGAAACCTTGCTGACGGGCAGCGGCGCGGATGGCGTCGGCGGCTTCCTGACACAGCAGTGGGTCGTCGCCACTGATGATGTAGACGGGCGCGAGGCCACCTTGCAGGTGTTTGGCGAGTTGGGCGGGGGCGAGTTTCATAAGAGAGGGCAAACGGGGCGCCTGAGCGCCCCGTAAGTCTTACTGCTGCGGGATTTCGACAGGCGACTGGCGCGGTGTTTCCGCTTCAGCCTTCTGCGCCGCGTTCAGTGCATCGGCTTCAGCCTTGGCACGGGCACTTGCGGTCTGTTGCAACTGATCCAGCTGAGCCGGCGTGATCTGTTGCAGACGCAGAATCATGCGCTGAACCAGCTCGCGACGGGTTTCCACTCGGGCCGTTGTGGCTTCCTGATCGGAACCCACCAGGTTGTTGCCGTCGTGGATGAAGATTTTCTGCACTTCGAGCTTGTCGCTCATCAGCGCCAGGTCGTGCTCGCCACGGATGTCGTAGTTCAGCACGGTGGTCACTTGATACTCACCCGTACGACCGGCACCGGCGTAGCTGAGGATGCGCTGGCTTTCCTGCTCATCGGTCAGAATCAGCTTGTACGGTGCACCGGTGTAAACCTTGACGCCGCTGCTTTGCAGGACCTGACGCAGTTGTGTCACGGTTTCGCCATAGGCGTTGCGGGCGCTCACGTCGAGTTCCTTGATCGCCAGTTCAGTGGTGCCGGTACCGCGCAGCTGGAAACCGCAGGCGCTCAACAGGACTGCGAGGCCCATCACCAGCAGATTGCGTTTGATCATCTTGTTGCTCCCCTTGAAACCATGTGGGCCGACCGTGCGGCCCGAAAGGTTTAACTCGGCGCCAGGCTCACCTGGCGCCTGATCCAATTAGCTGGCGACGATATTGACCAGTTTCCCGGGCACTACGATCACTTTACGAATAGTCAGGCCGTCGACGAAACGCAGCACGTTTTCATTGGCCCGTGCGGCAGCTTCGACTTCTTCGCGAGTGGCGCTGGCCGGCATTTCAATGTGGCCGCGCAGCTTGCCATTCACTTGAATGACCAACTGAAGGCTGTCTTGCACCAGAGCGCTCTCGTCCAGCACCGGCCAGCCTGCGTCGATCACCGGGTCTGCGTGACCCAGTTGATTCCACAGCTCGTGGCTGATGTGCGGAGTGATCGGTGCCAGCAGCAGGACCACGGTTTCCAGACCTTCGTGAACCAGTGCGCGATCCTGTGCGGTGCCTTGCGGGGCTTTTTCCAGCACGTTCATCAGCGTCATCACCTGGGCGATGGCGGTGTTGAATTTGTGGTTCTGGCCGACGTCGTGGCTGGCTTGCTTGATGGCCTGGTGGATCGAACGGCGAATGACTTTCTGCTCGTCGTTCAGGCTGGCGACGTCCAGTTTGCCCGGCAGGCCCTGAGTGACGTGGGCTTGAGCCAGACGCCAGACGCGCTTGAGGAAGCGGTGCGAACCTTCTACGCCGGAGTCGGACCATTCCGCGCTCATGTCGGGTGGCGAGGCGAACATCATGAACAGGCGGCAGGTGTCTGCGCCGAACTGGTCAATCATCGACTGCGGGTCAACGCCGTTGTTCTTGGACTTGGCCATCTTCTCGGTGCCGCCGATTTCCACCGGCAGGCCGTCGGCGATCAGCTTGGCGCTAATAACCTTGGCTTTGCTGTCACGCTCGAGTTCGACGTCCGCCGGGTTGAACCAGGTGTAGGCACCATTGGCTTCGCGACGATAGTAAGTTTCGGCGATCACCATGCCCTGGGTCAGCAGGTTCTTGAACGGTTCGTTGGAGCTCACCAGGCCTTCATCACGCATCAGCTTGTGGAAGAAGCGCGCGTACAGCAGGTGAAGAATCGCGTGTTCGATGCCGCCGATGTACTGATCAACCGGCAACCAATGATCAGCCGCGGATTTTTCCACCAGGCCGCCTTCATAGTGCGGCGAGGCGTAGCGGGCGTAGTACCACGAGGACTCGACGAAGGTGTCCATGGTGTCGGTTTCACGCTTGGCAGGCTGGCCGCATTTCGGGCAGCTGCACTCGTAGAACTCAGGCATGCGCGCCAATGGCGAACCGGCGCCATCCGGCACCACGTCTTCCGGCAGCACGACCGGCAGTTGAGCTTCCGGGACAGGGACATCACCGCAGGTGTCGCAGTGGATGATCGGGATCGGGCAGCCCCAGTAGCGCTGGCGGCTGATGCCCCAGTCGCGCAGGCGGAACTGGGTGCGCGAGGCACCAAGGTTTTTCTTGATCAGCGCGACTTCCATCGCGTCGAAGGCGCCTTCGAAGTCGAGGCCGTCGAACTCGCCGGAATTGATCAGCGTGCCGTGTTCGCCGTAGGCGTCCTGCCATGGCGCGGGATTAGTGTCGCCGGAGCTGGTGCGCACCACCGATTTGATCGGCAGGTTGTACTTGGTGGCAAACTCGAAATCACGTTCGTCGTGAGCCGGAACCGCCATCACCGCGCCGTCGCCGTAGTGCATCAGCACATAGTTGGCGACCCACACCGGGAGTTTCTCACCGGTCAGCGGGTGCTCGACGAACAGTGAAGTCGGCAGGCCTTTTTTCTCTTGGGTGGCGACGTCGGCTTCGGCGACGCTGCCGCCTTTGCATTCAGCAATGAACGCTTGCAGCTCAGGGTTGTTCTGCGCGGCCAGGGCGGCCAGATGGTGTTCAGCGGCCACGGCAACGTAGGTCGCGCCCATCAGGGTGTCCGGACGGGTGGTGAAGACTTTCAGTACGCCGCTTTCGCCGATGGAGTCGACGTTGTACGGGAACTGCACTTCCATGCCCCGGGACTTACCGATCCAGTTGCGCTGCATGGTCTTGACCTGTTCAGGCCAGCCCGGCAGATCGTCGAGGCTCGACAGCAGCTCATCCGCGTAAGCGGTGATCTTGAAGTAGTACATCGGGATTTCGCGCTTTTCGATCAGCGCGCCGGAGCGCCAGCCGCGACCGTCGATCACCTGTTCGTTGGCCAGGACGGTCTGGTCGACCGGGTCCCAGTTCACGGTGCCGTTCTTGCGGTAGATCACGCCTTTTTCGAACAGGCGAGTGAACAGCCATTGTTCCCAGCGGTAGTAATCAGGCTTGCAGGTAGTCACCTCGCGGGACCAGTCCACCGCCAAGCCCAGGCTGCGCAGCTGGGTTTTCATGTAGGCGATGTTTTCGTAGGTCCACTTGGCGGGCGCTACGTTGTTCTTCATCGCGGCGTTTTCCGCCGGCATGCCGAAGGCGTCCCAACCCATGGGTTGCAGGACGTTCTTGCCTTGCATGCGCTGGTAGCGGGAGATCACGTCGCCGATGGTGTAGTTGCGCACGTGCCCCATGTGTAGCTTGCCGCTGGGGTAAGGGAACATCGACAGGCAGTAGAAAGTCTCCTTGCCTGGCTGTTCACTGACTTCAAAGGACTTTTGCTCGTCCCAGAACGACTGGGCGGCGGCTTCGATTTCACGGGGCTGATATTGTTCGTGCATGGCTACTTTTGAACTGAATAGGGGTGGCCTAATCCTCTTCAATGCAACGCCGGACGGTGATCACGCCTAATTGGCGTTTCGGTGTCCAGGCGAGCTGGAAGTGGAGTTACAGGAAGCGCCGTAGCATACATGACCGCACTCTATCGAGGGAAACCCTGATTACAGGCACAAGACCCCTTCAAACCGGCCGCGAGGGCCGTTGGTCGCAGCGTTCAGCCGGTTTGTTCATGGAAGCTAAGCTCCTAATTGGGGAGTGAGTCTTATCTTCAATGAGGTGAGGGATGGTTGAGTCACAACGTAAAGTTACAAAACCGGAGCTGTATGAGCGACTGATCGATCGTCTGGGGATGGCCCTGGACGCGGCAAAAACCGCCGGTCGGTTGCGTGATGAACGTCCCCTGGAGCTGGAGTTGCGTGGCCTGAGCCCCGCAGAGTTTGCATTGGTCAAGGCGTATCTGGATCGCAGTGAACGTGAAACCCACGGATGCTTGTCTGAAGCAGTGAAGCAACTCGACGCACCACGTTCGGCCAAGATCATCTGGCTCAAGGACAAAACACCCGGCAGGGACGCGGTAAAGGTCCGGTCTCTGCAATTCAAGTAAGGGCGCTTGAAGCCATGACATATGGTTTTTTGAAGCATAGTCCTTCCGCATTAGTTGTCGCATCGCGTCAACCCACTTAGGCTTCGGGCATCTCTGGAGATGCTCGATGCCTTTTCGTTATTTCGTAAAACAATTTCTGTTGCCTCCCGGCATTCTTTTGCTGCTGTTGGCGCTTGCCTGGTGGTTGCGCCGCTCAAGGCCGCGACTGGCCGGATTGTGCTTTGCGCTGGGGCTTGGCGGGTTCTGGTTGATGAGCCTGCCGGTGGTGGTGCAATGGGGCGCCAAGGCGCTGGAGCGGGAGCCGCCGCTGGCTCTTGATGAGTGGGCGACCCTGGGCCAGCGCGCCGACGCGATCGTCGTGCTGGGTTCCGGGCGCGAGCGCGGTGACCTGGCGTGGGGCGCTGATCAGCCGACCGGTGTCGGCCTGGAGCGTCAGCGCTACGCCGCGCGACTGGCCAAGGCCTCCGGCCTGCCGATCCTCACCAGTGGCGGCCTGCATTACGGCACGCCGCCGACGGAAGCCAAACTGATGGCGGACTCGTTGCTCGATGATTTCGGCGTGACGGTACGTTGGCAGGAAGGACGCAGCCGCACGACTTGGGAAAACGCGCAGTTCAGTGCTCAGGTGTTGCTGCCGGAAGGGGTTAAACGCGTAGTGGTGGTGACTCAGGCCTGGCACATGCCGCGGGCGGTCTGGAGTTTCAAACAGGCAGGGTTTGAAGTAGTGGCCGCGCCGGTTGGGTTTCTGGGCGTGGACAACGCTCGGCCGTTGGGCGGCTGGATGCCTGAGTTCAAATCGATCTGGCAGAGCGGGCAGTTGCTGAATGAGGCGGTGGGGCAGGTGGGGTATTCGGTGTTTTATCGGGGCGATGCGGGCGCGGATTGATGCGGCGCCTGGGATGCCGCCTGCGCGAGCAAGCCCGCTCCAACAGATGACCGAGTGTGGGAGCGGGCTTGCTCGCGAAGCTTTTAAACGGTTTTCGCCATCCGGCTGGCGATCAATGCCCAGCCAAACAACAACAGACACACAATGATCAGTGGCCACGAACGCCATTCCAGGTACGGCGTCAGGTTGTGCATCGGCACCACTTCGCCGTACAGAATCCCACGTTCGAACTGTGGAATCTGCGCTGTGATCTGCCCGAACGGGTTGATCAAACCGGTCACGCCATTGTTGGTGGCGCGGATCATCCAGCGGCCGGCCTCCAGCGCGCGCATCTGCGCCATCTGCAAATGTTGCAGCGGGCCGATGGATTTGCCGAACCAGGTGTCGTTGCTGATGGTCAGCAACAAGTCGCTACGGGCGGCCAGGCTGGCAGCGAATTCCGGGTAGACCACTTCATAGCAAATGAACGGGGCGATCTGATAACCCTTGGCTTGCAGCATGGCCTGATCGGCCGGGCCACGAGCGAAGTCCGACATCGGCAGATCGAAGAACGCAATCAACCCGCGCAACACATCCTGTAACGGAACGTACTCGCCGAACGGCACCAGCTTCTGCTTGAGGTAGGTGCCATCGCCTTCACCGACCACGGTGATGCCGTTGAAGAAACGTCGCTCGTGCCGCACTTCCTGGCGAATCGGTACGCCGGTAATCAGTGCGGTCTTACGCTCTGCGGCGAAGTTTCCCATCATGCTCAGGTAGCCCTCGGCGGACTCCTTGAGCACTGGCACTGCGGTTTCCGGCCAGATCAGCAGGTCGACACGCTTGGAGCTGAAACTCATGTCGCGGTAAAGCGCCAACTGAGCGTTGAGCTGCGCCGGGTCCCATTTCATGCTTTGTTCGATGTTGCCCTGAATTGCCGCGACGCTCAGCGCCGGGCCTGCCGGACTGGTCCAGGCATGCTCCTTGAGCGCGATGCCCGCCACCCAAGGACCAGCCAGCAACACCACGCCCGCGGCAATGAAACCCTTGCGGCCCGTGCGAATCAGGCGTGGAGCGTTCCAGATCAGCGCTGCCGTCAGGGCCAGGGCGAAGGAAATCAGCCACATCCCGCCAACCGGTGCGAGCCCGGCCAAAGGGCCGTTGAGCTGGCTGTAACCGGAGTAGAGCCACGGGAAGCCAGTGAGGAACCAGCCACGAAATGCTTCTTGACCAACCCACAGCGCTGCAAACGCCAGGGCATCGGCCAGCGGCGCTTCGTTGCGACGCAGCCAGCGCGCCCAAACCCAGGCGGGCAGGGCGAAGAACCAGGCAATCGCGGCGGTGAAGATCAGCATCAGGAAACCGGCCAGCAGCACCGAAGCGCCGCCGAAGTTGTGAATGCTGTAATAGATCCAACTGGTGCCGGCGCCGAACAGGCCAAAACCGAAGCACCAGCCACGGCCCAAGGCCTGGCGGGGGCTCAGTTCACGCAAACCGGCATAGAAGAACCCGACCGCCAGCAAAGCCAGCGGCCAGATATCGTACGGCGCCAACGCCAGGGTGGTGATTGCACCGGCCACCACGGCCAGCAGATTACCGGGCCAGCCGGGACGGGTCAGACGGTGCATTTCAATCCTTAGGAATTACCGGGCAATTGGAGTCAGGCGCAGCAAGTGAATCCGACGGCTGTCGGCATTCAAGATACGGAAGCGATACGGGCCGATTTCAGTGATTTCGTTGCGTTTTGGCAAGTGCCCGAACGCGCTCATCACCAGACCACCGACCGTGTCGAACTCGTCATCGGAGAACTCGCTGTCGAAGAACTCGTTGAAGTTCTCGATCGGCGTCAGGGCCTTGATCAGGAAGTCACCGCTGGGCAGCGGCTTGATGTAGCTGTCTTCTTCGACGTCATGCTCGTCTTCGATGTCGCCGACGATTTGTTCCAGTACGTCTTCGATGGTCACCAGACCGGCCACGCCGCCGTATTCGTCGATGACGATGGCCATGTGGTTATGGTTGGCGCGGAACTCGCGCAGCAGCACATTCAGGCGCTTGGACTCCGGCACGAAGGTGGCCGGGCGCAGCAGGTCCTTGATGTTGAAGCTGTCGCCGTTCTCCTTGAGGATCAACGGCAGCAAGTCCTTGGCCAGCAACACACCCATCACGTCATCGTGGCTTTCGCCGATCACCGGGTAGCGGGAGTGGGCCGAGTCGACCACGGCAGGCAGGAACTCGCGAGGTGTCTGGGTCGCCTTGATGCTGACCATTTGCGAGCGCGGGACCATGATGTCCCGTACTTGCAGGTCCGCAACCTGGATGGCGCCTTCGACGATGGCCAGCGCTTCGCTGTCCAGCAATTTGTTTTGGTGTGCGTCGCGCAGCAGCTCCAGCAGCTCCTGGCGGTTCTTCGGCTCGTGGGCAAAAGCCTGGGTGAGCTTACCCAGCCATGACTTCTGCCCGTTGCTCGATCGATCTTCGCTCATAGCGATTACTCTGAATCCTTTGTTGTAACGATGGGGGTTGTGTCTGTTTCGTCGTCCGCATAAGGGTCGGGATAGCCCAACTCGGCAAGCAACGTTCGTTCCAGTGCTTCCATTTCCTCGGCTTCCTCGTCATCTATATGGTCGTAACCAAGCAGATGCAAGCAACCGTGAATGACCAGATGCGCCCAGTGGGCCTTTAGTTCCTTGCCTTGTTCCGAAGCTTCGCGCTCAACCACCGCCACGCAGATCACCAGATCGCCGAGCAGGGGGATGTCGAGAAACTCATCTGGGACATCGGCCGGGAACGACAAAACGTTGGTGGCGTAGTCTTTCTGCCGCCAGGTGAAGTTGAGTTCGCGGGCTTCTTCTTCATCGACCAAGCGAATGGTCATTTCGGAGTCGGCAGTGCGCTGGCGCAGGGCCAGTTCGCACCATTGGCGGAATTCGGCTTCGCTTGGGGCTGGCGCTTCGGTGGCCAGTTGCAGGTCAAGCTCAAGCATCGTGGCGTTTATCCTTGGGCGTTTCATCGGCGACGCGATTTTCGAAGCGCTCATAGGCTTCGACAATGCGTTGCACCAGCGGATGGCGCACGACGTCCTTGGGCATGAAATGGGTGAAGCTGATGCCTGGCACGTCTTTGAGAACTTCGATCACATGGTGCAGCCCGGACTTGGTGCCTTTCGGCAGGTCGACCTGGGTGATGTCACCGGTGATTACGGCTGTAGAGCCAAAGCCGATCCGGGTCAGGAACATCTTCATCTGTTCGACGGTGGTGTTCTGGCTTTCGTCGAGGATGATGAAACTGTTGTTCAGCGTGCGACCGCGCATGTAGGCCAGTGGCGCAACTTCGATGACCTGGCGTTCGATCAGTTTGGCCACGTGTTCGAAGCCGAGCATTTCGTAGAGTGCGTCATACAGCGGGCGCAGATACGGGTCGATCTTCTGCGACAGGTCGCCGGGCAGGAAGCCGAGCTTTTCGCCCGCTTCAACCGCCGGGCGCACCAGCAGGATGCGGCGAATCTGCTCGCGTTCCAGCGCGTCTACCGCGCAGGCAACGGCCAGATAGGTCTTGCCGGTACCGGCCGGGCCGATACCGAAATTGATGTCGTTACCGAGGATTTCCTTCACATAGCGCAACTGATTCAAGCCGCGAGGGCGAATCATGCCTTTTTTGGTGCGCAGGGCGACGGAGGGCTCGTTCGGGGAGACGTTATCCAGCTCTTCGACGGCGGATTCCTGCAGGAACAGGTGAACCGTATCCGGCGACAGATCGGTACCTTTGGTTTCCCGGTACAGACGGCGAATCAGGTTTTCCGCGGAAGTGGTGTGCTTGGGTTCACCGATCAGTTCGAACTGGTTTCCGCGATTGCGGATCTCGATGGTCAGGCGCTGTTCGATCAAGCGCAGATGCTCGTCGAATTGCCCGCACAGATTGGCGAAGCGGCGAGCCTCAAAGGGCTCGAGGATGAAACGATGTGGTTCGATGGGTGCGTTCAAGGTCGTATTTAGCCGCCCTGGGGCAATTAAGATGAAATCAAGGATAACGCCAGAGGGCTGGGTGCGAAAGCTCTTAAATAAGATGCCGGACTTTGGTGCTTAACCTGTGGCGAGGGGGCTTGCCCCCGTTCGGCTGCGAAGCAGTCGCAAAATACTTGGGACCGCTTCGCGATCCAACGGGGGCAAGCCCCCTCGCCACAAAAGCCCGACATCCACGGGGTATGCGGTGTTATTGGATCAGCGAGCCCCGCAACGAGTGCGGCTGTGCGGCATCGATGTGTACGTCGGCGAACTGGCCGATCAGGGTTGGATTGTCGCAGCGGAAGTTGACGATACGGTTATTCTCGGTCCGGCCTTGCAGCTCGCCGGGGTCTTTTTTCGAATAATCGGTGACCAAAATGCGCTGGGTCGAGCCGACCATTTGTCGGCTGATCTCGAAACCCTGCTGGTTCAGGCGATGTTGCAGTGCGTTCAGACGTTCTTTTTTCAGTTCTTCCGGCGTCTCGTCGGCCAGGTCGGCGGCCGGAGTCCCCGGGCGCTGGCTATAAACGAACGAGTAGGAGAAGTCGAAACCGACGTCTTCGATCAGCTTCATGGTCTGTTCGAAGTCTTTCTCGGTCTCGCCCGGGAAGCCGACGATAAAGTCCGAGCTGATGCAGATCCCCGGCACGGCGGCCCGTAGCTTGCGCAGTTTGGATTTGTATTCCAGCGCAGTGTGGTTGCGCTTCATCGCTGACAGAATCCGGTCCGAGCCCGACTGCACCGGCAAGTGCAAGTGTTTCACCAGCTCCGGCACTTCGGCGTGGGCCTGGATCAGGCTGTCGGAAAATTCCAGCGGGTGCGACGTGGTGTAGCGAATCCGGTCGATGCCATCGACGGCGGCGACCACGCGGATCAGCTCGGCGAGGTCCGCCAGACGACCGTCGTGAGTGGTGCCGCGATAACCGTTGACGTTCTGCCCGAGCAAGGTCACTTCGCGCACACCGTTTTCAGCCAGGTGAATGATCTCTGCGATCACGTCATCGAATGGACGGCTGACTTCTTCACCGCGGGTGTAGGGCACCACGCAGAAGGTGCAGTACTTGCTGCATCCTTCCATCACCGACACATAGGCGCTCGGCCCGTCGATGCGTGGCTCGGGCAAATGGTCGAACTTTTCGATTTCCGGGAACGAGACGTCCACTTGCGGCAGCTTGGTGGCGCGAGCGGCGTCGATCATTTCCGGCAGACGGTGCAGGGTCTGCGGGCCGAACACCACGTCCACGTAGGGCGCGCGATCGCGGATGGCGGCGCCTTCCTGGCTGGCCACGCAACCGCCAACGGCGATCACCATGTCCGGGTTGGCGAGTTTCAGTTCGCGCCAGCGGCCGAGTTGGGAATACACCCGGTCCTGTGCGCGTTCGCGGATGGAGCAGGTGTTGAGCAGGATCACGTCGGCATCTTCAGCGCGAGCGGTGACTTCCAGGGCCTGATGTTCACCCAGCAGATCGACCATGCGCGAGCTGTCGTACTCGTTCATCTGGCAACCGTGGGTTTCGATGTAAAGCTTCTTGGCCATGGATAGGGTCATCACGTGATTCAAAGAACCGCGCATTATAGGGAACATGTCCCAAGGTTCCTACCGTTGTGCGTCCGGCGGCTATGCTATAGTTCGCGCCCTCATTTTTATCCCCAATGTGTTGCCCGCCCACCATGACCAAACGTGAAGCCCCAATCTACAAGGTGATTTTCCTCAACCAGGGCCAGGTGTACGAAATGTATGCCAAGCAGATCTATCAAAGTGATCTGTGGGGCTTCCTGGAAGTGGAAGAGTTCGTCTTTGGCGAGCGCACGCAAGTGGTCGTCGATCCGAGCGAAGAGAAACTCAAGGCTCAGTTCGAGGGCGTGGTGCGCAGTTTTGTGCCGATGCATTCGATTGTGCGCATCGACGAAGTCGAGCGCCTGGGCACGCCGAAAATCAGCGAAGCCCGCGGTGCGGTCGGCAATGTGATGCCGTTCCCGATGCCGATGCCTGATAAGTAAGTAGCGAATTTTTGAGGTGAGGAGCTTTCTGTGGCGAGGGAGCTTGCTCCCGCTCGGCTGCGAAGTAGTCGCAAAACCAGAGAGCGCGGTGTGCCAGACAAACTGTGGTTACAGGGTTTAGGGTCACTTCGCGGCCCAGCGGGAGCAAGCTCCCTCGCCACAGGGGCCCGCGTCGATCAGGGCAACGGCGAAAACGGCGTACGCCCATCCGCGCTCTGCAATTCCATCAAATATTTACGGAAGATTTGCCCCAGCACCTGGGTAGCGACTTCCAGATCTTCGCGGGGCATTTTCTCGGCGACTTCGTCGGCGGTGTCCAGCGCATCTTCTGCGCCGTTGACTGCGGCCATCTTCAGCACGATATACGCCTGAACGTTATTGGCCGGCACGCCTTCGCCGTGGAAGAACATGGTGCCGAGTTTGAATTGCGCCTGGGCGTGGCCTTGCAGGGAGGCTTTTTCGAAGAAGGCCAAGGCTTTATTGAGATCGCGCGGCGTACTTTTGCCGTCGTAGTAGAACTCACCCAACTCGTATTGCGCTTGCGCATCCCCTTCATCCGACGCTTTCTGGCAGGCGGCAAGCGCTTGCGTCAGGTCTTGCGGCTGAGTATTGAGGGTGCAGCGACCCATCGCTGGGATCAACAACGAGTTGCCGCCTGCTTGTGCGAGCGCGAGCAGGGGCTGAAGGAGCAACAGGCAGCCCAATGCAAGGGTGCGGCCGGTGCGGTTCATGGGAATCGACTTACCTCTGAAGGGCGCGCGGACCCATCGAGGGATCCAATAAGCGCGCATTATGAAATAAGCAGGGCCAACCTTACAAAGTCTTTACTCGTTTTTCTGCTGCGCGGGGAATATATCGCCCACTTTGCGAGAGATTGTTGGCACAAGGGTAGGAAAAGCGGCAGGAATGTAGGTGAAAGCTGACGCTGGCAATCGCCAACGTCAGCGGCACAGCATTATTTCAGTGCAGCAAAAGCACGTTCAGCAGCATCCAGCGTCAGTTTCAGCTCGGTTTCGCCGTGGGCGATCGAGGTGAAACCGGCTTCGAAGGCACTCGGCGCCAGGTAAACGCCACCTTCAAGCATCAGGTGGAAGAAGCGCTTGAACAGATTGGCGTCGCTGGACATCACGTCATCGAAGGTCACGATGTCGTCGGCACCACTGAAGTACAGGCCGAACATGCCACCCGCCTGAGTGGTCACGAATGGAATGCCTGCGGCATCGGCGCGCTGTTGCAGGCCGTCGAGCAGGCGGCTGGTGTAGTCGCTCAGCTCGGCGTGGAAACCCGGACGGCTGATCAGGCGCAAGGTGGTCAGGCCGGCGGCCATGGCCAGCGGGTTACCGGACAAGGTGCCAGCCTGGTAAACCGGACCCAATGGTGCGATGTGCGACATGATCTCGCGCTTGCCGCCGAAGCAACCCACCGGCATACCGCCGCCGATGATTTTGCCGAAGGTGCTCAGGTCCGGCGTCACGCCGAAATGCGCCTGGGCGCCACCGAGTGCCACGCGAAAACCAGTCATCACTTCGTCAAAGATCAGTACCACGCCGTGCTTGTCGCAAAGCGTGCGCAGGCCTTCGAGGAAACCCGGCGCCGGCGGTACGCAGTTCATGTTGCCAGCCACTGGCTCGACGATGATGCACGCCACGTCCTGGCCAACTTCAGCGAGCATGGTTTCCACGGCGTCGATGTCGTTGAACGGCAGGGTCAGGGTGTGTTTGGCGAAATCAGCAGGGACACCCGCCGAACTCGGCACGCCTTGGGTCAGCAGGCCGGAGCCGGCCTTGACCAGCAGGCTGTCGGAGTGACCGTGGTAGCAGCCTTCGAACTTGATGATCGCATCGCGGCCGGTGAAACCACGGGCCAGGCGAATCGCACTCATGGTCGCTTCGGTGCCGGAGCTGACCATGCGCACCATTTCCATCGACGGCACAATCGAGCAGACCAGATCGGCCATCTCGGTTTCCATGGCAGTCGGGGCGCCGTAGGACAAACCGTGTTCCAGCTGTTTACGCACGGCGTCCAGCACATCCGGATGGCTGTGGCCGAGGATCATCGGGCCCCAGGAGCCAACGTAATCGACATAACGCTTGTCGTCTTCGTCAGTGACGTAGGCGCCTTCCGCGTGTTTGAAGAACAACGGCGTGCCGCCAACGCTCTTGAACGCGCGAACCGGCGAGTTCACGCCACCGGGAATGTGTTTTTGGGCATCGGCAAACAGGGTTTCGGAACGAGACATGATCGGGCTCTCAAATCGGATTTTAAGCTACTTAAATAGAAAGCAGTTCGTTGAAGGCGCGGGCGCGGCGGGTCACTTCAGCCGTGCTCTCGGCGCCAAACAGGCCATGGACAACGGCCAGCAGATCGACCCCATGGGCCACCAGCGGCGCGGCGTTTTCCAACGTGATGCCGCCAATCGCGCAGATCGGCAGGTGCAGTTTGCTGCGGGCCTGGTCGAGCAGGTCGAGGCTGCACGTCGGGGCGCCGGGTTTGGTGTTGGAGTTGAAGAAGCGGCCGAAGGCGACGTAACTGGCGCCTTCCTTGGCGGCTTGTTCGGCGAGTTCGAGTTGCGCGTGGCAGGTCGAGCCGATGATCGCTTGGCGGCCGAGCAGCGCGCGGGCCGGGGTCAGCGGGCCGTCGGTCTGACCCAGGTGCACGCCGACGTTCAGGCGTGCGGCCAGTTCGGCGTCGTCATTGATGATCAGCTGAGTCTTGTAACGATCACACAAATCCCGCAGGGCTTCAGCCTCACGCAGGCGCCGGGCTTCGTCGCTGCTTTTGTCGCGGTATTGCAGCAGAGTGACGCCGCCTTCCAGCGCCGCCTCCACGTACGAAAGAAATTTACCGGCCAGTAACTGGCTGTCGGTAATGGCGTACAGGCCACGTAGTTTCATCGGGCAAGCCTCTGCGCTACACGCATCAAAAGTTACGAACAGAAATCCAGCGGCAGGCGGCGCGGCACGAACTGGCCTTTGCCCAACTGCTCGGCATCACGCAGGGTGCGCCACGTGTAGTTAAGCGCGGTCTGCACGGCGCTGGCGAGGTTTTCACCTTGGGCCAGACGACCGGCCAGGGCGCTGGCCAGGGTGCAACCGGAACCGTGATAACTGCCGGGCAAACGCTGGCAGGTGAAGGTTTCGCGGCGACCGTCGCGGCTGTACAGGCGATTGTGGATTTCGTGTTCGTCGCCATGGCCGCCGGTGATCAGCAGGTGTTTGACGAAGGGCAGGAGTTTTTCAGCGCACTCGTCCGCGGTGCCTTCGGGCAGTTCGGCAAGGATGCGGGCTTCGGGAAGGTTGGGGGTGGCAATGATCGACAGCGGCAGCAGGCGTTCGCGCATGGCGTAGCCGACTTCGTCCTTGCCCAGGCGTCCGCCACCACCGGCGCGCAGCACCGGGTCGCAGACCACTGGCAAATGCGGGTGCGCCGAGAGCAGTTCGACAACGGTGTCGACCATTTCCAGGGAACCGAGCATGCCCAGTTTGACGGCCGCGACTTCGGAGTCGTTGAGCACGGCATTGGCCTGGGCCAACACCCACTCACGGTCGAGGACGCGGAAGTCAGTGACGTTGACCGTGTCTTGCACGGTCAGGGCAGTGACGGCCGGGGCCGCATGACAACCCTGGGCGAGCAGGGCTTCGATATCTGCCTGCAAGCCGGCGCCACCACTTGGGTCGTGGCCGGAGAGACAGAGGACAACGGGGCGAGAGCTGTAGATATTCATGGTGCGCGAGCTTACCACCAAACATGTTTTTTCGGTGCTTGCGCACATCGGTGGCGTTTATTGGAAGATCAAAAGATCGCAGGCTTCGCCAGCTCCTGCACAGACCACGAGCGGACCGGAAACTGCAGGAGCTGCCAAAGGCTGCGATCTTTTTGTCACATTCTGACCAAGCCAACAGCTCTATCTCAATGCATAGCGCTGGAACGCCCGTTCTAGAGCCTCTGTAGTAAAAATTTCAATGGTGCTCAATGGCCATCAACGGCTATGCTAGAGTGGATCCAAACCAATAACAGGTAATACCGGTTTTACGTCTACTCAAAGGGAATGGGGGGGCTTCCTGACACAACCGGACAGGCCACGCTGGGGCTTAAATGCGCTATTTGCTGATGTTGCTGTTGTGCTTGCCCCTCCTGGCGAGCGCCGTTGAATTTGACGAATTCACCCAGAGCCTTCCCCTGGGTCGAACCATGCAGGTGTACGAAGACGCGGGTGGTCAGGCGACCATCGCCGATGTCCGTGCGCAAGCTGCCGCCGGAAACTTCAAACCCCACGATAAAGCCACCCTTAACGCCGGTTACTCGCGTTCGGTGTTCTGGCTGAAAATCGACCTGCACTACCGCCCGACCAATCCGCAGGCGCAACGCACCTGGTTGCTGGAACTGGCCTATCCGCCTCTCGATCACCTTGATCTGTATTTGCCCGATGCCGAGGGTGACTATCAACTGATCCGCCGCACCGGTGACGCACTGCCGTTTGCCAGCCGCGAGATCCGCCAGAACAACTACCTTTTCAACCTGAACTTCAAGCCCGATCAGGCGCAAACCGCGTACCTGCGCCTGCAAAGCGAAGGCTCGATCCAGGCGCCGGTGACGTTGTGGTCAAGCACCGCTTACCTCGAAGAGCAGCCAGTTCGCCTCTATGTGCTGGGGCTGATCTATGGCGTGTTACTGGGGATGGTGGTCTACAACCTGTTCATCTACCTCAGTGTGCGCGACACCAGTTACCTCTATTACATCTTCTATATCGCCTCGTTCGGCTTGTATCAGCTGTCGGTGAATGGCGCGGCGGTAGAGTATTTCTGGCCGAACAACCCTTGGTGGGCCAACGCGGCGACGCCATTCTTCATCGGTTGCGCCGGATTGTTCGGCAGCCAGTTCGCTCGCAGCTTCCTGCAAACCGCGCAACACAGTCGCTGGCTCGATCGATTGTTATTGGCGTTGATCGCCTTTGGCGCGGTGGTGGTCGGGCTGTCCTTGATGACCAGTTACGCACTCGCCTTACGCCTGGCAACGACCCTGGCGTTGATCTTTACCGTGGTGATTTTTGCCGCCGGTATCTTCGCCTGGGCACGCGGCTTGCGGGTGGCGCGTTATTTCATCATCGCCTGGTCGGCGTTTTTGCTCGGCGGCGTCGTCAATACGCTGATGGTGCTGGGTTACCTGCCGAACGTGTTCCTGACCATGTACGCCAGCCAGATCGGCTCGGCGATCGAAGTGGCGCTGCTGTCCCTGGCACTGGCTGATCGCATCAACGCCATGCGTGAGCAACAAGCGCAAACCCTGTTCGACGCCGGGCAGAAGCTTGAAGTGCTGAACCAGCAACTGGCTCGCAGTAACAAGCTCAAGGATGAATTCCTCGCGACCCTGACCCACGAACTGCGCACGCCGATGAACGGGGTGATCGGTTCGCTGGAATTGATGCAGACCGTCGAAATGGACCCGGAGCTGGAGCAATATCAGCAAACCGCCGCCGGTTCGGCGCGGGACATGATGCGCATGGTCAACGGCATCCTCACCCTGACCGAATTGCAGGCCGGCAAACTCAAAGCTTATCCGGACACCTTCAGCTTGCGCGGCGTGGTCGATGCCTTGCGGGTGCAGTTCGAGGGCAATGCGTCGAGCAAGTCGCTGGACCTCAAGGTCGAGGTGACGCCGGGGCTGGCCGATCGCCTGCTCGGCGACAGCAGCAAACTGGCGCAATGCCTGGAATGTCTGCTGGATAACGCCATCAAGTTCACCCGGGTCGGCGGCGTCGCGCTACGGGTGACGGGCAAGACGACAGAGGAGGGGCGCCTGGCCCTGTCGTTTGCGGTGATCGACACCGGTATTGGTTTTACCGATCTGGGGGAGGCGACGATGTATCAGCGTTTCTTCCAGCTCGACGGCTCGATGACCCGCGAATACGGCGGTCTGGGCGTTGGCCTGGCGATTTGTCGGCAATTGGTCGAATTGCTCGGCGGGCGCCTGACCCACCGCTCCGAACCGGGGCGTGGCAGTCGCTTTCAGCTGGATGTCGAGGTTGATTTGCCCGTGGTGGAGCGCGCGCCTGCGCCCTTGATGTCTCGGGATACCCCGCGTTTGCGTCTGCCGCAGGACTGCACGGTGCTGCTGGTCGATGACAACAGCATCAATCAACTGGTCATGCGTGGGATGTTGCTCAAGCTCGGTTTCCGGGTGCGATCCGCCGACAGCAGCGCGGCCGCACTCGATCATTTGCAACGTGAAACCTTCGATGCGGTGGTGCTCGATTGTCAGCTGCCATCTCAGGACGGCGCGTCCCTCTGCTGCCAGATCCGCGGCTTGCCGGGGTGTGCCGAGGTACCGGTGTTCATGGTTGCGCAGAGTATTGATCGGGAACACTGCCCGACGGGCGCACTGATCGACTACCTGAGCAAACCGGTTAAATTCGAGGATTTGCAGGCGGCGCTTTATCGTCGGGTGCTTTGTCCGAAACAAGGTGAAAGCGCCGACATTTAGGCGGGTATGACACTTTGTTCAGCCAGGGGGCGGTGCTTAACTGAATGCCTGGCTGTCCAAAGGAGCCCCGTCATGAACCTGCATCAGTTCGCCGAAACCCACGAAGTCACCAACCAGCCACCGTCGCTGGACGGCACCAATCTCTACCGTATCGACCTGCCGTTGCAGGAGTGGTCGCGACGTTTTGGTGCCGGTTGGGCCGAGTCGCGGATTGACGCCTACGGCGCTCTGGCCGGCGGGCCGCTGATGGAGGCCGGGTTCCTGGCCAATCAAAACAAACCGGTATTCGTCAGCCATGACCGTTATGGCCATCGCATCGATCTGGTGGAATTTCACCCCGCCTATCACGAACTGATGCGTACGGCGGTCGAGCATGGTTTGACCTCGTTGCCATGGGCGCATCCACAATCTGGCGCGCATGTCGCCCGCGCCTCCATGTCTTACCTGCACAGCCAGGCCGAGGCCGGCAGCGGTTGCCCGCTGACCATGACTTTCGCCAGTGTTCCAGCGATGCGCCTGCAACCGAATCTGGCCGAGCAATGGCTGCCGAAAATCCTCGCCACCGAATACGACCCGCGTAACGTCGGCATGGCCCACAAGGCCGGCGTCACCATCGGCATGGCCATGACCGAGAAACAGGGCGGCACCGACGTGCGGGCCAACACCACCAAGGCGTATCCGGTTGGCGCCAGCGGTCCGGGCCAGGCGTATGAACTGGTGGGGCACAAGTGGTTCTGTTCGGCGCCGATGTGCGATGCGTTCCTGACCCTGGCCCAGACCGACAAAGGCCTGACCTGTTTTCTGCTGCCGCGCCATCGCCCGGACGACACGCGCAATCAGTTCTACATCCAGCGCCTGAAAAACAAACTCGGCAATTGCTCCAACGCCTCCAGCGAAGTCGAGTTCCGTGGCGCGCTGGCGTGGATGATCGGCGAAGAAGGCCGGGGTGTGCCGACCATCATCGAGATGGTCGCCATGACTCGCTTCGATTGCATGGTCGGCTCCAGCGCGCTGATGCGCCAGGCCCTGACCCAGGCCAGCCATCACTGCGCCCATCGCATGGTCGGCGGCAAGCTGCTGAGCGAACAACCGTTGATGCAGAACGTCCTGGCCGACCTGGCCCTGGAAAGCGAAGCCGCCCTCGCACTTAGTCTGCGCATGGGCAAGGCGCTGGATCATCTGGATGACAGCCACGAAGCCAAATTCGCCCGGCTGGTGACGGCGGTGGGCAAATACTGGATCTGTAAGCGTGCCCCCGGGATGATCAACGAAGCCGCCGAATGCATGGGCGGCGCCGGTTATGTCGAAGAAAGCATCCTGCCGCGCCTGTACCGTGAGGCGCCGGTGAATTCGACGTGGGAAGGTTCCGGCAACGTGCAATGCCTCGATGTGCTGCGGGCGTTGTCGAAAGAGCCGGGCGTGCTGGATGTGCTGTTCAGCGAGTTGGGCGATGGGCATGGCGATAAGCGTCTGGCGGCGCACATCACGCAATTGCAGGCAGCGTTCAAGGACACCAGCGACATTCAATACCGCGCGCGGCAGTTGACCGAAGATATTGCGTTGGGGCTTCAGGCCAAGTTGTTGCTGGAGGCGGGGAATGCGGCGGTGAGTGATGGGTTTATCGCCAGTCGTCTCGGTTCCGCCGGTCGGGTGTATGGCGCGTTGCCGCGAGGGTTGGATGTTGAAGCGATCGTTGCCCGGTCAACTCCGCACCTGTAATCGCCACCGAACCCCTGCGGGAGCGGGCTTGCTCGCGAATTGGGTGTGTCAGTCGAAATCAATGTGGCAGACCCACCGCCTTCGCGAGCAAGCCCGCTCCCACAAGGGATCTGTGGTGATCAGGGCATTTGTATCAGCACACCACTGTTCCCGTCCGACGACGATGCAGGCAAGATGAAGGTCTGCAAGTCAGAACACAGGAAGCTGATCGTGACCGAAGCGTTTATTGTTGTTCAAACCGCCGAACAAGCCGTAGACCGGCTCGCCGCCCTGCATGAGCAGGCTACCTCTGCGCTGAATCAGGCGCTCAAGCGTTACCTCAAGGATCGAGTCGAACCGGACGCCGAGCAGCGTGCGATGTTTCGTTATCCCGAATTGCGCCTGACCTACCTTTGTCAGGGCGAAGTCCCACAGACAACCCGCGCGTACGCCAAGGTCCAGTTACCTGGAACCTACAGCGTTACCGTCACCCATCCGGCGGCGTTTCGTAAATACCTGCTGGAACAACTGGTGCCGTTGATGCACGACTTCACCGTTACGGTGGAAGTCGGCGTGAGCCAGCAGAACATTCCGTATCCGTACGTGGTCGAGCAAGGCGATGAACTGGCCGGCTCCGGCGTCACCGCAGCGACGCTGGCGCGGGTGTTCCCGAGTACCGACCTGTCCGCCGCCACCGACGGTATCGCCGATGGCTTGTACGATTGGGAAAACACCGATCCGCTGCCCCTGGCCCTGTTCGATGCGGCACGGGTGGATTTCTCCCTGCGCCGTTTGGTGCATTACACCGGCAGCGACTGGCGGCATGTGCAGCCGTGGATTCTGCTGACCAACTACCACCGCTACGTCGACCAGTTCATCGTCCATGGTCTGGAACAGTTACGCAGTGATCCGCGTTTTGTGCGCATGATCTTGCCGGGCAACGTGATCATCGAAAAGAGCATGGATCACGGCGAAGCCTCGGCGATTGCCGCTGGCGTGGTCTGGCACCGCTACCAGATGCCGGCTTATCACCTGATCGCCAGCGATGGCCACGGCGTGACCCTGGTGAACATCGGCGTCGGCCCGTCCAACGCCAAGAACATCACCGACCACCTGGCCGTGTTGCGTCCGCATTGCTGGCTGATGATCGGCCACTGCGGCGGCCTGCGTCAGTCCCAGACCATCGGCGACTACGTACTGGCCCACGCTTATATGCGTCGCGACGGGATTCTCGACCGGGTCGTGCCGCCGAACATTCCAATCCCGGCCCTGGCCGAAGTGCAGATGGCGTTGCAACAAGCAGCGGCCAACATCACTGGCGAGAAGGGCGACGAGCTGAAGAAACGCCTGCGCACCGGCACCGTGCTGACCTACGACGACCGTAACTGGGAATTGCGCTGGGCCCAGGAGCGGCCGTTGATCAACCTGTCCCGCGCCGTGGCGGTGGACATGGAAAGCGGCACCATCGCCGCTCAGGGTTATCGCCTGCGGGTGCCGTATGGCACGTTGCTCTGTGTTTCGGACAAACCGTTGCACAGCGAAATCAAGCTGCCGGGTTCGGCCAACGCGTTCTACGAGCGTGCGGTCAGCCAGCACTTGAAGATCGGCATCGAAGCGGTGGATCTGTTGCGCACCGAACTCAACTCGTTGCACTCGCGCAAACTGCGTAGCTTCGACGAGCCGCCGTTCCGCTAATCGTTGCGATGGTCATTTAGCGGTCAGGGCACTAGCATTAGCAGCCCTGACCGTTAGATGTTCCCTTTCCCATGTCTCGTCCTCCACGTCCCGTTTCCCGCCGCCCTGGCGCGAATAGCCCGCAAGCCGCCCCGCGCCGTGTCGCCAAAGCGCCACCGGCCGAACCGAAACTTATTCTGTTCAATAAACCGTTCGATGTGCTGACGCAATTCAGCGACGGAGAAGGGCGGGCGACGCTCAAGGATTACATCGAAATCCCCGGGATCTATCCGGCCGGGCGACTGGACCGCGACAGCGAAGGTTTGCTGCTGCTGACCAACGACGGTCAGTTGCAGGCGCGGATCGCCGACCCGAAACACAAACTGGCCAAGACCTATTGGGTACAAGTGGAAGGCGAACCGAGCGCCGAGCAGTTGCAGCGCTTGCGCGATGGCGTTGAGCTGAACGACGGCATGACCTTGCCCGCCGAAGCACGACAGCTTGGAGAGCCGGAGCTGTGGCCGCGCAACCCGCCGGTGCGCTTTCGCAAAAGCGTGCCCACCACTTGGCTGGAGCTGGTGATTCGTGAAGGTCGCAACCGTCAGGTGCGGCGCATGACCGCGGCAGTCGGCTTGCCGACGTTGCGTCTGGTGCGGGTCAGAATCGGCGACTGGACGATCGAAGGGCTCGATCAGGGCCAGTGGAAGGAAGTGCCAGCGCGGTTATGACTGGTTTTCGATGTACGCGATGACCACGCTTTTGATGATGAACGCGAAGATCCCCAGGCCCAGCACAAAGAACAGAATCATGGTGCCGAACTTGCCAGCCTTGGATTTCTTCGCCAGATCCCAGACGATGAAACCCATGAAAATGATCAGGATGCTGACCAGGCCAGTCATCATCCACTCTTCGAATACTGCAGGATCCATCGAACATCTCCAGCGCGGGCGGGGCTAAAAGGGCGGGGCGAGTATACGGCACGGTGAGTTGGTCAGGCATTGACCTGCGGCAGTGTGTCGCGGTCATTCGTCGCCTGTGCCGGCCCTGTAGGAACTGGTAGGAGTTGGTAGGAGCTGTCGAGTGAAACGAGGCTGCGATCTTTTGATCTTATTTTTAAAAATCAAAATCAAAAGATCGCAGCCTCGTTTCACTCGACAGCTCCTACAAATGTCGTCCTCAGCTACGCAGATGCGTCAACGGCAACTCAGTACTGTTCAACACCTGATTCAACACAAAACTCGACCGCACACTGGTAACGCCCTCAATCCGGGTCAAATGCCCCAGCAGCAGTTTCTGGTAGTGATCCATGTCCGGCACCACCACCTTGAGCTGATAATCCGCATCCATCCCCGTCACCAGGCTACATTCCAGCACCTGCGGCAAGGTCCGAATCGCCGCTTCGAAATTTTCGAAACGCTCGGGCGTGTGGCGGTCCATCCCTATCAATACGTAGGCCGTGAGGCTCAGGCCGAGCATCTTGCGGTCCAATAGGGCCACCTGGCGCGAGATGTAGCCGTCGTCTTCCAGCTGTTTGACCCGGCGCGAACAAGGTGAAGGTGACAGGCCGATGCGTTCGGCCAGCTCCTGGTTGGAGATGCGCGCGTCACGCTGCAATTCCGCCAAAATGCTCAGGTCGTAACGGTCGAGTTTGCTCATCAATCAATCCTTTGTCGTAACTATTGCGGAGGATTATCTATCCAGGGTTAAAAATTGCGCAAGTGATGTTTATTTGAGCAATCTTCGCAATCCTCTGTCGGCGGCCCAGGCCTATTCTTATTACCAGAATCACTGCTCGGACAAACAGTCCACAGCGACTCGCCCAATCAGGCCAGTCGCGGCCGCCACCCCCACCGGGGATGTGCCGGCCCCCGAGCTACACACTGTCCAGAAGACGGCGTGAGGTGAGCCGACGTCATAAGCGTCGAGCACGGACGAAGTTCTCAAAGGGAGGCCGACGGGTCTCCCTTTTTTATTGCCCGGAATTTTTCACGGCCCTGAATAAATGTCTCTCAATAAATAAGTTGCGTGACTGATAACCTGTTGCAGAACCGGCCTGTGCTTTCCCAGTCTTATGTACAAGCCCTAACCCGCAGTGAGGAAGAGCATGAAGTCGCGCATCTGGCGTTTGGCCGGTGTTGGTTTGCTGTGTGTAAGTGTCAGCGCGCAATCGCTCGCCGATGATCAGGAAAGTCGCAACCCTAATGGCGGGCAGCGTGGGCCGGAGCATCAGGGGAATAATCAGGGCCATGGTGGCAATAATCAGAATCAGCCTCGTCCGCAGAATAATCCGCAGCAGAACCAGCCGCGGCCTCAAAACAATCCGCAGCAGAATCAACCGCGTCCGCAGAACAACGAAATCATTCGTGGCGAAAACAGTCACCAGTTCGAGCACAACGGCCAGAACCAGAACGGCGGCCAATGGCAGAACCGCCAGCCTCACGACGCCAACACACAAGTTCGACCTGCGCCACCACCGCCACAATTACCGGCCAATAGCCTGCCAATCCAGGGCCGGCCCGACACCGTGCGCCAGACCCAGGAACCTCGGTACGGTAACTATCAGGACATACCGCGGCGCAACGATAACAACCAGCACTGGCAGAACGGCAACCAAGGCCAGCGCCCCGATGACCATCGCTGGGCAGGTCGCCCGAATGGGCACGGTAATGGATGGGGCCCTGGCCCGCAG
This sequence comes from Pseudomonas sp. 5Vm1k, assembly GCF_056161485.1. Classification (NCBI taxonomy): domain Bacteria; kingdom Pseudomonadati; phylum Pseudomonadota; class Gammaproteobacteria; order Pseudomonadales; family Pseudomonadaceae; genus Pseudomonas; species Pseudomonas sp. 5Vm1k. Next base: position 127,239 of record NZ_JBSPCZ010000009.1, read on the forward strand.
TACCGTCCCGGCCAGATGATCGATCGCTTCCCGGACCGCAACTTCCGCGTGCCATACCGTGGCCAGGATTACTTCTTCTCCGGCGGCTATTGGTATCGCCCGCAAGGTCCGCGTTATGTGGTGGTGCAGCCGCCGCGCGGGATTCGCGTGCACTACATGCCCGATTACGCACGAGAAGTGTGGATCGGCGGTGCGCTGCTGTTCCTTGCGGCAGGCTCTTACTACGCCTACGAAGAAAGCACTCAGGATTATGTCGTGGTCGAGCCGCCAGTCGGCGCTCCGCAACCGCAACCGACCAGCAACGGCATCGACGTGACGGCGTATCCCGCCAACGGTCAATCGCCGGAGCAAGTCGCTCAGGATGGTTACGAGTGCTCGCAATACGCGGTGCAGCAGAGTGGCTTCAATCCACAAACCGCGACGTACCAGCCTGATCCTTCAGTCGTGCAAGCCTACCGTCAGGCCCAGGGCAACTGCTTGAGCAGCCGCGGTTATCAGGTGTCCTTCTAGGCCTTGGCCGCCAGCACCACTTCCTGCGGGTCGGCGTGCACCAGCACTTCGGCTCGCGGGTAAGCGGCGTGAATCGCATCGGCGGCTTGATCGCTGATGCCATGCGCAACTGACAGGGTCAATTCCCCCGGCAACTCCAGGTGCAACTGCACGAACCAGTGGTTGCCGGAAATCCGCGTGCGCAAATCATGCGCGCCCAATACTCCAGGCACACCGCAGGCGAGTTCCAGCATGTGCTGGCTGACATCCGGCGGCAGCTCTTCATCCATCAGCACCGCAAAACTCTCCCGGGCGATCTGCACCGCGCTCCAGAGGATGTACACCGCAATCCCCAGACCGAACCAGGCATCCAGCGAATGCCAGCCGAACCCGGCCAGCACCAGCGCCACCAGGATGCTTCCATTGAGCATCATGTCGGAGCGGTAATGCAGGGAGTCGGCGCGCACGGCATTGGAGCCCGTTTCGCGGATCACCCGGTGTTGCAGCGTCAGTAACGCGAGGGTCAGTGCGAGTGAGAAAACGATCACTCCGATACTGATCCACGGCGCACCCACCGGTTCCGGATGCTTCAACCGATCGAACGCCTGAAAGGCAATCAACACCGCACTGCCACCGATGAACAGCGCCTGGGCCATGCCCGACAGTGACTCTGCCTTGCCGTGGCCGTAACGATGATCGTCATCGGCCGGGCGCAAGGCGTAATGCACCGCCAGCAGGTTAAGCAGCGAGGTGATGCCGTCGAGTGCCGAGTCGGTCAGCCCGGCGAGCATGCTCACCGAACCGCTCAACCACCAGGCAATGGCTTTGGCGATGATTAACGTGCAGGCCACCGCCACGGAGGCGCGGGTCGCCAGCCGTAGCAGGCGAGCGTGTTCGAGGCTGGTGGTCATAGGTGCGGCAGTTCCTTTAAGTGCACGGATTTACGCGGCAGGTTGCAGGCCGAACATGGCCAGTTGCTGGGTGCTGCCCTTGTGCTGGATCAGGCGTGGGTCGTCCAGCGGGAAGCTGCGGCCCAGTTCGGTTTCCAGAATAGTCTGCAGCTTGCGGTTATCGACCTGGCCGTCCGGGCCGATCGCTTCCTTGAGTTTTTCCGGCGCCACCTGGGCAGTCTTGCCCGGCTCGAAATAAATTGCGCCCGTGGCGAAGTCGACGGCAAACGCGATCAGGCCGGGAACGATGTAGAACAGCAGGCCCACGGCATCGAGCACCGCGATGGCCGGGTCGACCTTGCCATCAATCTGACCGCGACGGTCAGGGTAGAAAATCGAACCGCAGGCGGTCACCTGGGTCAGCAGGGTAGCGACCAGAACACCGCCAATCAGGCGAAAGGGGATACGCATATGAAATCTCCTGGGTCATTTGAAAACGAATGGGCGTCTATATGAATTAGGACTGTGATTAACGCCAGACAGTTCGCCGTTATACTCGCGGCTCTGTTTGGGAGCCAGCATGATTTCTTTGCCGATCGATGAAGTTTTACCCGCCCTGCGTGAAGCCTTGGCGACACGCCATGAAGCCGTGCTCGAAGCACCGCCCGGTGCCGGTAAAACCACCCGTGTGCCGTTGGCCTTGCTCCACGAGCCGTGGCTGGCCGGGCAAACGATTCTGATGCTGGAACCCCGTCGCTTGGCGGCGCGTGCGGCGGCGGAGCGTTTGGCCAGTGAGCTGGGCGAGAAGGTTGGGGAAACCGTCGGCTATCGGATTCGCCTCGACAGCAAAGTCGGCCCCAACACCCGCATTGAAGTGGTCACCGAAGGTATCCTGACCCGGCGCTTGCAGGATGATCCCGCGCTGGATGGCGTGGGCTTGCTGATCTTCGACGAATTCCACGAGCGCAGCCTCGACGCGGATCTGGCGCTGGCCCTGAGCCTCAATGGCCGAGAGCTGTTCCGCGAAGATCAGCCACTGAAAATCCTCTTGATGTCTGCAACGCTGGAAGGCGAACGCCTGGCCGGGTTGCTCGATGATGCGCCAATCCTGCGCAGCGAAGGGCGCATGTACCCGGTGGCGATGCGCTGGGGCCGACCGTTTCAGCCCGGTGAATTTATCGAGCCGCGCGTGGTGCAAACCATCCTCGAAGCCTTGAACGATGAAACCGGCAGCGTGTTGGTGTTCCTGCCGGGGCAGGCGGAAATCCGTCGCGTGCATCAGCAATTGATCGATGCGCTGGGCGAGAGCACGCAGGTTCTGCTTTGCCCATTGCACGGCGAACTCGACCTGGCCGCGCAACGCGCCGCGATTGATCCGGCACCTGCCGGCAAGCGCAAAGTGGTGTTGGCCACCAACATCGCCGAGACCAGCCTGACCATCGATGGCGTGCGCGTGGTGATCGACGCCGGGTTGGCGCGGGTGCCGCGTTTCGACCCGGGCAGCGGCATGACTCGTCTGGACACCCAGCGCATCTCCCGCGCCAGCGCCACACAACGTGCCGGCCGGGCAGGGCGCTTGGAGCCGGGTGTGTGTTATCGCCTGTGGTCGCAGGATCAGCATGAACAACTGGCGGCGTATGCCAGTGCGGAAATTCTTTCGGCGGACCTCGCCGGGCTGGCGTTGCAACTCGGTCGTTGGGGCGTAACACCGGGCCAACTGGTGTGGCTCGACGTGCCGCCCGTCGCCGCTTATGCACAGGCTCAGGATCTGCTCGAACGCCTCGGTGCACTGGACGGCGAAGCGTTGACCCGTCACGGCCAGGCCATGGCCGAGCTGCCGGCGCATCCTCGTATCGGGCATTTGCTGTTGCGCGGCCAGGCATTGGGGTTGGCGGACATGGCGTGCGATGTCGCGGCGCTGCTGGGCGAGCGCGACATTTTGCGCGGCGCCGGCGCCGATTTGCACAGCCGATTGGTGCTGCTATCCGGCGAAGAGCGCGCCGCTCGCGGTGCCCAGGGTGGCGTGCAACGGGCCCGGCAACTGGCGCGGCAGTATCGTGGTTACTTGCGCGGTAAAGCCTCAGAGCCGGTCAGCGATCCCGAGCATCCGCGCTGGCTCGGGGCGCTGCTGGCGTTGGCTTATCCGGATCGGGTTGCGCAACAGCGCCGGGCCGGTGGCGCGGAATATCGTCTGGCCAATGGCCGGGCAGCATTGTTCGCCGAGGCCGACAGTTTGATGAAGCAGCCCTGGCTGGTGATCGCCGACCTCGGCAGTCGCCAAGGCCAGCGCGAAGAACGGATTTACCTGGCGGCGGATTTCGATCCGACGCTGTTCGATTCAGTCCTGGCCGAGCAGGTGCGTTGCGTCGATCAACTGGATTGGGACGAGCGCGAAGGCGTATTGCGGGCCGAGCGTCAGCGCAAGGTCGGTGAGTTGATCCTCAGCCGCGAACCTTTGACCGGGCTCGACGAAACCGCGCGCAGCCAGGCACTGGTGAATCTGGTGCGACGCAAAGGCCTGGAGCTGTTGCCGTGGACCCCGGAGCTGCGTCAGTGGCAAGCGCGAGTCGCGTTGTTGCGCCAGTTGGACCTGGGCGCCAAAGGTGAAAGTGAATGGCCGGATGTCAGCGACGCCGCGCTACTCAAAAGTCTTGAGCATTGGTTGATGCCGTACCTGGGGAAAGTCTCGCGGCTCAGTCACTTCGCCAGTCTGGACCTGTCGAGCATTGTGCATAACCTGTTGCCGTGGCCATTGCCGCAACGGCTGGACGAACTGGCGCCGCACCATTTGAGCGTGCCGTCCGGGTCATCGATCCGGCTGGATTACAGCGAGCAACCGCCGATTCTGGCGGTGCGTTTGCAGGAGCTGTTCGGCCTGGCCGAAACCCCGCGCATTGCCGGCGGCCGGCAAGTGGTCAAGCTGCATTTGCTGTCCCCGGCGCGGCGGCCGGTGCAGGTGACTCAGGACCTGGCGAACTTCTGGCGCAGCACCTACGCCGAGGTGAAGAAGGATTTGAAGGGGCGCTATCCCAAGCACTACTGGCCGGATGATCCGTTGGTGGCTGAAGCGACGGCGCGGATTAAACCGCGCAAACCTTAAGCAGATTCCTACTGACTGCATACCTCCCGGATGCATCCCCGTAACCAGCGATGCGCAGGGTCCGCATCCATCCGGGGATGCCAGAGCATGGACACCGTGATCTGAGGCGTCGGGAACGGAAGGGCAAAGCGATGCATGCCGTCGCAGAGGTTTCCGACGTGCCGTTCCGGTACGGTCGCGACCAGGTCTGAAGCCCGCGCGAGAGCCAGTGCAGCGGAGAAACCACCCACGACGGTGATGATTTCTCGCTCCAGCCCCAGCAGGGCCAGGGCGTCATCCATGGCGCCTTTATTGTCTCCGCGGCGCGAAACGAGGATGTGCTTTTCTGCCGCATAACGGGCCGCGGTTATCTCGCCTTTGCTCAGCGCGTGCCCCCTGCGCACAACGCCAGTGAATTGGTCCCGGAACAGCATCTGGGTGCGTATCTCCGGGCTGGTCGATTCACCGATCACTCCCGTTTCCAGATCGACCATCGCGTTGCGCAGCAGGGTGCTGTCCTTGTTCAATTTTTGTACGAAGTTCAGCCGTGCATGAGGCGCCTCCTCAAGAAGGCGAGCGATAAGCCGTGGCCCGAAATTCTCAACGAAGCCATCACTGGTCCGCAGTGTGAAGGTTCGAACGAGTTGGTTGAGTTCGAGTTGTTCGGTAGGGCGCAGCATGGTCAGCGCCTCCTGCACCAGTACGCCGACGCGCTCTCGCAGTTCCAGTGCACGGGGCGTGGGGACCAGGCCCCGGCCAGCCCTGACCAACAGTGGGTCACCGGTCGTCTCACGCAAGCGCGCCAGTGCCCGACTCATGGCCGATGGGCTCAGCCGCAAGCGCCGGGCCGCGCGCGCCACACTGCCTTCCGCTAGCAATACATCCAGCGTGATCAGTAAATTCAGATCGGGTAGCGACATGCGGGCGTCCTTCTCATAGGTGGCGTCGGGTGCACGGATAAAGTGCAAACGGTGCGCCTTCCGCCATAGTAGGCAGGGGCTTAGCCTGTGGACAAGCCCATTCCCGGAGTCCTCAGACAATGAAGACCAGCCCTACGTCCATCATGGAAATTGCAGCAGCAAAGGCACCTTCGGCTCGAGGTGCGCTGGCCAGCCTTTCATTGTCGATGCTGTTGTCCTCGCTCGGCACCAGCATCGCCAATGTCGGTTTACCCACATTGGCCGCGTCGTTCTCAGCTTCCTTCCAGGACGTCCAGTGGGTGGTCCTTGCCTACCTGCTGACCATTACCGCACTGATCGTCAGCGTTGGACGGCTCGGTGACCTCATCGGCCGTCGACGTCTGTTGTTGATCGGGATTTCTCTGTTCTCGGCCGCCTCGATCCTCTGCGCCGTTGCGCCTGCTCTCGGGTTGCTGATTGCCGCCCGGGCCTTACAAGGGGCCGGCGCAGCCATCATGATGGCGCTGACCATGGCGTTTGTGGGGGAGGCGGTTGCCAAGGAAAAGGTGGGCAGCGCCATGGGTGTGCTGGGCACGATGTCGGCGATTGGCACCTGCCTTGGTCCCAGCGTCGGCGGTGTGCTGATCACCAGTGTCGGTTGGCAGGCCATTTTTCTGATCAATGTACCGTTGGGTGTTCTGGCGATATGGCTCGCGTATCGATTTTTGCCGGTTGATCGTCGGGAGGTGAAGGCCGATCGAAGAGGCTTCGACCCTCTCGGCACACTGGTGCTGGTTCTGACGCTCCTGGCCTATGCCCTCGCAATGACCCTCGGGCGCGGTCATTTCGGCCTGCTTAATACGGCGCTGCTGTTGGTTGCGTTGCTTGGCGTGTATGTGTTTGTGTTCGTCGAAAAAACCACGTCGTCGCCCTTGGTCAAATTGGCGATGTTTCGCAATCCTGTGCTGAGCGGCGGTTTCGCCACGAGCACCCTGGTGACCACCGTTGTCATGGCGACAATGGTGGTGGGGCCGTTTTATCTTTGCGGCGCGTTGGAGCTGAACGCCGCGAGTGTTGGGCTCGTGATGTCGACCGGTCCGCTGGTCGCTGCATTGACGGGTGTGCCGGCAGGCCGGATGGTCGACAAACTGGGGTCGTATCGATCAAGCATCATCGGCCTCATGGCCATGGCGGCGGGTTCTCTGATCCTGCCCGTCGTGCCAATAAGTGTCGGCGTGTTGGGTTACATCCTCCCGCTGGCAGTCATCACCGCCGGGTATGCGCTGTTTCAAGCGGCCAACAATACGGCCGTCATGACCAACATTCAGCCGGAACAGCGCGGTGTCATTTCCGGTTTGCTCGGCCTGTCGCGCAATCTGGGACTTATCACTGGCGCCTCGGTGATGGGCGCCGTGTTCGCGCTAGGATCGGCGAGTGCCGACATTTTGCGAGCCACGCCTGAGGCTATTGCGATGGGGATGCGGACGACGTTTGCTGTCGCCGCTGCACTCATCGTTGTGGCCATTGCCATTGGCGTTATCAGCCAGATCGTTTCACGGCGCAGCGGGCAGTAAAAACCGCGCAATCACCGGCAGATGATCGGAAATTCGCAACGTGTCGTCCTGCCTTACCGAAGCCTCGACGCGTTTGATCCGCGGGCTGTAGAACAAGTAGTCAACAGTCCGGTCCGGGCCGTTCAAGCCTGGGTCGTTCGGGTAATGGGTCAGCCACTGCGCCCGATTGACACCGCTGGCTTCATCGTTAGTGGGGATCATCGGGTATTTATCCCACAGCACATGCAGGGCGCTGTCGGCGGAGTAGGGCGTGCGTTGCTCGGCGGGCAGGCGTCGGTACTGGCCCAGCGGCAAGAGATTGAAATCCCCACCAATCAACCACGGTGTGCCACGGCTTTCGTACTTGTCGAGGACCTTGGCCACTGCGGTTACCTGCGCTTGCAAGGTATCGTCGGGTTGGCGGACGCGGTCCAGATGGGTGTTGAGCACCGCGATCTGCCCGCCATCGCTCAACGGCAGATAGGTCACCAACAAGGCGTTCTTCGGCTTGAACTGACGGCTGATGAAATTGGCGGACGCCACGGGTAATTGCAGGCGCTCGGCATGTTCGACCTGATAACGGCTCAGGGTTGCCAGTTGCCGGCCGACGCTGCCGAAGATATGCGGTTCAGGAACGAAGTCGGCTTTCCAGTCGAAGGCGTGAGCGCTGCAGGGATAAAGGTCGGCGACCCGCTCCTGCAACAGCTTGAGCTGATCCTGATAATCGCTGGCCTTGGCCCCGTCATCGAGTTCTTGCAGCAGCACGATGTCCGGTTGCTCGTCGCGAATCACCCGCGCCACTTCATCGAGGCTGAAGGCCATGTCTTCGAGCGTGGGGCTTTCGTCGTCACCCTGGGCCAGGTCGTTCCAGAACACATAGCGTTTGCCCGCCAAGTACTGGACGTTCCAGGTCATCACCTTCAAGGCTTGGCCGGGCACCAGGGTCGGAGCCTTGGCGTTGCAACTGACCGGCAACACTTCCTTGGCGTCGGGCCGCCAGGTCGCGCTGTAGATCAGCACGGCGACGAGCCCTAGGATAATCAGCAAGCCCAGCAGGGTGTAGCGCAGTAGACGGGTCATTGGCTCGGCTTATAGCGTTACAAAGATGACCCCGAGCATACCCGAGAGCGGCACCCGCGCCCAAGGGTAGAGCGGTCAGGCAGGTCTGTCGTTTTTGTCGGTCACTTCACTGATCAACATGAACAGGCGAAACAGCACCACGCTGGTGAACAGTTGGAGGAAGCTGTGGGCGCTGTCGATCAGCAGGCCGAGCACCGGGTTCTGTGGCTCCGGGTAGATCTCCAGGCTGGCACCTTTGAGCAACCACAGTGGCGCCATCACCGCCAGAATACACACCAGGATGCGCAGGAAATGGCCGCGGGTCAGGCGCAGGCTTTCCTTCATCGCCGCCAGCGGGGACAGGCCCCGCAGCACCAGCAGGTACTCGGCGAATGCCAGCGTCACCATCAGCCAGATGCCCGGCAGGAAATATAACGCCAGGCCCAGCAGAATCAGCAGCGTATTGAGGGCCGTGAGCAGGGCGAAGCGCGGCCACAGGGAAGCGGAAGTGGCGAGCAGGTCGCGGATGCGCGGCGATTCGCCACGGCTGCGCGCGTCGAGAAACAGAATCAGTGCAGCGGTGTACAGCGGATACACCAGCAATCCGACGATGACGCTGTAACCGGGAAAATCGTCCGGTCCGGTGCTGTTATCCACCAGTTGTTGCAAGAACGCTTCGAGAATGACCAACGGCAGGCACAGCTGCACGATCTGGCCCAGATTGCGCTTGAAGAAATACAAGGAGTCACGCAGCACATCGAACGGATTCATCAGTCGGTATCGCAGGTTAAAAGCAGTCGCTCACTTTAACCGATGAAGCGCTGGGGGGCGCAAACGTAAACGTTCGGTAAAGAGCATTGAAACATCCTGTATCAGCCCCATAACTGATAGGCACCTTATCCACCGTGGATGAGGGCAACGATATTCCCGGCAATCTACGAGGTCGCCATGAACAGCGAAGAACAAACCCTGATCGATGGACTGTTTTCCCGGCTGCAACAGGCCGAAACGGATTCAGCCCCGCGTGACGCCCAGGCCGAGGCGCGGATCAAGGAGCATCTGACTCGCCAGCCCGCCGCGGGCTATTTCATGACCCAGGCGATTCTGGTGCAAGAGGCTGCGATCAAAAGCCTCGACGAACAGAACAAGCAGCAAGCCCAGCAAATCCAGCAATTGCAGGCTGAATTGCAACAGGTCAAGGCTTCCGCGCCGGCCCCAAGCAGCGGCGGCTTCCTGTCGAGTATCTTCGGCGGCGGCTCCCGCGATTCGCAGTCTGCGCCGACGCAAAGCCCGCCACCCTCAACCGGTGGCTGGCGTGAACCGGCTCGGCCGTCGTTCAATTCGCAACCACCACAGCAGAACTTCGGTGCGCCGCAACAGAATTACGGCGCCCCGCAACAAAACTACGCGCCACAACAGCAGGCACCGGTCGGTAGCGGCTTCCTCGGTGGCGCACTGAAAACCGCAGCCGGCGTGGCCGGTGGCGTGATGCTGGCAGAGGGCATCAGCAGCCTGTTCCGCGGCCATCAGCAGCCGCAGGAAATCGTCGAAGTCATCAAGGAAGAGCCGGCCCAGGTCAACGACCACAGCGGCAACGACTGGAATAACGACCAGAACGTGGCCGGTAACGATTCCAACGACCAAGGCAATTTCACTGACGCTGACTACAGCGATGACAGCTCATCGTTCTTCGGCGGCGATGACGACGATTCCTTCGTCTGACCCACCACTCGTCCGGGGTGTACAAACGCCCCGGGCCGATTATTCGCGGAACAATCCTTCAGGCTGGCATACTGGGCGACTTTTCGGGCCTAGTGCCGGATTCAAGCCTGCGCCTGTGCGCCATGAGGGAAATGCGATGAAGAAAATCGCAGTGTTCGCCGACGTTCAAAACCTCTATTACACCGTGCGTCAGGCCTATGGTTGCCACTTCAACTATGCCGCGCTGTGGGCTGACATCAGCAAACAGGGCGAAATTGTCGAGGCGTATGCCTACGCCATCGATCGTGGTGACAGCAAGCAGCAGCAGTTCCAGCAGATCCTGCGCAACCTCGGCTTTATCGTGAAGCTCAAGCCGTACATCCAGCGCAGCGATGGCTCGGCCAAAGGCGATTGGGACGTGGGCATCACCCTCGACATCATGGACGCCGCCGACCATGTCGACGAAGTGGTGCTGGCCTCCGGCGACGGTGATTTCGATATGTTGCTGGAGCGCATCATCAGCAAGCACGGCGTGCAAGCGGTGGCTTACGGCGTGCCGGGTTTGACCGCCAACTCGCTGATCCGCGCCGCCAGTCGCTACGTGCCGATTGAAGGCGCGTTGTTGCTCAAGAATTGATTTTTACGGAGTTGAAACAGGTTTGGAACGCATAGCAGTCATCGACTTTGAAACCACCGGGATCTCCCCGAGCAGCAGCTGCCGGGCCACGGAAATTGCCGTGGTGATCCTTGAACAGGGGCGCATCGTCGAGCGTTACCAAAGCCTGATGAACGCTGGCGTGCGCGTGCCGGCCTTCATCGAACAACTCACCGGCATCAGCAACGCCATGCTGCGCACCGCGCCGTCGGCCGAGCAGGTGATGAACGAGGTGAACGAGTTCGTCGGGATCACACCGTTGCTGGCTCACAACGCCGCGTTCGACCAGAAGTTCTGGGATTTTGAACTGGGCCGGATCAAGCGTACGCGGTTACAGAACTTTGCGTGTTCGCTGTTATTGGCCCGTCGGTTGATGCCTGCTGCGCCGAATCACAAACTCGGGACGCTCACCACTTTCGCCAGTCTGCCCAACACCGGCAAGGCTCACCGGGCCATGGCGGATGCGGAAATGGCCGCCAACCTGACGACGCACTTGGCAGAGCAACTGCGCCAGCAGCATGGGTTGCGTGAGTTGTCGCATGATCTGCTGGTCAGCTTGCAGAAAGTGCCGGCGGCGAAGATCAACGAACACCTGAAACGCCATCGCGGGTTCTGACTGACACCCCAACAATCCCCTGGCACAACACAAATCCCCTGTGGGAGCGGGCTTGCTCGCGAAGGCGTCGGCACATCCAACATCTATGTGACTGACAGACCGCCTTCGCGAGCAAGCCCGCTCCCACATTGGATCTCCTGCGGCCTGCTGCATTGGCGGACAGAAGATATGCCGTGTTTGCTAGGCGCCGGATATAGCGGCGTTCGCGGATTCTGACAGCACCGCTGAGCCCCTGTAGGAGCTGTCGAGTGAAACGAGGCTGCGATCTTTTGAATTTGCTCTTTAAAAACAAGATCAAAAGATCGCAGCCTCGTTTCACTCGACAGCTCCTACGGGATCGCTATTTGCCGTTTCCTTCCAACTGCCCCAACGGCACCCGCTTTTCTATCGCGCTCGACAGCACAATCGATGTCTTGCTGAAGCCAAACTTGGCAATGCGATTGATCAACTCTTCCAGCTCCGGCATCGACCCCACCGCCGCTTGCATGATCACGCACGGATCACCGGTCACCCGATGGCACTCAGTCAATTGCGGGATTTTGATCAAATCGTCGTAGGTTTTCTGGTTGCCGTGCTGGTTCAGGCGCAGTTCGATCACGCACTGGATCGGCAGGCCAATCTTGGACATGTCGACCGTCGCCTGGTAACCGGTGATGACCCCGGATGCCTCAAGCTTGGCCACGCGCTCGGCCACGGCCGGGGCGGAGAGATTCACTTTGCGCGCCAGTTCGGCGTAGGACGCTCGACCGTTTTCCAACAGGGCGCTGAGGAGCATGCGGTCGTACTTGTCCATCGTGGGGATTCCTGAAAATGACATGACTTTCGAAAGCACGGTTTATCGCGTTTATGTCCGTGCTTTGAAAAGTGTACCGGCGCTATAAACAGGTTTTGTAACTTATTTTTAGCCGTTGGCCTTTCTAGAATATCCACTCTCCTTGTCTTGCCTACGAGCTACCCAATGCCTGGCTTACGTCGCTTCCCCTTACCGTTGATCGCCGCATTCTTCGCGTTGTATGTGATTTGGGGTTCGACCTATCTGGTCATTCGCATCGGCGTGCAGTACTGGCCGCCGTTGATGCTCGGCGGCATACGTTTTGTGATTGCCGGGACGCTGATGTACGCGTTCCTGCGCTGGCGTGGGGCGCCGGCACCGACCTGGGCGCAGTGGAAAGCGGCGGGGATCATCGGCATCTTGCTGCTCAGTTTCGGCAACGGCGCGGTGAGCGTGGCCGAACACACCGGGGTGGCGTCCGGAGTTGCCGCGTTGGCGGTGGCGACGGTGCCGTTGTTTACCTTGCTCTGCGGATATTTCTGGGGCGCGCGTAATACCCGTCTCGAATGGGCCGGGATTGTGCTCGGGCTGATCGGCATCGCCATGCTTAACCTCGGCTCCAACCTGCAATCGAGCCCGTTGGGCGCGGCATTGTTGGTGTTTGCCGCCGCGACCTGGGCCTTCGGCTCGGTGTGGAGCAAGCACTTGCCGTTGCCTCAAGGCGCGATGGCCAGTGCTGTGGAAATGTTGGTGGGCGGCGTGGTGTTGCTGATTGGCAGTACGGTCAGCGGCGAACACCTGGACAGTCTGCCGCCGATGGAAGGCTGGGCTGCGTTGGCCTACCTGATCGGCTTCGGTTCGATCATCGCCTTCAACGCCTACATGTACCTGTTGAAAAATGTGCGTCCGGCGGCGGCCACCAGTTATGCCTACGTCAACCCGGCGGTGGCGGTGTTGCTGGGGATCGTGTTTGTTGGCGAGACCATCGGTATTGAAGAGGCGGTTGCCATGGCGGTGATCATCAGCGCCGTGGTGTTGATCGGCTTGCCGCAGTGGCGTCGGAGGCCTGAACGACCTGTGGTGGCAGCGCCGACAGAATCCCGTGTGAATTAGGGTAAACTGCGCGCCATCGCATATCCGCTCTGATTTTTCCTACGGTAATCCCATGACTTTCGCCTCCCTTGGCCTGATCGAACCTTTGCTGCGCTCTCTTGAGACGCTCGGCTACCAGACGCCTACGCCGGTCCAGGCGCAAGCCATTCCGGCGGTGCTGGCCGGTCGCGACTTGATGGCTGCGGCCCAGACTGGCACCGGCAAGACTGCCGGTTTCGCGCTGCCGCTGCTGCAGTTGCTGGCCATGGAAGGGCCGAAAGTTGCCTCCAACTCGGTGCGCGCGCTGATCCTGGTGCCGACCCGCGAACTGGCCGAACAGGTTCACGAAGCCGTGCGTCAGTACGCCGAGAACCTGCCGCTGAGCACTTACGCGGTGTACGGCGGCGTCAGCATCAACCCGCAGATGATGAAGCTGCGCAAAGGTGTCGACGTGTTGGTGGCGACCCCGGGTCGTTTGCTTGACCTGTATCGCCAGAAAGCGCTCAAGTTCAATCAGCTGCAAACCCTGATCCTTGATGAAGCCGATCGTATGCTCGATCTGGGCTTCTCCGAAGAGCTGGGGAACATTTACCGCGTACTGCCGAAGCAACGTCAAACGCTGCTGTTCTCGGCGACCTTCTCCGATGCGATCCGCTTGCTGGCCGGGCAAATGCTCAACGATCCGCTGAGCATCGAAGTCAGCCCGCGCAATGTGGCGGCCAACACCGTCAAGCAATGGGTTGTGGTGGTGGACAAGAAGCGCAAGCCGGAGCTGTTCATTCATTTGCTGCGCAAGGGCAAGTGGAAACAGGTGCTGGTGTTCGCCAAGACCCGTAACGGCGTGGACGCGCTGGTGGAAAAACTCCAGGGCCTGGGCATCAACGCCGACGGTATCCATGGCGACAAACCCCAGGCAATCCGTCAGCGCGCGCTGGATCGGTTCAAGGCCAGTGAAATACAGATTCTGGTCGCCACTGACGTCGCGGCCCGTGGTCTGGACATTGAAGATCTGCCGTTGGTGGTCAACTTTGACCTGCCGATCGTGGCTGAGGACTACATTCACCGCATCGGTCGTACCGGTCGTGCGGGTGCCACCGGTGAGGCAATTTCCCTGGTGTGTGCGGATGAAGTGAATCAGCTGTCCGCCATCGAGATGTTGACCCGTCAGACATTGACCCGCCAGACGGAACAGGATTTCGAGCCTGAGCATCGGGTACCGGATACCGATTCCAGTGGCCAGGTGGTGAAGAAGCCGAAGAAACCGAAGAAGCCAAAGACCTCCGGTGGCGGTAAACGCAACTTGGGTAAGTGGGTTGAGAGCGGGGATGCTTCGGCGGTGGAGCCTTCGATCAAGCCTGTGCGCAAAGTGCCGGTGTTTAACACTGGGCCGCGTAAGAAAAAGCCTTGATCCAGTGATGATTGTTCCCACGCAGAGCGTGGGAACGATCAAAAAAGCCTTGATTAGTCGCGGCGCCTGTTAAGACGCCTTCGCGAGCAAGCCCGCTCCCACATTTAATCTGTGCCGTATGCAGATCCAGTGTGGGAGCGGGCTTGCTCGCGAAGGGCGCGCCTCGGTCTTCAGCTCTTGCGCTGTAGCCACTCCACAATCCCAAGCCCAGCCGCACGCCCACTGGCAAAACACCCCGTCAGCAGATAGCCCCCCGTCGGCGCTTCCCAGTCCAGCATTTCCCCCGCGCAGAACACGCCAGGCAGTTGCTTGAGCATCAAGCGCTCATCCATCGACTCGAACTTCACGCCGCCCGCACTGCTGATGGCTTCGTCCATTGGACGGGTTTTCACCAGGGTCAGTGGCAACGCCTTGATCGCCTTGGCCAGCAACGCCGGATCGGCAAAGCACTCGGCCCCCGTCAACTCTCTTAGCAACGCCGCTTTCACACCATCGATTCCAAGCTGACTGTGCAGGTGCTTGGACATCGAGCGCGAGCCGCGCGGTTTGCTCAGCGCAACTTCAACTTTATCCACAGGTCGGCCCGGCAACAGGTCGATATGAATGGTGGCTGAGCCGTGCTGATTGATGGCTTCGCGAATCGGCGCCGACAATGCATAGATCAAGCTGCCTTCAATCCCCGTGGCAGTGATCACACATTCCCCAAGGCGAGGGATGTCGTCATTCAGGCCAATCGCGATATTTTTCAGCGGCGCGCCGGCGAATTTGCTGACCATCAATTCGCTCCAGGCCTGCACCTCGAAGCCGCAATTGCTCGGTTGCAGCGGCGCCAGTCCTACGCCGCGTTGTTCCAGTGGCAGCATCCACGCGCCGTCCGAGCCCAGGCGCGACCAACTGCCGCCGCCGAGGGCGAGCAGGGTGGCGTCGGGTTTAACGGTGATTTCTCCGTCGGGACTGGCGATACGCAACTCACCGTGCTCATTCCAGCCGAGCCAGCGATGGCGGGTGTGGATAACTACACCCGCATCGCGCAGGCGTTTAAGCCAGGCGCGAAGTAGGGGGGCGGCTTTCATGTCTGTAGGAAAAACCCGGCCGGAGCTGCCGACAAAGGTTTCGATGCCCAAGTCATGAATCCACTGGCACAAAGCCTCGGCGCCGAAAGCCCGCAGCAACGGTGCGATTTGCGGTGCCCGTTCGGCGTAGCGCGCGAGGAACGCCGGGTAGGCTTCGGAGTGGGTGATGTTCATGCCGCCGACGCCGGCCAGCAGGAATTTTCGGCCCACGGATGGCATGCCGTCGTACAGATCGACTTTGATTCCGGCCTGGCTCAGGACCTCGGCGGCCATCAGGCCGGCAGGGCCGCCGCCGATGATGGCGACGTGAGGGGGGAGGGAAGTCGAGAGCTGGGTCATGGCATGCGCTGCGGTATGGCTGGATAAGCGGCGCATTCTATCAGCACACATTCCCTGTGGGAGCGGGCTTGCTCGCGAAGGCGGAGTGTCAGTCGACATCTGTATCGCTTGATACACCGCTTTCGCGAGCAAGCCCGCTCCCACATGGGGTTTGTGGTGTTCTTGAAGTGGTGATCAAAAAATAACCAGTGTTCTGAGAGCTATACAAAGCATGGGCTGTAGGCCCTTTCACTCAGGTTATCCACAGGCAGTTCCACAGGCATTGTGGGTAAAGATCCACACCTCAATGACAACCTGATGACTGCCACACCCGTTGTGCGCTGTGATGGAGGATGCCGTGGCGGCGGGCCAGGGCCTGGCGGTCCTTGCTGTAGCCGCCGCCGATCACCCCGACCACCGGGATGTCTCGGCCCAGGCAGTGGCGCATGACGCTTTCATCGCGAGCGGCGACGCCTTCGTCGGTCAGCTTCAGGTAACCCAGCGCGTCATCCTTATGCACATCGACGCCCGCGTCATACAGCACCAGGTCCGGTTGGTAGAGCGGCAGCAAATAGTTGAGCGCGTCGTCCACGACCTTCAAATAATCCGCATCGCCCATGCCCTTGGGCAACGGAATGTCCCAGTCGCTTTCAGCCTTGCGTGCGGGAAAATTCTTTTCGCAGTGCAGGGAAACGGTCACGGCGTCCGGGGTGTTGTGCAGGATTCGTGCAGTCCCGTCGCCCTGGTGCACGTCGCAATCGAAGATCAGCACCCGATTCACACGGCCGCTTTCCAGCAGGTAATGGCTGATCACCGCCAGGTCATTGAAGATGCAGAACCCGGCCGGGTAGTCGTAATGGGCGTGGTGCGTGCCGCCGGCCAAGTGACAGGCCATCCCGTGTTCCAGCGCCTGCTCGGCCGCCAGTAATGAACCGCCGACTGCTCGTACCGTGCGCCGGGCCAGGGCCTCGTTCCACGGCAGGCCGAGGCGCCGCTGGTCTTCGCGGGACAACTCGCCGCTCATGTAGCGTTCGATATACGCAGGGTCATGTGCGAGGGCGAGAATCTCTGCCGGACACAGTTCCGGGCGCAGCAGGTCGGCGTCCCGGACCAGGCCGCTGTCCACCAGGTGATCGCGCAGAAGGCGAAACTTGTCCATGGGGAAGCGGTGATCCGCCGGGAACTCGGGACTGTAGTCTTCGTGGTAGATCAACGGCAGGGGCATGTCGGAATTATCGGGGAAGGTAGGTAGGAATGAGTGAAGGATCCTACCAGCGATGTAGACTTGCGGCATGGAATTGGAGGGGCACGATGGAGCCGATACTGGAACTCGAAAGCGCACGACTGCTGTTGCGGCAGTGGCGCGATGAGGATTTGCCGGAGTTTGCGGCGATGTGTGCCGATCCACAGGTGATGCGTTATTTCCCGGCACCGCTGAGCCGACTGGAAAGTGCTTCGCTGATCGGGCGGGTTCGCGGGCATTTTGCCGAGCACGGTTTCGGCTTCTGGGCCCTGGAACGCAAGGACACCGGCCAATTCATCGGGTTTACCGGGTTGGCGGTGGTCAGCTTCGATGCGCCTTTCGTTCCGGCCACCGAGATCGGCTGGCGCCTGGCCCGCGAACACTGGGGCTTGGGTTACGCCAGTGAGGCCGCGTGGACCGCTCTGCGCTGCGGCTTTGACCGGTTGGCGCTGAAAGAGGTGGTGGCCTTCACCACGCAAAGCAATTTGCCGTCGGAGAAAGTCATGCAGGCCATCGGCATGCAGCATGATTCAGCCGATGACTTCGACCACCCGAGGCTCGCGTCCGACCATCCACTGCGTCACCATGTTCTATACCGCATCACCCGTGAACAATGGCTGCAAACCTTGCATGGATAAGCAGGCACGGACGTTTACAATGGTCGCCATGTTGGCGTGGGCCATTAACTGAATCGACCGTCGCAGCCAAGACTGCACGGCATTGCTTTGTGTGAGGAGAGCCCGAATGAGCCAAGTGTTGGAAGATCTGGTCGACCTGCTGACCCTGGAACCGATTGAAGAAAACCTGTTCCGTGGTCGCAGCCAGGACCTGGGTTTCCGTCAGCTGTTCGGCGGTCAGGTACTCGGCCAGTCCCTGTCGGCGGCCAGCCAGACCGTCGAAGAGACGCGCCATGTGCACTCGATGCACGGTTATTTCCTGCGCCCCGGCGATGCCAAGTTGCCGGTGGTGTATCAGGTTGATCGGGTTCGCGATGGCGGCAGTTTCAGCACCCGTAGGGTGACGGCGATCCAGAAAGGCAATCCGATTTTCACCTGCAGCGCGTCGTTCCAATACGACGAAGAAGGCTTCCAGCACCAGACCGAAATGCCGCAAGTGGTTGGCCCGGAAAACCTGCCTTCGGAACTGGAACTCACCCAGCAGCGCGCGCATTTGATTCCCGAACACATGCGCGAAAAACTGCTCTGCCCGAAACCGATCGAAGTCCGCCCGGTGACCGAGAAAGATCCTTACAACCCGCAAGCGGCCGACCCGATCAAGTACGTGTGGTTTCGCGCCGACGGTGCACTGGCCGACTCGCCGGCGCTGCACAAATACCTGCTGGCTTACGCCTCGGACTTCGGGTTGCTGACCACCTCGCTGCTGCCTCATGGCAAATCGGTGTGGCAGAAAGACATGCAGGTCGCCAGCCTCGATCACGCGTTGTGGTTCCATTCGGACCTGCGCGCCGATGACTGGTTACTCTATGCGATGGACAGCCCGTGGGCCGGCAACTCCCGTGGTTTCTCGCGCGGCAGCGTGTTCAACCGTGCCGGGCAACTGGTGGCTTCGGTCACCCAGGAAGGCCTGATTCGTCATCGCAAGGATTGGGCATGAGCCTGGCCGAGGTGCGGCACTGGGTGTTCGACATGGACGGCACCCTGACGGTGGCCGTGCATGACTTCGCGGCGATCCGCGTGGCGCTGGCGATCCCGGCCGAAGACGACATCCTGACTCACCTCGCCGCACTGCCGGCCGAAGAAGCGGCCGCCAAACACGCGTGGTTGCTGGAGCATGAACGGGACCTGGCATTGGGCTCGAAACCGGCACCCGGTGCGGTGGAGCTGGTGCGCGAACTGGCCGGGCGCGGTTATCGCCTTGGCATCCTCACGCGCAATGCTCGCGAACTGGCGCATGTGACCCTGGAGGCCATCGGCCTGGCTGACTGCTTCGCGGTTGAGGACGTGCTGGGTCGTGACGAAGCACCGCCCAAACCGCACCCTGGTGGTTTGCTGAAGTTGGCCGAAGCCTGGAACGTACCGGCAAGTGAGATGGTGATGGTTGGGGATTACCGATTTGACCTGGATTGCGGTCGAGCGGCGGGGGCGCGGACGGTGCTGGTGAATTTGCCGGATAACCCGTGGCCGGAGTTGGCGGATTGGCATGCGGCGGATTGTGTCGAATTGCGGCGGATGCTTTCGGCTTGAGTGATTTGTTGCCTGTCTAGCCGCCTTCGCGAGCAAGCCCGCTCCCACAGGGGAATGCATTCCAAATGTGGGAGCGGGCTTG
This sequence comes from Pseudomonas sp. 5Vm1k, assembly GCF_056161485.1. NCBI lineage: Bacteria > Pseudomonadati > Pseudomonadota > Gammaproteobacteria > Pseudomonadales > Pseudomonadaceae > Pseudomonas > Pseudomonas sp. 5Vm1k. The sequence goes on from NZ_JBSPCZ010000009.1 coordinate 146,372, forward strand.
CTCGCGAAGAGGCCTTGTCATGCAATACAAAACTCACTGCCCAAACAACACCTTCTGCCCCTCCGGCGAAGTAAACATCCCATCCCCGTTATGCCCGACCCCCGGCACTTCGACCAGGCGCTGATTCACGCCTTGAGGATTACGCCGCAGCAAATAATCAAAAAAGTTATGCCCGCGAGCCAAGCGATACGCCCCTTGGGCCTCGGCTTCACAACCCTTATCGAGCGCCGGATGCTGCGGGTCGGTGTCCTGCTGTCCCAACAGATAAATCACATCACGCTTGATGTAACTGCCCTCAAGCTGCGAGGCCGTTTGCCCACCGGCATAGATCGGCATGTCGGTCAGACCATACTTCCAACGGTTGAAACCGGTGCAGCGCGCATGATCGAACGGCACCGGTCGTTGTTCATTGAAGTAGGCGTAGGAGGACGGGTTGGCCACCACATAGCGGATTTTCACCCCGGCAGCCGTGAGTGCCGGTTGATCGTGGGCCAGCAATGCATAGCGCTGCACGACCTGGCCGCCACCGGAGTGACCGGCAATGACGATTTGCTTAACGTCCGGAAACTGTCGACGGTCGCTGATCCGCTCGATGATTTGGTCGAGGGCTGCGTAGGAACTCACCGGGAACGGGGCTGTGGATAACCCGCCGGCCATCCAGTCATTGCCATGCCAGCGCAATACGCTGTCCGGCATTGGATGGCGGACGATGTCGGTTTCGTTGAGAAACTGCGGGGCGATCACCAGCGTGTTCGCGCTTTGCCCGGCTGCTTGCGCCGCGTTCTCGGCACTGAGACGGTAGGTCTCGGCGTTGCGCAAGCGACCATGGATGATGATCAGCACCCGTTCGATTTTTGTCGGCGCCGGGCCCATGCCCACCGCCATCTCACCTTCTTTCAACAGCAGGCGCCCGGGGCTGATCTCTTTGACCCCGTGCTCGTCAGCCTGGGCACTCGCGCAGGCGATCAACAAAACCAACAACCACTTATGCATTTACAGGTTTTTCGCCGCAAAGGTATCGCACTGGCCGACCTGGCCCTGGGCGAAACCGGTTTTGAACCAGCGCACCCTTTGCGCTGACGTTCCATGGGTAAAGGAATCCGGTACGACGCGGCCCTGACCTTGCTGCTGCAAACGGTCATCGCCAATCGCATTGGCGGCGTTCAGGGCTTCCTCGATGTCACCCGGTTCCAGCCAGTTCAGGCGCTTCTGCGCATTGTTGGCCCAGACTCCGGCCAGACAGTCGGCCTGGAGTTCCTGACGCACCAGTAAACCACCATCGCCTTCCATCTGCCGACCTTGCTGGCGAGCGGTCTGAATCTTCGCTGAAACACCGAGCAAAGTCTGAACATGGTGTCCGACTTCGTGAGCGATCACGTAGGCCTGGGCGAAGTCGCCGGCGGCGGAAAAGCGTTGCGACATTTCCTGGAAGAACGCCATGTCCAGGTACACCTTCTGGTCAGCCGGGCAGTAAAACGGCCCGGTCGCTGAAGTGGCCAGGCCGCACGCCGAGTTCACCCGGTTGCTGAACAGCACCAGGGTCGGGTTCTTATATTGCTTGCCGGCCTGTTGGAAAATCTGGCCCCAGGTGTCCTCGGTGTCGCCGAGGATCGAGCGCACGAATTCGGCCTGTTGATCATTGGCCGGTGGTGCTTTGCGGGTTTGGGTGGTGGCCGGGGCCGATTGCTCGGTCATTTGCCCGGTCAGTTGTCCAAGGATCTGCATCGGGTCCTGGCCGGTGATCCAGCCGATCCCGACAATCAGCAAGATCGCGGTCAGGCTCAGGCCCTTGCCGCCACCAAAGCGCATTCCGCCGCCACCGCCGCCGACATCATCACCCCGGGCATCGACCACGTTGTCGCTGCGTCGGCCTTTTTTCCATAGCATGTGGGAATCCTCTTTCTTTACTGGGTGAAGATGCGTGGTGATGAGTGTTGCTGGTGGGTAGGCGCGACGCCAGTCCGGTCGTCCATATTTTGCCGCGCACAGTGGCATTCCCGGCACGCATTCGACGTTACCGGGAAAACCACAGCGTTGTATTGAGCGTGAATCCCCCGGCGAATTCCGTCAGCCGCCGAGTATTTGTCGGGCGCGCGAACCCCCGTCGCGGTGGATTATCGGTCGAATGCATCCCACACCGGCGCAAAGTCCGGGTTGACCTGGCGCTCGCGTTTGGACAAGCCGGCGATCAGCGCACGGTCTTCGTCGTCCAGATTGACGTCGAGGGCTTGTAGATTGGCCAGTTGATTGGCCTGGCTGCTGGCCTTGGGAATCGCCGCGACGTTGGGTTGATCGAGCAGCCACTTGAGTGCCACTTGGGTCGGTAGCACGCCGTGCTTGGCGGCGATCTGCTGGATCTGTGGGATGTCCGAGACCTTGTTGCGCGCCAGCGGCGTGTAGGCCGTCAGCGCCAGGTCGTGTTGACGGGCGTAGTTCAGCAGGGCGTTTTGTCCGAGCAGCACGTGGTACTCGACCTGAATGGCTGACAGCGGCGCGCCCAGCTCTTCGACGACTTTGCGCAGCAGCGGCAGCGGAAAATTCGCCACGCCGATGTTACGGGCCAAACCTTGTTCCTTGAACGACACCAGGGTTTCGATTGTGCGTGGCAAGTCCCAATCGGTGGTCGGCCAATGGATCATGAACAGGTCGAGGTAGTCGCTGCGCAGAGCCTTGAGGCTGCGGTCCATGGAGTGGCGCATGGCGTCCGGTTGCAACTGATCCCACCAGACTTTGCTGGTCACATGAATCTGCTCCCGGGGCGTAGGACTGTTGACCAGCGCTTGCCCGACCGCGTCCTCATTGTTGTAGGCCGCCGCAGTGTCGATGTGCCGATAACCCAGCGTCAGGGCCTGCTCTACGGCGCGGGTGCATTCCTCGCCGAGCATCGGCCAGGTGCCGAGACCAACCTTTGGCATGTTCAAACCGTGTGCGTTAACGATGCGCTGCATGGTCGTTATCCCTCCATGAATGATGCTTTTAGAATTTAATTCCAAAAAATATAGGAGTCTGATGATCTTCAACAGGTGATCAGGCTTTAAAGCGGGCGGTTATCGCTCGGTCAGTTCCAGATTTCGCGTTCAGGGCATTGTCTTCTAGAATCGGCAAAATTGTGTTCGGAGCCTCCCATGGCCGGCAGTCAGATTGAACGTGTTTTCAGCGTGCTGGAAAGTCTTACCAGCGACCCGCGCGGCTTGCCGATGCAAACACTGGCGGAGCAACTCGATATTCCGAAAAGCGCGACCCATCGCTTGCTCGCCGAGCTGATTCGCCTGGGTTATGTGCGGCAGAATCAGGACACCTTGCGCTATCACCTGTCGACCAAACTGGTGGCGATGGGGTTCCGTTATTTGTCGAGCAGCGGCGCGGATATCGTCCAGCCAGTGCTTGATCGCCTCGCGCAGGAAACCGGCGAACTGGTGCGTCTGGGGGTAATCGAAGGCGAGCGCCAGACCTGGATCGCCAAATCCCAGGGCGCCCGTTCCGGTCTGCGTTATGACCCGGACATGGGGCGAGATGCGCCACTGTTTTACACCGCGTCAGGCCATGCATGGCTGGCCTGCATGAGCGATGCCGAGGCGTTGTCGCTGGTAGAGCGCCAAGGGGCGGAGCGGCCGAAGGATCTGGGGCCGAATGCGCCACGCTCCAACATTGAATTGCTGGAACGCCTGCGTCTGGCGCGCGAGCAAGGTTATGCCTGGGTCGAGGAAAGTTCGGCGGTGGGCACCTCGGCAATTGCGGCGGTGGTGCGACATCCGAGCGATGGGCGGGTGATCGGCGTGCTCAGCATTGCCGGGCCGAGCGCGCGAATGCCGGGTGCGCGGTTGCATGAGCTGGCGCCGCTGTTGTTGAAATTTGCCGAGGAGCTGTCGGCGGCGAGCCTCGCATCAGAATTGTTCAGCTGATTTGTCACTCTCCTGTAGGAGCAAAGCTTGCTCGCGAAGAACGATAACGCGGTCCTAGTGCGAAAAACCGTGGCGTGATCATCGCGAGCAAGCTTTGCTCCTACAGAAGTTGTGCGCTGTTCGAACACTATTCACATTCTCTCCTGTGAGAATATGGAACCAGGTTCTAAATTATTGGAATTAGATTCCAAAGGATTGCCATGACCATCAGCACCCCACTCTCCGGTGTAAACAAACCCTTCAAAGGGATTTTGCTGATCGTCGCCGCGACGTTCCTGTTTTCCAGTCACGACGCGTTGTCGAAATACCTCTCCGGTTTTTACCCGATCATCATGGTGGTCTGGGCCCGCTATCTGGTGCACACCTTGTTGATGGCCGGGATTTTTCTGCCGCAATCCGGGTTACGTGTCCTACGCACCAAACGACCATTGCTGCAGTTGGCGCGGGCGTTATGCCTGCTGGGCACCAGTCTGTTTTTCACCACCGGTTTGTTGTACATCCCCTTGGCCGAAGCCACGGCGGTCAACTTTCTTGCGCCGGTGTTGGTCACCGCGTTGTCAGTGCCTTTGTTGAAAGAGCACGTCACCCGTGGTCAATGGATCGCGGTGATTTGCGGCTTTATCGGCGTGTTGATCATCGTCCACCCCGGCGGTGAACTGTTCACCCCGGCGATTTTGCTGCCGTTCTGCTCGGCGATGTTTTTCTGCTTCTATCAGTTGCTCACCCGCAAGCTCAGCCAGATCGACAGCCCGACCACCAGTAACTTCTTCGCCGGGTTGTGCAACACCCTGGTGATGAGCGCGCTGGTGCCGTTCTTCTGGCAGGTGCCGAGCCTCGGGCATGGGTTGTTGATGCTGGCGCTGGGGAGCTGCGGGATGACCGCGCATTTGTTCCTGACTCAGGCGTTCCGCTACGCCGCCCCGGCGCTGCTGGCGCCGTTTGGTTATTGTCAGATTGTGTTTGCCGGTCTGCTCGGCTGGCTGCTGTTTTCCCACACGCCGACCCTGACCACGGTGGTCGGGATCGCGGTGATTTGTTGCAGCGGGTTGGCGGCGGCGTGGCAACAGAGCCGCCGGTAGAGGATTAACACTGAACAAACTGTGGGAGCGGGCTTGCTCGCGAAAGCGGTGTGTCAGGCAACGGTGATGTTGACTGACACGACGCCTTCGCGAGCAAGCCCGCTCCCACAAGGGGTGTAGTGTTTTTACTGGGTGACGGTAGGAATCTTGCGCGGTGCCATGAAGTACATCCAGATCAGTGCGATGAAGTACATCGCCGGAATCATGGTGAACAGCACGGTGTAGTTGTTGTTGGTGACCGTCAGGATGTGCCCGACCAACTGCGTCATGAACATGCCGCCAATCGCCGCGCACATCCCACCGAAGCCAAACACTGTGCTCATCATGTGTTTAGGCGTGTAGTCCATCACCAGGCTCCAGATGTTCGCGGTCCAGGCCTGGTGTGCACCGATGGCCAGGGAGATGGCGAACACCGCGACCCACAGATTGCTCGATCCAGCCGCCATGATTACGCCGATGATGCAGCAGGCAAACAGGAACATGGACATCAGCCGCGCCTTGATCGGGTTGATCCCGCGACCGATCAGGAACGAGGACAGGATCCCGCCGCCGACACTGCCGAAGTCGGCAGTCAGGTAAATGATGATCAGCGGGATGCCCATCTGGGTCACGTTGATGCCCAGGTTGTATTGCTGATTGAGGAACGGCGGCAGCCAGTAAAGGTAGAACCAGAACACCGGCGCGGTCATCGAATAAGCCAGGGCGAAAGCCCAGGTGCCACGCATGCGCAGGATTGTTGAGAAAGACACGCGGGATTGTTCCGGCTCGACTTCCTTTTGAATGTAGTCCAGTTCCGATTGTTTGACGCGTGGGTGATCTTCCGGATTGAAGTACTTCAAGCCCCAGCACACCAGCCAGATCCCGCCCAGTGCCGACATGCACAGGAAAGCCGCCTGCCAGCCCCAAGCGTGGAGGATCAGCGGCAACAGCATCGGCGTGAACATCGCACCGACGTTGGTGCCGGCGTTGAAAATGCCGGTGGCCACGGCGCGCTCGCCAGCGGGGAACCACAGCCGGGTGGTTTTCACACACGCCGGGTAATTCGCGGCTTCGGTCAAACCGAGAATAAACCTACAGACCATGAAGCCTGCGGCTGACGTGGCCAAGCCATGGGCGCCGGTGGCCAGGCTCCAGAGCAGGACCGCGCAGAAGAACACGCGTTTGACGCCAACCCGGTCGATCAACCGGCCTTGCAGCACGAAGCCGATGGCATAACCGACCTGAAACCAGAAGTTGATGTTGGCGTAATCCATCGCCGTCCAGCTCATTTCCTTCGCCAGGATCGGCTGCATGACGCCCAGTGCGGCGCGGTCGATGTAGTTCAGGGTGGTGGCGAAAAACACCAGCGCCAGCATCCCCCAACGGGTTTTGCCGACCGCCATGGCGCCGCGGATTTTGTCACCAATGCCACCGGTGGCAGAAGTCATGGAGGAACGCTCCATGGAAGAGCTTCGAGAAGGAATCATGTAGGCCACCGATTATTTTTATGTGGTGTTCTGGGTCTTGGGTAACCGAGCGCGGTGGTTGATGACCGGACTCAATGTGCAGCAGATGTTGAGCAGTGGACGAAAAATCGTCAATTCGCCAAGGGCCATTGTGTTCGATAATCGCACATAAAACTAACTGGCTAGTACACTTTGAATTGCTGTGTGGAAGCTTGAAGCCAATAATTTACACCAAGAAAAACGCTATCCCGTAGGAGCTGTCGAGTGAAACGAGGCTGCGATCTTTTGATCTTAAAAACCAACATCAAAAGATCGCAGCCTTCGGCAGCTCCTACGTAGAAACAGAGCGTGCAGTGCCCCCCTGACAAGATGATCTCCACCACCGGGAGTCGAGATATGCAACGTTCCATTGCCACCGTTTCCTTGAGCGGTACCCTGCCGGAAAAACTCGAAGCCATTGCCGCCGCCGGGTTTGACGGGGTGGAGATTTTCGAAAATGACCTGCTCTACTACGACGGCAGCCCCCGTGAAATTAAACAGATGTGCGCCGATCTAGGGATTGCCATCACGCTGTTTCAACCCTTTCGCGATTTCGAAGGCTGCCGCCGCGATCGCCTGCCACGCAACCTGGAGCGAGCCGAGCGCAAGTTCGACTTGATGCAGGAACTCGGCACCGACCTGGTGCTGGTGTGCAGCAATGCGTCAGCCGACTCGATCGGCGATGAACGAATCCTGATCGATGATTTGCACTTGCTGGCCGAACGAGCCGGCATTCGCGGTTTGCGCATCGGTTACGAAGCGCTGGCCTGGGGTCGTCACGTCAATACTTATCAACAGGTGTGGAACATCGTGCGCCAGGCGGATCATCCGAGTCTGGGCGTGCTGCTCGACAGCTTTCACACGCTGTCGCTTAAGGGGGATCCGAGCGCCATCGCCGAGATTCCCGGCGACAAGATCTTCTTTGTGCAAATGGCCGATGCGCCGATCCTGGCCATGGATGTGCTGGAGTGGAGTCGGCATTTTCGCTGCTTCCCGGGTCAGGGTGAATTCGATCTGGCGGGGTTCCTCGCGCCGATCATTCAGAGCGGTTACACCGGACCGTTGTCGCTGGAAATATTCAACGACGGCTTCCGCGCCGCGCCACCACGGGCCAATGCTGCCGACGGTTTGCGTTCGTTGCTGTATCTGGAGGAAAAAACCCGCCAGCGTCTGGAGCAGGAAGCCAAGCCTGCGGCCAATGTCGACATCCTGTTCGAAACGCCCAAGGCCAGCGAGTACAACGGCATTGAGTTTCTCGAGTTTGCGGTGGATGAAAGCCTCGGCGCCAAGCTCTCTCACTGGCTGGAGCGGCTGGGTTTCGTCAAGGCCGGGCAACATCGTTCCAAGAGCGTCAGCCTGCTGCGCCAGGGCGATATCAACCTGATCCTCAACTCCGAACCGTACTCTTTCGCCCACAGCTTTTTCGAAGCCCACGGTCCGTCGCTGTGCGCCACCGCCGTTCGGGTCAACGACAGCGCCAGCGCTCTTGCGCGCGCCGTGGCCTACAAGGGCCAGCCCTATCGCGGACTGGTTGGCCCCAACGAGCTGGAGCTGGCGGCGGTGCGTGCACCGGACGGCAGCCTGATTTACCTGGTGGACCAGAACGCCGACGTCTACGGCACCGATTTCAATCTGCAACCGGCGGCCACCGCCAGCGGCGGCCTCAAACGCATCGACCACATGGCCATGGCGCTGCCGGCGGACAGCCTCGACAGTTGGGTACTGTTCTATAAAAGCCTGCTGGATTTCGAGGCGGACGACGAAGTGGTGCTGCCCGATCCCTATGGTTTGGTAAAGAGCCGGGCGTTGCGCAGCCGTGACAGTTCGATCCGTTTGCCGCTGAACATTTCCGAGAACCGCAACACCGCGATCTCACACGCGCTGTCGAGTTATCGTGGCTCCGGGGTGCATCACATCGCCTTCGATTGCGACGACATCTTCGCCGAAGTCAGCCGCGCGAAAGAGGCGGGCGTGCCGCTGCTGGATATCCCGCTCAATTATTACGATGACCTGGCCGCGCGGTTTGATTTCGATGACGAGTTCCTCAGCGAACTGGCCTACTTCAACGTGCTTTACGACCGCGATGCGCAGGGTGGTGAGCTGTTCCACGTTTACACCGAACCGTTCGAAGGGCGGTTCTTCTTTGAGATTATTCAGCGCAAGAACGGTTACGCCGGTTACGGCGCGGCCAACGTCGCGGTGCGCCTGGCGGCCATGGCAAAATCACGAAGTGGTGCCGTACGTCAGGCAAAGTTGTAGGAAAATCGTAAACACGGCATTAAACCGCGGCCGCGCGGCTTCCTTCACTGTGCGACGCGGCCCATAATCGCCAGCCTGTGCAGTGATGGCCGTGAGCCCGCAATGACAATAACTTCAGAACTCCCCGTAGCCTCCGACGAACCACTTGTGGAGCCTCGCAAGAGTCGCAAGAACAACCCGGAAAAGACCCGCGAGAATATCCTTCAAGAGGCGATTGTCGAGTTCGTCCAGCAAGGGCTATCCGGCGCTCGCGTTGATGCGATCGCCGAGCGCATCCACACCTCCAAACGCATGATCTATTACTACTTCGGCAGTAAGGAACAGCTCTACGTCGAGGTGCTGGAGAAACTCTACGGCGATATCCGCAGCACCGAAAATCGTCTGCACCTGGCCGAACTGGCGCCGGTGGAGGCGATTCGTCGGCTGGTGGAATTCACCTTTGATCACCATGACCGCAATGTTGATTTCGTGCGCATCGTCAGCATCGAGAATATTCACAACGCCGAGTATGTGAAGCGTTCCGATGCGATCAAGGCGATGAACAACACCATCCTCGATTCACTGAATGAGATCCTGCGTCGCGGGGCTGAAGAGGGTGTGTTCCGGGCAGGTCTGGAGCCGCTGGATGTGCACTTGCTGATCAGTTCGTTCTGCTTCTATCGCGTGTCGAACCGTCATACGTTTGGCGAGATCTTTCAGATCGACTTGCCGGATGAAGCCGTCAAGCAGCGTCATCGCGCGATGATTTGCGAGTCGGTTTTGCGATATTTGCAGGCCTGACGCCTTCGCGGGCAAGCCTCGCTCCTACAGGTTCGATGTGTGCCGCACGATATTGGCACGACACAAATCCTGTAGGAGCTGCCGAAGGCTGCGATCTTTTGATCTTCACCCATTCATGCTTTGAAAATGCGCCAGCATCCGCTGCGCATCCGGCACCACCCCACTGAACAATTCAAACGCCTTCACCGCTTGGAACACCGCCATGGTGCCGCCATCCAGCGTCCGGCAACCCAAGGCCCGGGCGTTGTGTAGCAGTTCGGTTTCCAGCGGGAAGTAAACAATCTCCGCCACCCACAACTCAGTCCTAAGCAACTCCACCGGCACCGGCATACCCGGCAGCTTTTTCATGCCCATGGGCGTGGTGTTCACCAAGCCATCAGCCGCCGCCAAGGTGCTCGCCAGATCATGCCCGGCCACGGCTCGGCCAGCACCGAAATGCTGATTGAGGTTGTTTGCCAGCGCCTGCGCCCGGCTGTCATCCACATCGAAAATGCTGAGTTGCCGGACGCCTTCGCTGAGCAACGCGTGGGCCACTGCCGCACCTGCGCCACCGGCACCCATTTGGACGACACGCTCACGGGCAACGTCCTTCAAGCCCCGGCGAAAACCTTCGGCAAAGCCCAGGCAGTCAGTGTTGTGACCGATGCGCTTTCCATCCTTCAGCACCACCGTGTTGACCGCACCAATGCCCCGAGCCTCCGGGGACAATTCGTCGAGCAGCGGGATGATGGCCTGCTTGCACGGGAAGGTGATGTTCAGCCCGGTGAAGTTCATGCGTTCGGCGGCCATCAGCAGGTCGGGTAGGGCATTGCTGTCGAGCTGCAACTGGTCAAGGTCAATCAGGCGATAGAGGTAGCGCAGACCTTGGGCATCGCCTTCATGCTCATGTAAAGCAGGGGTGCGCGAGGCCTGGATGCCAGCGCCGATCAGCCCGGCCAATACCACGTTGTGTTGTGTCACGGTGCTCACCCCTTCAAACGTTGGCTGAAATGCTCCAGCGCCAGACGATAGCCGTGGCTGCCGAAACCGGCCATCACTGCCGTGGCGATGGCCGAGACAAAGGAGTGGTGGCGAAAGGGTTCGCGGGCGTGAACGTTGGACAGGTGAACTTCGATAACCGGCAATTCGCTGGCGACCAACGCATCGCGGATCGCGACAGAGGTGTGAGTCCAGGCCGCCGGGTTGATGACGATCCCGGCACAGCGGCCGCGAGCGGCGTGAATCCAGTCGAGCAATTCGCCTTCATGGTTGGTCTGGCGAAACTCCACCGCCAGGCCGAACTCCTCGGCGGCGCGACCACACAGCGCGGAAATGTCCGCCAGGGTTTCGTGGCCGTAGGTCGCCGGTTCACGGGTGCCGAGCAGGTTCAGGTTCGGGCCGTTGAGCACCAGAACGATAGGGGGCATCGGGTTTCTCCACTTATTATTTTTGGCATTGGCTGTAGGTTTCAGCCTGTGGAGATAAATTGTACTAACCAGTTACTTTGGTCAATTGCAGAGGCGATGTGGCGGATTTTTGTGTGCGGTGATCGGACATAAGAAAAAGATCGCAGCCTTCGGCAGCTCTTACAGGTGTACGCAAACCAGTGCAGGAGTTGCCGAAGGCTGCGATCTTTTAACGAGGCAAACGCTCGACCAGAAAATCGATAAACGCCCTCAGCCGCAACGGCACATGCCGACTCTGCGGATAAAGCAGAGTGAAGGGCCGCGAGCGTCCACCATACGGTTTGAGCACCTCCACCAGCGAGCTATCGGCCAACTCGTTTTCGACGATAAAGCGATAAGTCTGAAACAACCCCGCACCGTGTTTCGCCAGGGTCACGCCGCCCAGCACATCGTCGGAACAACTGAGATTGCCCTCAGCGAGAATCTCCCGCGGCTCGCCGTTGTCGTTGAACAGCCAGGCAATCCGCCGTCCGCTGCTGGGCAATTCGTACTGAATACATTCGTGCTGCGGGAGATCATCCAGGGTTTGCGGCACCCCGGCGCGCCTCAGGTAACCGGGGCTGGCAATCATCACCAGCGCCGCGTCTTCCAGGTGCCGGGCGATCAAACCCGAGTCCGGAATCGCCCGCACACGGATCGCCATGTCATAGCCTTCGCCAACGAAATCGATATTGCGATTGCTGATGTGCGTCTCGACCTTCACCGCTGGAAACCGCGCCCGAAACGCCGGCAGCAACGGCAAGATCCGGTGATGGGCATACGTCGTAGGAATACTGATACGCAAGGTGCCGGACGGTTCCTGTTGCTGGCCCATGACCTCCCTTTGCGCTTCAACCAATTGCGCCAACGCCTGACGACACTCCTCGTAATAACGGCGACCACTGTCGGTCAGCTTGACACTACGGGTGGTGCGGGCGAACAACCGCACCGCCAGGCGTTCCTCCATGCGCGATACCGAACGGCTCACGGCAGCCGGCGTCACCCCGGCGACCAGTGCGGCAGCGGTGAAGCTGCCGGCTTCGGCGGCCAGGCAAAACAGCTCGATGCTGCCGAGCTGAAGATCGTCGAAGTGTCGCTGCATGATTGATTACGCCGGGGATCAAATGAAGGCTCGAGCTCTGTATTTATCAAATGCTCGCGCATTAATACAGCCTGTTACTACGAAAGGATTGCTTACCATTTTCCGGCGTAGCGGGCAGGGCAGCCGTTGTCTCGAAAGCTAGGCTCAGTTCAGGTGGCTGATTTGGGGAAGTCAGCGCCAGTTATCGGAATGCCAAGGAATGTCGAGTCTTACGATTCATTAACCTAACGGATGGGTTAGCATGAGATTACTCAGCTACAAAGGATTTTCAATGGTGATCATGTTGCGCGATGAGCATTGCCCGCCGCACGCCCATGTGGACGGCGGTACATGGAGTGCGCGCTTCAAGTTCAGCTTCTGGCACAACGCTGTCGAGCTTTGGGATGTGGTGCCGTACTCGCGCCGCCCGCCGGTGGCGGTGCTGGAGGGATTGCGCCATGCCCTCAGGCAACCGGCCCACTTGCGCAGGGCGCGGGGCATCTGGTGGGACACGTTGCACACTGCCTGCCTCGACAATCAGTTGTGGGACTGGGAGAGCAACGAAGTCGTGGTGATGAAGCGGCTCGCCAGCACGACCTACATGATTGGCTCGTCGTGTTACGAGCCTGAGGAAAACAAGACCCTGCTGGCGCTGATAGGCGCACAGGAGGGCGTGGAGATCGAATTATGAAAACCATATCGGCAAAACTGCAGGTGGATCGGCCAGTGACTGAAGCGGTACTGGACGAAGCCATTGAGCGGGGGCGACTGCGCCACAAAAGTGGTGTGCTGGCGACGGCGGTGACGTTTCAGGAGGCGTGCCTGACGATCCGCTTCGAGGACGGAACTGGCGTGTTATTACCGGTGAAGCTCTTCTCGGAATTCGATGGTTTCGAAGCCGAGGATTATGCCGATCTGAAAGTAGGTCTCTCCGGCACTGCACTTTGTCATGAGGAGAAGGACCTGCACGTCTCCATCGCCGGGATGATTTCCGCCAGCAAGCCCCTGATGAATATGGCAGCCTCGGTCATTTCCTCGCGCAATGGTCGCCAAAGTAGCGCCGCCAAGGCTGAAGCTGCCCGGGCTAACGGTAAAAAGGGCGGTCGCCCGCGCAAGGTCGAAGTCGTCCAATAAGCAGCACCCACAAAAAAGCCGTCATCAAGACGGCTGATTTGTATCTGGCATCTGCAATCAACGCCGGGTCAACAACACCCCGGATTCCATGTGATGGGTCCACGGGAATTGGTCGAACATCGCGCATTGGGTAATGCGATGGGTGTCGTGCAGTTGGGCGATGTTGGCGGCCAAGGTTTCCGGGTTGCAGGAAATGTACAGAATGTTGTCGAAGCGTCGGGTCAGTTCGCAGGTGTCCGGGTCCATGCCGGCGCGCGGCGGGTCGACGAACACACTGCCGAATTCGTAGCTCTTGAGGTCGATGCCATGCAGGCGTCGGAACGGCCGCACCTCGTTCAAGGCTTCGGTCAATTCTTCGGCGGACAAACGCACCAACGTGACGTTATCCACAGCGTTTTCGCTGAGGTTGCTCAACGCCGCGTTGACCGAGCTCTTGCTGATCTCGGTGGCCAGCGCTTTGCGTGCGCGGGTGGCGAGGGGCAGGGTGAAGTTGCCGTTGCCGCAATACAGCTCCAGCAAGTCGTCGGTGCGATCGCCCAAGGCATCGTAAGCCCAGTTCAGCATCTTCTGGTTCACGGTGCCGTTGGGCTGGGTGAATGCGCCTTCCGGTTGGCGGTAGCTGAAGGTACGGCCGCCGACTTCGAATTGCTCGACCACGTAATCGTGGCCGATGACTTCGCGTTTGCCCTTGGAGCGACCGATGATGCTGACGTTCAAATCCGCCGCCAGTTTCGACGCGGCGGTGTGCCAGTGCTCGTCCAGCGGGCGGTGATAGCAGAGGGTGATCATTGCATCGCCGGCCAACGTGGTCAGGAACTCCACCTGGAAAAGCTTGTGGCTCAATGCGGCGCTGGCTTGCCACGCGGCTTTGAGCTGCGGCATCAGTTCGTTGATGCGCAGGCTGGCGATCGGGAATTCTTCGATCAGGATCGGCGTGCGTTTGTCGTCTTGGGCAAACATCGCGTAGTGACGGTCGCCGCCTTCGCGCCACAGGCGAAATTCTGCCCGCAGGCGGAAGTTTTGCAACGGCGAGTCGAACACCGCCGGTTCTGGTGCGCCGAACGGGGCCAGCAGGTCACGCAAGCGCGTGACCTTTTCTTCGAGCTGTACGGCGTAAGCCTGGGAATCAAAAGTCATGCGCTGAACCAACCCAACTTGATCACAAACAGAATCGACAGAATCACCAGCGCCGGGTTGAGCTCACGGGCGCGACCGGACAACAACTTGATCACGGTCCAGGAAATGAAACCGAAGGCGATGCCGTTGGCGATGGAATAGGTGAAGGGCATGGCCAGGGCGGTGACCACGACCGGTGCGGCAACGGTGATGTCGTCCCAGTCTATTTCGGCCAGGCCGGATGTCATCAGTACAGCGACGAACAGCAGCGCCGGTGCCGTGGCGAAGGCTGGAACGCTGGCGGCCAGCGGCGAGAAGAACAGCGCCAGCAGGAACAGAATCGCTACCACCACGGCGGTCAGGCCGGTGCGGCCACCGGCACTGACGCCGGCTGCGGATTCGATGTAGCTGGTGGTGGTCGAGGTACCCAGCAGCGAACCGGCCATGGCCGCGGTGCTGTCAGCGATCAGCGCACGACCCATTTTCGGCATGTGGCCGTCCTTGCCCATCAGGCCGGCGCGCTTGGCGACGCCAATCAGGGTGCCGGAGTTGTCGAACAGGTCGACGAACAGGAAGGCGAAGATCACGCTGACCAGACCGATGTCCAGTGCGCCCTTGATGTCCAGTTGCAGGAAGGTCGGGGCCAGCGAAGGTGGCATCGACATCACGCCGCCAAACGGGGTGAAACCCATCACGATCGAGACAATGGTCACCGCCAGGATGCCAATCAGGACCGCGCCGCGAACCTTCAGGGCTTCGAGAGCGACGATCAGGGCAAAGCCCAGGGTGGCGAGGATCGGCGCCGGTTGTTTCAGGTCGCCGATGCCAACCATGGTTGCCGGGTTGCTGACCACGATGCCTGCGTTGTGCAGGGCAATCAGCGCCAGGAATAGGCCGATACCGGCGGCAATCGCCGACCGCAGGGGCAGCGGGATGCTGTTGATGATCCATTCGCGGATACGGAAGATCGACAACAGAAAGAAGCACACTGCCGAAATGAACACTGCACCCAGCGCCACTTGCCAGGTATGGCCCATGTGCAGGACCACGGTGTAGGTGAAGAAGGCGTTCAGGCCCATGCCCGGCGCGAGGGCGATCGGGTAGTTGGCGATCAGGCCCATGACCGTCGAGCCGAAGGCCGCGGCCAGGCACGTGGCGACAAACACCGCGCCCTTGTCCATGCCAGTCTCGCCGAGGATGCTCGGGTTGACGAACAGAATGTAGGCCATGGCCAGGAAGGTTGTGACGCCCGCAAGAATCTCGGTCCGCACGTTGGTGTTGTGTGCCTTGAGTTGAAACAGCCTTTCCAGCATGTCCGCTCCCCGTGGCGCGCAATGCGCCGTGAATGTATCGACCTCAACAGCAAAGCACAGACTGCCCAGGGCACCCGGAATTTTCTGTAGGTCGGAAAAAGCCGCGCATCATACCAGCCGCGTGGGGTAATGGCTGCGATCGTCGGCGATGTTTTGCCGTTCGCTGAACTGGGCCATACTGCGCGCCTGATTTGGGGGAGTCATCATCGTGGGCATCAAGCGCAACATCGTTCGGTCATGGGGTCTGTTTTTCGCCTGTCTGGCCAGTGTGCCCGCCGTTATGGCGGCGTCTGCACCGCCGTTGACCAGCGTGCAGGTCCTCAAGGTCCAGTCAGCCACTTGCGGCATTGAAAATATTTCTGCCGGGCAAGAACGCACGACCTGCGATCACGGCGGGGCAAATATCAAGGTCTATGTGCTGGAGCTGGGTTACGGGCGTGGACCACACGCGTCCCTCGACGGTTTCAGCGTCGCCGGCGGGCAGACCAGCGTCTGCGCCTACGGCAACGGCAACCCGACGCAATGCACCAGCACCGAGACCAGGGTTGTCGGAAAGCTTTACGTCTATGACCTGGGCGACAGGCAGGAAGGGACATTCACCTTCAGCAACACCTCGATCAACGCGCCGGGCAACACGGTTTCGACGCAGCTTTACATCAAGTAACGGCAGGTGCGAACAAGGGACACTAAAGCTGACTAAGCTTTAAGGATCATCCCGTGGATCGTGCCCATGACCTTTAGAGCTCTGATTACCCTCGCCGAGGGCATCGATGACCTGCAATGCGTGACTCTGGTCGATGTGCTGCGCCGCGCTCAAGTAGAAGTGGTGGTGGCCAGCATCGAAGGCCGGCGCATGCTCACCTGCGCCCGCGGCACTCGCCTGACCGCCGACGCCATGCTGGTGGATCTGCTGGCCCAGCCGTTCGACCTGATTGCCCTGCCCGGCGGTGCCGTTGGCGCGCAACATCTGGCGGCCCATCAACCCCTGCAACAACTGATCAAGGACCAGGCCGCCGCCGGGCGCCTGTTCGCCGGTATCGCAGAAGCACCGGCGCTGGCGCTGCAAGCCTTTGGTGTGTTGCGTCAGCGACGCATGACCTGCCTGCCCACGGTCAGCAATCAATTGTCAGGCTGCACCTTCGTCGATCAACCGGTGGTGGTCGATGGCAATTGCATCACTGCCCAAGGCTCAAGCGCTGCATTGCCATTCGCACTGGCGCTGGTGGAACAACTCTGCGGAAAAGCCACGCGCGCAGCGGTGGCGGGGGAGTTATTGGCTTAGAACCGATCAGGCATGGACGGCAATCGGCTCGATGACCGGTTGCTCACGATGTTCGGCCTGCCAGAGGTCGTAGTCGATTTGAACCCCTAGCCACATCCGGGCTTTACCGATGCCTGCCCGCTCCAGACGTACCGCCAGGTCCGGGCTGATCGGCGCGTGGCCATGCAACACCCTGGAAAGATGTGGCCGAGCAAATCCGAGATGGCGGGCCAGTTCTGTGACACTGATGCCCAGCTCGGGCAGCACGTCCATCAAAAGCGTTTCACCGGGGTGTGGCGGGTTGTGCATGGGCATGATCCTGCCTCCTGTCAGTGATAGTCCAGATAGTCGACCAGTTCGATATCTGAGCCAATAAAACGAAAAATAACTCGCCAGTTCCCCGAAACGCTGAGAGACCAATACTCGGTCAGTTCTCCCTTTAACGGGTGTAGCCGCCATCCCGGAAGATCAAGGTCTCCAGGCACTACTGCGCGGTCCATGAACTGCAGCATCCGAGCCAGACGTTTCGCATGGTCTGCGCGAATCCCACGAGTCGAACCTGTTTCATAGAAGCCACGAAGGCCTTTGTGCTGAAAGGATTTGATCATGGGGGAAGTGTAAGGCGATACATTACACTCGATGCGGTATCTATGTATCGCACTTGGTCGGCCAATATGTGCTTTGTGCCGGATTGCGCCACATATCAATTCCTTTGAACGCTCATCCAACCCCCGAAGTCGTACCCCTTATGACGGCGGTTTGCGAAAACGCTGCGAATGTATGACTAACCGTGAGGTGTTTATGAGCGCGACCACTCCCGAGGCGGCGACGCCGTCGTTCGCCCGTCATCCGTTACGCCTGACCCTTAACGGCCAGGCTCGTCAGCTTGAGGTCCTGCCCTGGACCACGTTGCTGGATTTACTGCGCGAGCAACTGGACCTGATCGGCACCAAAAAGGGCTGCGACCATGGCCAGTGTGGCGCCTGCACGGTGTTGCTCAACGGTAAGCGGGTGAATGCCTGCCTGACCTTGGCGGTAATGTGCGACGGTGCCGAATTGACCACCATCGAAGGCCTCGCCAGCGGCGATGAGCTGCATCCGATGCAGCAAGCCTTTATCAAGCACGATGCCTTTCAATGTGGCTATTGCACGCCGGGGCAGATTTGTTCGGCGGTGGGGCTGGTCAATGAAGGTCGAGCGCAAACCACCGCGCAGATCCAGGAACTGATGAGCGGCAATCTCTGCCGCTGCGGCGCCTACAGCAACATCCGCGATGCCATCGAAGAAGCCTTGCCCGCCTGTCGCCAAGGAGGTGGCCAATGAATCCTTTCCACTACAGCAAGCCGGATTCGGTGCAGGACGCCGTTCATCTCGCCGGTCCCGCGTCGCGCTTCATCGCGGGCGGTACGAATCTTCTGGACCTGATGAAGGAAAACCTGACCCGTCCCGAGCATCTGATCGACATCACCGGTTTGCCATTGCGTGAGGTCACTGAAACGGCCAAGGGCGGACTGATGATCGGTGCGTTGGTCAGCAATGCCGACCTGGCCTGGCACCCGGTGATCGAGCAGCGTTATCCACTGTTGTCCCAAGCCATTCTGGCGGGCGCGTCGCCGCAATTGCGCAACATGGCCAGCACTGGCGGCAACCTGCTGCAACGCACCCGCTGCTATTACTTCTACGACGCCAATGTGCCGTGCAACAAGCGTGAGCCCGGCAGTGGCTGCCCGGCGCGGGACGGACTCAATCGGATTCACGCAATCCTCGGCGCCAGTGCGCAATGTGTCGCCACGCATCCGTCGGATATGTGCGTAGCACTGGCTGCGCTGGAAGCGGTGGTCCACGTGCAAGGTCGCAATGGCGCCAGAACCATCGAGTTCGCCGACTTTCACCGTCTGCCGGGCGACGCTCCCGAGCGCGACAACCAATTGGCCGACGATGAGCTGATCACCGCCATCGAACTGCCCGCTGCCGGATTTGCCGAACACAGCCATTACCTGAAGATTCGCGACCGGGCGTCCTACGCATTCGCGCTTGTTTCGGTGGCCGCCGCGCTGGATTTCACCGGCCCCGTGATTCGCCAGGCACGTCTCGCTCTCGGCGGCGTGGCGCACAAGCCGTGGCGCGACGAAGCTGTCGAAAGTTGGTTGGTGGGCAAAGCGGCCAGCGTCGAAACCTTCACCGCTGCCGCCGACGCCTTGTTGCAGAACGCGCAGCCTCTCGAACACAACGCGTTCAAAGTCAAACTGGCCCGCCGGGCAATTGTTCGCGCCTTGAGCGATGCCGCGCGGGGAGGGCAAGCCTGATGACTACGTTCACTAAACCGATGGGGCAACCGCTGGACCGCGTCGACGGTCATCTCAAAGTCACTGGCCAGGCGCGCTATGCCGGGGAGTTTCCCGAGGAAGGCCTACTTCACGGCAGCGTCGTGTCCAGTCGTATCGCCTGCGGTCGTGTGCTCAGCATTGACGCGAGCAAAGCCCTCGCGCTGCCAGGTGTGGTCGCGGTGATCGATCACACCAATCGCCCGAAGGTCGCCAGTTATGACAAAGACTATGAAGACGCAGACTCGGCTGACGGTTCGC
Source organism: Pseudomonas sp. 5Vm1k (assembly GCF_056161485.1). Lineage (NCBI taxonomy): Bacteria > Pseudomonadati > Pseudomonadota > Gammaproteobacteria > Pseudomonadales > Pseudomonadaceae > Pseudomonas > Pseudomonas sp. 5Vm1k. Next base: position 165,790 of record NZ_JBSPCZ010000009.1, read on the forward strand.
CGTTTCGCCCGTTGTACAACGACCGCGTGTTGTATAGCGGACAGCCGCTGGCACTCGTCATCGCGGACAACCTTGAGCTGGCGCGCTATGCCGGCTCGTTGTTAGAGATTGAGTACGAAGCCGAGGACCATCAGACCGATCTCCTGAGCTTGCAAGGCGAAGCCCATCCCGCACCCGCCAAACTGCCCAAACCCCGTGGGAATTTTCAGGCCGAGTTTGCCGGCGCGGCCATAAGTCTGGATCTGAACTACAGCACGCCAATCGAACACCACAACCCGATGGAACCCCACGCCAGTACGGTGCTGTACCAGGCCGATGGCAGCCTGCATATCCACGACAAGACCCAAGGCCCGCAGAACTGTCAGTCCTATGTGCAAAAGGTCTTCGGCCTGGAGAAAGCGCAGGTCAGGATTTTCGCGGCGTATGTCGGCGGAGCCTTCGGTTCCGGCCTGCGTCCGCAATATCAGCTGCCACTGGCGGTGATGGCGGCGCTGCATCTAAAACGCTCGGTACGTGTAACGTTGACGCGGCAGCAGATGTTCACTTTCGGCTATCGACCTCGCACCCTGCAACGCCTGCAATTGGGCGCAGCGGCCAATGGTCGTTTGCTGGCGGTGGCGCATACCGCCATCGGCCAGACTTCACGTTTCGAGGATTTCACCGAGCATGTGGTGGAGTGGAGCGGCATGCTCTACCACTGCGACAACGTGCAACTGACCTACAAATTGCTGCCACTCGACGTGTTCACCCCGTTGGACATGCGGGCGCCGGGTGCGGCGCTGGGGTTGATTGGCCTGGAGTGTGCGATGGACGAACTGGCCTGCGCGCTGGCCATCGATCCGGTGCAACTGCGACTGCTCAACTACTCCGAGCGCAATCAGAACGAAGACAAACCCTATTCCAGCAAAGAACTGCGCGCGTGTTACGCCCAGGGCGCGAAACGTTTTGGCTGGGAGCAGCGCAATCCTGAACCGCGCAGCATGCGCCAGGGCCGGCAGTTGGTCGGTTGGGGTATGGCCGGTGGCGTTTGGGAGGCTATGCAAATGAAGGCCAGTGCCAAGGCCTCACTCGATCACAACGGCAAACTCACCGTCAGCAGCGCGACCACGGATATCGGCACCGGAACCTACACCGTGATGACGCAAATCGCCGCGCAGGCGTCAGGCGTTTCGCTGAAGAACGTCACCTTTGTCCTCGGCGATTCTTCATTACCCACAGCGCCGTTGCAGGGCGGATCGTTCACGGTGTCGTCGGTCGGCACGGCGGTGCAGCAAGCGTGTGAAGCCTTGAAGGAAAAACTGCTCGCCGTGGCGCGGCAGACGTCGGCGGCCTTCAGTGGCGTGACCTCGGAGCAGGCGGTGTTCGAAGAGGGACAGCTGTCATTCGGTGACGCGCGTATCCAATTGGCCGATCTGGCCCGGGACAGCGGCGAAGACGTCATTGAAGCGCAAGTCGACGCCGAGCCGGACAAAAAACGCGAAGCCTACGCCACGGCGACCCATTCGGCGGTGTTCGTCGAGGTGTTGGTGGATGAGGATTTGGGCACGGTGAAGGTCAGTCGAGTGGTTAGCGCGATCGCTGCCGGCCGGGTGGTCAATCCGAAAATGGCCCGCAGCCAGATCCTCGGCGGCGTGGTGTGGGGCATCGGCATGGCGCTGCACGAGGAGACGCAAACCGACCATGCGTTGGGCCGGCATATGAACCACAGCCTGGCCGAGTACCACATTCCGGTAAACGCTGATATCGGCGACATTGACGTGCTGTTTGTCGAAGAACATGACGATATCGTCAACGCCCTCGGTTCCAAGGGCGTCGGCGAAATCGGTATCGTCGGGGTTGCGGCGGCGGTGGCCAATGCGATCTACCACGCCACCGGCAAACGGGTGCGGGACTTCCCCGTCACCCTCGACAAGCTGCTCTAGACCTTGGCTTCTTCGACCGCGACGTGCATGCGGTCGCGGTTGGCCAGGGTCGGAAACAGTTTGATCCAGGTCCCGGTCACCACCAGCGTGCCGATGCCGCCCATGACCACGGCCGGCACGGTGCCGAACCAATGGGCGGTCAGGCCGGATTCGAATTCGCCCAACTGGTTCGAAGCGCCGATGAACAGTCCGTTCACGGCGCTGACCCGGCCGCGCATTTCGTCCGGGGTTTCCAATTGCACGAAGGACGCGCGGATCACCATGCTAATCATGTCCGCCGCGCCCAGCACCACCAGCACCGCCAGGGAGAACCAGAACGAAGTGGACAGGCCGAAGGCGATGGTCGCCACGCCGAAGACACCCACGGCGGTGAACATCACCCGTCCGACCTTGCGTTCCACGGCAAATCGCGCCAGGAACAACGACATCAACAACGCTCCCACCGCTGGCGCCGAACGCAACAGGCCCAGGCCCCACGGGCCGGTCAGCAATATGTCCTTGGCGAACACTGGCAGCAGAGCCGTCGCGCCTCCCAGCAGCACGGCGAACAGATCCAGGGAAATCGCCCCGAGAATATCCGGCCGGCTACGAATGAAACGGATGCCGGCCAGCAGCGAATCCATGGTCGCCTTGCCTTTGTTCAACGGCGTCTGCCGTGCGGGCAGGTTAAGCATCAAGCAACAGGCAATGATGTACAAAACCACCGTCGGGCCATACACCCAGACGCTGCCGAACGCATACAGCAAACCGCCGAGCGCAGGCGCGACGATGGTCGCCGATTGTTGGGCCGATTGCGCGGCGGCGACGGCCCGGGGGAACAGCGCGCTGGGCACGATGCTCGGCAACAGGGCCTGGGTGGTTGGCATCTCGAAGGAGCGTGCGGCGCCGAGCAGAAAGGCGAGGATGAAGATCATTTCCCGGGTGACGTGATCGGTGGCGCTGCCGATGGCCAATGACAGGGCGATCAACGCTTGCAGCGACTGACAGATCGCCGCGACCTTGCGCCGGTCATAACGGTCCGCGACATGCCCGGTGTGCAGCATGAACAGCACACGCGGGGCGAATTCAACCAAACCGACCAGGCCCAGGTCCAGCACGTTGCCGGTCAGTTGGTACAGATTCCAGCCGATGGCCACGGTGAGCATCTGAAAACCGCTGGCGGTAAACACCCGAGCCAGCCAGAACGCAATGAAAGGACGGTGATGACGTAACAGCAGGGGCGCTTGGCTGGGCATCTGAAGGCAGGTCTTGAGCGAGGGGAGGGTCGAGGTTATCACCAAGCTGTAACAAGAAGTTGCGCTGACAAAAATTTTAGGTAGCTAGACACCGATCTCCAAAACACAGCGCCGATCACCTGTGGCTATTGAGCTTGCAGTGGCGAGGGAGCTTGCTCCCGCTTGAGTGCGAAGCGCTCACAAGATTTTGGGCCTGCTTCGCAGTCCAGCGGAAGCAAGCTCCCTCGCCACAACAAGCCCGCTCCCACAGGAGATGTGTTGCTGCTGATTGCCAAACCAATGAGGCAACCTGTCACGCGGCAAAAGACCACACCGTCCATCGTCAAAAATGGGACTACTCTTTCAACGTTGCTTGATCCAGATCAATACCCCACAAGGAATTGATCCGGCGGCCAAACGGCCAGACTCCCTACGTTGTGATGTTTGTAAAAAAAGAACGAATTCGAATTCGCCACACTCCATATCCGTGGGGGCAGAGTGGGTGCAGGGTCATAAGCCCTACAGCCGGTATTACCTGACAGAGGAAGACTTATGTTCGGTTTGGAGGCACTTGATCTCGCCCGGATGCAGTTCGCGTTCACCATCTCGTTCCACATCCTGTTCCCGGCCATCACCATTGGCCTGGCGAGTTACCTGGCGGTACTCGAAGGCCTGTGGCTCAAAACCCACAACGATACCTACCGCGATCTGTACCACTTCTGGTCGAAGATCTTTGCCGTGAACTTCGGCATGGGTGTGGTCTCCGGGCTGGTCATGGCCTATCAGTTCGGCACCAACTGGAGCCGCTTCTCGGACTTCGCCGGTTCCGTCACCGGGCCGCTGCTGACCTATGAAGTGCTCACCGCATTCTTCCTCGAAGCCGGTTTCCTCGGCGTCATGCTGTTCGGCTGGAACAAGGTCGGGCGCAAGTTGCACTTTTTTGCCACGGTGATGGTGGCCATTGGCACACTAATCTCGACCTTCTGGATTCTCGCCTCCAACAGCTGGATGCAAACCCCCCAGGGCTTCGAAATCGTCAATGGTCAGGTCATTCCGACGGACTGGCTGGCGGTGATCTTCAATCCGTCGTTCCCCTACCGCCTGATGCACATGGCGACGGCGGCGTTCGTGGCGACGGCTTTCTTTGTCGGTTCCTCGGCGGCGTGGCACTTGCTGCGCGGCAAAGACAACCCGGCCATCCGCACCATGCTCTCGATGGCCATGTGGATGGCGTTGATCGTGGCGCCCATCCAGGCAGTTATCGGTGACTTCCACGGTCTCAATACGCTCAAGCATCAGCCGGCGAAAATCGCGGCGATCGAAGGTCACTGGGAAAACGTCGGGGATGAACCGACCCCGCTGATCCTGTTCGGCTGGCCGGACATGAAAGCCGAAAAGACCAAATTCGCGGTCGAGATTCCTTACCTCGGCAGCCTGATCCTCACGCACTCGCTGGACAAACAAGTACCGGCACTCAAGGACTTCCCGCCTGAAGACCGGCCGAATTCGACCATCGTGTTCTGGTCGTTCCGGGTCATGGTTGGCCTGGGCTTCTTGATGATCTTCACCGGTTTGTGGAGCTTGTGGCTGCGCAAAAGCGACAAGTTGTACACCTCGCGACCGTTCCTGTACCTGGCGTTGTGGATGGGGCCGTCCGGTCTGATTGCGATCCTCGCGGGCTGGTTCACCACTGAAATCGGCCGTCAGCCTTGGGTGGTGTATGGCTTGATGCGTACGGCGGATGCGTCCTCCAATCACAGCTTCATGCAGATGAGCATCACGTTGATCATGTTCGTCGTGGTCTATTTCGCGCTGTTCGGTGCTGGCCTGGGCTACATGATGAGGCTGGTGCGTAAAGGTCCGAAGATCGACGAAGGCAAGGAAACCAACGACGGTGGTCCTGGCCAGAAACGCACGCCGGCCCGTCCGCTGTCCGCGGCTGACGATGATGAGACCGACGGTGACCACCGCCACAGCCTGACCAAGGAGATTTGAGTCATGGGTATTGATCTTCCGCTGATCTGGGCCGTGATCATCATCTTCGGCATCATGATGTACGTGGTTATGGACGGTTTTGACCTGGGCATCGGGATTCTCTTTCCGTTCATCCCGGGCAAGACCGACCGCGACGTGATGATGAACACCGTCGCACCGGTGTGGGACGGTAACGAAACCTGGCTGGTACTGGGCGGCGCGGCATTGTTCGGCGCCTTCCCGCTGGCCTATTCGGTGGTGTTGTCGGCGCTGTACCTGCCGCTGATCTTCATGCTGATCGGGCTGATCTTCCGCGGTGTGGCGTTCGAGTTTCGCTTCAAGGCCAAGGACGATAAACGTCATCTGTGGGACAAAGCGTTCATCGGTGGCTCGGTGGCTGCAACCTTCTTCCAGGGTGTAGCGCTGGGGGCGTTTATCGATGGATTGCCGGTGGTTAACCGACAGTTTGCCGGTGGTTCACTGGACTGGCTGACACCGTTCACCTTGTTCTGCGGCTTGGCGCTGGTGGTGGCTTACGCGCTGCTCGGCTGCACCTGGCTGATCATGAAGACCGAAGGCAAGCTGCAAGAGCAGATGCACAACCTGGCGCGGCCCTTGGCGTTTGTAGTGTTGGCAGTGATCGGTATCGTCAGTATCTGGACGCCGCTGGCCCATGCCGAGATCGCGGCGCGCTGGTTCACCTTGCCGAACCTGTTCTGGTTCCTGCCAGTGCCGATCCTGGTGCTGGTGACCATGTACGGTCTGATCCGCGCCGTGGCCCGCAACGCAAACTACACGCCGTTCCTGCTGACCCTGGTGCTGATCTTCCTCGGCTACAGCGGCCTGGGCATCAGCCTGTGGCCGAACATCGTGCCGCCGTCGATCTCGATCTGGGACGCCGCAGCACCGCCGCAAAGCCAGGGCTTCATGCTGGTGGGCACGCTGTTTATCATCCCGTTCATCCTGGGCTACACCTTCTGGAGCTACTACGTGTTCCGCGGTAAGGTTACCCATGAAGACGGCTACCACTAGCCCCCCATGTGTGGGAGCGAGCCTGCTCGCGAAGGCGCCCTCACCGGCGCCATTCACCTCAGAGAGGATTGAGTCATGTCCACCAAACCTTCCCTGCACGACATCGAACAGGCCGAAAAAAAGCCGCTGTGGCAGCGGCTTGGATGGCTGGCGATGATCTGGACCGGCAGTGTCGTGGCCCTGTTTATCGTGGCCAGCCTGATGCGCATGTTCATGAATGCCGCGGGTCTGACCACTCACTGAAACACCGAGATTCCCATCCCGATGCCCTTGTGGCACGGCCTCAACCCTCCTGACGGAGGGTTTTTTTTGCCCGGGTTATTTGCGCGCCTTGAGAATCACGAATTTCGGTGTAGCCGCCACTTGTTCGACGCCGCGGAACAACCGCGCCAGCTTGCTGTGATAACCCAGGTGACGATTGCCGACGATGTACAACGCGCCGCCGACCACCAAGGCCTCGCGGGCCTGCTGGAACATCCGCCAGGCGAGAAAGTCGCCGACTACCTGTTGCTGGTGGAATGGCGGGTTGCACAGCACCACATCCAGGGATTGTGGCTCCTGACCGGCGAGGCCATCGTCGGCCCGCACGATTACATCCCGTTCACCCAGCGCCGCGCGCCAGTTTTCGCTGGCCGATTGCACGGCCATGAACGACTCGTCCACCAGCGTGTAATGCGCTTCAGGGTTGTGCAGGGCGCTGGCGATGGCCAGCACGCCGTTGCCGCAGCCGAGGTCAGCAACCCGCGCCGCGCCGAGGTTTTTCGGCAGATGCGGCAGAAACGCCCGGGTGCCGATATCCAGACCTTCGCGGCAGAACACGTTGGCGTGGTTTAGCAGTTCGATCGCGGGCTCGTCGAGCAGGTAGCGGGACGGGTAGGGCGAGGCCATGGGGGCTTTGGGTTCAGGGTTGGCAATCAGCAACCGGGCCTTCTTCACCGCCAACGAGGCTTGTACCGGACCGATGTAGCGCTCCAGCAAGTCGCCGGCAGCACGAGGCAGGTGCTTGACCATCGCCGCCGCAATCACCTGGGCACCCGGGGCCAGTTGGCCTTGCAGGCGAATCAGTTGTTCTTCAAGTAAGGCGAGGGTTTTCGGTACCCGGATCAACACCCGGTCGAACGGCCCGACGAGCGCTTCACTGGCCGGCACTCTCGGCACCGCATCAAACGCCTGGCCATTACGGATCAAATTATTTTCCAGCCCTTGAAAGGCCAGGAACGAGTCGCCACTGCTGGTCACCTGAACCTTGCCTGCCAGGCTGGCTGCCAGTGCGCCGAAACTGTCGTTGAGTATCAACACCCGAGAATCCGCCGCCGGTTGTTGCTCGGCCAGATGATTAAGCAGGTATTCGTCGGCGGCATCGAACGCTTGCAGTGGTTCATTCTGCTGTTCGGGCTGACGGATCAGGTCGAGTTGGGCGAAAGGTGTTTCGAGCAAGGGCATGGGGCGGGGGGCTCTGGATAATCAACGGGTATCCCGCAGCCAAGGGGCGATGTAGCGGGCAGAAACGACCGAGTGGACTGCGTCGTGAAGTGTCACACGTCATCACTCTGGAAGGATCGCAAATGGTACGTTTTTTTCTATGGGATTACCCGCAGGTTTTCCTTGAATCGAACAGTTTCAAATGACGCCATGCCTGACTGCTTTAGTTACGGCGGCAGTCTTGTTGCAGACCCCGAGTTTCTCGATTGCCCGGTGCACATGGAAATTCACAGTGCGCTCGCTAAGACTGAGGATTCTGGCGATTTCGTACGCGGTCTTGCCATCGGCTGACAGCTTCAATACCTCGATTTCTCTGGGAGATAAATGCGGTGCGCTCGGTTTCGATACGCTTTTGGGCAATGTCTTGGCGACCAGACTGTGCAGATGACGACTGATGAAAACCGTGAAACCGAGATTTTCATACAATTCATAAGCGCTAATCGGGCAATGGCTTCTAGCCAGACTCAGAATGCTGCACAGACCGCTTTCCTCATCATGGATCGATTGCGACCAACCATGCTGAAGCCCTTCCTGTTGCAAGGCTTGCCACAGCCAAGGTGTTTTGGAAAAGACCTCTTCAGTCCACAGAATCGGTAACATGGATTGGTTGCAATGGGCCACTATTGGATCTATGGCACTGAATTTGTTTTGTAGGTATTGGGTGTTCCAGCCAGGGGGAAAGTTGTTTCGGCTAAAGGTGTGGTCCTGAGTGCCAATTGTTTTTGATGTTATTGAAAACGCACAGAATTTATACCCCAGATTTTTTATGAAATTAAGTGAAATCTGGTAGGCAATATCAATTTCTTTGGCGTAGGACAGTTGCGTTAATTGTGACTCCATCCACATTTCCATTTTAGTCCTCCATATTTATGTTTCGCTGGGGCGGCCCTTTGGATCCAATGATCCCGCACTGACCGAGTGTAGGATATTTTCTACAAATACGCTCCGATTTTTTAGATATGAATGGCGTGCGAGAAGTGCATAACAAATTCTTGATACATGTAACGCGGGTAAGACAAAATTAGATGAATAAAAAGTTAAGTTTCATGTGTCTAGTGATCAGTCAGAATCATGAGTTTATTGTTATTTAAATAGTAAAAAGACGCAGTTGCTAAAGCCACTACAAATCGCCGGTGTTTAAGTCCACGGCTTTGCGGGACACTGGGGGCACCTGTTCAATGGAGTGCCCCATGACCGCCAGTGCAGAAAAATACACACGCCAGACCCTGCTCGACGTCCAGCCACTGACTCCGAGCCTGTTCACCCTGCGCACCACCCGGGACTCGGGCTTTCGCTTTCGTGCCGGGCAGTTCGCTCGCCTGGGTGTGACCAAGCCTGATGGCAGCACGGTGTGGCGCGCGTATTCCATGGTCTCTTCGCCCTATGACGAATTTCTCGAGTTCTTCTCCATCGTCGTACCGGGCGGCGAGTTCACCAGCGAGCTGAGTCGCCTGGAAGTGGGGGATACGCTGATGGTGGAACGACAGGCCACGGGCTACCTGACCCTGGATCGGTTCGTCGATGGCCGCGATCTCTGGTTGTTATCCACAGGCACCGGGGTGGCACCGTTCCTGTCGATCCTGCAGGATTTCGAGGTGTGGGAAAAATTCGAACGCATCATCCTGGTCTACAGCGCGCGCGAAGGCCGGGAGCTCGCGTATCAAGAGTTGATTGCGGGCCTGGCACAGCGTGACTACCTGGCGGAGCATGCGCACAAACTGCAATTTATCCCGACGGTCACCCGCGAGCAGGTTCCCGGCGTCTTGAATGGCCGGATCACCACCCTGATCGAAAATGGCGAGCTGGAGCGGGCTGCAGGGCTGGAACTGACGCCCGAGCACTCGCGAGTGATGATCTGTGGGAATCCGCAGATGATCGATGACACCCGCAAATTGCTGAAGCTGCGCGATATGAACCTGAGCCTGAGCCGACGACCCGGCCAGGTGGCGGTAGAAAACTATTGGTAATAAAAACGGCGCCCCGAAGGCGCCGTTTTTCATTGCTATAACGCCCTCAAGGCTGAGTGTTCTGAGCCTTGAGCAGATCGCGGATCTCGCTCAGCAGTTCTTCTTCCTTGGTCGGCACCGGCGGCAGGGTCGGTGCTACGGCCTCTTCACGTTTCAGGCGATTGATCGCCTTGACGCCCATGAAGATCGCGAACGCTACGATCACGAAGTCGATCATGCTCTGGATGAACTTGCCGTACGCCATCACCACCGCCGGGATGTTGCCATCGGCGGCCTTGAGCGTAATGGCCAGGTCACTGAAATCCACCCCACCGATCAGCAGGCCGATTGGCGGCATGACCACGTCGCCAACGAACGACGAGACGATCTTGCCGAACGCGGCGCCGATGATGATACCGACGGCCATATCGACCACATTGCCTTTGACCGCGAAGGCCTTGAACTCGTTAAGCACGCCCATAGGTTATTTCCTTGTTACAGATGAGGTTGGTGAACGCAGTGTAAATCAGCAAAACGCATCCTGCTCGACACAACTGCTTACATCGATTGCCTGCTATCGACCTGCTCATCTGCAAAAAGTTTACAAAAGGCCATCATTCGCGCGCGGTTTACCCGCTCTAGACCGGGCCTTCCAGCACCTTTTGGCTATCGCCCCGGTTTGGCATTTCTATTTAGATTTTGGGCTGACGGTCACTAGCCTCTGTTGAGCGCACCTGGATGCGCTTTATAAAATCAGAGGAAACTCCTATGACAACTTCCCTTGGCCTCGGGGTTTTTCCCCATCGCCGCGCCCTGGGCGTTTTGACCGCCAGCCTGCTGTCCTTTTCCGTGAATGCCGCCACGCTGACCCGCGATAACGGCGCCGCCGTTGGCGACAACCAGAACTCGCAAACTGCCGGCGCCACGGGCCCGGTGCTGTTGCAAGACGTGCAATTGATCCAGAAACTCCAGCGGTTCGACCGCGAGCGCATTCCTGAACGCGTGGTGCATGCCCGTGGCACCGGAGCCCATGGCACCTTCACCGTGACCGACGATCTCAGCGACCTGACCAAAGCCAAAGTGTTCGCCGGCGGCCAGAGCACACCGGTGTTCGTGCGTTTCTCGGCGGTGGTGCATGGCAATCACTCCCCGGAAACCCTGCGCGACCCTCGCGGTTTCGCCACCAAGTTCTACACCGCGGACGGCAACTGGGACCTGGTGGGCAACAACTTCCCGACCTTCTTCATCCGTGACGCGATCAAATTCCCGGACATGGTGCATGCCTTCAAACCAGACCCGCGCACCAACCTTGACGACGATTCCCGTCGTTTCGATTTCTTCTCCCATGTACCGGAAGCCACGCGCACCCTGACCGAGCTGTATTCCAATTCCGGAACACCTGCCAGTTATCGGGAGATGGACGGTAATGGCGTTCACGCCTATAAATTAGTTAATGCCAAGGGCGAAGTTCACTATGTGAAATTTCATTGGAAAAGTTTACAAGGAATTAATAATCTCGATCCCAGGGCGGTCGAAAAAGTCCAAGGTAAAGACTACAGTCATATGACTAATGATCTGGTGGCTCATATAAATAAGGGCGACTTTCCGAAGTGGGACTTATACGTTCAAGTTGTAAATCCGCAAGACCTGTACAAGTTTGATTTCGATCCACTGGATGCAACCAAGATTTGGCCGGGTATTCCTGAGCGAAAAGTTGGACAAATGGTCTTGAACCGTAATCCAGCCAATGTGTTCCAGGAGACCGAGCAAGTTGCCATGGCGCCCGCCAATCTTGTTCCCGGCATTGAACCTTCGGAAGATCGTTTGTTACAGGGCCGAGTGTTCTCGTATGCCGATACGCAAATGTATCGTCTGGGGCCCAATGCTCTGCAACTGCCGATCAATGCGCCCAAGGTTGCGGTAAACAACGGTAACCAGGATGGCGCGATGAACAGTGGCGCCAGCAGCAGCGGCGTAAATTACCAGCCGAGCCGTTTGCTGCCCCGTGAAGAGCCGCAAACCGCACGCTACAGCCAGTCGGCGCTGTCGGGCAGCACCCAGCAGGCGAAGATCCAGCGTGAGCAGAACTTCAAGCAGGCCGGTGATCTGTATCGCTCGTTCAGCCAGAAGGAACGCCAGGATTTGATCGACAGCTTCGGTGGCTCGCTCGCCAGCACCGACGACGAGAGCAAGCACATCATGCTGTCGTTCCTTTATAAGGCTGACCCGGAATATGGCACTGGCGTGACCAAGGTCGCCAACGGTGACCTGGCCCGGGTCAAGGCGCTGGCGGCCAAACTGGCCGACTGATCCCGTTTGCCTGAAACGCGGGGCCTCATTCGGGGCCCCGTCAGACCGAGGAGCCTGTCCATGCGTTTCTATCTCTCCCTGCTTCTGGCAGCCCTGTCGTTCAATGTATTAGCCGGACCGACGGCAGATGTGTCGAAAGATCCTGTCGAGTTGAAAGCCCAATTGCAGGATTATTACTTCGATGCCGCCCGTCGTGGCGATGTACCGATGCTCGAGACCTTTATCGAGGCTGGCTACTCCCTCGATACCCGTGACAACAAGGGTTACACCGCGCTGATTCTGGCGGCCTATCACGGCCAGAGTGCTGCCGTTGACCGTTTGCTCGCCGCCGGCGCCGATGCCTGCGCTCAGGATCAGCGTGGCAACACGGCGCTGATGGGGGCCATCTTCAAAGGCGAAGTGCAGATTGCCCGGACCCTGCTAGCCGCCAATTGCAGTCCCGATCAGCGTAATGGCGCCGGGCAAACGGCGGCGATGTACGCCGGGCTGTTCAACCGTGTCGAGTTGCTGGATGCACTCAAGGCCAAGGGCGCCGACCTGAATGCCGAGGATCCGCTGGGCAATAGCGCCGCGCGTCTGGCCAGCGGTGAAATCCGCAACGCGCCGCCGCGCTGATCCCGTCCGGCTGCGCTATCATCGCGGTTTTTGCCGGGAGTTCAGATGGCCAAGGCCAAGCGCATGTACGGCTGCACCGAGTGCGGCTCAACCTTCCCCAAGTGGGCTGGCCAGTGCGGCGAGTGCGGGGCCTGGAACACGCTGACCGAAACCATGGTCGAGAGCGGCGGGGCTGCGGCGCCTAGCGGTCGCACCGGCTGGACCGGCCAGCAGGCGCAAATCCGCACCCTGGCGGAAGTCAGCGTCGAGGAGATTCCGCGTTTTTCCACGGCCTCCAGCGAACTCGACCGCGTGCTCGGCGGCGGTCTTGTGGATGGCTCGGTAGTGTTGATCGGCGGTGATCCCGGCATCGGCAAATCGACCATTTTGTTGCAAACCTTGTGCAACCTCGCCAAGAGCATGCCGGCGCTGTACGTCACCGGTGAAGAGTCCCAACAACAAGTGGCCATGCGCGCCCGTCGTCTCGGTTTGCCTCAGGACAAGCTGCGGGTGATGACTGAAACCTGCATCGAAACCATCATCGCCACCGCCCGGCAAGAAAAGCCCAAGGTCATGGTGATCGACTCGATCCAGACGATTTTCACCGAACAACTGCAATCGGCACCCGGCGGCGTTTCTCAGGTGCGCGAAAGTGCGGCGTTGCTGGTGCGCTATGCCAAGCAGAGCGGCACGGCGATTTTCCTGGTCGGCCACGTGACCAAGGAAGGCGCATTGGCGGGGCCACGTGTTTTGGAACACATGGTTGATACCGTGCTGTATTTCGAAGGCGAATCCGATGGGCGTTTGCGGCTGCTGCGGGCGGTGAAAAACCGTTTTGGCGCGGTGAACGAACTCGGCGTGTTCGGCATGACGGACAAGGGGCTGAAAGAAGTCTCCAATCCTTCGGCGATTTTTCTCACGCGTGCCCAGGAAGAAGTCCCGGGCAGTGTGGTCATGGCGACGTGGGAAGGCACCCGTCCGATGCTGGTTGAAGTGCAGGCGCTGGTGGATGACAGCCATCTGGCCAATCCGCGTCGGGTCACGCTGGGGCTGGATCAGAACCGACTGGCCATGTTGCTGGCGGTGCTGCACCGTCACGGCGGGATTCCGACCCACGACCAGGACGTGTTCCTCAACGTGGTCGGCGGGGTCAAGGTGTTGGAAACCGCGTCCGACCTGGCGTTGATGGCGGCGGTGATGTCCAGCTTGCGCAACCGGCCGCTGCCCCATGATCTGCTGGTGTTTGGCGAAGTCGGCTTGTCGGGTGAAGTGCGCCCGGTGCCGAGCGGTCAGGAACGCCTGAAAGAAGCCGCCAAGCACGGCTTCAAGCGCGCCATTGTGCCCAAGGGCAACGCGCCGAAAGAAGCACCGCCGGGGTTGCAGATTATTGCGGTGACCCGCCTGGAACAGGCGCTCGACGCGTTGTTCGAGTAATTCTCACGGCTGGTCACAATCCCTGTGGGAGCGGGCTTGCTGTGGCGAGGGAGCTTGCTCCCGCTTGAGTGCGAAGCGCTCACAAGATTTTGGGCCTGCTTCGCAGTCCAGCGGGAGCAAGCTCCCTCGCCACAAAAGCTCGCTCCCACATTTGGTATGGCGCCAGTCTTCTAGACTTCGATCAGCGCACCCAATTCGCGCTCCAGTTCCTCTGGATCGCCCAGGTTGAACTCGATCAACCGCCGCAGGCGTTCGATGGATTCCAGGCTGATGTGTTTGCAGACGAACCCGAGCTGGCCATGGTCATCGTGGGTCAACATCACATCCATCTTGATCTCGACATCCTCGTTCAGATGAATATCGACCAGAAAATGCCAGTCCCGGTTACCCAGCCACGGCTCGGGCTTCTCGATCAGCAGCCCCTTGAGTGATAGGTCAATCAGCTTCACCGGCCAGGTGAATTCCCCCTGGCTCAGCTCGGTTCGGGCATCGAACGCGATACGTTTGAAGCGGCGGCGATCGGCAGGGTGCTCGCTCATGGCGCAATCCTCGTAAAGGTTCGCTGACTATAGACCCGCATCGCCAAAAGCTGCCAGCACAGTGATGGCGCTCGACCAATGTCGGACTATGGTCTTTGTCGCCAGTAGCGCTAAACTCGAGGTGGCTGTCTTTCTTGTCCACCCTGGCTGGAATAAAAAAATGAAAAATAATAATAGCCTGCTACGCCATCTACCCTGGCTGCTGCTGGCAATCGTAGGAGCGTGCGCCCTTGGCGTAGTGGCATTGCGTCGAGGCGAGGCGATCAACGCCTTGTGGATTGTGGTCGCTGCCGTGGCCATTTATCTGGTTGCCTATCGTTACTACAGTCTGTTCATCGCAAACAATGTGATGCAACTCGATCCGCGCCGGGCCACCCCCGCCGTGCTCAACAATGATGGTCTGGACTACGTCCCCACCAACAAACATATCCTCTTCGGTCACCACTTCGCTGCCATTGCTGGCGCGGGGCCATTGGTCGGTCCGGTACTGGCGGCGCAGATGGGTTACCTGCCCGGCACGCTGTGGCTGATCGCCGGCGTGGTGCTCGCCGGTGCGGTGCAGGACTTTATGGTCCTGTTCATGTCCACCCGCCGTAACGGCCGTTCCCTGGGCGACATGGTCCGGGAAGAGATGGGCCGCATCCCCGGGACCATCGCGCTGTTTGGCTGCTTCCTGATCATGATCATCATCCTCGCGGTGCTGGCGCTGATCGTGGTGAAAGCCCTGGCCGAGAGCCCGTGGGGCATTTTCACGGTGATGGCGACTATCCCGATCGCGATGTTCATGGGCATTTACATGCGCTACATCCGCCCGGGTCGCATTGGTGAAATCTCCGTGGTTGGCGTGCTTCTGCTGCTGGGCTCGATCTGGCTGGGCGGGCAGATTGCTGCCGATCCGGTCTGGGCCAAAGCGTTCAGCTTCACTGGCGTGCAGATTACGTGGATGCTGGTCGGTTACGGTTTCGTGGCCGCCTCGTTACCGGTGTGGCTGATCCTGGCGCCGCGTGACTATCTGTCCACGTTCCTGAAAATCGGCACCATCATCGCCTTGGCGATCGGGATTCTGGTCACCATGCCCGAGCTGAAAATGCCGGCATTGACCCAGTTCATCGACGGCACCGGGCCGGTGTGGAAGGGCGGTCTGTTCCCGTTCCTGTTCATCACCATCGCGTGCGGTGCGGTGTCGGGTTTCCACGCACTGATCTCTTCCGGCACCACGCCGAAGCTGCTGGATAACGAAGTCAATTCCCGTTACATCGGCTACGGCGCGATGCTGATGGAATCCTTCGTCGCCATCATGGCGATGGTCGCTGCTTCGGTGATCGAACCGGGTGTGTACTTCGCCATGAACAGCCCGGCCGCCGTGGTCGGTGGTGACGTGATGGCCGTGGCGCAAACCGTCAGCAGTTGGGGTTTTGCAATTACCCCGGAAGCGCTGCAAGCGGTGGCTCACGACATTGGTGAAACCACCATCCTCGCCCGCGCTGGCGGTGCACCGACCCTGGCGGTCGGTATCGCGCAAATCCTGCACAGCGTGCTGCCGGGTGAAAACACCATGGCGTTCTGGTATCACTTCGCGATCCTGTTCGAAGCGCTGTTTATCCTGACGGCGGTTGACGCTGGCACCCGTGCCGGACGCTTCATGCTTCAGGATTTGCTCGGCTCCTTCGTGCCGGCTCTGAGACGCACCGAGTCGTGGACCGCCAACCTGATCGCCACCGCCGGTTGTGTGGCGATGTGGGGATGGTTGCTGTACCAAGGCGTGATCGACCCGTTAGGCGGGATCAACACCTTGTGGCCGCTGTTCGGCATCTCCAACCAGATGCTCGCCGGCATCGCGCTGATGCTTGCCACGGTCGTGCTGATTAAAATGAAACGCCAACGCTACATTTGGGTCACCTTGTTGCCGGCCGCATGGTTGCTGATCTGCACCACCACCGCGGGCTTCATCAAGCTGTTCGACGCGAATCCGGCGATCGGCTTCCTGTCGCTGGCGAAAAAATACAGCGATGCCCTGGCCAACGGCCAGATTCTCGCCCCGGCCAAGGACATTACGCAGATGCAGCACGTGATCTTCAACGCCTACACCAACGCAACGCTGACCGCGCTGTTCCTGTTTGTGGTGTTCAGCATCCTGTTCTATGCGCTCAAGGTCGGTATCTCGGCCTGGGGCACCAAAGAACGTACGGATAAAGAAGCACCCTTCCAGGCTGTACCGGACGCGTAACTGAGGATTGCAAAGATGTTCAATGACCTGAGTCGCCTCGGTAAATACCTCGGTCAGGCCGCGCGCCTGATGGTCGGCATGCCCGACTACGACAACTACGTCGAGCATATGCAAACCAAACACCCGGACAAACCGGTGATGAGCTACGAGATGTTCTTCCGGGAACGTCAGGAAGCGCGTTACGGTGGCAAGGGTGGGCCGAAGTGTTGTTAACCTGACTTCAGGTTGACGCAGTCCCCTGTGGGAGCGGGCTTGCTCGCGAAGGCGTCGTGTCAGTCAGCTTTTTTATCGACTGATACAGCGCATTCGCGAGCAAGCCCGCTCCCACATTTGTTTTGTTTTGTGTTGTTTTTCAATTTTGTGAACAGGAGATTCCAGTTGTCCTCTCCCATCCCGGTAACGATCCTCAGCGGCTTTCTTGGCGCGGGTAAAACCACGCTGTTGCGCCACCTGCTCAAAGCCGAGCACGGCCTGAAAATCGCCGTGATCGAAAACGAATTCAGCGACGCCGGTATCGACACCCAGCTGTTGGGCGACGAGCCGGTGCAAGTGATGACGCTGTCCAACGGCTGCGTCTGCTGCACCATTCACACTGACCTCACCAAAGCCCTGTACCTGCTGCTCGAACGCCTGGACAGCGGTGAAATCGCCTTCGACCGCCTGGTGATCGAGTGCACCGGCCTGGCCGACCCGGCACCGGTGGCGCAAACCTTCTTCATCGATGAAGAACTGCGCGAGCGTTACATTCTCGACGGCATCATCACTTTGGTGGACGCCGCCCACGCCGAGACGCACCTGATCCAGACCATCGCCCAGGCGCAGATCGGTTTTGCCGACCGCTTGCTGGTGAGCAAACGGGATCTGGTAGACGAGCCAACCTTCACTGCCCTCAGCGAACGGCTGACGCGCATCAACCGTCGGGCGCCGATTCGGATTGTTGAGCACGGCAAGATCAACCTGGCCGAATTGCTCGATGTGCGCGGTTTCAACCTCAACGCGGACCTTGGTGGTGGCGTGAGTTTGCGACCCGTGAGCAAAGCACCGTCCATCGACCGCATCTCCAGTCTGGTGCTGCGCACCGACAAGCCGCTGGATCTCGACAAGCTCAGCGAGTTTATGAACGAACTGCTGGAAGACCATGGCAAGCAACTGCTGCGCTACAAAGGTGTGCTGAACATTGTTGGTGAGCCGCGGCGCATGGTGTTTCAAGGCGTATTGAAGCTGTACGGCTTCGATTGGGACACCGAATGGGCAGAGGGCGAGGCGCGGGAAAGCGTGATCGTGTTTATTGCCGATGATCTGCCGGAAGAGAAGATTCGTGCGGGGTTTGAGCGGGTGGCTGCCATCTGATATAGGGGTGGTGGCTGTGATGGCCTCTTCGCGAGCAAGCCCGCTCCCACAGGGGAATGCATTCCAAATGTGGGAGCGGGCTTGCTCGCGAAGGCAATCTAACCAGCAACACAATTTCGGCTGATCGATGGTCCAGGGCTCAGCAACATCCCCTCCAGATAATCCAGATGCCGGCTCAGCAAGGTCACCGCCGCAACGGCATCCCTGCGCTCCACAGCCTCCAGAATCCCCAGATGCACCTGCCACACGCAATAGTCTTGCGCCTGCGCATCAAACTGCGCAATCGCCAGCGACGTCAGCGGCACCAGACTGCAGAGAAAATGCGCCAACGGTGCATTGCCGGCCATTTCTGCCAAGCGCAAATGAAACTCCCCGGATAACCGAATCGCCGGACCGCGTGCGGTGCAGTGGCGCTCGCTGTCGATCAAGGCCCGCAACGATTTCAGGTCCTGTGGACGGGGTTGCTGACAGGCCAGTCGCACCAGCGTGATCTCAGTTAGCCGCCGGGCATGCAGCATCTGCCGGGTTTGCTCGTGATCAAGCGACGCGACGCGGGGGCGATGATTGGTGCGAAGGACGATGATCTGCTGATGGGACAGTTGTGTCAGTACGCCGCGAACGTCACTGCGTCGAGCACTGAACATCTGCGCCAGGCTTTCTTCGGTAAAGCGACTGGCCGCATCGATGCGCTGTTCGAGAATCGCATCGAAGATCCGCGAGTAGAGATCATCCGCCCGCCGGGGGAAGGGCAGGGCAGTCAGTGTTTGCGGTGAGGCGAAGCTGTTCATGGCCTGTCTCCAGTTCGGATGGTTTCAACTGCCGAGGTTGTCGTCCGGAATGTTCAGTTCGATGCCCATGCGCTGTCCTTCGCGCAGGATGTGCCGACGCATTTCGGCGCTGGCCTGGGCGCTGTTCTTGCTGCGGATGGCGCGCACCACGGCTTCGTTCTCCTCCAGGCGTTCAGCCAGATGCTCCGGCGAATTGCGCAGTACTTCGGCGCTTTGCTTGAGGGCGTTGCTGGTCTGTTGCACCACGCTCTGGAAGATCGGGTTCGAGGTCAGGGTGAACAGCTCTTCGTGGAACGCGATGTAGGCGTTGACCCCGGCTTCGGCGTCGTTGGCTTCCAGGGCTTCGCGCATGTCCATCAGGGTCAGGCGCAGTTGCCCGACTTCCTTGCTGCTGATGGATTGCGCCACCAGGCCGACAATGAACGGCTCCAGGGTGTAGCGCAGTTGCAGCACGTCTTCCAGGCTCGCGCCGGCGACTGCGCTGTCGTGGTGTTGGCTGTCGCTGAGGTTGGCCTCCAGCACCACCACGCCTTTGCCCGGCATCGAGCGCACCAGCCCGAGGGTTTCCAGCACGATCACCGCTTCGCGCAGGCTCGGGCGGCTGATGCCCAGTTGTTCGGCCAGTTCACGCTGGCCCGGCAGCATGTCGCCGGAGCGCCACTGACCACGGGCCAGCGCGGCCCGAAGTTTTTCTACGACTGAATTGACGACCGTTGAGGTGGTAATCACTGTTCGCTCCATGAGCATCGATGACGGGTGGTTGAGCGCCGAGAGGCCAGATCAAAAGATCGCAGCCTTCGGCAGCTCCTACAGGTGTTGTGGAGTTAGAAGTCTTGTTGATGCGCCCCGGCTACAGGTTTTCTCGGCTGGAAGGTATAACCCTGCTGCCCGGAAAGCACCTTGTTTGCGCGCTGGATGTCGATGTCTTTTTCCCAGCGGGCAATGGCCACCGTAGCGACACAGTTGCCGATCAGGTTGGTCAGCGCCCGGCCGATGCCCATGAACCAGTCCACCGCCAGCACCAGCACCAGGCCGACCACCGGAATCGCCGGGATCGCGGTCAGCGTTGCCGCCAGAATCACCAGCGCCGAACCGGGGATGCCGTGGGCACCTTTGGAGGTGATCAGCGACACCAGCAGAATCGTCAGCAGGTCGGTTATGGCCAGCGGTGTACCGGTGGCATTGGCGATGAAGACGATGGCCAAAGTCAGGTAGATCGAGAAACCGTCGAGGTTGAACGAGTAGCCGGTTGGAATCACCAATCCGACTGTCGAGCTGCCGATGCCCAGGTGCTCAAGCTTGCGCATGATCTGTGGCAGCACGGCGTCGGAAGACGCGGTGCCCATGACAATCAACAGCTCTTCACGCAGGTATTTGAGCAGCGGCCACATCCGCAGACCAGACAGGCGCATCACCAGGCCGAGAATCAGCGACACGAATGCGGCGCAGGTCAGGTAGAACAAGCCGACCAGGCTGCCCAGGTGTTGCAGGGAGTCCAGGCCATATTTGCTGGTTGTGAAGGCGATGGCGCCGAACACGCCGATCGGCGCCAGGCGCACGATCATGCCCATGATGCGGAAGATCACGTGGCTGAGTTCGTTGATCAGCCGGGAAATCCCCGAGGCTGCTTCACCCACCAGATTCAACGCGCTGCCGAACAACACCGAAAACAGCAGCACTTGCAGGATGTTGTTGTCCGCGAAAGCACCGATCACCGAGGTCGGGATCAGGTCCATCAGGAACTGCGTGGTGGTGTGCATCTGCTGGCCGCGTTGGGCCAGATCACCCATGTCGGCTTTGGCCAACTGGTCCAGATGAATGTTCGCGCCGCTGCCGATGCCAGTGCTGAAGGCGAACACCAGGCCGATCACCAGGGCGATGGTGGTCAGCACTTCGAAGTAGATCACCGACTTGAGGCCGATGCGCCCGACCTTCTTCAAGTCGCCAGCACCACTGATGCCGCTGACCACTACGCAGAACACGATGAGGCCAATGAGCATCTTGATCAGTTTGATGAAACCATCGCCCAAGGGTTTGAGCTGTGCGGAGTATTCGGGAAGGGTCAGCCCGCAGACGATGCCGAGCACCAGTCCGAGAACCACTTGGAGGAAGATTGAACGCGAGCACCATCTGAGCATGGGAGGAATCCTGGTCGGTGTCCTGGCTGCCGTGCGCTTGAACGCATCAGATTCAGGACTTAATTATTGTGGTCTTACCGGTATGTCCAGTGCAGGCGCAGTCTACGCTCGGTTTTTTCCCGATGACAAGTGAAAAGATCAAAATTGGCATGACCGGTCTGACCGGTGGCGCCAATTTATTAAAAATCAAAAGATCGCAGCCTTCGGCAGCTCCTACATTGGAATGCGTTTCCTGGAGCTGCCGAAGGCTGCGATCTTTTGATCTTTCTAACAGGCGAAAAAAAACCGGCCATCACTGACCGGTTTTTTTATCGCTGCGATTTAGCGGTGCAATTAAGCGCCGTATACCGGCAGCTTCTTGCAGATGGCTTTGACCTTCTCACGAACGGCGTCGATCACCGCTTCGTTGTTCAGGTCAGCCAGGATGTCGCAGATCCAGCCGGCCAGCTCTTTGCACTCGGCTTCCTTGAAGCCACGAGTGGTCACGGCTGGGGTACCGAAACGCAGACCGGAGGTCACGAACGGGGAGCGTGGGTCGTTTGGCACGGAGTTCTTGTTCACGGTGATGAAAGCCTTGCCCAGAGCGGCGTCGGCGTCTTTACCGGAGATTTCCTGCTTGATCAGCGACAGCAGGAACAGGTGGTTTTCAGTACCGCCGGAAACCACGTCGAAACCGCGCTCGATGAATACACCGGCCATGGCCTTGGCGTTCTTCACCACTTGTTGCTGGTAGGTCTTGAACTCAGGCTGCAGCGCTTCCTTGAAGCAGATCGCTTTGGCGGCGATCACGTGCTCCAGTGGGCCACCCTGGGCGCCCGGGAATACGGCGGAGTTCAGTTTCTTCTCGATGTCGGCGTTGGCGCGAGCCAGGATCAGGCCGCCACGTGGACCGCGCAGGGTCTTGTGCGTGGTGGTGGTCACGACGTCAGCGAAAGGCACCGGGTTCGGGTAGACGCCAGCGGCGACCAGACCGGCCACGTGGGCCATGTCGACGAACAGGTAGGCGCCAACCTTGTCAGCGATTTCGCGGAAACGCGGGAAGTCGAGGATCTGCGAGTAGGCAGAGAAACCGGCCACGATCATTTTTGGCTTGTGCTCAACCGCCAGACGCTCGACTTCGTCGTAGTCGATCAGGCCGTTGGCATCGATACCGTATTGAACGGCGTTGTACAGCTTGCCGGACGACGAAACGCTGGCGCCGTGGGTCAGGTGACCGCCGTGGGCCAGGCTCATGCCCAGAATGGTGTCGCCAGCTTGCAGCAGGGCCAGGTAAACGGCGCTGTTGGCTTGGGAACCGGCGTGCGGCTGAACGTTGGCGTAATCGGCGCCGAACAGTTCTTTGGCGCGGTCGATGGCCAGTTGCTCAACCACGTCGACGAACTCGCAACCACCGTAGTAGCGCTTGCCCGGGTAGCCTTCGGCGTACTTGTTGGTCAGTACCGAGCCTTGAGCTTCCATCACCGCAGGGCTGGTGTAGTTTTCCGAAGCGATCAGCTCAATGTGTTCTTCCTGGCGCTGAGCTTCTTGCTCCATGGCGGCAAAGAGATCGGCGTCGTACTTGGCAATAGTCAAATCACGGCTGAACATGGCGGTCCTCAAGGATCGGGGCAGAAAAGGGGGGCATTCTAACCCAATGGGTTTTAGATGGCATATGAAAGGACATCATGTCGCAGACAAGTGGGCTTCATGACCGGATGTGTGGTGCATGGGCGGGCCTATTCGCGGGCAAGCCTCGCTCCTACAAGGGCGCAAAACCTGTAGGAGCGAGGCTTGCCCGCGAAGGGGCCACCCGCTGCGCTACAAATCTCAATCAAACATGAACAGCGCATCATTGCTGAACTGCGCTTCAAACCGGCTCGCCGGCATCGGCCGGCCGAACAGATACCCCTGAACCTCGTCACACCCATGCTCACGCAGGAAGTCGAGTTGTTCATGGGTTTCCACGCCCTCGGCGATTACCGCCAGGTTCAGGCTGTGGGCCATCGCGATGATGGCCCGGGCAATCTGCGCATCCTGCTCGCCCGACGGCAGGCCGTCGACGAACGTGCGGTCGATTTTCAGCACATCGATCGGGAACTGCTTGAGGTAGTTGAGCGATGAATAGCCAGTGCCAAAGTCGTCAACCGCGATGCTCAGCCCCAGGTTTTTCAACCCGGCGAGAATCTGCATCGCCTCACTGACTTCGCGCATCAGGATACTTTCGGTCAGTTCCAGCTCCAGGCACGCGGGTGGCAGGCCGGTTTCCTTGAGGATGGTGGCGATGCGCGTGCCGAGCTGGCCATCGGAGAATTGCCGCGCCGAGATGTTCACCGAAACCTTCGGCACCCGCACCTTGGCCTGATGCCAGGTCTTGAGCTGACGGCAGGCTTCGCTGATGACCCAGTCGCCGACATCCACCACCAGGCCGAGCTCTTCCAGCACCGGAATGAAATCCCCCGGCGGTACCAGCCCACGACGCGGATGACGCCAGCGCAGCAGGGCTTCGGCGCCGGTCAGGCGCTTGCCGTCGCCGCTGAATTGCGGCTGGTAATACAGCACGAATTCGTTTTGCTCCAGGGCGTGGCGCAAGTCGCTTTCAAGCTCCAGACGCTCCAGAGCGCTGGCGTTCATGTCGGCCTGATAGAACTGGAAGTTGTTTTTGCCGCGCTCCTTGGCGTGGTACATCGCGGTGTCGGCGTTTTTCATCAACTGGCTGAGTTCGTTGCCGTCCTGCGGGCTCAGGGCGATGCCGATACTCGCCGTGACAAAGAACTCGCGACCTTCCAGCACAAACGGTTTCACCAGGCTGGCGAGAATCTGTTCGGCCACGTGAATCGCCCGGTTCAACGCCACTTCACGGTTGATCCGTGGTTGCAGGAGCAAGGTGAATTCATCACCGCCCATGCGCGCCACGGTGTCGTCATCGTCGACGCAACCGAGCAGGCGCGTAGCCATTTCCTTGAGCATGCGGTCGCCGGCGGCGTGGCCCAGTGAGTCGTTGATCGGTTTGAAACGGTCCAGGTCGAGGAACATCAGCACCACCCAGGACTTCTGCCGCTCGGCCGATTGCAGTGCGGTGTGCAAACGATCCTGGAACAGCGTGCGGTTAGGCAGATGGGTCAGGGCGTCGTAATAAGCCAGGCGATGAATCCGCTGTTCACTGGCCTTGCGCTCGCTGATGTCGCTGAAGAAGCACACGTAACTGGCGAGGTCGCCTTCGTCGTCGAGCACCGCCGTGATGCCGACCCACGCCGGGTAATGCTCGCCATTGCGGCGCTTGAGCCAGACTTCGCCTTCCCAGGTGCTGTGCTGATGCAGTTGCTTGAGCACATAACGCAGATGGGCTTCCTGTTGCTCGTCGACGGTGAGCATGTTCGGCAACTGGTCGAGCACCTGCGACACTGCATAACCACTGACACGACTGAACGCTTCGTTGGCCTGGACGATGTAGCCGGCCGGGTCGGTGATCAGGATCGCCGAGGTCGAATGCTCGAATACCGTGGCCGCCATGCGCAGGTCTTTCTCGGCGCGGCGTTGCTGGCTGATGTCGCGACCGACCCCGAGCACGCCTTCGAAGGCGCCGTGTTCGTCCCAGACCAGCACCAGCCGCAGCTCGATCGGGATCTTGCGCCCGTCGGCCCGCAGGCAGTCGAACAGGAACAACTGGGTTTTCACCTGACTGCGCAACAAGGTCAGTTGATCGGGTTTATCCAGGGCTTTGCTGACCCGGTCCATCAAGCTGTAGATGCCGGTCAGTTGTTGCGGGTTGGCGATGGTCGATTGCCAGCCGTTCTGGAAAATCCAGTCGACGTCATAGCCCAACACAGCTTGCACCGACGGGCTGACGTAATTGAGCGACAGCTTGTTATCGGTGGAGAAAATCACGTCGCTGATGCTTTCGGCGAGCATGCGGTAGCGCTGTTCGCTGTCACGCAGGGATTCGCTGGCTTCGATCTGTTCGGTGATGTCCTTGGCTACGCCGATGATGCGTGTGACCTGGTCGTGTTTGTCCCGCGCCAGGGCCTGTTCGCGAATGTCGAACCGCCGCCAGTTGCCATCGCGATGACGGAAGCGCAACTGGCATTGCAGCAATTGCGAGTAGCCGGCCTGACGTTGGGTCTGGCGTGAACGGTGGTAATAGTCGGCGTCTTCGGGGTGCAGCAGGATTTCCCAGAAGTACTCGCCCATCTGGTGCAGTTCGGTGCGGTTGTAGCCCAGGGTCTGGCCCAAATGGTGGTTGCTGAAAATCATCCGCTGGCTGATCACGTCCTGCACATACAGGTGATCCGGCACGGTGCGCACCACGTCAGACCAGAAGCCTTCACGCTCCAGCAGCGACAGCTCGATGAGCTTGCGGCTGGTGATGTCGTTGATGCTCAGGATCACCGCTTTGTAGTCGTGTTGCTCTTCGGGCAAGCGCAGCACCAGCCACAGGTGCTGGTCGCGGCCGTTGGTGTCCTGGAGTTTGATTTCCAGTTCGAGTTGTTTCTGCTGGTTGAGCATGGCTTCCAGCATCTGGTTGCCGATGGCGGTGCAGTCCAGCGGGCTGCCGTCGATCAGCAGCTTCCAGGCCTGCTCGCAAGAGTTGACGTTGAGCAGTTGCAGGGCGACCTGGTTGACCTCGGTGATGCGCAGTTCCTGCAGCAGTTGCAGGCGTTGTTCCGGGACTTCGAGCCAGGTCTTCAACTGTTCGCTGCTGTTGAGCTGGGCCCTGTCGAAAAAGCCTTTCAGCCCGGACAGGTCGAGCACGCACAGCGCAACGCCGGTGCCTTCAAAAATGTCCTGATAGCGGCGGCGCCCCTCATGTAACTGACGCTGGCGTCGGCGCATGCTCAACAGCGCAATAAACGGCAGCAGGGAGAAGGCCAGGCCCAGCAGGCATTTGCCGATAAACGCCGGCAGCAGTTGTTCGAGTACCTGCTCGCGGTCGAACAGCCCGCGCAACTGCCAGTCGCTGCTGCTCAGCGGCACGGTCAGCACGCTGTTGGCCAGGTCATCATCGCTCAGCGTGCCTTGCCGAGTGGCGGGTAGGGCTTCATCGCGGCTGATGATTTGATGATTGATGCGGTTTTCCACCAGCCACAACGGGCGAATGCCGGCTTCAGCCTGTTTGGTCAGTGAGGAGAAAAACGTCGGGGTCAGGCGCAAAGCCCAATAACCACGACTGCTACCGCTGGCTTGATGCAGTAGTAAGTGCACCACGGAGCCATCGTCGGCGTTGCTGAAATAGTGGGCTTGCGAACGGCTGCGGCGTACCAGATCGCTGAGGTAGTCTGCGTCCTGGCTGTCGGCGGCGCTGTCGCTGAGGATTTTGCCGGAAGGGCTCAATAACGCCAGGCTGAGCAGGTCGGGCAACGACTGCTGCAATTTGCGCAGCAGCGCCTGCTGTTCGTCGGCTGATTGCGGTTGCTCGACGATCGGTAGCAGGTTAAGGGCGATTTGCGCGTTGAGCGCCATGTTCAGGCTGACTTGGGAGGCCAGGTCGGCGGTGTAGTCGATGGTGTACTGGCGCTGGTTTTTCTGGGTTTCGCTCAGTTGATCCAGCAGTTGCCAAAACAGCAGCGCGAGCAGCAACAGTACGAGTGTCGCCAGTGCGCCCTTTAATGTTCCGCGCAGGGGGGAGCCGAGCGCGGCAGCCGGTGCACGGTTGGAAAGAGGCGGCGTGACATTAGACAAACTGAAATCCTGCGGTTTGGCTGGACTGGCGCGACGTGCACTATAAGCCGGACGCCCGGAGGGCGGCTAGCATGCCTTGAGTTGTGGCTAAGTGCCAGTCCCTCCCGGCTGGAC
Organism: Pseudomonas sp. 5Vm1k; assembly: GCF_056161485.1. Classification (NCBI taxonomy): domain Bacteria; kingdom Pseudomonadati; phylum Pseudomonadota; class Gammaproteobacteria; order Pseudomonadales; family Pseudomonadaceae; genus Pseudomonas; species Pseudomonas sp. 5Vm1k. The sequence continues at coordinate 192,509 of NZ_JBSPCZ010000009.1, forward strand.
TGCCATCGGTCATTCAGGTAGCTTTGCCGGTTACGCGGGAGCGTTCCAGCTCCTAGACTCAGGTTTTTTCAGCGCGCACGCATTGATGCTTATCAAGCGACGACGCGCACAGCCTGGCCGGGCATCGCCTGCGCTCCAATCATTCATCTGTCACTGACCCAAGGTTCTCCATGGCTCAATACGTCTTCACCATGCATCGGCTGGGCAAAGTTGTTCCGCCGAAGCGGGAAATCCTGAAAAACATTTCGCTGTCCTTCTTCCCCGGCGCCAAGATCGGCGTACTCGGCCTCAACGGTTCGGGTAAGTCCACGCTGCTGAAAATCATGGCTGGCGTTGACACCGAGTTCGAGGGCGAAGCCCGTCCGATGCCGGAGCTGAACATCGGCTACCTGCCGCAGGAACCGATCCTGGACCCGACCAAGACCGTGCGTGAAGTGGTCGAGGAAGCGGTCAGCGTGATCAAGAACGCCCAGGCGCGCCTGGACGAGGTCTACGCGGCTTACGCTGAGGAAGATGCCGACTTCGACAAACTGGCTGCAGAACAAGCCAAGCTCGAAGCCATCCTGCAAGCCAGCGACGGTCATAACCTGGATCGCCAACTGGAAGTCGCCGCCGATGCGCTGCGTCTGCCGGCGTGGGACGCCAAGGTCGAATTCCTGTCCGGTGGTGAAAAGCGTCGTGTGGCCCTGTGCCGCCTGCTGCTGTCCGCCCCCGACATGCTGCTGCTCGACGAACCAACCAACCACCTGGACGCCGATTCCGTCGCCTGGCTGGAGCACTTCCTGCACGACTTCCCGGGTACCGTGGTTGCGATCACGCACGACCGTTACTTCCTGGACAACGTCGCTGGCTGGATTCTCGAACTCGACCGCGGCGCCGGTATCCCGTACGAGGGCAACTATTCGGGTTGGCTTGAAGCCAAGTCCGATCGTCTGGCTGCCGAATCCAAGCAGCAGTCGGCCCATGAAAAAGCCATGAAGGAAGAACTGGAGTGGGTGCGCAAAGGCGCGAAGGCCCGCCAGTCCAAATCCAAGGCTCGTCTGCAACGCTTCGAAGAAATGCAATCGCAGGAATTCCAGAAGCGCAGCGAAACCAACGAGATCTACATCCCGGCCGGTCCGCGCCTGGGTGACAAGGTCATCGAATTCAAGAACGTCACCAAGGGCTACGGCGATCGCGTGTTGATCGACAACCTGTCGTTCTCCATGCCTAAAGGCGCCATCGTTGGCGTGATCGGCGGTAACGGTGCGGGTAAATCCACGCTGTTCCGCATGCTGATGGGCAAGGAACAACCGGACTCGGGCAGCATCGAAGTCGGCGAAACCGTGCAACTGGCGTGCGTCGATCAGAGCCGCGAAGACCTGGACGGCAGCAAGACTGTATTCCAGCAAATCTCCGACGGTTCCGATCAGATCCGCATCGGCAACTACGAGATCCCGTCGCGTACCTACGTCGGTCGCTTCAACTTCAAGGGCGGCGATCAGCAGAAGTTCGTCAAGGACCTGTCCGGTGGTGAGCGCGGTCGCTTGCACCTGGCCCTGACCCTGAAGGAGGGTGGCAACGTCCTGCTGCTCGACGAACCGTCCAACGACCTCGACGTTGAAACCCTGCGTTCCCTGGAAGAAGCCCTGCTGGACTTCCCGGGCGCCGCCATTGTGATCTCTCACGATCGGTGGTTCCTTGACCGCGTCGCGACCCACATCCTGGCGTACGAAGACGACTCGCAAGCGATCTTCTTTGAAGGTAACTACACCGAGTACGAAGCTGATCGTAAAAAGCGTCTCGGCGAAGCGGCTGCCCAGCCGCACCGTGTACGGCACAAGAAACTGGCCTGATATCGGGTTGGTTGCATAAAAAACGGAGCCTTCAGGGGCTCCGTTTTTTTATGGGGATTCAGATAAACCGCGGTGCGGCCTTCGCGAGCAAGCCCGCTCCCACAGGGGATTTGTATTGGTTACAAATCTGCAGTCCACTGAAGATCAATTGTGGGAGCGGGCTTGCTCGCGAAGGGGCCCTCAAACTCACCCGATCTCTATGCTCAAAACCTCAATCAGCAAATCCCCCGCCGGCCGCTTCCACAGCACTTCATCCCCAACCTGCGCGCCCAACAACGCCCGCCCCAACGGCGAACCCCAATTGATCAGTCCGCTGGCGGCATCTGCCTGATCCTCGCCCACTAACTGCACACGCTGCTCATTGCCCTGCTCATCGGCAAACGTCACCCAAGCCCCAATCTGCACTTTGTTGGTCGAGGAGGCTGGGACGACCAATTGAGCGCTTTGCAGTCGTTGATTGAAATACCGCCAGTCCCGCTCCAGATCAGCCTGGCGCTGCTTGTCCGCCAGTTCACCTTTCGCGCTTTGCTCATTCAGAAGGTTCTGCACCTCGGCGAGTTTCGTTTGTAGCTGGGCGAGCCCGGCGGGGGTGACGTAGTTGGGCTGCGCGCTGACTTGCCGTTCCACTGGCTGGTCGGCTTGCGCGGCGGCGTTATCTTCATTGACGAAAGCACGGCTCATGGTTTTCTCCCGTTATAGGGTTTGGGCCATGCTCGCAGGGATTAAGTTTCGACGAATGTCTGCCAGCGACTTATGGCGAGCGAAAAGCTCGGGCGGCGTCCTGGTCTTTTTGCTGTTGCCAGGCTCGTTCGCGATCATCCCAATGACGGCTGCGGTAGTCATCACGATCGCGGTTTTCCAGCATCGCCTGGCACTGGCGGAAGCCATCGCCCCAACCCTCGGCGTACTGCTTGTCCTTGAGATAGCGCGGCACGTTTTTGCGAAATTCACCGGTCATCGCCCCGGCAGCCTGACGACCACTGACACAACCGTCATCGAAACCATCGGCGAAGGCCGGCGGGTAACCCTTGGCGATCAGATCTTCGTGGGTCGACTGGCAACCCGCGCACAACAGCAACAATGCCACCACACCCACGCAACGCCACATCTCAGACTCCCGGCCGTTCGACGGCCTATATAGCAAGTCTAGAAGTCGATTCGTCAGGCGTTTGTGAAAGGGCTGTGATTAATCTGTCGAGGTCGCGGCCAGGCGAGCATGTTCCGACAGTTCCTGCTCGATGAACGCGGCGATCATGGCGCGGTAAACCTGTTCGGTGACTTCGGGATTCGCACCTGCGGCTTCGGCCAATGCCCGAACCTTGGCGATGACCTGTTCGACTCTGGCGGGTGCTTTTACCGCGTCGTGGTCTTTCTTGAAGCGAGCGGCTTGCGCCACGTAGGCGCCGCGCTCGGCCAGCAGCGTGACAATCTGGTCGTCCAGCCGATCAATGTTCTGGCGAACGTCTTCGAGGGTATTGCAGGTAACGGCCATGTTGGTCGAGCTCCTTATGGGTATGTTCAGAATCAAAAGATCGCAGCCTTCGGCAGCTCCAGGTGAACGCGTTTCAATGTAGGAGCTGCCGAAGGCTGCGATCTTTTGATCTAGTAGTGATACCACTTCACCTCAAGCATCACTTCATTCTCGGGCGAGGCGAGGTGGCTGAATTCGCGCTGGGCGCTCAGGCGCAGGCCCAGGTTGCGCGACAGTTCCCACTGCTGATTCAGGCTCAGGCTACGGCGTACTTCGCCGTTGGTGAAGAAATCGCCCTTGGTCTCGAAGCTGAAGTTGCCCAGCGGGTTCTTCCACAACACGCCGCTGTTGAAGCCGGCTGCCGGGGCAACGAACCCGGCGAAATCATTGTTGTGTTCGATGCGCACGGTGCCCAGCGCGAACCCGAGTACGTCCTCGCCCAGTTGCCAGGTGCCGCCAGCGCCGCCATTGACGTGGCTGACCAGGGTTTCATCGTCATGCTTGCCCGGCACCCGTTCCAGGCCACCAGTGACTTGCCACGACAGCGGTTGCAACAGCTCATTGCGTGGCGTCAGCGAGCGGATGGTCGCCAGGTCCAGTTGCTGCAATTGCCAGTGATTGCCTTCGTACTGGCGCAGTTTCATTTGCAGGATTTCGATCTGCGCGCCCAGCGGAAAGCTCTCGGCGTTGTCGTTGAGATCGTGATAGGCCATGCGCAAGCCGTACTCGCCGAAAGCCTTGTCGCCGCGGGTGCCGATACCGGCCTGCCAGGTGCGGGATTCGTGACCGTCTTCAGGCAAACCGGGGCGCGGAATATCCAGTTCTGGCGGTGGGTTCTGGTTGATCGCGCGCAACAGTTCGAAACTGCGCTGGGCCCGTTGCGGATCGCGTTCCTGGCCGTTGGCGCGGTAGCGTTCAAGTCGATAGGCAGCGTCGATGATCAGCGCCTGGCGATCCTTGGCTTGTGCCTTGAAGGCCGGATCTTGCAGTTGTTTTTGATCGGCGCTGACTTTCAGCACCCAATCCTGTTCTTCACCGGTTAACGGTTCGGCGCGGCTCAGCAACTCACGTTCGCGGGACGGGCGATATTGGATCGACTCCACCAACCCGGCTTCTTTCACGGCTTTGACGGTATCGGTCGGGATCGCGGTCAGCGGGAATTGTTCGGTCAGGCGCAGGCTCGGTCGCGCCACCTGCAGCAGTTCGAGCAGGCGATACGAGCAGTTTTCGTCGAAGAAGAAATAGTCGAACTGGATCTGCTTGAGCTCCCAGACATGCTCAACCATGCGCTCGGTTTCTTGCTGGGTCAGGTTCAAGCGGTATTCCCACAGATCGCGGTTCTCGAGGCTGCGGTATTCGGACAGTTTTTCCTGATACGGCACCAGCGCAAACAAACCCGGATAGCCGCCCATCAAGCCTTTCCAGGCGTAGAGGATGCTGTTGTCCGACCCTTCGATGTAGGCGCCAAAGTTGATCGCATAACTGAGCAGGGCGGTCTGGTCGCTCTGCACATTGGCCTGGTCGATACGCAGCAGGGTGTGGCCGAACATCGATGACGGACTGTTGAGATACGCCGCCGGGAAAATCATCACTGCGCTGTGGGGCGCGACATCCTTGAACCATTGCGTGAACTCGGCGCAGTCCAGCTTCGGCAAGTCGGTCAGGTTGAGTTGGGCCTTGAGCCAGCGCGTGCGCGCCGGGTAAACGCATTGCGCGTGTTTTTCGCCGGCGCTGGCCGGGGCATACAACGCCTGTACCGTCGCGGCCAGTTCATGCTCCGGGTGTTCATTGCCGTCGGGGGCGAGGAAGAATTTCTTGTCGCTGACATAGCTGCGCCAGCCGCCGAGCTTGGCGGTTTCGTAATGGCCCAGGGAAATCCAGAAAGGGTCGTTGGCCAGTTGCTGCAAACGTTGATCGTCGATGTGTGGCGCGGCGGACAGCGGGGCACAGACACAGAGCGCCAGCCAGGCAAGGCGTTTGAGCATAAGTGGGCAACTTAAGTCGGAAGAAACAAAGACCCAAAGAGGGGCAGGTCCAAAAAACAAAAGCCGCTCCCCGAAAGGAGCGGTTGGGTCGAGCTTAAGCTTGAGTGGCGTACTTGGCCAGACGAGGATCGCTCTTCAGGACGGCCAGGGTGTTGGTATGCACGTCGTCAGCAGTCACGTCAGCCTTGCTGAAGATTTGCTGGAAGTGCTCGTGAGTCACGGCGGCGAAGTGCGCACGGTCTTCCGGCGCCACGCCCAGTACCACGGCATAGGTAGTCAGCGCTTCGCCGTTACCTTTGGCCATGTCTTCGGACAGCTCGTTCATCATGCCATTCATGGCAATCCAGGATTTGCCGCCATAGGTCAGCGCCGCGTTGGTCGAGCAACCGTTGGTACCGGAAGTCATACCAAATGTTGCGTTACCCGAGGTGCCGTTCGTGGTGGATGCCAGGAAGTGAGCCGGGGTGCCGCGCTGTCCTTCGAACAGCATGTTGCCCCAACCACAATCCGGGCCGCCTGGCGCTTGAGCCATAGCATTGAGGGATACAACGGTGAAGAGAGTACCGAGAAGAATCCGTTTCATAGCTTTGTTCTCTTTGTGTGCATACCAATGGACAAGGGGTTCTGGCGCCATCTCGACACCAGTGGGCCGGTTATTAGTTCCAGCCGCGCAGTTTGGAGTTTAGGCACGTTCCAAGGGTTCCGTGATTTTTTGCAAAACATTCCCGGTAAAACATTGATTTACCCCCGCCCCGCCGGGGGATAGCGGTTTGTCTATGCTTTGGCTTGAGGCGCGCCTTGCCAGTCGGGTATGGGCAGCGCCAGAATGCCGCTATCTGCCCCGCCTGATGTAAGGAAGCCCGATGCCTGATCCTGTTGCTGCCAGCTTGCGTCTAGCGCCCGAAGCGCTGACCCGTCCGTTTTCCGCTGAACAGTTCAGCTTCTCTACCACCAATGATCTGGAGCCCTTCCGCGGTGTGCTTGGCCAGGAACGTGCGGTTGAAGCCTTGCAGTTCGGTGTGGCCATGCCACGCCCCGGTTACAACGTCTTCGTCATGGGCGAGCCCGGCACTGGCCGTTTCTCGTTCGTCAAACGCTACCTGAAAGCCGAAGGCAAGCGCCTGCAGACCCCGGCGGACTGGGTCTACGTCAATAATTTCGATGAGCCGCGCGAACCCCGCGCGCTGGAATTGCCATCCGGCACCGCCGGTGCGTTCATCGGTGATATCAACGGCTTGATCGACAACCTGCTGGCGACGTTTCCGGCAGTGTTCGAACACCCGTCCTACCAGCAAAAGAAAAGCGCCATCGACCGCGCTTTCAACCAGCGCTACGACAAGGCCCTGGACATCATCGAACGCCTGGCCCTGGAGAAGGAAGTCGCACTGTATCGCGACGCCAGCAACATCGCGTTCACCCCGATGAGCGAAGGCAAGGCACTGGACGAAGCGGAATTCGCCCAGCTGCCGGAAGCTGATCGCGAGCGTTTTCACGAAGACATTTCCGGTCTGGAAGAGCGTCTGAACGAAGAACTCGCCAGCCTGCCGCAATGGAAGCGCGAGTCGAGCAATCTGCTGCGTCAGCTCAACGAAGAAACCATCACCCTGGCCTTGCAGCCGTTGCTGTCGCCGTTGTCGGAGAAATACGCCGAGAACGCCGCGGTGTGCGGTTACCTGCAAGCGATGCAGGTGTACCTGCTGAAAACCGTGGTCGAGCAATTGGTCGACGACAGCAAGGTCGACGCGGTTGCGCGCAAGATGCTCGAAGAGCAATACGCGCCAAGCCTGGTGGTCGGTCATTCGGCGAGTGGTGGCGCACCGGTGGTGTTTGAGCCGCACCCGACCTACGAAAACCTGTTCGGCCGTATCGAATACAGCACCGACCAGGGCGCGCTCTACACAACTTATCGGCAACTGCGTCCGGGTGCGTTGCATCGCGCCAATGGCGGTTTCCTGATTCTTGAAGCGGAAAAAATGCTCAGCGAGCCGTTCGTGTGGGATGCGCTCAAGCGCGCCCTGCAATCGCGCAAACTGAAAATGGAATCGCCGCTCGGTGAATTGGGGCGTCTGGCCACCGTGACTCTGACCCCGCAACACATTCCGTTGCAGGTCAAAGTCATCATCATCGGTGCCCGGCAGCTCTACTACACGCTGCAAGACCTCGATCCTGACTTCCAGGAGATGTTCCGCGTCCTGGTGGACTTCGACGAAGACATCCCGATGGTCGACGAGAGCCTGGAGCAGTTCGCCCAGTTGCTCAAAACCCGTACCTCCGAAGAAGGCATGGCGCCGCTGACCGCCGATGCGGTCGCGCGTCTGGCGACCTACAGCGCGCGTCTGGCGGAACACCAGGGACGTTTGTCGGCGCGTATTGGCGATTTGTTCCAACTGGTCAGCGAGGCGGATTTCATTCGTCACCTGGCTGGCGACGAGATGACCGACGCCGGGCATATCGAACGTGCCCTCAAGGCCAAGGCGACCCGTACCGGGCGCGTCTCGGCGCGGATTCTCGACGACATGCTGGCCGGGATTATCCTGATCGATACCGATGGCGCGGCCGTCGGCAAGTGCAACGGGCTGACAGTGCTGGAAGTCGGCGACTCGGCGTTCGGTGTACCGGCGCGGATTTCCGCCACGGTTTATCCGGGTGGCAGCGGGATTGTCGACATCGAACGTGAGGTCAACCTTGGCCAGCCGATTCACTCCAAAGGCGTGATGATCCTCACCGGGTATCTGGGCAGCCGTTACGCCCAGGAATTCCCGCTGGCGATTTCCGCGAGCATCGCGCTGGAACAGTCCTACGGTTACGTCGATGGCGACAGTGCATCGTTGGGCGAGGCGTGCACGCTGATTTCGGCGCTGTCGAAAACTCCGCTCAAACAGTGTTTCGCGATCACCGGTTCGATCAACCAGTTCGGTGAAGTGCAGGCCGTCGGTGGGGTCAACGAGAAGATCGAAGGCTTCTTCCGCCTCTGTGAAGCCCGCGGGCTGACCGGTGAGCAAGGGGCGATTATTCCCCACGCCAACGTCGCGACGCTGATGCTCGACGAGAAAGTGCTATCGGCGGTGCGCGCGGGGCAGTTCCATGTCTATGCCGTGCGCCAGGCCGACGAAGCCCTGAGCCTGTTGGTGGGCGAGCCGGCGGGTGCGCCGGACGAGAACGGCGAATTCCCTGAAGGCAGCGTCAACGCGCGGGTAGTGGAACGCTTGCGGGTGATCGCGGAAATGATCAGCGAAGAAGATCTCAAGGAAGCCGAGAAGGAGATTGCGCTGGAAGCGTTGGTCGAGGCCAAACCGGCCTGAACGATCTCGACGTAGATCCCCTGTAGGAGCGAGGCTTGCCCGCGAATGCAATCTATCAGCCGACATTAATGTTGGCTGATACACCGCCTTCGCGGGCAAGCCTCGCTCCTACAGGGTTTTTTGATCGTTCCCACGCTCTGCGTGGGAACGATCAGTGCCATCAGTCTGGCGTCAATATTCACACAATGACCGCTCGGCGCCTTCTGGTTTCGCTTTGCTTGCGAAGCGAACTTTTCTTCTATTCTCAGCTCAAGGATAAGGACAGTAATCACTGGATCGAAACAGCCTTCCGATGGAGGCTGAATACCGGATCTACCGAGGGTCGCCGCCATGTCGCGCAACCTCTGCCTCACCCGTCAATGCCTGGGTCTTGTGACCCGTATCGAGTGCGCCATCCGCCCATTGGCGGGAGATACGGGCATGTGGACCTTACTCTTCGCCGCCGGAATGGCCGGTGAACAACCTTCAGCCATCAAAGCTCAAGGCCCGTTCCATGGCCCGTTCGTGGCCGAATCCATCCTCGACACGATTGTTGAAAGCCTCACCCTGCATGGCTACGAGTTAGCCGATGATCCGCAAATCTGGAGCCTGCACTTGCAAGCCCAACTGCGGGAAATCAACGGTGGACGTAGTCGAAGCCTGGGTGGCTTCGAGTTTCGCCCTGATCACTGATCAGCGCTGGGCATCTCGGTTTTATCGAGTTTGACCTCAAATCCATATTGCACGGTGGCGAGGTCGGTTCGTTGGTAGGTTTCCAGTCGCGTCGGCTGGCCGTAGAAATAATGCACGCCCACTAGCGCGGGACCTTCTGCGCTTGCGTCATGCGTGACCGAAAGAATCTCCTTCAGGTAGTTGCCGCTGTCGTCCTTGGCGAAAAAGCGCCAATCCTGCGCGGGGAACAGCTTCAGATCGACCACCAGCGCATTGCCTCTGAGCTCCAGGCCCTTGGGCAGTTGGTGCGCGTCGAGGGTTTTCTGTTCGATCGTGGCCAGGAACAGTGGCATCGAGCCCACCGCGAAGGCCGGCGTTTCCGGAAACAAATTCAAATCGTAAGTGATGACGCCGCGCAACGGATCGATTTGATAAGCCTCGGGCGGCAGTTCGATTGGCTCATCGCGCTTGCCATTATCGTCCGCGGTAAAGAACGTCACCGGGCTGTCGCCGGGACTGAAAGATGTGCCGAGCAACTCGTCGTTGAAGCTGCGGGGATGATCGAACTCGATGCGGGCCGCACTGGGGTCATCGACCGACTGCGTGATGTTGATGCTCTTTTTCAGCTGTTCCTCGCCCAGTGTCGCGCCTTTGAGCCAGGTCGAGGCCTGATCGTCGTAAACCACCACTGGCAGGCTCAGCGGCTGGATGGTTTTCTCGGTGGTGTCGTGATCAAAGCGACGCACCGGCAGGTCCAGGTCCTTGCGCGTCACGGTGGCGGTGGAGAAGTCCAGCACGCTGACTTCGAGCGTCTCGATCGGGCCGTTGAAATACACCTTGGTGTAATGCCGGGTCTGTTGCTTCTCAAAGGCGCGTTGGCCTTCATCCAGTTGCTTTTCGAACGCCTCGCTCCAGGCTTTCTGCTGCTGCATCTGCGCCAGTTGCTTTTGGTAGAAGGCAATTTGCGCGGCAGTTTCGTTGATCGAGCCCGAGCGCGAGAGAAACTGCCCGGTGCTGTCCTTGGCCTGCACGATCAGCGGGTTGAGCGGCGTCTCGGCGACTTCCGGGGCCAGCGGCAAGCTGTTGCTGAATTCGACTTCGGCGTAATTGTTCGAAAGGCTCAGCAGGGTGACGCTGAGGTTGTCGTTGGTGCGCGTTTGCCCGATATCCTTTTTCGTCAGGTCAAAGCTGTAGAGCCGGCGCGGCGCGATGACCTCAACCTTGCCTTGCAGGCTTACCGGTTGTGGCTGGTTCTTGTTGTCCACGTCCAGGCCTTCGATGAAGGGGTAGGTCACCGTCAGGTCATCAGGGTTGCTGAGGTTCGAGCTTGAAGGGCTCAACTGAATGCCTGGATCGGTTTCCGACCATTCCGGCTGGAAGGGGATGACGTGCTTGTTGCTCAGGGTCACCGATTGCCATTCCAGGCCATGGGGGAAGAGAAAGGCCGCGGGAATGCTGAAGTTGAAAGGGAAGATCGGTTGCAGATCGGTCAGGTAATCGGAGCTGGAATCCTTGTGCAGCACAAACAGACCGCTGATGTAGGTGTCCACCAGGGCTTGAGGCGTGGGGTAGTGCTTGAGCACGGCCAGTGCATCTTCGCTGTACTCGGTTTGCAGCGGTTTGCTGTCGAGCTTGAGCTGCGCCCGTTCGAGCAACAGCAGCGAACCGCCCAACTCGGCGACGGCATCTTTGAGCTTCGGGTCCGCAATGGCATCCAGGGACTTCTCGAACTGCGCGGTCTTTTCTTCGAGGCTGACCTGGCGTTTCTCATCGCTGGGGGAGCAACCGCTGAGCAGCAACGCGAGGCAAAGTCCGGCACTGGTTAAAGGTAATCGCACATCCATTTCCTGTCTTCCTGTCCGGTGTCGCTAACCTGTCAATGGTTTGGACACTAGCAGAAAAACTTTGTCACACACGCGCAGGTTGCGGATTTCCGGACGGTTTCTGGGTGTTACAAGCGGCTGGTATACTCGCGGCCATTTACCAGCCCTTGTGTGAGATTCAATGGAACGCTTTATCGAAAATGCAATGTACGCCTCCCGCTGGCTGCTGGCGCCGATCTATTTCGGTTTGTCCCTGGGTTTGCTGGCGCTGGCGTTGAAGTTTTTCCAGGAAGTCTTTCATGTCATTCCCAACGTCTTCTCGATGGCCGAATCGGACCTGATTCTGGTGCTGCTGTCGCTGATCGACATGGCGCTGGTGGGCGGCCTGCTGGTGATGGTGATGATCTCCGGTTACGAGAACTTCGTGTCTGAACTGGACATCGATGAGAACAAAGAGAAGCTCCATTGGCTGGGAACCATGGATTCGTCTTCGCTGAAGATGAAAGTGGCAGCCTCGATCGTGGCGATTTCGTCGATCCACCTGTTGCGCATTTTCATGGACGCCAAGAACGTCGATCCCGAGCATCTGAAGTGGTACGTGATCATTCACATGACCTTCGTGATCTCGGCGTTTGCGATGGGTTATCTGGATAAGCTGACCAAGCACTGATTGCACGCTTCCTGTAGGAGCGAGCGGTGCGACGATTCGACTTGCCCGCGAAGAGGCCGTGTCAGACGACATTAGTTTCGACTGTAACGCCGCCTTCGCGGGCAAGCCTCGCTCCTACAGTTTGTGAAACAGACGGGCGGTGTGGTTTATGGCTTGTACTTTGACGCGTCGAGGCATATGCCTGTAAGGGTCTTGATTCGCTACTGTCAGAGGTGCGCTCATGAACCTGCAAGAGCTGAATGCGTATGCCATCGCCGGGAAGGTCGATGAGCTGAACCTGATTTCGCTGGAAGGCGGGATCTACCTGCTGGAAGCGCGGATGCATGGTGCGGCGTATCCGTTGAGCGATACCCACGGCCAGATGTTCCACCTGCGTTCGGTCGAGCACGCCCGCGAAGTGCTGCATGCGTTTCCCAAGCTGCAATTCAACCTCGTGCACACTTCGGTTCATGACGAAATGTGCGGGCTCGGCGCTACTGTCGAGGAAACCCTGAAGGTGCCGATTGCCTTCCGGTCAACCTGGCAGAACTGACGCCCCCCTGATCAACGCCACGGCATCTGTGCTAGTCTGCTCGCCCTTTTGGTTCCGGGCGCTCCGGGATGCGCTGTGTTCGCACGGCAAGTTCCAGAGCCGTCCGCACAGCGGAGCAGTGTCATGTCCGAAGTAAATCTGTCCACCGACGAAACCCGCGTCAGCTACGGTATCGGCCGTCAGTTGGGCGACCAACTGCGCGACAACCCGCCACCGGGCGTTAACCTGGACGCCATCCTGGCTGGCCTGACCGACGCGTTCGCCGGCAAGCCAAGCCGTGTGGGTCAGGAAGAAATGTCCGCCAGCTTCAAGGTGATCCGCGAGATCATGCAAGCCGAAGCGGCTGCCAAAGCTGAAGCCGCTGCTGGCGAAGGCCTGGCCTTCCTGGCTGAAAACGCCAAGCGTGACGGCATCACCACCCTGGCTTCCGGCCTGCAATTCGAAGTACTGACTCAAGGTGAAGGCGCCAAGCCGACCCGTGAAGATCAAGTGCGTACTCACTACCACGGCACTCTGATCGACGGCACTGTGTTCGACAGCTCCTACGAGCGCGGCCAGCCTGCAGAATTCCCGGTTGGCGGCGTGATCGCTGGCTGGACCGAAGCCCTGCAACTGATGAATGCCGGCAGCAAATGGCGTCTGTACGTGCCGAGCGAACTGGCTTACGGCGCTCAAGGCGTTGGCAGCATTCCGCCGCACAGCGTACTGGTGTTCGACGTCGAGCTGCTCGACGTTCTGTAAGACCTGACGCTGTAAACCTGTAGGAGCGAGGCTTGCCCGCGAAGGCGGTGTGTCAGTCGCATTGATGTTGACTGATAGGTCGCATTCGCGAGCAAGCTTCGCTCCTACAAGGTTTTGTAGTGCTTCTCATAGTTCGATCTTATGGTTCAGTTCGCTGGTCGGGCGCAACGCCCGGGCATAGCAGAACAGAAACAGATTGCGCACCAGTTCCTTGAGCACCACCGGCTCGCTGGAACTCAAGCCACTGACGTCCAGGTCACCCTGATCCTGGAGCTCGTTCAAGGCTTCTTCTTCAAGCACCGCACAGACTTCCCCGGTTTCCCGATGCAGGATCCTGAGGTAAGGGTGTGGGCGGTCCAGCCAGGCATCGATCAAATAAGTCATGGGTCTCATCTCCATTGATTGGTTTCAATGAGAATAATTCTTATTCATCAAATAGCAAGGACCTATTGGCGGTTTGTGTTTTTTTCAGGGTAAAGGTTGCGTAAGGTCAAAACGGCTGGCGTTTGGCTACTGCGAGGGATTGCTGGTTGAGGCGGGGGAGGGTGAAGCACCATCCCACGCGGGGCGCGGGATGGAAGACAGCAGGTTCAGACTTTTCTGACGAACTCGGATTTGAGCTTCATCGGGCCGATGCCGTCGATCTTGCAGTCGATATCGTGATCGCCATCGCACAGGCGGATGTTCTTGACCTTGGTGCCGACCTTGACCACCAGCGACGTGCCCTTGACCTTGAGGTCCTTGATCACGGTGATGGTATCGCCGTCCTGCAGGACGTTGCCCACCGAATCCTTTTTCACGGTGTCATCGGACGCCGCTTCAGCTTCGCCGCTGGCGGACCACTCGTGGGCGCACTCCGGGCAGATCAGCTGTGCGCCATCTTCGTAGGTGTATTCGGAATTGCATTTCGGGCAGGGTGGCAACGTGCTCACTAAGGCTCCTTGGTTTGAGGATCGCTAAAAGTCGCACATTATATAGGGTTTATACGGAGGAGGGGGGTACGTGATTTTGTAGGAGCGAGGCTTGCCCGCGAAGGCGATCTGTTAGCCAACATCAATGTCGACTGATAGACCGCATTCGCGAGCAAGCTTCGCTCCTACAAGGGGGTGTTTAGTGCGTGCGGGCGACCGCAAATTCACTCAACTCAACCAGCGCATCGCGATATTCGCTGGCCGGCAGGGCGTCGAGGCACTTGATCGCGCGGGCCACGTAATCACGGGCCAGTTGCGCGGTGTACTCCAGCGATCCGGACGCTTCAACGGCCTCACGGATGCTTTCCAGGTCTTCGATGCCACCTTTCTGGATCGCCTGGCGTACCAGTGCGGCCTGTTCCGGGGTGCCTTCGCGCATGGTGTAGATCAGCGGCAGGGTCGGCTTGCCTTCGGCCAGATCGTCACCGACGTTCTTGCCCAGGGTTTCCGCGTCGCCTTTGTAGTCCAGCAGGTCGTCGACCAGTTGGAACGCTACGCCCAAGTGATCGCCGAAGGTGCGCAGCGCTTCGCTTTGTTCCGAAGTGGCTTCGCACAGGGCGGCTGCGCTGTGGGTGGAGGCTTCGAAGAGCATCGCGGTTTTGCCGCGGATGACTTCCATGTAGGTTTCTTCGGTGGTGCTGGCGTCACGGATCTTCGACAGCTGCAGCACTTCGCCTTCGGCAATGATTCGCGTGGCTTGCGAAAGGATCTTCATCACTGGCATGGAGCCCAGTTCGACCATCATTTCGAAGGAGCGCGAATACAGGAAGTCGCCCACCAGCACGCTCGGGGCGTTGCCCCACATCGCGTTGGCGGTCGAGCGGCCACGGCGCATCCCGGACATGTCGACCACGTCGTCATGCAGCAGGGTAGCGGTGTGCAGGAACTCGATCGTGGCGGCCAGCAAGCGCAAGTCATCGCCTTCGCGACCCAGGGCCTTGCCACACAGCAACACTAATAGAGGACGCAGGCGTTTACCGCCGGCCGAGGTAATGTAGTCGCCGATTTTCGATACCAGCGGCACTCGGGAAGTCAGCTGCTTCTTGATGATGCCGTCGACGGCGTTAAAATCGTCCGCCACCGCGCGGTAGAAAGCTTGGGGTTGCATCAGCGACAGTTGCTCCAGAAGGGTTGCGCGGCATGCTAGGACCCACGTCCGCAGGTGTCAAGGTACGATGGACGGCCTCTTGCATCGCCAAGTCAGCTTGCGTACAATCGCGCACCCTGAACTTCCTGGGCAGCACCTGCCTTACGCAATTGCAATCAGGCCTTCCAGCCCTATGCAGCCATGCCAGCCAATACCTCTTCTTATAAAGAGCTGGGTGAGCAGGATTATCGGAGAAATACCATGTCGTACGCAGTAATTGTTACTGGTGGCAAGCAATACAAGGTCGCCCCAGGTGAATACCTGAAGATCGAAAAACTGGAAATCGCTACTGGCGAATCCGTGACTTTTGATCGCGTTCTGTTGGTCGCCAATGGCGATGACGTGAACATCGGCGCTCCAGTTGTTGCAGGCGCTACCGTTGTGGCTGAAGTGATCTCCCAAGGTCGTCACGATAAAGTCCGCATCATCAAGTTCCGTCGTCGTAAGCACCACATGAAGCGTATGGGCCACCGCCAGTGGTACACCGAGATCAAAATCACCGGTATTCAGGCTTAATTTCAGCCTAATTCCTCACTAGGAGAATTGACTCATGGCACACAAAAAAGCTGGTGGTAGTACCCGTAACGGTCGCGACTCAGAAGCCAAACGCCTTGGCGTGAAGATGTATGGCGGCCAGGTTATCATTCCGGGCAACATCATCGTGCGTCAGCGCGGCACCCAATTCCACGCTGGCTACGGCGTTGGCATGGGCAAAGATCACACTCTGTTCGCTAAAATCGACGGCGTGATCAAGTTCGAAGTAAAAGGCGCTTTCAATCGCCGTTACGTAAGCATTGTTCCGAAGACTGCAGTCGTCGCGGCATAATTACGTAGTTGCTGGAAAAGCCCTGTCTCGCGACGGGGCTTTTTCGTTTGTGGGGTGAGTCTCTTGCAAAGCTGTTTGTGATGGGTGATAGCAGCGGGATTGCGGTAGTTGCTTGAGGTCGCTGCGCTCATTTTTGCAAGAGTCTTATGTCTAGTTTTTTTCGGCTCGTCCGTATGACGAGAGGCGTTTTGTTATGAAGTTTGTTGATGAAGTATCGATTCGAGTAAAGGCCGGTGACGGCGGCAACGGTTGCATGAGCTTCCGTCGCGAAAAATTCATTGAAAATGGTGGCCCGAACGGCGGTGATGGCGGTGATGGCGGCTCGGTCTACATGGTCGCCGACGAAAACCTCAACACCCTGGTGGACTACCGTTACACCCGGCACTTCGATGCCGAGCGCGGTTCCAACGGCGGCAGCACCGACTGCACCGGTAAGAAAGGTGAAGAGCTGGTGCTGCGCGTACCAGTCGGCACTACCGTTATCGACTCCGCGACCCAGGAAGTCATCGGCGACCTGACCAAAGCCGGCCAGCGTCTGCTGGTGGCTCATGGCGGCTGGCACGGTCTGGGTAACACTCGTTTCAAATCCAGTACCAACCGTGCTCCACGCCAGACCACTCCGGGTAAGCCGGGTGAGGCGCGTGATCTGAAGCTGGAAATGAAGGTATTGGCTGACGTCGGCCTGCTGGGCTTGCCGAACGCCGGTAAAAGTACCTTTATCCGTTCGGTCTCGGCCGCCAAGCCGAAAGTTGCTGACTATCCGTTCACCACGCTGGTGCCGAACCTGGGTGTGGTTTCCGTCGATCGCTGGAAAAGCTTCGTGGTTGCGGACATTCCGGGTCTGATCGAAGGCGCTTCCGATGGCGCGGGCCTGGGGATTCGCTTCCTCAAGCACTTGTCGCGTACTCGTCTGCTGCTGCACCTCGTGGACATGGCGCCGCTCGATGACGCCAGCGCACCGGATGCCGCTGAAGTAATCGTCAGCGAGTTGACCAAGTTCAGCCCGTCCCTGGCTGAGCGTGATCGTTGGTTGGTGCTGAACAAGTGCGACCAGATCCTTGAAGAAGAGCACGAAGAGCGCGTCAAGGAGATCGTTGATCGCCTTGAGTGGACCGGTCCGGTCTACGTGATCTCGGCCATCTCCAAGCTTGGTACCGAGCGTCTTTGCCACGACATCATGCGTTACATGGAAGATCGTGCTGACCGCCTGGCGAACGACCCGGCCTACAAGGAAGAACTGGCCGAACTCGATCAGCGCATCGAAGACGAAGCCCGTGCTCAGTTGCAGGCTCTGGATGACCAGCGTGCTCTGCGCCGTAGCGGCGTGAAGTCGGTCCATGACATCGGCGACGATGATTGGGACGAAGAAGATGTGGATGACGAAGACGGTCCGGAAATCATTTACGTGCGTGACTGATTCGTTGCGATAAACTTAAGCGCCGCTCAATCGAGCGGCGTTTTAGTATCTGGAAATCGATTGTTGGTAACAAATAGCCACGATTAACGTTATGGGCAGTGCCAGGTCGCGCTGTCCTCAAGCTAAGGTTGAAGATGATGCGGAGCAAGGTGACAGGTGCGCAGCGTTGGGTCGTGAAGATCGGCAGCGCTTTGCTGACGGCGGACGGCAAGGGCCTGGATCGCGCGGCAATGGGTGTCTGGGTTGAACAGATGGTGGCCTTGCATGAGGCGGGCGTTGAGTTGGTGCTGGTGTCCTCCGGGGCAGTGGCGGCCGGCATGAGCCGTCTGGGCTGGACCGTACGACCCAGTGCGATGCACGAGTTGCAGGCGGCTGCCGCTATCGGTCAGATGGGCCTGGTGCAGGCTTGGGAGTCGAGCTTTGCCGAGCATGGCCGGCATACCGCGCAGATTCTCCTGACCCATGACGACCTGTCTGACCGCAAGCGCTACCTGAACGCCCGCAGCACCTTGCGTGCGCTGGTCGAGCTCAAGGTGATCCCGGTGATCAACGAGAACGACACTGTGGTCACTGACGAAATCCGTTTCGGCGACAACGATACGCTGGCGGCGCTGGTGGCCAATCTGGTCGAGGCGGACTTGCTGGTGATCCTGACTGATCGCGACGGCATGTTCGACGCTGATCCGCGCAACAACCCGAACGCCAAGCTGATTTATGAAGCGCGTGCCGATGATCCGGCGCTGGATGCAGTAGCTGGTGGCACTGGTGGTGCGCTGGGTCGTGGCGGGATGCAGACCAAATTGCGTGCGGCGCGGCTGGCGGCGCGTTCGGGTGCGCACACCATCATCGTCGGTGGGCGCATTGATCGCGTGCTGGATCGCCTCAAGGCGGGCGAGCGCATCGGCACCTTGCTGTCGCCTGAGCGCGGCCTGCTGGCAGCGCGCAAGCAGTGGCTGGCCGGGCATCTGCAAACCCGTGGCACGCTTGTATTGGATGCCGGGGCTGTGACGGCGTTGTCCAAAGGCAACAAAAGTTTGCTGCCGGTTGGCGTCAAGCTGGTTCAGGGTAGTTTCCGTCGTGGTGAGATGGTGGTGTGTGTGGCGCCGGACGGTCGAGAAATTGCCCGTGGCCTGGCTAACTACAGCGCCCTTGAAGCACAAAAAATCATCGGTCAGTCGTCTGAGGCGATTGTCGGTCTGTTGGGTTATATGGCGGAGCCGGAACTGGTTCATCGCGATAACCTGATCCTGGTCTGAAGGAAAACTGAATGCGCGTAGCAAAGGGATTATTGGGCTTGTTGTTGGCGATGCCGTTGTTGGCGTCGGCAGAAGAAATTGGCCAGGTGTCGACGGTGTTCAAATTCGTCGGGCCGAACGACCGCATTGTGGTCGAAGCTTTCGATGATCCGAAGGTCGAAGGTGTGACCTGCTACCTGTCGCGTGCCAAGACAGGCGGCGTGAAGGGCGGCTTGGGTCTGGCCGAGGATCGTGCTGAGGCATCTCTGGCGTGTCGTCAGGTAGGGCCAATCAACTTCAAGGGTGAGCTGAAGGATGGTGACGAGGTGTTCAAGGAGCGCACGTCGCTGGTGTTCAAGACTATGCAGGTGGTGCGGTTTCTCGACAAGAAGCGCAACACGCTGGTGTACCTGGTCTACAGCGATCGCCTGATCGAGGGCAGCCCGCAGAATGCGGTGACGGCAATTCCGATTCTGCCGTGGCCGCACGCTCAATAAGTTAATAAAGATCCAAATTTGTGGGAGCGAGCCTGCTCGCGAAAGCGGTGTATCAGCCAGTATTAATGGTGACTGACACGCCCTCTTCGCGAGCAGGCTCGCTCCCACATTTTTTTTGCGCTGAATTCGCTAAATCGCAGGCAATAAAAAACCGACCCTAGGGTCGGTTTTTCAACAAGCTTATTGCTTAAGCGGCAACAGCAAGGTTCAGAGCCTTGACGTGACCGTTCAGGCGGCTCTTATGGCGAGCAGCCTTGTTCTTGTGGATGATGCCTTTATCGGCCATACGGTCGATAACTGGCACGGCCAGAACGTAAGCAGCTTGAGCTTTTTCAGCGTCTTTTGCGTCGATGGCCTTAACTACATTCTTGATGTAGGTACGAACCATGGAACGCAGGCTGGCGTTGTGGCTGCGACGCTTCTCAGCCTGTTTTGCACGTTTTTTGGCGGAAGGTGTGTTGGCCACCGTCGAGCTCCTCGAAAGACTTTTTAGGAAATAGCAAACAAAATAGGCCGCGAATCATGCCGATGAGTTGATGTCTTGTCAAGGGCGGTTGAGACGTTCCGCTAAGTGGTAGGTATAAAGAGGCGGGATATTTATTTCCGGCGCTTGACCTGTAAACTCGCGAGCTTTGGCTCTGTGCTGCTGCAGCGCGGAGTATCGCATAAGTAGGCGCTTTGTTCGCCTGCTGTTTATCGACAGGCACAAACTCTTTCAATGAATCTGCTCAAATCGTTGGCCGCCGTCAGCTCTATCACGATGCTTTCCCGGGTTCTGGGGTTCGTTCGTGACACGCTTATCGCACGTACATTTGGTGCGGGGATGGCGACTGACGCCTTCTTTATCGCCTTCAAACTGCCCAATCTGTTGCGGCGGATCTTCGCCGAGGGGGCGTTTTCCCAGGCCTTCGTGCCGATTCTTGCCGAATATAAAAGTCAGAAGGGCGAGGAGGCGACGCGAACGTTCATTGCTTACGTCTCGGGCCTGCTGACATTGGTGTTGGCATTGGTCACGGCGCTGGGGATGATCGCTGCGCCCTGGGTGATTTGGGCCACGGCACCGGGTTTCACCGATACACCGGAAAAGTTCGAGCTGACGTCCAGCCTGTTGCGGGTGACATTTCCTTATATATTGCTGATCTCCCTGTCTTCATTGGCCGGGGCGATCCTCAATACCTACAACCGTTTCTCGGTGCCGGCCTTCGTGCCGACACTGCTCAACGTCAGCATGATTATCTTTTCGCTGTTCCTGACGCCGTATTTCAATCCGCCGGTCATGGCTCTCGGCTGGGCGGTGCTGGTCGGTGGCCTGGCGCAGTTGCTTTATCAACTTCCGCACCTGAAAAAGATCGGCATGCTGGTGTTGCCGCGCCTTAATCTGCGCGACACGGGCGTCTGGCG
This sequence comes from Pseudomonas sp. 5Vm1k, assembly GCF_056161485.1. Classification (NCBI taxonomy): domain Bacteria; kingdom Pseudomonadati; phylum Pseudomonadota; class Gammaproteobacteria; order Pseudomonadales; family Pseudomonadaceae; genus Pseudomonas; species Pseudomonas sp. 5Vm1k. The sequence goes on from NZ_JBSPCZ010000009.1 coordinate 213,013, forward strand.
GGTGATGAAGCAGATGCTGCCAGCGATCCTGGGTGTTTCGGTGAGCCAGATTTCCCTGATCATCAACACGATTTTCGCTTCATTTCTGGTGGCCGGCTCCGTGTCCTGGATGTATTACGCCGACCGCTTGATGGAATTGCCGTCGGGTGTGCTGGGCGTGGCACTGGGCACGATTTTGCTGCCGACCCTGGCCAAGACCTACGCCAGCAAGGATCGCCAGGAATATTCACGAATCCTCGATTGGGGCCTGCGCCTGTGCTTCGTGCTGGTGTTGCCGTGCTCGCTGGCGCTGGGGATTCTGGCTGAGCCGCTGACAGTTTCGCTGTTTCAGTACGGCCAGTTCAGCGCGTTTGATGCGTCGATGACCCAGCGCGCGCTGATTGCCTATTCCGTCGGTTTACTCGGGATTATCGTGATCAAAGTGCTGGCGCCGGGCTTTTATGCGCAACAAAACATCCGCACCCCGGTGAAAATCGCGATTTTCACGCTGATCGTCACGCAGCTGTTCAACCTGGTGCTGATCGGCCCGCTGGCCCACGCCGGTCTGGCGCTGGCCATCAGTATCGGTGCCTGCATCAACGCCAGCTTGCTGTTCTATCAACTGCGCAAACAGCAGATGTACCAGCCGCAACCGGGCTGGGCGAAGTTCGGGCTTAAGCTGGTGATTGCCGTGTTGGTGATGTCGGCGGTGTTGCTGGCGGGGATGCATTTCATGCCGGCTTGGGATCAAGGGCATATGCTGGAGCGATTCCTGCGTCTGGGCGCGTTGGTGGTGGCTGGTATGGTCGCTTATTTCGGCATGTTGCTGTTGATGGGCTTCCGTTTGCGCGACTTCAATCGCAAGGCGTTGAGCTGAGGCGTTTGCCTCGATAAACACGGGCGGGCCGGCGGTTTTGTCGGCTCGATTACTTTGGGTTACGGTGTTGCCTGTCGTCGGCCGCCGGGTGTGGTTATAATCGACCACTTTATGAGCAAGAAGCGCGTTATGCAGCTGGTTCGAGGCCTCCACAATCTGCGCCCCCAGCATCGGGGCTGTGTCGCCACTATTGGCAACTTTGACGGTGTTCACCGTGGTCACCAGGCTATCCTGGTCAGGCTGCGTGAGCGTGCGCTCGAGTTGGGCGTGCCCAGCTGCGTGGTGATTTTCGAGCCACAGCCGCGGGAATTCTTTGCCCCCGACACCGCGCCAGCGCGTCTGGCCCGGCTGCGGGATAAACTGCAGCTGCTGGCCGACGAAGGCGTTGACCGGGTCCTGTGCCTGGCGTTCAACCAGCGTCTGAGCAAGCTCAGCGCCGCCGAATTCGTCGATACGATTCTGGTGGGCGGCTTGGGCGTGCAGCATCTGGAGGTCGGTGACGACTTCCGTTTCGGTTGCGACCGGGTCGGGGATTTCGATTTCCTGCAACAAGCCGGCGTTCTGCAGGGCTTTACCGTCGAGGCGGCGCAAACCGTCGAGCTGGACGGTATTCGCGTCAGCAGCACCCAGGTGCGTAATGCCTTGGCCGCCGCTGATTTTGCCCTGGCCGAACGCTTGCTCGGTCGTCCGTTCCAGATTACCGGGCGGGTGCTGCATGGCCAGAAGCTGGCGCGCCAGCTCGGTACGCCGACCGCTAATATCCAGCTCAAACGTCGTCGTGTGCCGTTGTCCGGGGTTTACCTGGTCAACGTCGACATCGACGGCAAGACCTGGCCAGGCGTCGCCAATATTGGCGTGCGGCCAACGGTCCAAGGTGATGGCAAGGCCCACCTGGAAGTACATCTTTTAGATTTTGCCGGCGATCTGTATGACCGGCGTTTGACGGTGGTTTTCCACCACAAGCTGCGTGAAGAGCAGCGTTTCGCCTCTCTGGAGGCGCTTAAGACGGCGATCAATGCGGATGTCGCCGCCGCCCGTGCCCTGTCGCACCTAGCGCCAATCGCTAATGAAGAGCCTTAAATGACCGACTATAAAGCCACGCTAAACCTTCCGGACACCGCCTTCCCAATGAAGGCCGGCCTGCCACAGCGCGAACCGCAGATTCTGCAGCGCTGGGACAGTATTGGCCTGTACGGTAAGTTGCGCGAGATTGGCAAGGATCGTCCGAAGTTCGTCCTGCACGACGGCCCTCCGTACGCCAACGGCACGATCCACATCGGTCACGCACTGAACAAGATTCTCAAGGACATGATCATCCGCTCGAAGACCCTGTCGGGTTTCGACGCGCCTTATGTTCCGGGCTGGGACTGCCATGGCCTGCCGATCGAGCACAAAGTCGAAGTGACCCACGGCAAGAACCTGGGCGCGGACAAGACCCGCGAACTGTGCCGTGCCTATGCCACTGAGCAGATCGAAGGTCAGAAATCCGAATTCATCCGTCTGGGCGTGTTGGGCGACTTCGCCAACCCGTACAAGACCATGGACTTCAAAAACGAGGCCGGTGAAATCCGCGCCTTGGCCGAAATCGTCAAGGGCGGTTTCGTGTTCAAGGGCCTCAAGCCTGTGAACTGGTGCTTTGACTGCGGTTCGGCCCTGGCTGAAGCGGAAGTCGAGTACGAAAACAAGAAGTCCTCGACCATCGACGTGGCCTTCCCGATTGCCGACGAAGCCAAACTGGCTGCCGCTTTCGGTCTGGCGTCGCTGGCCAAGCCTGCTTCGATCGTGATCTGGACCACCACCCCGTGGACCATCCCGGCCAACCAGGCGCTGAACGTTCACCCGGAATTCAACTACGCCCTAGTCGACGTCGGCGACAAACTGCTGGTGTTGGCTGAAGAGCTGGTCGAGTCGTGCCTGGCCCGTTACAGCCTGGAAGGTTCGGTCATCGCGACCACCACCGGCAAAGAGCTGGAACTGATCAACTTCCGCCACCCGTTCTATGATCGCTTGTCGCCGGTTTACCTGGCCGAGTACGTGGAACTGGGCGCTGGCACCGGCGTGGTTCACTCCGCACCGGCTTACGGCGTGGACGACTTCGTGACCTGCAAAGCCTACGGCATGGTCAACGATGACATCCTCAACCCGGTTCAAAGTAACGGCGTGTACGTGCCGTCGCTGGAGTTCTTTGGTGGCCAGTTCATCTGGAAAGCCAACCCGGCCATCGTCGACAAGTTGACCGAAGTCGGTGCGCTGCTGCACACCACCGTCATCGAACACAGCTACATGCACTGCTGGCGTCACAAGACTCCGCTGATCTACCGCGCCACCGCGCAGTGGTTCATCGGCATGGACAAAGAGCCTGTCACCGGCGAAACCCTGCGCAAGCGGGCGATCAAAGCCATCGAAGAAACCAAGTTCGTCCCGGCCTGGGGCCAGGCGCGCCTGCACTCAATGATCGCCAACCGTCCAGACTGGTGCATCTCCCGTCAGCGCAACTGGGGCGTGCCGATCCCGTTCTTCCTGAACAAGGAAAGCGGCGAGCTGCACCCACGCACCGCCGAGCTGATGGAAGAAGTTGCCAAGCGCGTCGAAGTCGAAGGCATCGAAGCCTGGTTCAAGATGGACGCCGCCGAACTGCTCGGTGACGAAGCGCCGCTGTACGACAAGATCAGTGATACCCTCGACGTCTGGTTCGATTCGGGCACCACGCACTGGCACGTCCTGCGCGGTTCGCACCCGATGGGCCACGAGACCGGCCCACGCGCCGACCTGTACCTGGAAGGCTCGGATCAACACCGTGGCTGGTTCCACTCGTCGCTGCTGACCGGTTGCGCCATCGACAACCACGCGCCGTACCGCGAATTGCTGACTCACGGCTTCACCGTCGATGAGTCGGGCCGCAAGATGTCCAAGTCGTTGGGCAACGTGATCGCGCCGCAAAAGGTCAATGACACCCTGGGCGCCGACATCATGCGTCTGTGGGTCGCTTCCACCGATTACTCGGGTGAAATGGCCGTTTCCGAGCAGATCCTGCAACGCAGTGCGGACGCCTACCGGCGTATTCGTAACACCGCGCGTTTCCTGCTCTCCAACCTGACCGGTTTCAACCCGGCCACCGACATCCTGCCTGCAGAAGAAATGCTGGCGCTGGACCGTTGGGCCGTGGACCGCACGCTGCTGCTGCAACGCGAGTTGCAAGAGCACTACGGCGAATACCGCTTCTGGAACGTCTACTCCAAGATCCACAACTTCTGCGTGCAGGAGCTGGGCGGTTTCTACCTCGACATCATCAAGGACCGCCAGTACACCACTGGCGCCAACAGCAAGGCCCGCCGTTCGGCGCAAACCGCGCTGTACCACATCAGTGAAGCGCTGGTGCGCTGGATCGCGCCGATCCTGGCGTTCACCGCTGACGAACTGTGGGAATACCTGCCGGGCGAGCGCAACGAATCGGTGATGCTCAACACCTGGTACGAAGGCCTGACCGAATTGCCGGAAAATGTCGAACTGGGCCGCGCCTACTGGGAGCGGATCATGGCGGTGAAGGTTGCGGTCAACAAGGAAATGGAAATCCAGCGCGCGGCCAAGGCCGTCGGTGGCAACCTGCAAGCCGAAGTGACGCTGTTCGCCGAAGAGGCGCTGAGCGCCGACCTGGCCAAGCTGAGCAACGAATTGCGCTTCGTACTGATCACCTCGACCGCCAGCGTTGCGCCGTTCGTGCAAGCGCCGGCCGATGCCGTGGTCACCGAGGTCAGCGGCTTGAAGCTGAAAATCGTCAAGTCGGCCTTCGCCAAGTGCGCCCGTTGCTGGCACTGCCGTGAAGACGTCGGCGTGAACCCGGAGCATCCGGAAATCTGCGGTCGTTGCGTCGACAACATCAGCGGCGCGGGCGAGGTTCGTCACTATGCCTAACGCGGCTGGCCGTTTCGGACGGCTGAGCTGGCTTTGGTTGAGCGTGCTGGTCCTGGTCATTGACCAGGCCAGCAAGTTCTACTTCGAAGGCAAGCTCGAGATGTACCAGCAAATCGTGGTGATCCCCGATTTGTTCAGCTGGACCCTGGCCTACAACACCGGCGCGGCGTTCAGCTTCCTGGCCGACAGTTCTGGCTGGCAGCGTTGGCTGTTTGCCCTGATCGCGGTCGTGGTCAGTGCGGTGCTGGTGGTCTGGCTCAAGCGCCTTGGGCGCAACGAAACCTGGCTGGCCATTGCTCTGGCGTTGGTGCTGGGCGGTGCGCTAGGCAATCTGTACGACCGCATTGCCCTGGGCCATGTGATCGATTTCATTCTGGTGCATTGGCAGAACCGCTGGTATTTCCCGGCGTTCAACTTTGCCGACAGCGCCATCAGCGTCGGGGCCGTGATGCTCGCGCTGGATATGTTCAAAAGTAAGAAAACCGGAGAAACCGTTCATGACTGAACAGGTATTGGCTGAGCAACGCATCCGCCAGAACACGGAAGTCACCTTGCACTTTGCACTGCGCCTGGAGAACGGCGACACAGTCGACAGCACCTTCGATAAAGCCCCGGCGACCTTCAAGGTTGGTGACGGTAACCTGTTGCCAGGTTTCGAAGCGGCACTGTTCGGCTTCAAGGCGGGCGACAAGCGCACGCTGACGATTGCGCCGGAAAACGCTTTTGGCCAGCCGAACCCGCAAAACGTGCAGATCATCCCGCGTTCGCAGTTCAAGGACATGGACCTGTCGCCGGGTTTGCTGGTGATCTTCAACGATGCGGCCAATACTGAGTTGCCCGGTATTGTGAAAGAGTTCGATGATGACCAGGTCACCATCGACTTCAACCATCCGCTGGCTGGCAAGACATTGACCTTTGATGTAGAAATCATCGACGTCAAATCGCTGTAACTTGTGGGAGCGGGCTTGTGTGGCGAGGGGGCTTGCTCCCGTTGGGGCGCGAAGCACCCCCAAAACCGGCCTCCGCGATTCTGAATGAGTCTGCGGTGAATGGTTTACGATTGCTGCGCAATCGAACGGGGGCGAGCCCCCTCGCCACAACAAGCCCGCTCCCACATTAAAGTTTTTCACTGTTTTCGCTATTTCTTGCGCGCAAGACACGAGGCACAGAATGCAAATCAAACTCGCCAACCCCCGTGGCTTCTGCGCCGGCGTGGACCGGGCGATCGAAATCGTCAACCGCGCCCTGGAAGTCTTCGGGCCGCCGATCTATGTGCGCCACGAAGTGGTCCACAACAAATTCGTCGTCGAAGACCTGCGTTCCCGTGGGGCAATCTTCGTTGAGGAACTGGATCAGGTGCCGGACGACGTTATCGTGATCTTCAGTGCCCACGGCGTTTCCCAGGCCGTACGTACCGAAGCCGCCGGCCGTGGCCTGAAAGTATTCGATGCCACCTGCCCGCTGGTGACCAAAGTGCACATCGAAGTGGCGCGCTACAGCCGCGACGGTCGTGAATGCATCCTGATCGGCCATGCCGGTCACCCGGAAGTCGAAGGCACCATGGGCCAGTACGATGGCAGCAATGGTGGCGCGATTTACCTGGTCGAAGACGAAAAAGACGTCGCCACGCTGCATGTGCAGAATCCTGAGAAACTGGCGTTCGTAACCCAGACCACCTTATCCATGGACGACACCAGCCGCGTCATTGATGCCCTGCGTGCACGTTTCCCGGCCATTGGTGGTCCGCGCAAGGACGACATTTGCTACGCCACGCAAAACCGTCAAGACGCGGTCAAGCAACTGGCCGACGAGTGCGACGTGGTATTGGTGGTGGGCAGCCCAAACAGCTCCAACTCCAATCGCCTGCGTGAACTGGCCGAGCGCATGGCCACCCCGGCTTACCTGATCGACGGCGCCGAAGACCTGCAAAAGAGCTGGTTCGATGGTGTCGAGCGCATTGGCATCACCGCTGGCGCCTCCGCACCTGAAGTGCTGGTGCGTGGCGTGATCCAGCAATTACAGGCCTGGGGCGCTACCGGTGCCGATGAACTGGCCGGTCGCGAGGAGAACATTACCTTCTCCATGCCTAAAGAGTTGCGCGTGCGTTCTTTGCTTTAAGCCTTTTCTCTTGCGCACACAGCGCCTGTTCAACTTTTTGGTTGTTCAGGCGCACGCGCCCCGTCGCGGCCAGTACCACTTGCATGTGGCTGACCGGTTCGCGGGCTGCGCAGAGGTGCAATGTCCCCGCCTGAAAGGCCCGACCGGGCATCAACGGTTCGCCTAAAGGGCTGAAGCGAACAAAACTGCTGACACTCCAATTGCCGACAATCGGCACCCGAGCGTCACTCGCGCGCTCGACCAGGAGCGGGTTAGTACTGTCTTCAGCCCCCTTGCCACTGATATCCAGAATAATTCGCCAACCCTGACTCCAATCGCCATTGATACCGTGGATCACCGCGCTCTGGTTATGCGTGAGGGCTGCGGTCCTGGCATTACGTATACCGCTGATCAGCGACTGCGCCGCCACCTCCCGATGGTTCGATTCGGCGAGCGCGGCAAACGCCGGACTGACCAACAGCAGAACAATCCCGGCAATTGCCAGTCCCATAAGCAGTTCGATCAGGCTGAAGCCTTGCTGATGCATGGTTTTCCCTCCGTGGAGTGCAGCGGTTCGCGCAATCCTTGCGCGAGTAATGCCAAAACAACCGTACATCTGCCGGTCGAATGTTCTAGCGTGTAGAAGCAGGTATAGCCGACGGCAACGGAGGGCACCGATGGATCATCGTACAAAAGGTTTCACGCTGGTCGAGGTGCTGATCACGCTCGCGGTTTTTCTGATCTTGATCACGATGGCTGTCCCGATGTTTACCCGTTCGGTGCAAGGCACCCGAGCCGATACCGAGATTGGCGACTTGCAGCGCGGACTCAATTACGCACGGCTGGAAGCCATCGACCGCGGCGTCACCACGCGTCTGCGCCCGACCGCGGGTGGCAGCGTCTGGACCGGAGAACTGACGGTCTACGACAGTACGGGCACCCCGGCCAATGTATTGCGGGTTGTTCCAGCGATGAGCAGCGGTGCGACTCTAACGCTAACCTCAGGAGTAACCGCCATCGATTTCAACAATCTTGGCGGTTTGTCGGCACCGTCTACGGCGGTGGTGATCACTTATGTATTAGGGGCGCAAAGCAGAACGCTGAATGTGTGTCTGAACGGACGGATTCTATTGGGTGGAAGTTGCGGATGAGGCAATGGAGCAAGCGTGCACAGGAGGGCATGACGCTGATCGAGGTATTGGTCGCGTTGGTGATTCTGACCGTGGGGCTGCTGGGGGCGGCGGCGATTCAGCTGAATGCGCTCAAGTACACTGACAGTTCGCGAATGACCAGCCAGGCGAGTTTTATCGCCTACGACATGATGGACCGCATCCGCGCCAACTCCGGCGCCGACTACACCGTCACGCCTCCAACCTCGGGCAACCCGAGCGTCACCCGGGATCAGGACCTCTACGATTTCACCACCAATATCGTCAACTTTGGCGGTGCCAGCGCCACCGGCAGCGTGACGTTGAACCTGCGGGTGTACACCATCACCATCACCTGGGATGACTCACGAGCCGCCAACGCCACCAACTCGCGCCGCAGTTTCGTCCTGACCAGTCGTGCCACCGCCGACCCGGTGACGACACCATGAAGCATTCCAGCCGAGGTTTCGGCCTGATCGAATTGATGGTTGCCCTGGTGTTGAGCCTGGTGGTGGTGCTGGGCGTGGCGCAGATCTTCATCTCGGCCAAGAACACTTATGTCAGCCAGAACACCGCCGCCGGGATGCAGGAGGATGCGCGGTTCGTGTTGAGCAAGATGATTCAGGAAATCCGTATGGTTGGCATGTTTGGTTGCCTGGGGACGGTGACTGACGCCAGTTCTACCGGCGACTTCAACGCCAGTCAGATCGCGCCGATCAGTTGGGACAATGCCAATCTCAAGCTCACCCTGGTCACGGCCGACGTGGGCAGCGGCGGCGGTACGCCCACCTGGACCGTGCTCTCCGATTGCCGAAACAGCGCCACTGCTTACACTGGCCTGCGGGCGCCGGCCTCCGGGCAAATGGCGTTCCCGATCCGGCGGCTGATCTACAGCTTTAGTAACAACCAGTTGTTGATGGGCGTCGGCAGCGGCACACCTACCCAAGCGGTGCTGGTCAATAACGTCAGTGCATTCAACGTGTCTTTCGGTGTCGCCACGAGTACCAGTGATGTGGCGGCTTCCAGTTACAGCACCAATCCGGCCAACCCCGCGCTGATACGCAGTGTGCGCCTGACCCTGACACTGACCGACCCGAACAATCGCGTGCGCAATCAAACCTTCAACGTGGTTGCCGCTTTGCGCAACCGGCTTCAGTAGGGGTGCGCCGGATGAGAACCCCGACAAACACGCCAAAAAGCCAACAGGGCATGGCCTTGTTGATCAGTCTGGTGTTTCTGTTGCTGCTGACGCTGATCGGTATTTCGTCGATGCAGAACGCGACCCTCCAGGAAAAAATGGCCGGCAGCGTGACCTTGCGCAATCAGTCCTTTCAACTGGCCGAGGCAAATTTGCGCATTGGTGAAAGCGCCGTGCAGTTGGCGACCTATACGCTGGCGGTTTGCGGTACGACGGCTCAATGCGCGCCGCCAACTGAATCGTCAACGGTGACCGGTGCCGGGCTCAACTCCACGTCAGGGGTCACCTGGATCGCCGCTGGCGGCGGCTTTTATGGGGTGCAGAACATCGGCACCACGCTGACCGCCGTGAATGTGCCGAGCAATACCTCGGCGACGCTGTATCGGATCACGGCGGTGGGAATCGTGGGCAACAATGTTCGCAGTGTAGTGGAGAGCATCTATGCCAAGTATTGATGCTCGTGGTGGCTGGCGCCGAGCCTGGATGCAGGTGCTTTTCGGCGCATTGCTGAGCCTGTATCTGGCGGCGCCGGCCTATGCCTTTACGCCATCGGACTCACCGCTGTTGAGCGCTGCCGCCGTGCCGCCGAACGTGATGCTGCTGATTGACGATTCGGGGAGCATGAACACCATCATTTATGCGGCGGGATTCGATCCGACGGTCAGTCGAACCCCGGCCAGGCAATGCAACGCCTTTATCAGCTTGTGTTTGAGTTCGTCCGACATCGTCGGTGATTCGATCTTCCTGTCCAGCCTGCCGACCTCCGGTTGTTCCGGCGGCGCCTACGCGTTCTACAACAACAGCCTGACCCCGTTGTGTCTCAAGCTTCCCGACCCGGTCGGCAATGGCAACACCCGTTACACCGATGACTACCTTTCCTACGTAGTAAGCCTGGCAATTAACGGCGGCACTCGTGACTTCACCACTGGCGCGATTCCCAACGACTATCGAGTCAACGTAGCGCGTAACGTTTCCACAGCGCTGGTGACCAGTAATCGGGGCCTGCGTATTGGCTTGGCGACCTTCAATCCGCCTACCAGCAACAACTCCGCCAATGGCGGTTTTATCGCGCGCTCCATCAGCGATCTGGCAGCCGTCAGCGGTAGCGTCACCCAAGCCCAGGCCGATACCAACTACAACGCCCTGATCAGCGCAATCAACGGGCTCAGCGCCATCGCTAACACGCCACTGGCCGAAACCTACTACGAAATCACCCGTTACTTTCGCGGCATGGCGCCGTACTACAACTCGACACCGACAACCTACACAAGCCCGATCCAGTACCGTTGCCAGAAGAACTACGGCGTGGTCATCACCGACGGCCTGCCGACATACGATCGAACGTTCCCGTCCAACGATCCATTGGGTGGCAGCCGTTTGCCCAACTGGGACGGAATCAACAACGACGGTAATAACATCAATGGCGACGATGAGGGCGACACCCTGTATCTGGACGACATCGCCAAATTCGCCTTCGACATCGACATGCGTTCGACCGGCACGGACCTGGCGGGTAAAAGCTGGACCGCAGCGGATTTCCCCAAGCAGAGCATGAACACCTACACCGTGGGCTTCACCTCGGCCAACCAGATGTTGTCGGATGCGGCCGCTTACGGCCAAGGCCTGTATTACCAGGCAAACGACGCCGCCGGCCTGAACACTGCACTGTCTTCCGCCCTGAGCAACATCACCTCCAAGGCTGGTTCGGGCGGTAGCGGTGTCACCAGCAGCAGCACCCTGAGCAGCGGCTCAAGTTACTTCCAGACCACTTATGACCCCAAGGACTGGCGCGGGACGATCAAGGCCTACGGCTTCACGGCCAGCGGCTCGGTGAACACGGCGTCGGTGCTATGGAGTACCGATACGGCCATCGTGCCCGGCGCCACGGCGCCGACCTACCAGTCCTGGAATACCCTGACCAACGCCGCGATTACCCTGGCCTACGGCAATTTTTCCCCGGCCCAGCAAACGTCACTCGGCCTGAGCCTGCCGACCGGGATTGTCGGTAATGATCTGGTGGAGTGGAGCAAGGGCACCAACAAGACTGGCCTGAAAGTGCGCACGGTTTTACTGGGTGACATCATCAATTCGCCCCTCGCACTGGCTTCTCCCACGGATCAGACCGCTTCGGACCTCGTGGGCGACTCCACCTACACCACCTATCTGGCGACCAAAGCGGCCAACATGAGCGCCAGCCTGGTGGTCAACGCCAACGACGGCTTTCTCAGCGTCATCAACGCCGCCAATGGCACCCGACGTTATGCCTACATGCCGTCCAGCGTACTGCCATCGTTGCGCTACATCGCCGATCCCACCTACATCAACGGCGTGAGCCACAAGTTTTTGGTGGACGGCCAGGTCGGCGTGTTCGACATGCAACTCAGCAGTGCCTGGAAAACCCTGGCCCTGGGCGGAGTAGGGGCGGGCGGCAAGACGTTCTATGCGGTGCAATTGTTCGACGCGTCGGCGGGTAACGTCTTCAAGGCGCTATGGGAGATCAGCGCACCGACCACGGCCAACACGGCGAACGTTTTCAATGATCTGGGTTATGCCTACGCCCGCCCCGAAGTGGCACGCTTGGCCGATGGGCGTTGGGCGGCCTTCATCTCCAACGGCTACGGGAGTAATTCGGGTGTAGCTGCGTTGTATGTGGTGGATGTGCGCGACGGTTCGCTGATCAAGAAAATCGTCGTCGACAGCACGGAAACCACCAATGGTTTGTCTTCGGTCAAGCTCAGGGTCAATTCGCAGAACGTGGTGCAAGCCGCTTATGGTGGCGACCTGAAAGGGCGTCTGTGGAAGTTCGACCTGAGCGGCGCCACGACTGACACTTGGGGCGTAGCGTTTTCCGGCAAGCCGCTGTTCACGACCCCGGGTGGCGCCACTCAGCCAATTACCGTGCAACCGCTGCTGGCGGACAATTCCCTGGGCGGCAAACAAGTGTTTTTCGGCACCGGGAAATTCAATGAGACGGCGGACAAGACCAACAAGGATCTTCAGGCATTTTATTCGGTGTGGGATGCCGATGGCGGGTCTGGCCAGCTTACCGTCTCGAGTTTGCAGGCCCAGGCAGTGACCGGATTGGTCGCCGGCAGCGCTGGCGGGCAATTCATCACCACGAGCCAGAATGAAACGACGTACCCGGCAGAGAAGGGCTGGTACCTGCCGCTGGTGTACAACAGCGTGCTGATCGGTGAGCGGGTGATCAATCAGGCCAGCCTGACAGCCGGCCGGGTCGTGTTCACCACCGCCAGCGTCGATACCACCGACCCCTGTGCCAGTTTCGGTACCGGCAAACTGGTCGAGCTGGATGCATTCAGCGGTAAGATGCTCAATTACGCGGTGCTTGATACCAATGGCGACGCAGTGGTCGACAGTTCGGATTCGATCTCCAGCGGGGTGATTTTCACCGGGGGGATTCCGACCTTGAACGCGATCATCAACAATGCAGCCCGCAAGATTGTGAACGACTCTAGCGGGGGCATCACCTCCCTGGTGGAGAAACCCGGCGGTGGCGGCAGCCGTCGCATCATGTGGCGACAAATACAGTAAGTGAGAGTTGAGGCATGCGCAGATCCAACCGAGGTTTTACCCTGATCGAAATCATGATCGTGATTGCGATCATCGGTATCGTCATCACCATTGGCTACCCGAGCCTCACCGAATACGTGAAAAAAGGCCGTCGCGCCGAAGTTGCCGGGCTGCTTTCCGAGCAGGCGCAGATTCTTGAGCGGTTCTATTCGAAAAATAACCTTTATACCGGCATCACGGGCCTTAGCACTGGCAACGATTACTACACCATTACGCCGACCATCACTGATCAGACCTTTGTGGTGACGGCAGTGCGCAAGGCGGGCACATCCATGGCTACTGACAAGTGTGGGGACTTCACCATCACCAACACCGGTGTCCGAGGCATGGTCAACGCCACGGCCGGGCTGGTCACCAAGGATTGCTGGGGCCGCTGAGTTACTTTTTCGGGCGCTTTTTGCGCCCTCTGTCTATTGAACGGTTGGATCAGAACATGAGCAGTCAACAGCAAGTGGTGATTGTCGGCGGCGGGGTGATCGGCCTGCTGACGGCATTCAATCTCGCGTCCGAAGTGCAGAGCGTCGTGTTGCTGGATCGCTCGAACGTTGGTCAGGAGTCTTCCTGGGCCGGGGGTGGCATCGTTTCGCCGCTTTATCCGTGGCGCTACAGCCCGGCAGTCACGGCGTTGGCTCACTGGTCTCAGGATTTTTATCCACAGCTGGGCGAGCGGTTGTTTGCTGCCACCGGTGTTGACCCCGAAGTGCACACCACCGGGCTGTATTGGCTGGACCTGGATGACGAGGCTGAAGCGCTGGCTTGGGCCGAGCGAGAAAATCGCCCGCTGCGGGCTGTGGATATCTCGGCGGCCCATGACGCCGTGCCCGTGCTGGGTGGCGGTTTCTCCCGGGCGATTTACATGGCTGACGTGGCCAATGTGCGTAACCCGCGGCTGGTGAAGTCTTTGAAGGCGGCACTGTTGGCACTGCCGAACGTGACGATCCATGAACAGTGTGAAGTCAGCGGGTTTATCCGTGAAGGCGACACCGTGGTTGGGGTGCAGACGTCAACAGGGCCTGTTCTTGGTGATCAAGTGGTACTGACCGCAGGTGCCTGGAGCGGCGACTTGCTGAAAAGCCTCGGTCTGGCGTTGCCGGTCGAGCCAGTCAAAGGCCAGATGATCCTCTACAAATGCGACGCAGACTTTTTGCCGAGCATGGTCCTGGCCAAGGGCCGTTATGCGATTCCGCGCCGTGACGGGCATATTTTGATCGGCAGCACGCTGGAACACGAAGGGTTCGACAAGACTCCGACCGAGTCAGCGCTGGAAAGCCTCAAGGCCTCGGCCGTGGAGTTGATTCCGGCGTTGGCGGAGGCCGAGGTGGTGGGGCACTGGGCTGGCTTGCGGCCGGGTTCACCGGAAGGCATTCCCTATATTGGCCGGGTGCCGGGGTTTGCCGGGCTCTGGCTTAACTGCGGGCATTACCGTAATGGGCTGGTGCTGGCACCGGCGTCGTGTCAGTTGTTTGCTGATGTGATGTTGGGGCGAGAGCCGATTATTGATCCAGCGCCGTATGCGCCGGTTGGGCGAATCTAAGGCGACAGTCAAAAGATCGCAGCCTTCGGCAGCTCCTACAGAGGAATGCGTTCTCCTGTAGGAGCTGCCGAAGGCTGCGATCTTTTCAATCCAACCCCAATTTCTTCAGCCTGTAACGCATCGACCGAAACGACAAATTCAACCGCTGCGCCGCCGCCGTACGGTTCCAGCGGGTTTCTTCCAGGGCCTGGAGGATGAGTTTGCGTTCGACGTTTTCCAGGTAGTGTTCCAGGTTGTCGATTTGCGTCAGGTCCGGCACGCCCGTTTCGGCGGTGCAGTTGCCTTCGGCCAGACGCAAGTCACTGGCTTCGATCTGTTTGTTCTCGCACAAGGTATGCGCCCGTTCGAGCATGTTCTCCAGCTCCCGAACATTGCCCGGGAAGCGGTAGTTTTTCAGTGCTTCGATGGCTTGCGGGTGCAGTGTGGCGGCGGGTTGGCCGGTGCCAGCGGCCAAACGCTTGAGTACATGGCTGGCCAGTGTCTCGATATCGTCCCGGCGTTCACGCAAGGGCGGGACCCGCAGCTCGATCACATTGAGCCGGTAGTACAAATCCTGGCGGAAACGTTCGGCGCTGACCTCCGCGTCGAGATCTTTATGGGTGGCGCAGAGAATGCGCACGTCGACCACGGTTTCCTGCTGACCGCCGACACTGCGCACGGCTTTTTCCTGAATCGCCCGCAGCAGTTTGACCTGCATCGCCAGTGGCAAATCAGCCACTTCGTCGAGAAACAAAGTGCCGCCATGGGCTGCCTGGAACAGTCCGGGGTTGTCTTCGATGGCACCGCTGAAGCTGCCTTTGCGATGGCCGAAGAATTCGCTTTCCATCAATTCCGACGGGATCGCCCCGCAGTTGACCGGGACGAAGGGCCGGCTGGCGCGCGGGCCCTGTTCGTGGATCAGCCTGGCGACCAACTCCTTGCCGCTGCCGGATTCGCCGCTGATGTACACCGGTGCCTGGCTGCGGGCCAGTTTGTCGATTTGTTTGCGCAGGCTGCGCATCGGCATTGAATCACCCAGTAACCGGCGATCACTGGCAGTGCTCGCGCCGCCCGGCGCCGGCAGGCGCAGAGCGCTGGTGACCAGTTCCCGCAACCGGGTGAGGTCCACCGGTTTGGTCAGGAAGTCGAAAGCGCCGGCCTTGAGGGCGTTGATGGCCGTTTCCAGGCTGCCGTAGGCGGTGATCATCGCCACCGGCACTTGGGAATAGCGTTGCTGGATGTGCTGCACCAGCTCCAGGCCAGTACCGTCGGGCAGGCGCATGTCGGTCAGGCACAGATCGAATGTTTCCCGGCCCAGCAGCGCCTGGGCTTCGCCGAGGTTGCGGGCACTGAAGGTGTCGAGTTTCATCCGTCCCAGGGTGATTTCCAGGAGTTCGCGGATATCCGGTTCGTCGTCGACGATCAGGACTTTTTGCCGTGGGCTCATGTTCAACTTTGTTTCCGTCCGTGTGCAAAGGTGATGCGAAAGCAGCCGCCGCCTTGGCGTGGTTTGAAGTCTAGGCGGGCCTGGTTGCTTTCGCACAACTCACGGGACAGATAAAGCCCCAGGCCAGTGCCCTGGCTACTGGTGGTGAAAAAGGGTTCGAACAGATGCGCCTGTTGGTCCGGGGCCACGCCGGGACCGTTATCCAGCACCTCCAGCACCGGCAATTGGCTGTCAGCGTCGACAAACAGCTCAAGCCAGACCTCGGCCGTTTCATGGGTCAAGGCGCTGTGGCGCCAGGCATTGCGCAACAAATTGTCGAGAATTTGCGTCAGTTGATTCGGGTCCATCAACGTTTTGAAGTCGCCAGAGCCGATGTATAGGTGAATCTGCTGGCGTTCGGTCGCGGCCTCACGGGTTTCGGCGACGAACTGTTCGAGCCACGGCTTCAGATCGAGCCGTTGCGGTGTAGTTTGCTGGCGGCGGGACAGTTGCAAGACGTTTTCGATAACCCGATTCATTCGCTGAGAGTGATCTTGGATAATCTGGGTCAGACGTCGATCCGCACCGTTCAGTTCCTCGGATTCCTGCAGCAACTGCGCGGCATGACTAACGGCGCCCAGCGGATTGCGGATCTCATGGGCGATGCCGGCGGTCAGTCGCCCCAGGGACGCGAGTTTCAGTTGCTGAGCCTGTTGGGCGATTTGGGCGAGGTCTTCGAGAAAGACCAGGGTTTGATGGTGCGGGCTTTGGTCCAGGGCAATGAAGCTCGGTTGCAACTCTAGACCGGAGCGGGCGACTTTCAGGCTCTGGGGGCGCAAGGTCGGGTTGTTGAGCCACAGGTGCAGGCGTTCGACCAGGAGCGGTGAGTAATCATCGATCAACTGGCCGTCCAGACGTTCCTGGCCCAGCAGGGACAGGGCACTGTGGTTGGCCAATTGCACTCGCCGCTGGTCGTCGAGCACCAGGATGCCGGTGCGCATGCGTTGCAGAATCAGTGCGTTGAGGGCTTCAAGGCCGACCACTTCACTGGCCCGCTGCTCGGCGAGGTGTTCGCTGACTTCCAGGCGCCGGATCAGGCCTTGCACCAGCAACGCCGCAGCAAAGCACAAGGCGCCGAGGGTGCCGGCTTGCAGGTAATCGCTGGGGCTGGTGGGACGAGTGAAGCTCAGCAGGAAACTCAAGCCGACGATGCCAATGGCCGCGACCGCCGCAATCAGCAGGCCGATACGCCCGCGCAACAAAGTGTTGCCGATGGCCACCGAGACGATCAGCAAGTTGCCGATGGCGCTGGCCACGCCGCCGGCGGCATAGAACAGGCCACACAACAACAGTACGTCGACCAGGGTCAGGCTAAACAACTGCACCGGGCGCCGGGTGTTTTCCAGGAAAACCACCAGCAGGATGTTCAGCACCAGGTACAACCAGCTGCCACTGCGCAGCAGGTCGTTATTGGCAAGCGTCAGCAACTGGTTGTCCATGTTGCTGGAAATCAGCAGCACCAGGGTGATACCGACGCTTAAGCGGTAGAGGTGATAGAGGCGCAGCAGTCGCTGGGCCTGTTTGCTGCCGGGGCTGGAAGCCTCAGCGAGCACTGGAACCCGGGCCTTGCTCAAGGTGAGCCTGGCTGCAATACCACTGTTGTTGAAGGCTCAGCGCACGGTCGCGGGGCAGGTGCACGCCACAGTGGGCGCAGCGAACCATCGGTGCTGCTTCCAGTTCTGCGTTGGGGCGGGCGACGGATGCCGAGCCCTTGAACTTGCGCCAAAACCATACCGCAGCGGCAATCAGGGCGATCCAGAACAGTAAACGGAGCATGGCGGGCTGCTTTATGAATGATGATCAGGCAGTTTAGCCAAGGACATGACAGGCGCACAGCGTAAAAAGCGCTCCGCAAAAAAAGGGCAATAAAAAGGGAGACTCAAGAGTCTCCCTTTTTGCACAACCTGTGGTGTCAGTCGAACACACCGAAGGTCATGTAGCTGAACCACGAGCGGTCGCTGTTGTTGCCTTCCGCTTCGTGTTGCTCTTCCTCGATCACGTCGCCGTTTTCATCTTTAGGCTTGAGATCGTTCGGAATCGAGTCTTTCGCGTCCTGGAACTGCTTCTGCACGTCCTGGTTGGCGCGGGTTTCGCCCGGCGGCAGCGGCGGACGGGATTCGATCAGGCCCAGGGTGGCCTTGCTCAGCCACGAACGGTTGTCCGCTTCGTCGACCGACGGCTTGAACTGGCCGTCCACCAGACTTGGGTGGTTCGGGTAGTTGAGTTTCAGGGTTTCGAGGCTGGTGTTGGCCAGTTCGTCCAGGTGCAGACGCTGGTAGGCCTCGACCATTACCGCCAGGCCGTCACCGACCGATGGGGTTTCCTGGAAGTTTTCCACGACATAACGACCACGGTTCGCGGCGGCGACGTAGGCCTGACGGGTCAGGTAGTAGTCGGCGACGTGAATTTCGTAGGAGGCCAGCAGGTTGCGCAGGTAAATCATGCGCTGCTTGGCATCCGGCGAGTAGCGGCTGTTCGGGTAGCGGCTGGTCAGCTGGGCGAACTCGTTGTACGAGTCGCGGGCAGCACCCGGGTCACGCTTGGTCATGTCCAGCGGCAGGAAGCGCGCCAGCAGGCCGACGTCCTGGTCAAAGGAGGTCAGACCTTTCAGGTAATACGCGTAATCCACGTTCGGATGCTGTGGGTGCAAACGAATGAAACGCTCAGCGGCAGACTTCGCAGCCTCAGGCTCGGCGTTTTTGTAGTTGGCGTAGATGAGCTCGAGTTGAGCCTGATCTGCGTAGCGTCCGAACGGATAACGCGACTCCAGGGCCTTCAGCTTGGCTGTGGCGCTGGTGTAGCTATTATTGTCCAGGTCGGTCTGAGCCTGCTGGTACAGCTCGACTTCGCTAAGGTTTTCGTCTACGACTTCCTTCGATGAGCAAGCAGCGGTCAATGCGAGGATGGCGATCAGCAGCAGGTGTTTCACTTGCATGGCGGCTTGCGTCCCTATGACGGCCGCTGTCTTGGGCGGGGCCGTCCTGTTATGATGAGCGCCCCGTTGAATAGCCTCGGGGCAAAAGACGCCGTATTTAACCACAAGCGCGCAGCCGAAACCAAAGGCTGTGCCGACGCCTAGTCTGAGCATGTCCGATAAAATTGAACTTCGCGCAGAGGTGCCGTCCGAATTGGGCGGCCAACGCCTCGATCAAGTCGCCGCACAATTATTCGCTGAGCACTCGCGCTCGCGCCTTTCCGCCTGGATCAAAGACGGCCGCCTGACTGTGGATGGGGCGGTTATCCGCCCGCGAGACATTGTTCATGGTGGTGCCATTCTTGAACTCACTGCCGAGCAGGAAGCTCAAGGCGAATGGATCGCTCAGGACATCGAGCTGGACATCGTCTATGAAGATGACGACATCCTGGTGATCAACAAGCCTGCGGGCCTGGTGGTGCATCCGGCTGCCGGCCACGCTGATGGCACCTTGCTCAACGCCTTGCTGCACCACGTGCCGGACATCATCAATGTGCCCCGCGCCGGTATCGTGCATCGCCTGGACAAGGACACCACCGGTCTGATGGTGGTGGCCAAGACCATTCAAGCGCAGACGCAGCTGGTTACACAGTTGCAGAGCCGCAGCGTCAGCCGGATCTACGAGTGCATCGTGATCGGTGTGGTCACCGCCGGCGGCAAGATCAACGCGCCGATCGGTCGTCACGGCCAGCAACGCCAGCGTATGGCGGTGATGGAAGGTGGCAAGCAAGCCGTCAGCCACTATCGCGTGCTCGAGCGTTTCCGCTCCCACACTCATGTGCGGGTAAAGCTGGAAACCGGTCGTACGCACCAGATTCGTGTGCACATGGCCCACATCAACTACCCGTTGGTCGGAGATCCTGCCTATGGCGGTCGTTTCCGCATCCCGCCGGCAGCCAGTGTGACCATGGTCGAATCGTTGAAGGCGTTTCCGCGTCAGGCACTGCACGCGCGGTTCCTGGAGCTGGATCATCCGACCACCGGTAAGCGCATGAGCTGGGAATCGCCATTGCCGGACGATTTCGTCTGGTTGCTGACCCTGCTCAAGCAAGACCGTGAGGCGTTCATCGGATGAGTGACTGGCTGATTCCCGACTGGCCTGCGCCTGCCGGGGTGAAAGCCTGCGTCACCACCCGTGCGGGCGGCGTCAGTCTGGCGCCGTTCGACAGCCTCAATCTCGGCGATCACGTCGATGACAACCCCGAAGCCGTGGCCGAAAACCGCCGTCGCCTCACCGATCATTTCGCTATTCAACCGGCCTGGCTGCAACAGGTTCACGGCATTGTCGTGGCTCATGCAGACCCCAGTCAGGTAGTCACTGCCGACGCCAGTTGGACGCAAACCCCCGGTATTGCCTGTGCGGCGATGACTGCCGATTGCCTGCCCGCATTGTTTTGCGATCGTGCCGGTACTCGCGTTGCTGCGGCTCATGCCGGTTGGCGCGGGCTGGCTGCTGGTGTCCTTGAGGCCACGCTCGACAGCCTGGCCGTGGCGCCGGAAGACGTGCTGGTCTGGCTTGGCCCGGCCATTGGCCCGCAAGCCTTCGAAGTCGGCCCGGAAGTACGGGAAGTCTTCATTCAGCAACTGCCCGAGTCGGCCAAAGCCTTCGTCCCGAGCCAGAACGCCGGCAAGTTCATGGCCGACATCTATGCACTGGCGCGTTTGCGTCTGGCGGCCCGTGGTGTCACCGCTGTTTATGGTGGCGGTTTTTGCACCGTGACCGATCCTCGCTTCTTTTCTTACCGCCGCAGTCCGCGCACCGGTCGGTTTGCCTCCCTGATCTGGCTCGAACGCTAGAATTAGCTGACCTGCATCAACGTCACGACGCTTGAAACTCCCAGAATCGACCGCATCTATAGCGGTATCTGGCAGGTTTCTTCATTCAGGATGGTTTCTTAGGTCCGGCCTGCTCAAAAGGAAGGTGACCCATGCGTATAGACCGTTTAACCAGCAAATTGCAGTTAGCCCTATCCGACGCCCAATCCCTGGCCGTCGGCCTCGATCATCCGGGCATTGAACCGGCGCACTTGATGCAAGCGATGCTTGAACAACAGGGTGGTTCGATCAAACCTCTGTTGATGCAAGTGGGCTTTGACGTCAACAGCCTGCGCAAAGAGCTGACCAAAGAGCTCGACCAGCTCCCGAAAATCCAGAACCCGACCGGCGACGTCAATATGTCGCAGGATTTGGCGCGTCTGCTCAATCAGGCGGATCGCCTGGCCCAGCAGAAGGGTGATCAGTTCATCTCCAGCGAACTGGTGTTGCTCGCCGCCATGGACGACAACAGCAAGCTCGGCAAATTACTGCTTGGCCAGGGCGTGAGTAAAAAAGCCCTGGAAAACGCGATCAATAACCTGCGTGGCGGCGAAGCGGTCAATGACGCCAACCACGAGGAGTCGCGTCAGGCTCTGGATAAATACACCGTCGACCTGACCAAGCGTGCCGAAGAAGGCAAGCTCGACCCGGTGATCGGCCGTGACGACGAAATTCGCCGGACCATTCAGGTCCTGCAACGCCGTACCAAGAACAACCCGGTGCTGATCGGCGAGCCTGGCGTGGGTAAAACCGCCATTGCCGAAGGCCTGGCCCAACGCATCATCAACGGCGAAGTGCCGGACGGCCTCAAAGGCAAGCGCCTGTTGTCCCTGGACATGGGCTCGCTGATTGCCGGTGCCAAGTACCGTGGCGAGTTCGAAGAACGCCTCAAATCCCTGCTCAATGAGCTGTCGAAGCAGGAAGGGCAGATCATTCTGTTCATCGACGAGCTGCACACCATGGTCGGCGCCGGTAAAGGCGAAGGCTCGATGGACGCCGGCAACATGCTAAAACCGGCATTGGCACGCGGCGAACTGCACTGCGTTGGCGCAACCACGCTCAACGAGTACCGCCAATATATAGAGAAGGATGCGGCCCTCGAGCGACGCTTCCAGAAAGTACTGGTGGAAGAACCGAGCGAAGAAGACACCATCGCGATCCTGCGTGGCCTCAAAGAGCGTTATGAGGTTCACCACAAGGTGGCGATCACCGACGGCGCGATTATCGCGGCGGCCAAGCTGAGCCACCGCTACATCACCGACCGTCAGTTGCCGGACAAGGCCATCGACCTGATCGACGAGGCCGCCAGCCGCATCCGCATGGAGATCGACTCCAAGCCGGAAGTGCTGGACCGTCTGGAGCGTCGCTTGATTCAGCTCAAGGTGGAATCCCAGGCGCTGAAGAAAGAAAGCGACGAAGCGGCGATTAAACGCCTGGAAAAACTCCAGGAAGAAATCGTCCGTCTTGAGCGCGAATATTCGGACCTCGAGGAAATCTGGAGCTCGGAGAAAGCCGAAGTCCAGGGATCGGCGCAGATCCAGCAGAAAATCGAACAGTCCCGTCAGGAACTGGAAGCTGCCCGCCGCAAAGGCGACCTGAACCGCATGGCCGAGCTGCAATACGGGATCATCCCGGACCTGGAGCGCAGCCTGCAAATGGTCGACCAGCACGGCAAGAGCGAAAACCAGTTGCTGCGCAGTAAGGTGACTGAAGAAGAGATCGCTGAGGTCGTGTCGAAGTGGACCGGTATTCCGGTGTCGAAAATGCTCGAAGGCGAGCGCGACAAGCTGATGAAGATGGAAAGCCTGTTGCACCAACGTGTAATCGGCCAGAACGAAGCGGTGATCGCGGTTTCTAACGCGGTGCGGCGTTCACGGGCCGGGTTGTCCGATCCGAATCGTCCGAGTGGTTCGTTCATGTTCCTCGGCCCGACCGGTGTCGGTAAAACCGAGCTGTGCAAGGCGCTGGCCGAGTTCCTCTTCGATACTGAGGAGGCGATGATTCGCATCGACATGTCCGAGTTCATGGAGAAACATTCCGTGGCTCGACTGATCGGCGCGCCACCAGGCTACGTAGGCTATGAAGAGGGCGGTTACCTGACCGAGGCGGTGCGTCGCAAGCCTTACTCGGTGATCCTCCTGGATGAGGTCGAGAAGGCCCACCCGGACGTGTTCAACATCTTGCTGCAAGTGTTGGAAGATGGCCGACTGACCGACAGCCATGGCCGCACGGTGGATTTCAAAAACACCGTGATCGTCATGACCTCCAACCTGGGGTCGGTACAGATCCAGGAACTGGTGGGTGATCGTGAAGCGCAACGCGCGGCGGTTATGGACGCGATTTCCACGCACTTCCGGCCGGAGTTCATCAACCGGGTCGACGAAGTGGTGATCTTCGAGCCGTTGGCGCGGGATCAGATCGCGGGTATCACCGAGATCCAGTTGGGTCGTCTGCGCAGTCGCCTGACCGAGCGTGAGCTGAAACTGGAGCTCAGCCCTGAGGCGATGGATAAGTTGATCGCCGTCGGCTACGACCCGGTGTATGGCGCACGGCCGCTCAAACGAGCGATCCAGCGCTGGATCGAGAACCCGCTGGCGCAGCTGATTCTGTCCGGTCGTTTCATGCCGGGCGAGACCGCCGTCGGCAAAGTGGAAAACGACGAAATCGTTTTCGACTGAGTCGTAATGCCAGTGAAATAAAGAAGGCCTCGCATTGCGAGGCCTTTTTTTCGCCAGGCTGTTGAACTGAAAGGAAAAGGCTTGTAAAGTGCGCCCCGCAGTAAGTCACCCGGAAGGGTTTCTGCTCCCCAAGCAGAAATCTGAAATAAGTTGCAAATCATTAACTTGAATGCAATTTAGGGGGTTGACAGAGGTGCTTAAGATTGTAGAATAGCGCGCCTCAGACACACGAACGCAGCGATGCGAACGGGTCGAAGAGATGCAGCAAGCTTCACCGTTGTAAATTGAAATATGTAGTTCCGTGATAGCTCAGTCGGTAGAGCAAATGACTGTTAATCATTGGGTCCCAGGTTCGAGTCCTGGTCACGGAGCCAATTTCAAACCGGGGTATAGCGCAGTCCGGTAGCGCGCCTGCTTTGGGAGCAGGATGTCAGGAGTTCGAATCCCCTTACCCCGACCATTTTTGGGTCGTTAGCTCAGTTGGTAGAGCAGTTGGCTTTTAACCAATTGGTCGTAGGTTCGAATCCCACACGACCCACCATTTTTGAAACCAGTTAACGCTGGGATCAGATCTTAAGATCAGAGGCCAAAAGCGCTGATCGAAGAAGGCGACTTGTAAAGGTCGCCTTTTTTTTACCGGGGTATAGCGCAGTCCGGTAGCGCGCCTGCTTTGGGAGCAGGATGTCAGGAGTTCGAATCCCCTTACCCCGACCATATTAAAAATCCTCGTATCGAAAGATACGGGGATTTTTTTTGTCTTTGAAAAAGCGAATCCGCTTCAAGTCATCGTACAACTTGCCGATAACGAGCCAACGGAGCGCGCACAGCGCGTCCATCTCCAGCCATAAAAACAAAAGGCGCTCGTTATGTTGCTTCGTCAGCTGAATATTGCCCCCCGTGCGGCACTGGGTTTTGCCCTGATTGCGGTGCTGGTGGCGTTGCTCGGGGTATTCGCACTGGGGCAGATGTCGAGCATTCGTGACAGCGAAGTGGCGGTTGAAAGCCAATGGCTGCCGAGCATCCGTGGTGGCGATGAGATCCGCGAGATCATGCTGCGTATCCGCACCATCTCTTTGCGCATGGCCCTGGACCAGGACCCGAAGAACATCGCGCAGTACCGTAGCCAGATGGACACCCGGGACAAGGAGCTGAGCGACAAAATTGCTGCCTATGACAAGCTGGTCAACAGCGCTGAAGGCAAACAGTTGTATGACCAGTTCAAAAGTACTTTCGCCGCCTACCGCTCAGGTATCGCCCAATCGTTCACCCTGGCCGAACAAGGGCGTCGCGATGAGCTGACCAAACTGCTGCTGGTGGACATGAAGACCGTGGTCGACGGCTCTGGCAAACAACTCAATGACCTGGCTGATCTGTTCGCCAAACAAGTCGCTGCCGAAAGCCAGAACTCCGCCGCGCATTACGAAACCTCGCGCACCATCGTCAGCCTGTTCATTGCCCTGGCGGCGCTGGCCACTGTCGGCCTGGCGATGTTGCTGACCCGCAGCATCGTGCGCCCGTTGAATGAAGCGGTGATCGCCGCGGAAAACGTGGCGCGGGGCGATCTCACCAACCCTATCGCCACCCACGGCAGCGATGAGGTCAGCCGTTTGCTCAAGGCGCTGGCGACCATGCAGCAGAACTTGCGTGAAACCCTGCAAGGCATCAGCGGCTCGGCCACGCAACTGGCCACGGCGGCCGATGAATTGAACGCGGTGACCCTCGACAGCACCCAGGGTCTGCAACAGCAGAACAACGAGATCGAACAAGCCGCGACGGCGGTCAACGAGATGACCACCGCCGTGGAAGAAGTCGCACGCAATGCGGTGTCTACGTCCGACGCTACGCGCCAGTCCAGCGAGTCGGCGCACCTGGGTCAGGAACGGGTCAGCGAAACCGCCAGCGCGATCAGCGCCCTTGCCAGCGACGTACAGCACACCGGTGAGTTGGTGCAGTCGCTGGCCAATCAGTCCCAGGACATTGGCAAGGTGCTGGACGTGATTCGCGCCATCGCCGAGCAAACCAACCTGTTGGCGCTCAACGCCGCAATTGAAGCGGCACGGGCGGGGGAGAGCGGTCGCGGTTTTGCCGTGGTGGCCGATGAAGTGCGAGCGCTGGCACATCGCACTCAGCAGTCGACCCAGGAAATCGAACAAATGGTCCAGGGCATGCGCAGCGGATCGACGCTGGCGCTGGATTCCATGCAGGCCAGCGCTTCCCGGGCTGCCAGCACATTGGTCCTGGCTGAGCGCGCTGGCGAGGCGTTGCAAACCATCACCGCGTCGGTGCATGAGATTCATGAGCGCAATCTGGTGATCGCCAGCGCGGCTGAAGAACAGGCGCAAGTGGCGCGGGAAGTCGATCGCAACCTGGTGAACATCCGCGACCTGTCGGTGCGCTCCGCCGCAGGTGCTGATCAGACCAGCGCTTCCAGCCATGAGCTTTCAAAACTGGCCAATGCCTTGCAAGGCATGGTGCAGCGCTTCCGGGTGTAAATCCACCAGACACAAAAAAGCCGCGCTTCCGGTCGGGAATGCGCGGCTTGTTTGTACTGAGGCTTAGGCGCCGTCTTGGTCTTTCAGGTGTTCAAACAGACCTTTTGGCATTTTCTTGCCATTGGCTTCGAAGTTGGCTTTCACGTTGTTGTAAGCCTCTTGCTCGTCGATGAAGCCGTCATGGTTGGTGTCGATCTTGTCGAAGTTGGACTTCGGCGCAACGGCCTGGAATTCGGCACGGGATACTTTGCCGTCGCCATCGGTGTCGGTCTTGGCCATCGACGCATCGCCGCATTTACCTTCGCCACATTTGCCTTCCGGGGTTTTCACGACCTGCTCGGCCGATGCCAGCAGGTAGCCTTGGGTCAATGGCTGGGACGCGAATACGGAACCGGTCAACATCATGCCACCGGCCAAAACAGCGCCGAGCAGACCGATAGTGTTTTTAGTGGTACGGGACATTTCAATTCTCCTGGGTTGCACGACACAACCGCTCGATAAGGGATGCCGCGTAGTGCGGCGTTAACCGAAGCAGGCGGTGCCTTGCTCGGGTGTGGCCATTTAGCGGGGCGGGTGTATCGCTACTGTGTCGTGCAAGGGGGGAGTTTGTAAGCGAAGGGGTGAAATCGTGGGGCGGGATACAGTGAGACACACATCCAAGAGTTGATGCAGAGCAAATGTGGGAGCGGGCTTGCTCGCGAAGGCGGTGTGTCATTCAACATTGATGTCGACTGACACTCCGCATTCGCGAGCAAGCCCGCTCCCACAGGGGGGTTGTGTTAATGCAGCTTCAGTCGCGGCTCAGTCCCGCGCCCAATCTTGCTCCCCAACATCAACATCGCCGTACGAAACGCGCCATACAACGCCATCTGGTGCATGCGATACAACGACACGTAAAACATCCGCGCCAGCCAACCTTCCAGCATCACGCTGCCGGTGAGATTGCCCATCAAGTTACCCACAGCCGAAAAACGTGACAGCGAGATCAGCGAGCCGTAGTCGGTGTACTTGTATTCCGGCAACGCCTTGCCTTCGATCCGCAGCTTCAGGGATTTGGCCAGCAACGACGCCTGCTGGTGCGCAGCCTGGGCGCGCGGCGGTACGTTGCGGTCGGTGCCCGGTTGCGGGCAAGCGGCGCAGTCACCGAAGGCGAAGATGTTCTCGTCGCGGGTGGTTTGCAGGGTCGGCAGCACTTGCAGCTGATTGATGCGGTTGGTTTCCAGGCCATCGATGTCCTTGAGGAAACCCGGTGCACGAATCCCGGCCGCCCAGACTTTCAGGCTGGCGTTGATCACTTTGCCATCGGCGGTAATCAGGCTATCCGTCGTGACTTCGCTGACCGCGGCATTGGTCATCACGTTGACCCCGAGTTTCTCCAGGGTTTTATGCACAGGCCCGCCGATGCGTTCCGGCAGGGCGGGCAGCACCCGTGGCCCGGCCTCGATCAGGGTGATGTGCATGTTTTCCGGTTTGATCCGGTCCAGACCGTAAGCCGCCAGTTCGTGGGCGGCGTTGTGCAGTTCTGCCGCCAGCTCGACGCCGGTGGCACCAGCGCCGACGATGGCCACGCTGATCTGTTCCACCACGTCCGTTTGCCCGGCATGGGCGCGCAGGTAGTGGTTGAGCAGTTGCTGATGGAAACGCTCAGCCTGTTTGCGGGTGTCGAGGAACAGGCAATGCTGCGCCGCGCCCTGGGTGCCGAAATCGTTGGTGGTGCTGCCGACCGCGATCACCAGCGAGTCGTAGCCCAATTCACGGGCCGGCACCAATTCCACGCCGGCTTCGTCATAAGTGGCGGCCAACTGGATTTTTTTCTCTGCGCGATCGAGCCCGCTCATGCGCCCCAGCTGGAACTCGAAGTGGTTCCATTTGGCTTGGGCAACATAGTTGAGTTCGTCTTCGGAAGAGTTCAGCGAACCGGCCGCCACTTCGTGCAGCAGTGGTTTCCAGATGTGGGTCAGGTTCGCGTCGACCAGCATCACACTGGCCGTGCCACGCTTGCCCAGAGTCTTACCCAGACGGGTAGCCAACTCCAGACCGCCGGCGCCGCCGCCAACGATGACAATACGATGAGTCATGGGGATATCTCGCAAGGCTAAAAGAAATCGGTGCGATTACCCGAGCGAGCGCGAGGCAGCTCATAGCGTCAGGTAACCGATAAGGCGGCTCAGCAAGCCCAAACCAATGGTCACTGCCAGCACCAGCACCAGGAGCATCCACGGCCGGAAAGGCCGGCGCTCGACTCGGTGTTGGGACAAGTGCAGGTACTCTTCGACATGCTTCTGGTCGTCTGGGTTCAGGCGGCTGGTCATATTGGGCCTCGTCAGGGGTAGACGTTGCTGAATGTGTAGAAGCTACAGGCTGATTTAACGAACGTTGAACGGAGCATAGCCGCTGTCGGGGACAGGCTCGACGCTCACGGTGTCGTCCAGTCGAATGATTCCACTTTGTAACACTCGGGCAGTGATTCCGCCATGGCCGCGAACGGCCTGAAAAGTCCCGGGGCCGAGGTTGTTTTGCAGGCGTGCGCACGGTTGGCACCAGCCTGTGGTTTCGAAAATCGCCTGGCCGATCTTGAAGCGCCGGCCCTTGAGGCTGAACAGATTGATGCCGCTGACGACGATGTTGCGCCGCAGATCATTCGGTAACACCGGTTTATCGTCCGGGCGGCCCATGAGCGAACTGATCACCGCCAGGTGTTCCCACTGAATCAACGTCACCTGCCGCGCATTACGCACGCCGGGGCGCGCCTTGTCGCCGGTCAAACCGGCCTCAAGTCGTGCTTCCACGGCCTCCAGTTCAATCATCGGCGCATGCGATTCCGGACGCACGCCGATCCAGCGTACACGGCCGATTTGCGGGACTTCGGCAATCAATTCCTGCAATGGGCTCACAGGCTGATCCCGACGTCGAAGACGATACTGCGCCCCAGGTTGCTGCGCAGAAAATCCGGTGCGTCCGGATGAGCGAACAACACACGGGCGAACGTCGGCCCGACCAGCGACAACGAGCGCCAGCCCTGGCGCAAGTATTCGGTGGGCGGGGGGAAATGGCTGTTGAGGTCCAGCACTTCGCGCTTGAGGCTGGCGAAGGCAATGATGTCCAGCTCGCCCAGGTCCATGCCGCGCTCTTTGTAGTTGTGGGCTTTTTTACGCAAGGTCGGCGCCAGTCTCAGCAGGAATTCATTGGCCGGAATGCGCCGGGGCTTGGCCTCGCGACGCACCAGCGAACTCAGGGAAAACGCGCTGCGCCGGCGTTGCAGTTCGTCGCGCCATTCGTCGTTGAGGCGTCGGCCTTCGTCGAGTACGAAGAACACCTCGAAACTGGCATCGCGAAACAGCACGTCCGGCGGCTCACCGGCGGGGGCGAATTCGTCGGCGCGATAGGGAATGTTCAGGCCTTGCAGCAGGCGCTGGCACACCCAACGCTCACGCTCCCATTTGCGGGCATTGGACAGGAACGCGTTGGCTTGCTCGGCCGCGATGGTCAGCAGGCGTAAATAATCTGAGTCATCCATAGGCCCAAGCTTAGCGTTCAAATGCGACAAGCAGAAAGCTTTGCATCCACTGGAGGCACTTTTGCGCCGGTGTATGCTGGGATGGAGACGTACCCAACAAGGAGTGTGACGTGGTGTTCAAGGGGATGGCGTCATGATCGGCGCAGAGTTGCTATCACCGCAGAGCCTGGCGGTCGGCTGGCTGATTTATGTACCCGTGGTGATCTGGGCGATCTGCCGCGCGCCATGGGTTGAGCTGTTCACCGACAGTCGCCGTCAGCATCTGCTGTTCGGCACGGTGTTCGCGCTGTTCATGCTGTGGCTGGTGCGGCGGGATTTCGATACCGGCGTGTCGTATCACTTTATCGGCATGACGGCGGTAACGTTGCTGCTGGACTGGCCCTTGGCGATTGTCGGCGCGCTGGTGGCGCAACTGGGTTTGGTGCTGCTCGGGCGTCAGGATCTGGCCGCCGTCGGGGTGAACGGCGCGTTGATTATCCTGTTGCCGGTGCTGGTCACCGAATGCTGCGCGATCCTGGTCGAGCGTGCCCAGCCGCGTAATCCCTTTGTGTATATCTTCGTTTCCGGTTTCTTCGCGGCGGCGCTGTCGGCCTTGCTGTGCCTGCTGCTGGCGCTGACATTGCTGTGGTTCGACGAACGTTTTGCGATGCCGTATTGGCTCGAAGATTTTGTCGGCTATCTGTGGCTGCTGATTTTCCCCGAGGCATTTATCAACGGGATGATCATCAGCGCGCTGGTGGTGTTCAGTCCTGAGTGGCTGGAGACGTTCAATCGCACGCGTTACCTTTCGGCGCCGTGGAAAGACGACGATCCCAAGTCTTGATCCACATCAAATCGACTGATCACTGACGCTTCCATGCTTCGGGAAACCTTTCAGGAGCACCGATATGAGCGTCTACGAATGGGCAAGGCAGGAGTTGCGTCACAGTCTGGATGCGGCGCAGGAAGTGGGGTTTGATCCGGGGTTGAGCCTGCGCGCCTTGCTCAGTGCGGTGGTGCAGCAGAGCAAGGCGGTGCGCAGTGTCGAGGATCTGGCGGATGAATTGCAGTTTCTCGCCGAGAACCTCGATGACGGTCAGGACTACGGCTTTATGCGGCCCTGATGCCTATGGATAAAGACGGGGGGTTAGTGACGTGGCTCGAAGTCTTCACTGAACAGGTCGTCCTCGGCGTCCGGGCTCACCGGGATCTTGTGTTCTTCCGACGCCCAGGCACCCAGGTCGATCAGTTTGCAACGATCCGAACAGAAAGGCCGGAAGGTGCTGGTGGCACTCCATTCGACAGGGGCGCCGCAGGTTGGGCAATTGACGGTTGGGGTCTGGCTCATGACTGGCCTCCACGCAAAGTTAAATAAAAGTGATGCAGGCGCTCGACCTCGCTGTGCAGCCAGGCGAGGTCGCGGTCGTTGACCACCACATCGTCGGCATGGCTCACGCGGTCCTGGCGGCTGGACTGGGCCTTGAGGATCGCCTGGACCTGTTGTTCGCTGGTCTGGTCACGCTGCAGGGTGCGTTCGATCTGCAGTTGTTCCGGGGCATCGATCACCAGCACCCGTTGGGTCATGGCGTATTGGCCGGACTCGATCAACAGCGGCGATACCAGGATGGCGTAAGGCGATTGTGCCTTGGCCAGATGGTCGACGATTTCCCTGGCGATCAGTGGATGCAGTAACGCCTCGAGCCAGCGGCGTTCCTCCGGCACTTCGAAGATCAGTTTGCGCAACGCGGCGCGATCCAGTTGCCCATCGGCTTGCAGCACGCCGGGGCCGAAGTGCTCAGTAATTTTCGCAAGCGCCGGACGCCCCGGTTCCACCACCCAGCGCGCCGCGTGATCGGCGTCCACCACGTGCACACCGAGGTCGATGAAGTGTTGGGCCGCCGCGCTTTTGCCGCTGCCGATGCCGCCGGTCAAGCCGAGAATCCAGGGTTTTTCCACAGGGGTATTCATTTCAAACCGACAAACTGCCAATAGAAGTCGGTTATTTGACCACCCCAGAGCAACGCAATCCAGCCGGCAATTGCCAGATAGGGTCCGAAGGGGATCGGTGTCGAGGTTTTCGCGTTACGCAAGCGCAGCAAAATTACCCCGAGAATCGCCCCCACCAGCGACGACAACAGGATGGTCAGCGGCAGTACTTGCCAACCGCCCCAGGCCCCGAGCATCGCCAGCAGCTTGAAGTCGCCATGACCGATGCCGTCCTTGCCGGTGATCAACTTGAACAGCCAGAACACCGACCACAGCGCCAGGTAGCCAGCCACCGCACCCCACAACGCATCGTGCAACGGCACGAACAGCTCGAAGCTGTTGACGATCAGCCCCAGCCACAACAGCGGCAGCACCAACACATCGGGCAACAGTTGATGCTCGGCATCAATCAGGCTCATCGCCAACAGGCCCCAAGTCAGCACCAGCATCAGGCAGCCAGGCCAACCGAAACCGAAATGCCAGGCGATGAACGCCGAGAGCAGACCGCAGGCCAGTTCGGTCAATGGGTAACGCTTGCTGATCGGGGCCGCGCAATGGGAGCAGCGACCGCGTAGAAACAGATAACTGAGCACCGGGATATTTTCCCAGGCGCGAATCTTATGAGCACAGTGCGGGCACTGGGAGTGGGGCAGCATCAGGTTGTAGGTCGGCAGGGGTGTTTCGGTGGGGAGGCCGAGAACATCGTGAGCCTGCATGCGCCATTCCCGTTCGAGCATTTTCGGCAGGCGCCAGATCACCACGTTGAGAAAACTGCCAATCACCAGGCCAAGCACCAGCGCGAAGATCACGAAGGCCAGAGGATAGAGGGTCAGATAGTCGTTCAAGGGCATGTCAGACCGCTGAGCCAAGTTGGAAAATGGGCAGGTACATGGCAACCACCAGGCCGCCGACAACAACCCCCAGCACCACCATGATGAACGGTTCCATCAGGCTGGTGAGGTTGTCGACCATGTTATCCACTTCGTCTTCGTAGAAACTGGCGACCTTGTCGAGCATGTCGTCCAGCGCGCCGGACTCTTCACCGATGGCCGCCATCTGAATCGCCATGTTTGGAAAGACGCCGGAGGTGCGCATGGCAAAATTGAGCTGCATGCCGGTCGATACATCCTGCTTGATGCGCAGCACCGCGCGCTTGAACACGATATTACCGGTTGCGCCGGCCACCGATTCCAGGGCATCCACCAGCGGCACCCCGGCGGCAAACGTGGTCGATAGCGTGCGGGCGTAACGGGCCACGGCGGACTTGTACATCAGCGCGCCCACCAGCGGCAACTTCAGTAGCCAGGTGTCCATGCGATCGCGAAAACCCTGGGACTTTTTCATCGCGCGACGAAAACCGAAGACCGCTGCGATCAGGCCGCCGAGCATCAGCCACCACCACTCTTGCATGAACTCCGACAGACTGATGACCATCAACGTAAAGGACGGCAGTTCGGCGCCAAACCCGGCGAACACGGTTTTGAATTGCGGCACTACCTTGACCAGCAAAATGCCGGTGACGATGATTGCAACGAACACCACGGCCAGCGGATAGGTCATGGCTTTCTTGATTTTGGCCTTGAGGCTTTCGCTCTTTTCCTTATAGGTGGCCACCCGATCCAGCAGTGTATCGAGGGCGCCGGCCTGTTCGCCGGCGTCCACCAGGTTGCAGTACAACTCGTCGAAATATTCAGGCTTGCGGCGCAGGGACGCGGCGAAGCTGTTGCCCGCTGCGACTTCCTGTTTTACCTCGTCCACCAGTTTGCGCATCGCCGGGTTGTCGAAGCCTTCGCCGATGATGTCGAACGACTGCAACAGCGGCACGCCGGCCTTCATCATGGTCGCCATCTGCCGGGTGAACAGTGAGATGTCCTGGGCCTTGATGCGTTTGCCAAAACTGAAAATCGAGGCGGATTTCTTGCGCACCTTGCCTGGATTGATGCCTTGCTTGCGCAATTGCGCCTTGATCAGCGCCGGGTTCTGACCGCTCAATTCGCCGGTCATCTTCGTGCCTTTTTTGTCCGTGCCTTCCCAGGCGTAAACGCTGATTTTTGCTGCCTTGACCGCCATGTTCAGTCCTTGGTGACCCGGTTGATTTCTTCCAGGCTGGTAATGCCTTGCATGGCCTTGTTCAGGCCCGACGTACGCAGGTCGTTAAAGCCGTCCTTGCGCATCTGGATCTCGATTTCCAGGGAGTTGCCTTCAGCCATGATCAGCCGTTGCAACTCAGCTGTGTTTTTCACCACTTCATAGATCCCTACGCGTCCTTTGTAACCGTTGTTGCAGTGTTCGCAACCGACGGGCTCATAGATCGTGAATGAGCCGATGCGTTCCTCGGGGAAGCCTTCCTTGATCAGCGCCTCTCGGGGAATCTCGATTGGCGTCTTGCAGTGGCTGCACAGCTTGCGCGCCAGGCGCTGGGCAATGATGAGGGTGACCGAGGTGGCGATGTTGAAACCCGGGATGCCCATGTTGTGCAGGCGGGTCAGGGTTTCGGCAGCGCTGTTGGTGTGCAGGGTCGAGAGCACCAGGTGCCCGGTCTGGGCGGCCTTGATGGCGATTTCTGCGGTTTCCAGATCGCGAATCTCGCCGACCATGATCACGTCCGGGTCCTGACGCAGGAACGAGCGCAAGGCCTGGGAGAAATCCAGGCCCTGCTTGGGATTGACGTTGACCTGGTTGACGCCTTCCATGTTGATCTCCACCGGGTCTTCGGCGGTGGAGATGTTGATGTCCACGGTGTTGAGAATATTCAGCCCGGTATACAGCGAAACAGTTTTACCCGAGCCGGTGGGGCCGGTCACCAGGATCATCCCTTGTGGCTGCTTGAGGGCGGCCATGAACAGGGCTTTCTGGTCGGGTTCATAACCGAGGGCATCGATACCCATTTGGGCGCTGGACGGGTCGAGGATCCGGATCACCACTTTTTCGCCCCACAGGGTCGGCAGGGTGTTGACCCGAAAATCGATGGACTTGCTCTTGGACAGGCGCAACTTGATCCGCCCGTCCTGCGGCCGACGCCGTTCGGAAATGTCGAGGCTGGCCATGACTTTGAGCCGGGCGGCGATGCGGTTGGCCAGTTGAATCGGTGGCTTG
Organism: Pseudomonas sp. 5Vm1k; assembly: GCF_056161485.1. Taxonomy (NCBI): domain Bacteria; kingdom Pseudomonadati; phylum Pseudomonadota; class Gammaproteobacteria; order Pseudomonadales; family Pseudomonadaceae; genus Pseudomonas; species Pseudomonas sp. 5Vm1k. Next base: position 247,351 of record NZ_JBSPCZ010000009.1, read on the forward strand.
GCAACTTCACGCAGAATGCCGTCGGTGCGCATCCGCACCCGGTAGGTTTTTTCGTAGGGCTCGAAGTGCAAGTCGGAAGAGCCACTCTTGATCGCATCGAGCAGCATCTTGTGGACGAAGCGCACCACCGGCGCATCATCGGCGTCTTGCCCGGCGATGGAGTCCTGGTGCTTGTCGTCGATCGATTCGACGTCCAGGCCATCGAGGTCAACATCGGCCATATCTTCCAGGCCGGTGGTGTGGGTGTCGAAGAACTTCTCGATAGCGTCGCTGAGTTTGTCGTCTTCCACCAGAATGGCTTCGGTGCTCAGGCCGGTGCTGAACTGGATGTCGTTGATCGCTTGGTGGTTGGTCGGGTCGGAAATCCCCACGAACAGTTTGTTGCCGCGTCGCCAGAGCGGCAGGGCGTGGTGCTGGCGAATCAGCTTCTCGCTGACCAGGCCTTTGGGCTGTGTTTCCTTGTCGAGGCAGTGGAGGTCCAGCAAGGCCATGCCGAAATGTTCTGAGGCGATCTCGGCCACCTGCCGGCTTTTCACCAGTTTGTTTTGCACCAGGTAGCTGACCAGGGAAATGCGACTGCGTTGGGCTTGCTGATACGCCTGTTGCGCGCTTTTGTCAGTGAGCAGTTCGGCCAGCACCAATTGCTTGGCCAGACCGCTAAGGGCGATGTCATTCATGGGGATACCGGACGCAGACAGTTCATGACTTATAGCCTAGTCAAGGGATGCAGCGAAACCAGCGGCGTTCAGGTGACAAAAAGTGTCAGATAGTGCGGTTGTCGGGGGTAGGAAGGGCCGTTGTTGTCACGCCGCACCCTGTGGGCAGGGCCTGGAAGGCTTGGCATGGAGCGTGCTGGGGCTTATGCAGATCATGAGATTCCGACTCATGCATGGAGCTTGTCTATGAACACTCAAAAAGGTTTTACCCTGATCGAGCTGTTGATCGTGGTGGCGATCATCGGGATTCTGGCGACGTTTGCATTACCGGCTTATAGCAAATACCAGGCGCGGGCCAAGGTCACCGCCGGGATCGCGGAAGCTTCAGCGCTCAAAGTGGCGTATGAAGACGTTATGAATACAGGTACGGCAGATCCCGCGATCACCACTGTTTCGCCTGCGGGGGCTACAACCACGAACTGCACGCTGGCCGTAACGGGTACTACCGCCAGTGGCGTCGGGACTATTACCTGCACGCTGCTTAATGCCCCGTCGCTTGTACAGGGTAAGGTCATTACTCTGAGTCGCGCTCAGGCGGGCACTTGGTCATGTGCAACGACGGCCTTGAAAGAGTTTTCCAGCCCGGGTTGCCCTGGCGCTTGATGTTGCTATAACAGAATCGATACCCCGCCCGAAACGGCGGGGTATTTTTTTGCCTGTCGGCCGGGCGATTACTCAAAAAGCAGGTGATGGATGCAACTTTTTTCGCTGCCCTTACATGAACAGGGAAACCCTCGACAATTCATGGCCTTAGGCCTGCGAGAAAACCGGCAAGTTGCATGTACTTAATCTCCTCTTCATGCATTTTGCATGATTGTGGAAATTTCCTGTTTTTATAAGGTGTTGATTTATAACGATTTAATTGATTTTTCAAAGTTGGCACAGCGTTCGCAATATACCCAGTAACCCTGCTGAGAAGACACGCAGCAGACTTTATAGAAAAACAGGAGTTACTCGTATGAAGAAGTTCGCTATTGCTACTGCTACCGCGCTGACCCTGACTATGGCCGGTGCAGCATTTGCACAGACCACCGCTACCACCCAAGCCCCGATGACTCTGGCGGCTGGTGAAATGACCAAAGCTAAAGAAACCACTTCCGATACCTGGATCACTACCAAAGTCAAAAGCGACCTGGTTACCGAAAAAGGCATTCCAGGCACCGACATCAAAGTAGAAACCAACAAAGGTGTGGTATCGCTGTCGTCGACTGTAGCCGTTACCGAAGCTCAGAAGTCCACCGCTGTTGCGATCACCAAGAAAATCAAAGGCGTCAAAGCGGTCTCCGCTGACGGCCTGAAAGCCGAGTAAGGCAAGACTTCTCCGCTTGAACCGGGAGAAGGCGTGGCAGACGGGCTGAGCAATACGTTTGCCGCCTCTGGAGAGTTCATGCGAAGGCCACAAGGATGTGGCCATTACAGGCCTCCGACATTCGTGTCGGGGGCCTGTTCTATTGTGGAAGGACAAAAGCAAAAGATCGCAGCCTTCGGCAGCTCCTACAGAGGAATGCATTCACCTTGTAGGAGCTGCCGAAGGCTGCGATCTTTTGACTTTAATTGCCGCGCTTGCTGGTGATCTGCACCAACCGATTACCCTCAAACCGCAGGTATTGATACATCCCGTTGTTGGGGCCGTAGGTCCATTCCTCAACCTGGAACTCTTCCCGTCGATTGGCGCTGCGCTTGTAGCCCAGCGCATCCTGGGCCACGGGTTGTCCGCATTTCTGCAGCACTTCGCTGGACCGGTCGCCCACGCTGACCAACTGACTGCCACAGCGCAGGGTATCGGCTGCGCTGGCCTGACTGGCAGACATCGCCAGGGTCAGGCCGATCAGCAATTGTTTGATCATCACTCGGCATCCAGGTGCAGGGGTGTAATCACCCGACCATCACTTTGCGCTTCGCCCAGGTTGGCGTCGACAAAGTACACGCGGTCATCGGCCATCTGCGCCTTGTCCACCAGGAAGTCCTTGATGCTGCTGGCCCGTTCCTGGCCCAGTTGCCGCAACAGCACATCGCTGGAACTCCAGAACTTGATCACGTCCGCGCGCATTTTGGCGGTGCGTTCTTCCTTGCCCAGATCCTTCCATTCGGCGGGCGGCTGAGTCTTGAGGCGGGTGCGGTAAATCCCTTCCAGCAGTGGACCTTTCTCGCCATCCGGTACCTGCAACAGGGACGCCTGGGCCGGGACCTTGTCGCCACGACGCTGGAGCATTTTGTAGTAGTTGTACTGGTATTCGCGCTCCAGGCGTTGCTCGGCGATCAGCGGGCCGTCGCTGCTTTGCGCGGCGGTGCCTTCGATTTCCAGGCGCAGGGCCGGACGTTCCTTGAGTGCGCCGGAGAGTTTGATCAGCGACGCTTCAGCGTCTTTGCTCAGGTCACTTGAGCCTGGTGCAAACGACACGGTGCCCAGATCTTCCGAGCTGCCGCCGCTGATCAGCCCGCCGATCATTTTGAACGGCGCGGCGGCCGCTTTCACGATCAGATTGCGCAGGGTCTGCCAGACAATCGGCATGATGCTGAACTGCGGGTTGTTCAAGTCGCCCGTCACCGGCAGCTCGATGGAGATCTTGCCATCGACGTCCTTGAGCAGGGCGATCGCCAGTTTCAGCGGCAGGCTCGTGGCGTCCGGGCTGTCGACTTTTTCCCCCAGTTGCAGTTGTTCGACGACAACCTTGTTTTCGGCCTTGAGCTGGCCTTTGGTGATCAGGTAATGCAGGTCAAGATTGAGCCGGCCCTTGCGGATACGGTAGCCGGCGAACTTGCCGGAGTAGGGCGTCAGGGTGGTCAGTTCTACCCGTTTGAAACTGGTGGCGATGTCGAGGCTGGCCATCGGGTCGAACGGGTTGACCGCGCCCTTGATGGTGACCGGCGCATAGCGGTCGACCTTGCCCTTGATGTCGACACTGGCCGGTTTCGCCTGACGGCTGTCGATGGTGCCGACCGCTCCGTTAAGCTCTTGAACGGCGGTGGCGAAGTTCGGTGTCAGGCTGAAGTCGGCAAAGTTCGCCGAGCCGTCATTGATCGCAATGCCGCCAACGTGAATGGCCAGCGGTTTGTCCTTGCCGGCCGCCGGTTTGGCTGCGGCGGTCTTGGCGCCGGCGTCAGGCGGTTGCGGAACCAGCAGATCATCGATGTTGGTGGTGCGGTCATCATTGATCATGAAACGCGCATAGGGCTGGAACAGGTTGACCTTGTCGATCGACAGGCTGTCGCCGTGCTGATAATTCAGGCCTTCGAGCACCAGTTGCTGCCACTTGAGGAAGTCGCGGGTTTTCAGGGTGTCGAGGGTGTGCAGTTGATCGACCTGGGCTCGGCCGGTCACGCTGAAGGCCAGTGGGTCGGTGCTTTTGAGGTCAACCGCCAGGTCACTGCCGAGCATGCCGCTGCGCAGCTCCAGGCGAATGAACGGAGTGATGTAGGACTGGGCGACGCGAAGGTCGATGTCCTTGGTTTGCACTTTCAACTTGGCACTGACCGGCGCGAGATTGACCTCGCCGTCCGCGGTGATCTTGCCTTGCTTGCCGATGCCTGTGTCGAGCTTGAGCTTGAAAGGCGAGCCATTGAGGCTATCGAAATTCTGCAGGTCCACATTCAGCGGGCCCACTTCCAGCGCCACGGGCGGCTGTGCCTTGCGGTCGGCCAAGTGAACCTGGTAATTGCGCAGTTGTACGTCTTTGAGCATTACCTGCCACGGCTTGCTGGGTGGCGCCGGTTCAGGTTTTGGTGAGTCAGCGGCAGCAGGAGTGGCCGCCGGTTCGGCTTTGGCTTTGACCGCCGCTTTAGACGGTTGGCTGGCGAACAGTTTTTGCCAATCCAGTTGACCGTCCGCTTCCAGAGCGGCCCAGGTTTCGAGTTTATTGCTGCGAATCTTGCCGACCACCACTTGTTGCTTGGCCAGGTCGACGGTGGTTTCACTGACGTCCAGGCGTTCAAGTTTCACCAGCGGCCGACCGTCTGGTGCATTGATGGCGAATGGCGCGACGCTGACCGCGACGTTGCTCAGCAGCAGTTCGGTTTCCTTGGTCAGGTTGAGCTTGTAGTCGGTGCTCAGGTTCAGCACGCCGTTTTCCAGGGCCAGTGGCAACGCATCACGCACGTATGGCCACCAGACTTTCATCTGGCCGTCGGTGACTTTCAACTTACCTTCGGAGGCGATCGGGATCAGGCTGAAATTACCGGTCCAGTCGATCTGCCCGCCTGCCGGGCCAGCGGCGACCAGGGTCATGTCAGCGTTGTCATCGGGCAGGGTGCTGAGGTTCTTCAGCTCGAAATCGAGTTTGTCGTAAAGGAATTCGATCGGCTCGCTGGGCCGTGCATCCTGGAAGTGCACATAGCCGCCGGCCAGTTTGATGCGCTCTACCCGCAGCGGGAACGGCTTGGCATTCGGGTCGGCCGGGGTCGGTTCGCTGGCGGGGATTTTGAACAGACCGAGCAGGTTGAGTTTGCCGTCCTTGCCGAAGAGGATTTCGGTCTTGGGCTTGTCCAGTTCGATATCGGACAGGTGCAGCGCCTTGGTCCACAGGCTGTCGATCTGCAGGTTGGCGTAAAGCCGTTCGAAGCCGACCTGTTCCTTGCCCGGCTCACCGATGATAAGGCCCCACAGGGTGACTTCAAGGCTGAAGGGGTTGAGTTCGATCCGCTGGATATGTGCGGGCGTTGTGGCGTAGTTGGCTAACTGCTGGTTGGCGATCCGCAAGGCGATGCCCGGCAAAATCAGAAACCCCAGCAGGCTGTAGAGGGCCAGAGCAGTCAACAAGGCGCCGATAGCGCGAATCAATCCTTTGGGCATGTGCGGCTTCATTTGTCTGATCGGAGTGCCTTGGAGTATGGCACGCGTTTTCGGTTCCGAAGTACTCGCCCTGTTCAGGTTTGTTCAGAAAAAAGTGTATGAAACTTCCTCGCGATTCAAAGCTGCAGGATCAGGGTTTTCAACGGTGGCTGCTGATCCATCGATGGGAAATCCGCGCCCGGGGTCATCACCGACCACTCACGCACCGTCCGTCCGGCCTTCTCCGCACAGCGCAGCACCTGTTCGCGCCAGTCGTCCATGCTGACTTTCGCCAGGTTGTTGCAGCAGATCAGCACGCCATTGTCGGCGGTAGTCAACAGCGCGGGCTTGAGCAGGCTCTGATAGTCGCGCAGCAGGTCGACGGTGCCGAATGCACTCTTGGCCCAGGCTGGCGGATCGAGCAGCACCAGATCGTACTGACGCTGTTCCAGGCGCTGGTAGCTCGGCAGTTTCTGCCCGCGACGCTGGCTGATCGGCAGGCCGGCCAGTTGGCGGATCGCCGGGAAGTAATCGGACTGAATGAATTCCATCGTCGGCAACTGCGGGTTGAGCAGGCCATTTTCGCGGCCAACGGCCAGGTTGCCTTCGGCGAAGTCGAGGTTGCAGACTTCGCTAGCGCCGCCCGCCGCCGCACTCAGGCCGACGCCGCAGGTGTAGGCGAACAGGTTCAGCACACTTTTGTTCTGGCTGTGATCCTTGACCCAGCCGCGGGTGTTGCGCAGGTCGAGGAACAGCAGCGGGTCTTGTCCGGCATGACGGCCGCGAACCCGGTAGTTGAGGCCCCATTCGTGACCGATCAGGTCTTGCAGCGCTGCGTCGTCGGCTTGGTAGACAGTGTCTTCACGGTCAATGCGCGAATTGCCCCTGGAGCGGTCGTTGTAGACCAGCAGGGTGTCGAGCCCCAGGTGTTGATTGATGATGTCGTGCAGTTGCAGCAGCACGTCGCGCTCCAGCGACTGGTGAAAACTTTGCACCAGCAACTGCGGACCGTAGCGGTCGATAGTCAGGCCGCCGGCGCCTTCCTGGCTGCCATGGAACAGGCGATAGCAATCGGTGCCCTGCTGATGCAGTTCGGCAAGCAGGTCCTGGCGATGATCGAGGGCGGCGCGCAGCGCCTGATTCAAGGAAGACATGCTGGGCGCCTTGCAGGAGGAGGGAATTTGGCGCGGGAGTTTAACACTGTGGCGAGGGAGCTTGCTCCCGCTGGGCTGCGAAGCGGCCCCAAAATCTCAGCCATTATCGGGATTTTTGCGAGCGCTTTGCGCTCGAGCGGGAGCAAGCTCCCTCGCCACAGGTATATCGATGCAGGGGCGGCGGGTCAGGTCAACAACCCCATCCGCCGCTTGGCCCGCTGCACCGAGCCATTGCGCATCGCCCAGCGCAGCATCGGCGCACTGCGCCTGACGCTGGCGCGGATCAGCTGGCGTTGCAACGGGTTCTGACTGACCCCGAGCATGTCACTGGCCCAGTCCGGCAGCAGGTCGATCCCGGCCTGCATCATCAAGCCACCAAACGGTTTGGCCATACGGCTGGGGGAGGGTGCATTCAGCAGCAGGCGCAACACCTCGCGACTGCGGTCGTCACACAGCAGTTGCGGACGGATTCTCTGGAGGTATTCAGCCATTTCCTTGCGGCTGCGGGGCACGTCGCGGGCTCCCAGGCGCTCGGCGATCACTGCGATTTCCGCGTAGTAACGGTCCTGATCCGCCAGGGACAGGTGTGGATTGCGATAACGCAGGTGCGCGGCAAGGAAGTTGCTGACCTCAGCCACATGCACCCAGGTCAGCAAGTCGGGATCGCTGGCGGCGTACGGCCGGCCATCCGGCGCGGTGCCGACCACTTGCAGGTGAATGGTGCGCACTTTCTCGATCAGCCAATCGGCGTCCTTGCGCGAACCGAACGTCGTCCCGGAGATGAACTGACTGGTGCGGCGCAAGCGGCCGATCATGTCTTCGCGAAAATTCGAATGATCCCAGACCCCGGCCAGGGCCAGTGGATGCAGGGCTTGCAGCATCAGTGCACTGATCCCGCCGATCAGCATGCTGCTGAAATCGCCATGGACTTGCCAACTTACCGACTCGGGACCGAACAGGCCCGGATCGCCCTTGGGGTTTTCCAGGTCGAGGTTGCCCAGCGACAGACCGGTCAGGCTCATAAGCTGGGTTTCGATGCGGCTGCGGATGAATTCCATGGCGACTCAGTGGCGAAAAAAGGCTGACATGGTATGCCCCTGTGTAGGAGCTGCCGAAGGCTGCGATCGTTTGATCTTGGAAACGAAGATCAAAAGATCGCAGCCTTCGGCAGCTCCTACGCGAGGCGTGCCGGGTCGGGGTGTTATTGATTCAGGCGTTTATCGACCAACTCCTGCACCACACTCGGATCAGCGAGCGTCGAAGTGTCGCCCAGGCTATCCAGTTCGTTGCAGGCGATTTTGCGCAGAATCCGCCGCATGATCTTGCCCGAGCGGGTTTTCGGCAAGGCCGGCGCCCATTGAATCAGGTCTGGCTTGGCGAAGCTGCCGATTTCCTTGCTGACGTGCGCCAGCAGTTCTTTCTTTAGTTCATCGTTAGGTTCGGCGCCGTTCATGGGCGTGACAAAGGCGTAGATGCCTTGGCCTTTGACGTCGTGAGGGTAACCGACCACTGCGGCCTCGGCGATGCTGTCGTGCAGCACCAGGGCGCTTTCCACTTCGGCGGTGCCGATGCGGTGCCCGGAGACGTTGATCACGTCGTCGATACGCCCGGTGATCCAGTAGTCGCCGTCCTCGTCGCGCCGTGCGCCGTCGCCGGTGAAATAGTAGCCGGGGTAGGGCTTGAAGTAGGTTTCGACCATGCGTTGCGGGTCGCCGTAGACGCTGCGGATCTGCGCCGGCCAACTGGACTTGATCGCCAGCACGCCGCTGCCTGCACCTTTGATTTCCTTGCCCACCTCATCCAGCAACACCGGTTGCACGCCAAACATCGGTTGCGTGGCGCAGCCGGGTTTGATGCGCTTGGCGCTGACCAGCGGGCTGAGCATGATGCCGCCGGTTTCGGTCTGCCACCAGGTGTCGACGATTGGGCAGCGCTGCTCGCCGACCACGTTGAAGTACCAATCCCACGCTTCCGGGTTGATCGGCTCACCGACGCTGCCGAGTAATCTGAGGCTCTCGCGGGACGTTTCCTTCAACGGCTCGGCGCCTTCGCGCATCAGCGAGCGCAGGGCGGTCGGTGCGGTATAGAAGATGTTGACGTGGTGTTTGTCGATGACCTGCCAGAAGCGCGAACTGGTGGGATAACTCGGCACGCCTTCGAAGATCAGCGTAGTCGCACCGTTGGCCAGCGGGCCGTAGACGATGTAGCTGTGGCCGGTGACCCAGCCGACGTCGGCGGTGCACCAGAAGACTTCGCCGTCGCGGTAATCGAGCACGTACTTGAAGGTCATTGCCGCTTGCAGCAAGTAGCCGCCGGTGGTGTGCAGCACGCCTTTGGGTTTGCCGGTACTGCCAGAGGTGTAGAGGATGAACAGCGGGTCTTCGGCGTCCATCGGCTCTGGTGGGCAATCGTCGCTGACATCGCGCAGGGCCTGGTGATACCAAATGTCTCGGCCTTCGACCCAGTTCACTTCGCCTTGGGTGCGCTCAACCACGATGACCGTGCTGACGTTCGGGCAACTCTCGAGCGCTTTGTCGACCTTCTCCTTGAGCGGCACGAATTTGCCACCGCGCACGCCTTCATCGGCGGTGATCACGGTGCGGCAGTCGGCGTCGAGAATCCGGTCGCGTACGGAGTCCGGGGAAAAACCGCCGAATACCACCGAATGAATCGCACCAATCCGTGCACAGGCAAGCATGGCGTAGGCCGCTTCGGGAATCATCGGCATGTAAATGCACACCCGATCGCCTTTCTTCACGCCACGACTTTTCAGGACGTTGGCGAGGCGACAGACGTTGTGATGGAGTTTTTTGTAAGTGATCTGGGCGGATTCGACGGGGTCGTCACCTTCCCAAATGATTGCGGTCTGATCGCCACGTTTTTCCAGGTGACGGTCGATGCAGTTGTAACTGACGTTCAGCTTGCCACCGGCAAACCAGCTGGCCTCACCGGTTTTCAGGTTATAGCGCTGGACGGTTTGCCACGGCGTGCTCCAGTCGAGGAAACGCTCGGCCTGTTCGGCCCAGAAGGTGCTGGGGTGTTCGATGGATTGTCGGTAGAGACGCTGGTAGTCGTCCTGACTCAGGTTGGCTGCCCGGCGTACGGCATCGGCTTTGGGGAACGTGCTGATATCGAACATGGCGGTTCCTTATTCTTGTTTTGGTAAACAAGTCATAAAGATGCGCCGAGTGCCCAGCGGGTTCAAGTCGTACACAAAACCAATGTGGGAGCGGCGGTGCGACGATTCGACTTGCTCGCGAATGCGGTAGATCAGTCAACTTATCTGTTGAATGACACTCCGCCTTCGCGAGCAAGCCCGCTCCCACAGGGTGTAGCAGTGTGGCGTCAGATCAGCCGCGGTGACGGCCTCTGTAGGAGCAAAGCTTGCTCGCGAAGCAGGCGACTCGGTGTATCAAGTACACCGAGTCATCGTTCTTCGCGAGCAAGCTTCGCTCCTACAGGGGGAGCGTCAGATCAGCCGCGGTGACGGCCGCGGAAGTAGTTGATCAGGCCTTGAGTCGAAGCATCGTCAGCCGGGGTTTCTTCGCTGCCGACCAGGCGGTTGTAGACGCCTTTGCCCAACTCTTTACCCAACTCCACGCCCCACTGGTCGAAGGCGTTGATGCCCCAGACCACGCTTTGCACGAAGACTTTGTGTTCGTACAGCGCCACCAGTGCGCCGAGGCGACGCGGGCTGATGCGCTCGACCACGATGGTGTTGCTCGGACGGTTGCCCGGGATCACCTTGTGCGGCGCGAGTTTGTGCACTTCTTCTTCGCTCAAGCCCTTGTCGCGCAGCTCGGTTTCAGCTTCGGCAAGGGTCTTGCCGAGCATCAGTGCCTGGCTTTGCGACAAGCAGTTGGCGTACAGCCACTGGTGGTGGTCGGACACCGGGTTGAAGCTGACGATCGGCACGATGAAGTCGGCCGGAATCAGTTGGGTGCCCTGGTGCAGCAACTGGTGGTAGGCGTGCTGGCCGTTGCAACCCACACCACCCCAGATTACCGGGCCGGTATCGGTAGACACTGGCGTGCCGTCCTGACGCACGCTCTTGCCGTTGGATTCCATGTCCAACTGTTGCAAGTGCTTGGTGATGTTACGCAGGTAGTGGTCGTACGGCAGGATCGCGTGGCTTTGCGCACCCCAGAAGTTGCCGTACCAGACACCGAGCAATGCCAGCAGCACCGGCATGTTCTGTTCGAACGGTGCGCTCTGGAAGTGCTGGTCCATGGTGTAGGCACCGGACAGCAGTTCCTTGAAGTTCGACATGCCGATGGCCAGGGCAATCGGCAGACCGATGGCCGACCACAGCGAGTAACGACCGCCGACCCAGTCCCACATCGGGAAGATGTTCTCTTCGCGAATACCGAAGGCCACGGCGGCGGCGTTGTTGCTCGATACCGCAATGAAGTGACGATACAGTTCGGCTTCCGAACCACCCTGAGCCAGATACCAGGCGCGTGCGGCCTGGGCATTCTTCAGGGTTTCGAGGGTGTTGAAGGATTTCGACGAGACGATGAACAGCGTGGTCTCTGCGCGCAGCTTCATGGTCAGTTCGTGGAACTCACTGCCGTCGATGTTTGCCAGGTAATGGCAGCGCACGCCTTTCTGGGCGTAGGACAACAGCGCTTCGGAAACCAGTTCCGGGCCGAGGAACGAGCCACCGATGCCGATGTTCACCACGTCGGTGATCGGCTTCTCGGTGTAACCGCGCCACAGACCATCATGGATACGGCCCACGAGGTCAGTGATCTGGTTCAGTACTTTGTGCACTTCCGGCATCACGTTGACGCCGTTGACCGACAATTTGTCGCCCACCGGACGGCGCAATGCAGTGTGCAGCGCTGGGCGGCCTTCGGAAGAGTTGACGATTTCGCCGTCGAACAGCGCTTTGATCGCGCCCTTGAGGTCGACTTCGTTGGCCAGGCCCACCAGCAGATTGCGGGTTTGGGCGTTGATCAGGTTCTTCGAATAATCGAGAAACAGACCGCAGCTGCTGAGGGTGAATTGAGTAAAGCGCTGCGGGTCGGCATTAAACGCTTCGCGCATGCTGAAATCCTGCATGGCTTGGCGGTGATCTTTCAACGCTTGCCAGGCGGGCAGAGCGGTAACGTCGTGAGGAGTGCGGTAATACGCCATCGCTGCGGTTTTCCTTTTACGTGAACTGCCTTTAAGACACTGAAGATCCCGGAATGTCCCGACCACAGGGTAGGCAACGTCCGGTCCATCTGCTTGGAGACGATTAAATAGCGCAGGGCGGTAACAGTAAACCTCGCGTGTTGATCTGTCTTGGCTTTGTCTGACCTGCGGCCGGTACTTTTTTATACCGGTACGTCAGGTCAGACAACAGGCGAGGGCTTTCAGTGCCGAGAATAGAGGGTGCGGGTCAGGCGACCTGGACCGGAATGGCATTGCTGGTGTGGCTCAATTCATTGCCCGGCGCCATGTAGAGCATGCGCGGTTTGAAGTTGAGCAGCTCGGCTTCGCTGTAGTGGGCGTAAGCGCAGATGATCACCCGGTCGCCAACCTTGGCCTTGTGCGCCGCAGCACCGTTGACCGAGATCATGCGCGAACCCGCTTCACCACGAATCGCGTAAGTGGTGAAGCGCTCGCCGTTGTCGACGTTGTAGATCTGGATCTGTTCGTATTCACGGATGCCGGACAGGTCCAGCCATTCGCCGTCGATGGCGCAAGAACCTTCGTAGTCGAGTACTGCGTGGGTGACTTCGGCGCGGTGCAGCTTGGCCTTGAGCATGATGGCGTGCATGAGTGTTTCCCCAGGTCGGAATCGAACGGCGGGCAGTTTGCCCGAAGGCTTGAGGGGCAGCAATACGATGCAGAAGTGAACACAAACCAATGTGGGAGCGGGCTTGCTCGCGAATACGGTGTATCAATCGACATCTCTGTTGAATGACACACCGTATTCGCGAGCAAGCCCGCTCCCACAGGGGGATTGCGGTGTTTAGGCGGACGCGTCGAGATTCAGGTGCAGGTTGTCGATCAACCGCGTAGTGCCGAGGAACGCCGCTACCAGAATCACCAGGTCCCGATCTTCGGGGGTAGCCGGACGCAACGTCGCGGCATGGCGAATTTCCAGGTAGTCGGTGCGCAAACCAGCCGCTTCAAGCTGTTTAATCTGCGTATCGATCAGCGCTGGATAATCGCGCTCACCCTGTTTAATCGCCTCGGCAATCGTCGACAGCGTGCGATACACCACCGGCGCAGTCGCTCGCTGTTCTTCGCTGAGGAAGCCATTGCGCGACGACAGTGCCAAGCCATCGGCGGCGCGAACGGTCGGTTCGCCGATGATCTGGATCGGCATGTTCAGGTCATGCACCAGTGCACGAATCACTGCCAGTTGCTGGAAGTCTTTCTGGCCGAAGATCGCCAGGTCCGGCTGAACCATGTTGAACAGCTTGCTGACCACGGTCGCCACCCCTTCGAAATGCCCCGGACGGCTGGCGCCGCACAGGCCTTCGGACAATTGCGGAACGCTGACGCGGGTCTGGCCGGCCATGCCATCGGGGTACATCTCTTCGACAGTCGGGGCGAACAGCAGATGGCAGCCGCCCTGGAGCAGTTTTTCCTGATCCGCCGCCAACGTGCGTGGGTACTTGTCGAGGTCTTCGCCAGCGCCGAATTGCAGCGGGTTGACGAAGATGCTCGCGACCACGAAATCCGCCCGTTGGGAGGCTTTGGTAATCAGCGCAATATGACCGCTGTGCAGGTTGCCCATGGTCGGGACGAAGGCAATGCGCTTGCCTTCGCCGCGGGCACGGGCGACGGCAGCCCGCAGTTCGCGGACGGTTTTGACGGTGTTCATGCAGAGAATCCGTGTTCGATACCTGGGAAAGTCGCCGCTTTGACTTCAGAGACGTAAGCGCCGAGTGCTGCCTGGATGCTGACTTGTCCGGCCATGAAGTTCTTGACGAACTTCGGCACGCGGCCGGTGATCGACAGGCCGAGCATGTCGTGCACCACCAAGACCTGGCCGTCGGTGCCGCTGCCGGCGCCGATGCCTATCACCGGAATACCCACGGCTTGGGTGATTTCAAGGGCCAGTTCGCTGGGTACGCACTCGAGCAGCAACATGGAGGCACCGGCCTGTTCCAGGGCGATGGCGTCGGCACGCATCTGCCGCGCCTGGTTCTCGCTGCGGCCCTGGACTTTGTAACCGCCCAGGATGTTGACCGCTTGTGGTGTCAGGCCCATGTGTGCGCAGACCGGCACACCTCGTTCGGCCAGCAGGCGGATCGAGTCCGCCAGCCACAAGGCACCTTCGACCTTGATCATGTGCGCGCCGGCTTGCATCAGCATGGCGCTGTTGGTCATGGTTTGATCAAGGGTGGCATAGGCCATGAATGGCAGGTCGGCGAGGATCAGGGCGTCGGCATTGCCGCGTTTGACGGCGGCCACGTGGTAGGCCATCTCAGCGGTGGTCACGGGCAGGGTGCTGTCGTGACCTTGCAAAACCATGCCGAGGGAGTCGCCCACCAGCAGCACTTCGACACCAGCCTCATTGCAGGCGTGGGCAAAGGTCGCGTCATAGCAGGTCAGCATGGTGATTTTTTCACCTTTCTGCTTGAGGCTCTGGAGCGTGGTCAGGGTGATGGCTGGCATGTAAAAAATCCTCGTTCAGGCGCTATGGAAACTACTGCGAGTAACGCGCGTGATTCTTCATTTACTCAGGCGCACGGTCTTTTGTCGTGCTTATAAGGCCTGGATTGCGCCCTTTAGCGCCACGTTGGCGGCAGCGGGACGCCTATAGTCGTGAGGAGGACTCGGGAAGTCAATTGTGTGTGTTACCGCATTGTTACGTGTGGGGTGTTACCGGGGTAACTGATGCGATTCAGCATGTACAACACAAAACCAATGTGGGAGCGGGCTTGCTCGCGAATGCGGTGTGTCAGTCAACATGTGAGCTGAATGACACACCGTATTCGCGAGCAAGCCCGCTCCCACAGGGGGAATTGCGTCAGTTTTTGGAGAGGCGTTCCAGGCCGACGAACGGACATGCCGCAAGCAGTTCAGCGAGGGCCCGGCCATCCGCCAGATGCAAATCCGCCGGCGCCAGTTCGGCCAGTGGATACAGCACGAAGGCTCGTTCCTGCATATGGTAATGAGGGACTTTGAGGCGAGGCTCGTCGATCAGGCGATCGCCGAACAGCACAATGTCGAGATCCAGCGTGCGCGGTCCCCAACGTTCAAGGCGTTCTCTGCCTTGTTCGTTCTCGATGGCTTGCAGCGCGTCGAGCAGGTCCAGTGGCGCGAGATGGCTGTCGAGGGCGGCGACCGCGTTGGTGTAGCGCGGTTGCCCGGGCAGCAACGAGTCGCTTTGATAAAACCCGGACACCCCGACCAGCTCAGTCCGGGGCAACCGCGCCAGCGCCTCGACGGCGCTGCGCAACTGTTCGGCGGGGTCAGCCAGATTGCTGCCCATGCCGATGTAGATGCGTTCCATGGCTTATTCGCCCGTGGTGCTCGGTGCACCGGCGGCGCGTTTGCGCTTGGCGCCACCGCTGCGACGACGCTTGCGCGGGGCGCCGGTGCCGTCATCCTTGCCGCTGAGGTCGCGGATCATGTCGCGACGTTCGCTGTCGTTGGCGTCCTGATAATCCGTCCACCATTCACCCAGGCCATCGGTCTGCTCGCCGGCGCTTTCGCGCAACAGCAGGAAGTCGTAACCGGCGCGGAACCGCGGGTTGTCCAGCAACAGGTCGGCGCGCTTGCCGCTGCGACGTGGCAGGCGCTCCTGCATGTCCCAGATTTCGCGGATCGGCATGGTGAAGCGTTTCGGAATTGCAATGCGCTGACACTGTTCGGCAATCAGCTCGTGAGCTGCTTCCTGCATCGCCGGGATCGGCGGCATGCCACGTTCTTGCAGGCGCAACACGCGAGCTGGCAGGGCAGGCCACAGCAGTGCGGCAAACAGGAACGCCGGGGTAACCGGTTTGTTCTGCTTGATCCGCAGGTCGGTGTTGATCAGCGCTTCACTGATCAGCGTATGGGTGTAGGTCGGGTTGTATTCCAGCGCCTCGGCACTGGCCGGGAACAGTGGATCGAACAACTGCAGGTCGACCAGCATCTCGAAAGTGTCCGCGGCATGGCCGGAGAGGAACAGCTTGAGCACTTCTTCGAACAGGCGGGCCGACGGGATCTCGCGCAGCATCGGCGCCAGGTCGCGGATCGGCGCGGCGCTGTGTTTTTCGATACCGAAATTCAGCTTGGCGGCGAAACGCACGGCCCGCAGCATCCGTACCGGGTCTTCCTGGTAGCGTTGCTTCGGGTCGCCAATCAGGCGGATCAGGTGGTTGCGGATGTCGTGTACGCCGTTGGCGTAGTCGAGAATGCGCTCGCTGACTGGATCGTAATACAGGGCGTTGATGGTGAAGTCGCGACGTTGCGCGTCTTCTTCCAGGGTGCCATAGACGTTATCGCGCAGGATGCGCCCGCTTTCGTTGCGGGAGGACTGGTTGCTGTCTTCCTCTTCATCGTTTTGCGGGTGATTGGCGCGGAAGGTCGCGACTTCAATGATTTCGCGACCGAAGTGGATGTGCACCAGCTTGAAGCGACGGCCGATGATCCGCGCATTGCGGAATTCGGCCCGTACTTGCTCAGGGGTGGCACTGGTGGCGACGTCGAAATCTTTCGGCGTGATGCCGAGCAACATGTCACGCACACAGCCGCCGACCAGATAGGCCTGGTAACCGGCGTTCTGCAGGCGTTCAACGATATTCACCGCGTAACGGCTGAATTGCGCCTTCTGCAGCGAATGTTGGCCGCTGTTGAGCACTTCAGGCGTGCTGCGGATGTGTTGCGTATGACGCTTGGGCGAACGGAATGACTGGAACAACTTCTTCAGCATGGGATGCACTGTTTGAAGGAATGTTCGGCCATAACGAAGAATGACCGCATGATGGGCCGGGATTCTAGCATTTAGTCGGGGGATGGTGTAGGAAGCTGCGAAACAGCTTGGAGGGCATATCTGGAAGGCACTGTAGCAGCTGACGAGCAGCGCGAGGCAGCGTCCGGCGGCGAAGCCGTCGTAAACCAGAGATTGCGGTGGGTCAGGGGAAACGCGGTTGCTTATCTTGCGACGGCTTCGCCGCCGAACGCAGCCTCGCGGTGCTCGACAGCTGCTACGTGCGGGCGATATGCGGGTTATATGCGGGCTCAAACGCCAGAAACTACAAGGGGAGCCGAAGCTCCCCAAGAAGTAGTTGCATGCTCTATTTTTATTATTGGTTTCGGGCTTTTTGTTTTTGTTAAGTGCCCTCGCCATGAAGTTTTTCCTTCATGACCCTCCCAATCGGGAGCCAAGAGCAAACGGATTGCTTTGGTCGCTGTGTTGCAGTGATCTTGCGATCCAACCAGTTCAGGCTCTGTCTTAGGACAGTTTTTGTTGTTCTCGGCCTGGTCGTGGGGCACGCCCCAAATACAACGCCTCTCCAAAAGAATCAGTTAGCTGCGCCTCTCGCCGTCTTGTTTTTATTGTGCGTGAGTCGATTCGTCTTATTTTTATTGTCTTGTGCATTGCTTGTTATTGTTCTTGTACTGAACATATAGCAGGGTGCGTGCCAACTTTTGCGAGGCCCAGCAAAACAAGGGGTTAGGCCGCTGGATGAGCTTTTTCCGGGCCCAAAAAAACCGGGGCTTCGTTACCGTAAGCCCCGGCTTCTGTTACGTGAAAAGACTGGGGTAACAGTTTTTTCACCTTGTTACGTGTAACGCGGGGAGGTCAGTGGCGAGGGAGCTTGCTCCCGCTGGGCTGCGAAGCGGCCCCAAAATCTCAACCCTTGTCGAGATTTTTGCGAGCGCTTCGCACTCGAGCGGGAGCAAGCTCCCTCGCCATAACCGCACACCTTACAGGTGACGTTCAGCTTTCGCTGGCCACCCCGGTTTTGCGCCGTGGAATGCCCAGGCGTTGACGACGTTCCCACAGGCACTTGCGGCTGACCCCGAGTTTGCGGGCCAGTTCGGTTTCGGTCATGTGGTCCTGATGCTCGAGGACGAAGTGCTGGAAGTAGTCTTCCAGCGACAAGTCTTCGGTCGGTTCATGGCTGTTGTTACCGGCGGCGTTGCCCTGTTGTGGGGGCAGGCCAATGAAATCGTCATCGTCCAGATCGCTCAGTTCAATGTCGATGCCCAGCAGCTCGGCGGAGATTTCCGGGCTCTCGCACAGGATCACCGCGCGTTCGACCGCATTTTCCAGCTCACGAACGTTACCCGGCCAGGTGTAGTGACGAATCGCCTGCTCGGCATCCGGGGCAAACTTCAGGTCGGTGCGGTTGACCCGCGCACTCTGCCGCGCCAGGAACGCATTGGCAATTTCGTTGACGTCCGCACCGCGCTCGCGCAGGGCTGGCAGTTTCAGGGCAATTACGTGCAGGCGGTAATAAAGGTCTTCACGGAACTGGCCGATCTTCGCCAGGCTCTTGAGGTCCCGGTGGGTGGCGGCGATCAGGCGTACGTCGACTTTCTGCGACTGCACCGAACCGACCCGGCGAATCTCGCCTTCCTGCAACACGCGCAGCAAGCGAGCCTGGGCTTCGAGTGGCAGTTCGCCGATTTCATCAAGGAACAAGGTGCCGCCGTCCGCCGCTTCCACCAGCCCGGCACGCCCGGCGCTGGCGCCAGTGAACGCGCCTTTTTCGTGGCCGAACAGTTCGGACTCGATCAGGCTTTCCGGAATGGCCGCGCAGTTCACCGAAATCATCGGTGCCTTGGCGCGTTTGGAGAGGTTGTGCAGAGCGCGGGCCACCAGTTCTTTACCGGTACCGGACTCGCCCTGGATCAGGACATTGGAATCGGTGGGCGCGACTTTGCGGATCTTGCTGTACAGGTCCTGCATCGGCGGACAGGAGCCGATAATGCCAATCTCGCCGTTACTGTTATCGACGCTCGGTTTCGCCGCGCCATTGGCGGCTTTGCCGACCACCGGTTCACCGGCGGCGGGCGCCGATTGGCGATCACGCAGGATTCGCGCAACGGCCTGGAGCATTTCGTCGTGATCGAAAGGCTTGGCGATGTAATCCACCGCGCCCATCTTCATGGAATCGACGGCCGAACGCAGGCTTGCATAGCTGGTCATGATCAGCACCGGAGTGCCTTGGCCAAGCTTGATCAGTTCAGTGCCCGGTGCGCCAGGCAGGCGCAGGTCACTGACGATCAGGTCAAACGTGGGAATGCTGAAACGCTCTTGTGCTTCCTGCACGGATCCGGCTTCGCTGACCTGGTACTGATTACGTTCCAGCAGGCGGCGCAAGGCGGAGCGGATAATTGTTTCGTCTTCGACGATCAAAATGTGCGGCATTGATTCGATACTCTCGACGGTCTCAGTTCACAGCGGACGTCGCTTCGACATGACGCGGTAATGTCACCCGGATACGGGTGCCGCGTTGGCTTTGAACATCAGCCGGGCTGTCGATGGTGATTTGTCCATAATGCTCTTCAACGATGGAATAGACCAGTGCAAGGCCCAGACCGGTGCCTTCGCCAGGATCCTTGGTGGTGAAGAAAGGTTCGAACAATCTATCCATGATGTTCTTCGGAATTCCGCTGCCTTCGTCTTCCACGATCAGATCGACCGTGTGTTCGCCGGCTTCGCTTTTGACCCGCACTGCACTGTGAGGCGGCGAGGCGTCGCGGGCGTTGGAGAGCAGATTGATCAACACCTGGGCGAGCCGCTGAGGATCGCCTTCGACCCAGTGATCGGGGTCGCACAGGTTGTAGAACTGTACTTCGAAATTGCGCCGGTTCAAGGCCAGCAGGCCGATGGCATCCTGAGCCACTTCGGCCAGACAGACGGGCTCGTCGCTGTGCTGGTGACTGCCGGCGTGGGCGAAGCTCATCAATGACTGCACGATGCGCGACACGCGTTTGGTCTGCTCCAGAATCTGCCCGCTGATTTCCGTCAGCTCGGCGTCTTCCTCGCGCTCTTCGCGCAGGTTCTGCGCCAGGCAGGCGATGCCGGTGATCGGATTGCCGATTTCATGGGCCACACCTGCCGCCAGTCGGCCAATGCTCGCCAGCCGCTCGGAGTGCACCAGTTTGTCTTCGAGCATCTGGGTTTCGGTCAGGTCTTCCACCAGCAGCACCAGGCCACTATTGCCCGGCGCCAGCGGTTCGTCGATTGCGGCTTTGTGCAGGTTCAGCCAGCGGGTCTGGCCATCGAGGGCCAAATGCTGTTTATGCAAATGTTCGTCGGGCAGATTGATGAAGCCTTGCAGTAGTTCTTTCCACGGATCGCCAATGGTGCTCAGGCGCGAACCGACCACACGTTGCGCAGCAATCCCGGTCAGTTCTTCCATGGCTTTGTTCCACATCAGGATCTCTTGATCCTTGGCCAGGGAGCAGACGCCCATCGGCAGTTCCTGCAAGGTCTGGCGGTGGTAGCGGCGCAGGGCATCGAGCTCGGCCGCCAGGCCTGTCAGGCGCGAGTGGTAATCCTCGAGACGGCTTTCGATGAAGTGAATGTCCTCGGTCACATAGTTTTCGCCGCCGGCCTTATAAGGCAGGAAGGTTTCGACCATGTCCTGGGCGACGCTCGGCCCCATCAGGCCCGAAAGGTTGGCTTCGATGCGGTCACGCAAACGGCGCAAGGCGTAAGGCCGGCGCTCGTCGAACGGCAGATAAAGATCGCGCAGAGCTTGTTCGACTTCTTTCTGCGCAGCCTTGGCGCCCAAGGGTTTGGCCAGTTGCGTGGCAAATTCCTGAGGCGAGGCGGCGTGCAGTTCCCGACGTTGCGGGCGACGGACGTTGTCTACGGCGCAGGCTTCGGCGGCGCTGGCTTCTTCGGGGCTCGCGTTGGTGAACAGCGAAATCAGCGTGAACATCAGCACGTTGGCAGCCAGCGAAGCAATTGCCGCCATGTGCCAACTGGTGTCGTCGAGCACGTAGATCATGTTCAGCAACGGAATGTAGAAACCCTGCAGATTGCCCACCAGCGGCATCAGCATGGTCACCAGCCACACCAGAATCCCTGCGAGCAGACCGGCAATAAAGCCGCGACGGTTGGCGGTCGGCCAATAAAGGACCGATAGAACGCCCGGCAAGAATTGCAACGTGGCGACGAACGCGACGATGCCGAGGTTGGCCAGGTCTTGCTCCGCGCCCAACAGAAGGTAGAAACCGTAACCGGCCATGATGATCGCGACGATCAATGCCCGACGGGTCCACTTCAGCCAACGGTAAATGTTGCCTTCGGCGGGCGGTTGATACAGCGGCAGGACCAAATGGTTAAGCGCCATCCCGGACAATGCCAGGGTGGTGACGATGATCAACCCGCTGGCCGCCGACAACCCACCGACGTAAGCCAATAGCGCCAAAGCCTTGCTGTTGGCGGCGATGCCGATGCCGAGGGTGAAATATTCCGGATTCGTGGTCGCGCCGAGTTTCAACCCGGCCCAGAGAATCAGCGGCACCGCGAGGCTCATCAACAGCAGGAACAGCGGCAAGCCCCAACTCGCGCTGACCAGCGAACGCGGGTTGAGGTTTTCGGTAAAGGTCATGTGATACATGTGCGGCATCACAATCGCCGAAGCGAAAAACACCAGCAGCAGCGTACGCCATGGACCTTCCTGCAACGGGGTGTGCAAAGCGGCGAGGGCGGTCTGGTTTTGCAGCAGCCACAGTTCCAGCTGTTGCGGACCGTCGAAAACGCCGTACAACGCATACAGGCCAACGCCGCCGATGGCGATCAGCTTGATCACCGATTCAAAGGCAATCGCGAAGACCAGGCCTTCGTGTTTCTCCCGCGTCGCAATATGGCGCGAGCCGAAGAAGATCGTGAACAGGGTAATCAGCGCACAGAAGCTCAGGGCGACGCGATGCTGCACCGGTTCGCGAGTCAGGATGCCGATGGAGTCGGCCACGGCCTGAATCTGCAACGCCAGCAGCGGCAAGACGCCGATCAGCATGAAGATCGTGGTCAGCGCGCCGGCCCAGGTGCTGCGGAAACGGAAGGCGAATAAGTCCGCCAGCGACGACAGTTGATAGGTGCGGGTGATTTTCAGGATCGGGTACAGCAACACCGGCGCCAGCAGAAACGCGCCGGACACCCCGAGGTAGCTGGAGAGAAAGCCGTAGCCGTACTGATAGGCCAGGCCGACCGTGCCGTAGAACGCCCACGCACTGGCGTAAACCCCCAGCGACAGGGTGTAGGTCAGCGGGTGGCGAATGATCGCCCGGGGGATCATGCCCCGTTCGCTGATCCAGGCGACGCCGAACAGCACCGCCAGGTACGCGGCGCTGATCAGGATCATCTGGGTCAGGCTAAAGCTCATCGGCATCTTTTTGGCTCTGCAGGATGAAGGTCACGACGATCAGAATCAGCCAGAGCAGATAAGGGCGATACCAGGCGCCAGTGGCGTCGATCCACCAATCCATGATGGCCGGGGAGAACAGGTAAATCCCCACTACCAAAAGCAGGACCAAGCGATAGATGTACATCCCGGCCTCTCTTTTTTATGCGCGTGCCCGAAAACGTGCGGCGATGGTAACGGATGGCAGCGCTACTGCAAGTGCCATTACTGTAGTTGCGCCTCGGGCAGGGTCAGTGTGCGCGGGATCTGTGCGGCATCCCAGTGGGCGATGCCCCAATTCAGCACTTCCCGTGGTGTGGCGTAAGCCAGTTCAGTGCCCGGATTTTGTCCCAGCGCCCGCAGTGCCCGCAGTAACAGCGGCGTGGCTTGATCGGCAGCCAAAGGTGGCGAACGGTAGGATTTGCCGAGTTTGTTACCGTCCGGCTGAGTAATCAGCGGGACGTGCAGGTAACGCGGTTGCGGCAGGCCGAGCAGTTCTTGCAGGTAGAGCTGGCGTGGCGTGGAATCGAGCAAGTCAGCGCCGCGCACGATATCGGTGATGCCTTGCCAAGCGTCATCCAGCACCACGGCCAGTTGATAGGCATAGAGCCCGTCGCGGCGGCGAATCACGAAATCCCCGACTTCCCGGCCCAGGTGTTGGCGGAATTCGCCTTGCACCCGGTCGATGAAGTGGTATTCCAGCTCCGGCACGCGCAGGCGGATGGCCGCATCTTCAGTGCCATGCCCGGCATTGCGGCACAGGCCAGGATAGATGCCGTGATACGGCTCCAATTGTTTGCGTGAACAGGTGCAAGCGTAGGCCAGACCATGATTGAACAGGCGATTGAGCACTTCGGCGTAGGCGTCGTGTCGGTCGCTCTGGCGAACCATCTCGCCATCCCACTCGAAACCATAGCTTTCCAGCGCCTTGAGAATCGCGACCTGGGCGCCGGGTTCTTCCCGGGGCGGGTCGAGGTCTTCCATGCGCATCAACCAGCGACCGCCCACCGAATGCGCGTCAAGGTACGAGGCCAGGGCGGCGACCAGCGAACCGAAGTGCAGGTGGCCACTGGGCGTGGGGGCGAAACGGCCGATATAGGGGGAGGCGATGACAGTCATGGAGTGATGTTACGTCGTAGGGTCGTACACCGGCCACCCTGTGGGAGCGGGCTTGCTCGCGAAAGCTGTCGGACATTCAACATTTATGTTGGCTGACACACCGCTTTCGCGAGCAAGCCCGCTCCCACAGGGTTTCCACAGGATTTGTGGCGGGGCGAATTGCGGAAACAAAAACGGAGCGTTCGCACGCTCCGTTTTTCGTTCAAGTCGAGATTACTTGCCGACTTGCTTTTCCTTGATTTCCGCCAGGGTCTTGCAGTCAACGCACATGTCGGCGGTAGGGCGGGCTTCCAGTCGCTTGACGCCGATCTCGACGCCGCAGGACTCGCACCAGCCATATTCTTCGTCTTCGATCAATTGCAGCGTTTTGTCGATCTTCTTGATCAACTTGCGCTCACGGTCGCGGGCGCGCAATTCAAGGCTGAATTCTTCTTCCTGGCTGGCACGATCTGCCGGGTCAGGGAAGTTGGCCGCTTCGTCTTTCATGTGATCAACCGTGCGGTCGACTTCCTGCATCAAGTCCTGTTTCCACTTATTCAGGATCTTGGTGAAGTGAGCGCGCATGGGCTTGCCCATGTACTCCTCGCCCTTAACTTCTTTGTAGGGTTCGAAGCCGCTGATCGACTGGTTTTGCTGCTTTGCTTGGGTGGGCATGAAATGGACCGCCTCTACTCTTGTAATCCATTGCGCAGGATTGCTCCATCACCGACACCTGCCGGCCCTGCGGCTGCAAGCGGGCGAACTTACCAGATCAAAACGGGCCGCGCTACTCCCGGATGTCGAGGTGGTGGCCCGAAGGCCTTGCAAATGATTGCAAAGCCTTGTCTGGTGGTGTTGGAGACCTGATCAAATATTGATTTTAGTCAAACCTGAGACACTCGCTCGAGTCGTTTGCAGCCCCGGTTATACGGCTCTGACCGCTTTAGGTTCTCCCTCGTTCCAGCGGATAGGTAGAATCGATTCTTTTCCCCGTTGAAGGAAGGCTAATGGCTCAGCCCTACAGTGCGCGCAGTCGTGCGATCGAACCGTTCCATGTCATGGCGCTGCTGGCGCGGGCCAATGAATTGCAGGCTGCCGGCCACGACGTGATCCACCTGGAAATCGGCGAGCCGGACTTCACCACTGCCGAACCGATCATCCAGGCCGGCCAGGCTGCGCTGACCGCAGGCAAGACTCGTTACACCGCGGCCCGGGGTATTCCCGAACTGCGCGAAGCCATTTCGGGTTTTTATCAGCAGCGGTACGGGCTGAACATCGATCCACAGCGCATTCTGGTAACGCCGGGCGGCTCCGGCGCGTTGCTGCTGGCCAGCGCCCTGCTGGTCGATCCCGGTAAACACTGGCTGTTGGCGGACCCGGGTTATCCGTGCAACCGGCATTTCCTGCGTTTGGTAGAAGGCGCGGCGCAACTGGTGCCTGTCGGTCCGGATGTACGTTATCAACTGACCCCTGATTTGGTGGCGCGGCATTGGGATCACGACAGCGTCGGCGCCCTGGTGGCCTCACCGGCCAACCCGACCGGGACCATCCTGACCCGCGATGAGCTGGCCGGACTTTCGGCAGCGATCAAGCAGCGCCACGGTCACCTGGTGGTGGACGAGATCTATCACGGCCTGACCTACGGCACCGACGCGGCCAGTGTGCTGGAAGTTGACGACAGCGCCTTCGTCCTGAATAGTTTTTCCAAGTATTTCGGCATGACTGGCTGGCGCCTCGGTTGGCTGGTGGCGCCGGAAGCGGCGGTTGGTGAACTGGAAAAACTCGCGCAAAACCTCTACATCAGCGCCCCGAGCATGGCCCAGCACGCCGCATTGGCCTGCTTCGAACCGGCGACCATCAGCATTCTGGAAGAGCGCCGTGCCGAATTCGGTCGTCGTCGCGATTTCCTGCTGCCGGCCTTGCGTCAACTCGGATTCGGTATCGCTGTGGAGCCGGAAGGCGCGTTCTACTTGTACGCCGATATCAGCCAGTTCGGCGGCGATGCCTTCGCGTTCTGCCGTCACTTCCTCGAAACCGAGCATGTGGCTATCACTCCGGGGCTGGACTTCGGGCGTTATCAGGCCGGGCATCACGTGCGGTTTGCCTATACCCAAAGCCTGCCGCGTTTGCAGGAAGCGGTAGAACGCATCGCGCGCGGCTTGAAGAGTTGGCAAGGCTGATGCGCTTTCATCCTCCCCTCGAAGAAGGTCGTTTGATTCG
Organism: Pseudomonas sp. 5Vm1k; assembly: GCF_056161485.1. Classification (NCBI taxonomy): domain Bacteria; kingdom Pseudomonadati; phylum Pseudomonadota; class Gammaproteobacteria; order Pseudomonadales; family Pseudomonadaceae; genus Pseudomonas; species Pseudomonas sp. 5Vm1k. The sequence continues at coordinate 272,609 of NZ_JBSPCZ010000009.1, forward strand.
TCGTTACAAGCGTTTTCTCGCCGATATCGAAACCGTTAGCGGCGAGTTGCTGACCATTCACTGCCCCAACACCGGTTCGATGCTCAATTGCCAGGTCGAGGGCGGGCAAGTCTGGTTCAGCCGCTCCAACGACCCCAAGCGCAAATTGCCGGGCACCTGGGAAATCGGAGAAACCCCGCAAGGGCGTTTGTTTTGCGTGAACACCGGGCGGGCCAATGGTTTGATCGAAGAAGCGTTGCGGGCAGGCGTGATCACCGAGTTGAACGGCTTTACCGAGCTGAAGCGCGAAGTCGCTTACGGTCAGGAAAGCAGCCGCATCGATTTCCGCCTCGATTACCCGAGCGGGCCGGCGTACGTGGAAGTCAAAAGTGTCACGTTGGGTTTCGACGGTACGCCCGTGGCAGCGTTTCCCGATGCGGTGACCCAGCGCGGAGCCAAGCATTTGCGTGAACTGGCGCATTTGGCCCGGGACGGAATCCGTGCAGTGCAGTTGTATTGCGTCAACCTGACTGGCATCGAAGCCGTGCGTCCGGCAGAAGAAATCGATTCGGCCTACGCAGCGGCACTGCGCGAAGCGGTGGCATGCGGTGTCGAGGTGTTGGCCTATGGCGTGCGCCTGAGTCACGAAGTGATGGTGGTGGATCGGCGCCTGGACGTGTTGCTCAACGGTTAAAGGCTGACCCAGATTCCCTGCGCATCTTCGCGGCTGGGAATTGCAGTCAGGGATTGCCCGGCGCAGGGCCCAGCGACGCATTCGCCGTCTTCGATCAGAAACAGTGCGCCGTGGGTGGCGCACTGGATCAGGCTGTTGCTGGGGTCGAGAAACTGGTCGGGTTTCCATTCAAGGCTGACGCCACGGTGCGGGCAGCGGTTGATATAGACGTAAACCTGACCGCCCCGGCGCACGGCGAAGAGCTTCTGGCCGTCGATGTCGAAACCGCGGCTGCTGGCATCGGCCAGCTCTGGGCCTGGGCAAAGAAACTTCATGTCTATCCTCAAGTGGCGCGGCGCGTGACGAGATATGTCCGGGCTTGACGTGCAAATGCAAACAATTATCAAATGGCCGCCCGCCCATGGCGCGCGTGCGGTGTGCCGAGGATACTTGGCCTGTCCGCCGGATGCCCGGGAAAACCGTTTAAGGAAGCTGTTTATGCGCCTGAGTCCCCGCGTTCTTGCCTTGTGTGTCGGACTGCTCGTCAGCCATCAGGCGACAGCGGCTGAACTGCCGCAACGTTGGGTCAGCGCCGGTGGCGCCCTGTCCGAGTGGGTGAGCGCGTTGGGTGGCGAATCGAAACTGGTCGGCGTCGATACCACCAGCCAGCATCCGGAGTCCCTCAAGGCCCTGCCGAGCATCGGTTATCAGCGGCAGTTGTCGGCGGAAGGCATCTTGAGCCTGCGCCCGCAGATTCTGGTCGGCACCGAAGAAATGGGGCCGCCGCCGGTGCTTTCGCAGATTCGCACGGCGGGCGTTCAAGTCGAGCTGTTCTCGGCCCAGCCGGATTTGCCCGCACTGCAAAGTAACCTGGAGCATCTGGGCAAGTTGCTCGGTGCTGAGGCTCAGGCATCCCAAGCCTTGCAGGCGTATCAGCAGCAACTGGATCAGCAAAAGGTCCGGGTTACCCAGGCGCAGCTCAAGCAGAAAGCGCCGGGCGTGCTGTTGTTGCTCGGACATATGGGCGGCAAGCCGATGATTGCCGGCAAGGACACTGCCGCCGATTGGTTGCTGCAACAGGCCGGCGGCCACAATCTGGCAACGCATACCGGTTACAAACCGTTTTCCAACGAATCCCTGGCCAGCCTGAACCCTGAAGTGCTGGTGTTCGCCGATCGCGCCCTGACCGGCGACGCGGCCCGTGCGGCGTTGTTCAAAGAGAATCCAATCCTGTCTTCGACTCGCGCGGCCAAGGCTGGGCGAGTGATGGAACTCGACCCGACTTTGTTGGTGGGCGGGCTCGGACCGCGATTGCCCGAGGCGCTGAAAAAGCTGTCTGACGGTTTTTATCCCGGCGCGACCGGCCAATGACCACGCTGGTTAAACCTCGCGCGCTGTTTATTGGCCTGAGTGTGCTGTGTTTGCTGGCGATCTGGTTGTCGTTGGCTCTTGGCCCCGTGAGCTTGCCATTGCTCGACACTTTGCGTGCTGCGCTGCGCCTGATCGGTGTGCCGATTGCGCCCGATGGACTGGAGCAGGCTGAACTGATCCTCGGGCAGATTCGCCTGCCACGAACCTTGTTGGGCCTTGCGGTCGGGGGCGTGCTGGCGTTGTCCGGGGTGGCGATGCAGGGCTTGTTTCGCAATCCATTGGCCGATCCGGGGCTGGTGGGGGTTTCCAGCGGTGCAGCACTGGGCGCGGCGATTGCGATTGTCGGCGGCTCGGCGTTCGGCGGCTTGCCCGAGTCCTTCGGGCCTTATCTTCTGTCGTTGTGCGCCTTTCTGGGCGGGCTAGGGGTGACGGCGCTGGTGTATCGACTGGGCCGGCGTAACGGCCAAACCAACGTTGCAACTATGTTGCTGGCGGGGATCGCGTTGACGGCGCTGGCCGGTTCGGCCGTGGGTTTGTTTACCTATCTGGCGGACGACGCAACCTTGCGCACGCTGACGTTCTGGAACCTGGGCAGCCTCAACGGCGCCAGTTATTCGCGGCTCTGGCCGTTGCTGTTGGTCACTGCTGGTGTGGCGCTGTGGTTACCGCGCAGGGCCAAAGCGCTGAATGCTTTGTTACTAGGCGAGTCGGAGGCGGGCCACCTGGGCATTGATGTCGAAGGGCTCAAGCGTGAATTGGTGTTCTGCACCGCGCTGGGTGTCGGCGCGGCGGTGGCGGCGGCAGGCATGATTGGCTTTGTCGGGCTGGTGGTGCCGCATCTGGTGCGGCTGCTGGCCGGGCCGGATCACAAGGTATTGTTGCCGGCCTCAGTGCTGGCGGGGGCCAGTCTGCTGCTGTTCGCCGATCTGGTGGCGCGCCTGGCCCTGGCGCCGGCCGAGTTGCCGATCGGTATCGTCACGGCGTTTATTGGTGCGCCATTCTTTCTGTTTTTGCTGCTCAGGAGGCCTGCCTGATGCTGCGCACGGAAAACCTGTTGATCCGCCGGGGCAGCAAAACCGTGCTGACGGATATCACCCTCGAACTCAAACCCGGCGAAGTGCTGGGCGTGTTGGGACCAAACGGGGCTGGCAAGAGTACGTTGCTCGGCGCGTTGTGCGGTGAACTGCATCCCGATGAAGGACGTGTCTGGCTGGATGAGCAGGAGTTGCGGCATTGCACCGGCGTCCAGCGCGCTCAACGGCTGGCAGTGTTACCGCAAGTGTCGACACTGGACTTCGGCTTTCGCGTCGAGGAAGTGGTCGGCATGGGCCGCTTGCCCTATCAGACTGGCCGGGTGCGCGATGATGAAATCGTCGCCGCCGCATTAGGCGCCGCCGATGCCGGGCATCTGAGCGGTCGCAGTTATTTGGCGCTGTCCGGCGGCGAACGTCAGCGTGTGCATCTGGCGAGGGTATTGGCGCAGCTCTGGCCGGGGGAGGCGGGGCAGACGTTACTGCTGGATGAGCCGACCTCGATGCTCGATCCGCTGCATCAGCACACCACACTGCAAGCGGTGCGCGAATTCGCTGATCGCGGTGCGGCGGTGATGGTGATCCTGCATGATCTGAACCTGGCGGCGCGTTATTGTGATCGCCTGTTGCTGCTCGAAGGCGGGCGCCCGGTGGCGCTGGATACGCCGGAGCAAGTGCTGCGCCCGGAACCGCTCAAAGCGGTGTTCGGCCTGGAAGTGCTGGTGCAACCGCACCCGGAGCGTGGGCATCCGCTGATCATCGCCCGCTGAGTCACTCATCGAGGTGAGAACATGCGAGGGATTTTGCTGCTGGCTGTGCTTTTGCTGAGTGCCTGTCAGCACGTTTCGGCACCGCCACCGATTACCGGCCAGATTCGCGATTTTCGCAGCGGTCAGTCACTGACGGCGCCAGAACTGGTTGCGCGATTGGCCAAGCCTGAGCGGCTGATCGTCGGCGAGCAGCACGACAACCGCGATCACCATCAACTGCAATTGTGGTTGCTCCAGGAGCTGGGGCAGCGGCGAGCACAAGGCAGCCTATTGCTGGAAATGCTCACGCCGGATCAACAACCGCGCGTCGATGACGTGCGCCATGCCTCGACGTTGCCAACTGATCTTCCCGGCGCATTGGCCTGGCAATCTGGTTGGGACTGGGATTTGTATGGGCCGATTGTGCGTTTTGCCTTGAGTCAGCCTTACTCACTGCTGTCGGCCAATCTGGACAACGCTGAAGTTCGTGCCTTCTACGCCCAATCCCCGACCGTGAGCGGTTCGCGCTCCAATGCCCCGTCGGTCAAGAAAGAGTTGCTGGCGCAAATCAGCGGGTCCCATTGCGGCCTGCTGCCCACCTCACAAATGCCGGCCATGCTGGCGGTGCAACAGCAACGTGATCGGCGTATGGCGCAGCGACTACTCGCGGCGCCGACCCCGTCAATGCTGTTGGCCGGTGCCTACCATGCGCGCAAGGATGTCGGTGTGCCGCTGCATGTGCTGGATCTGGGCGAACCCGAAGCGCCAATCGTCTTGATGCTGGCAGAGCAGGGCAGTGAGGTCACGTCGGCCATGGCCGATTACGTCTGGTACACGCCTGCTACGCCGGCGCAGGATTATTGCGCGGAGATGCGTAAGCAGATGGGCAAGTAAGTTAGAGCGACTTTTCCACAGGCAAAAAAAGACCCGGCAAGAGCCGGGTCAAATAACCGTGATTAGCCTGATGAGGAGATAATCTGAGAGTCCGAACCAAGGGCTTTTCAGAATATCGACCAGTCTCGCGACCAGTTGTGATAATCATAGCGATTCTCATTACCAAGTCAACCGCTGTTTCTCATTAATTTTAGATTCGTCTGGAAGCCCCGTATTCATTGGGCTTCAACCCGGAATTTTAGCGGCGCTCAGTTGGGTGATCTGTTTGTTCAGCAGACCGATGCGCCGCGCCATGCTCTCGATCAGGCTGTGGGCGATCTTCGGATTGCTTTGCGTCAGGCTCAGAAACTGGTCTTTGGGAATCAGCATCACCGTGCTCGGTTCGCTGGTGATCACACTGGCATTGCGTTTCTCGCCGGTGAACACCGCCATGGCGCCGAAAATCTCATCCTTGGGCACGTCGCCGACTTTATATCCGTCGACAAACGCTTCGGCGTGGCCTTCGATGATGACGAACACATGGTCCGGCTCATCGCCTTGCTGAATCAGCACTTCGCCCCTGGCCACACGCTGAAAGCCGTGGGTGCTGCGAAATTCGGGTTGTTTCAGGCGCGCGACAGCGTCTGACAGCAGGGAAGTCTGGCCGCCCAGGTATTGCAGGAATAACTCCGAGCGTTGCGGGTCGGCATAAATATGCTGGAACACTTCGGCACGCAGATAGGGAATCAAGGACAGCGGGCCGTCGCTGCGCAAGCGGCAATGGGGCAGTTCAACGTCCTGGCGCAGACCGACCAGGTCGCCCTCGTGCAAATAGAACAAGGCGCGCTCATCGACGCAACCATGCAGCAAACCGCTGTCCAGCAAGAACAGCTGATCGCCGGGCAGTACCGTCGAGAGGTCTTCAACAGCAGGCAGTTCCAAGACCGGGCCGCAGGGTGATAACCCCTCCAGCAACCGGGCAGGCATGTTTTGCAGGCGGTTGATCAATGCGTCGGCGTAAGCCGGTTGTTCCCCGAGCAGGTACATGGCGATGGCGCATGTTCAATTTTTGTGGCGTGAAGAGATGGCTTCCAGTTGTTTGTTCAGGGCTTCCTTGCGTTCGGCAGGGATGTCGTTCCAGTGCACATCCATCAGCGCGCCTTCGATCGCATACAGCAACACCTTGGACGCCCGGAACCCGCGCGTGCGTACGGCCCGATAAGCGTCCACCGCCCCCAGGCGACGCAAGTCCGAAGCGCTGTGGATGCCCACGGCATGCAGCCACTGCGCTGACGTCTTGCCAAGATTCTTCAGGTGTTGCAGTTCATCATTCATCAAGCCTCCTTGCGACGGCCGAACGGTGCGTGGGCGAGCCTTTGAGGAGTGTAGCCATCAGTAGGAAAAGCGTGATTGTTTGGTCGGTTTCGACGCAAAAGCTTCTAAGAGGCGGGTGTTTGGCAGCGAAGGAATGTCTGCGAACGCAGTGGAAGGAGGGCAGCGCAAACCCTTGTGGGAGCGGGCTTGCTCGCGAAAGCGGTGTGTCAGGCGAAATGAATGTTGAATGTTAAACCGCTTTCGCGAGCAAGCCCGCTCCCACAGGGATTGCGTCGTGTCAGGGGATCAGCGGGTGCGATAACGCAGGCGTGTCCCGAAATTCATCGACATCAGGATCTCGTCGGCACTCAGCTCTGGCGGGAAGTAGGCGCCGGAGATTTGCGCATGGGCCAGGCTCGCGCCTTCCAGGGACGCATTGCGAAAGTCGATACCGCGCAAGTCGGCGGAACGGAAGTACGCATCGGTGAAGTCGACGCCGTCGGCGTTCAGCTCACGCAGGTCAAGACCACGGAAATCGCCACCAACCATATCGATTGGGCCGTCCACCGGACGCTCCTTGTTAAAACCTGTGATGTCGTCTTTGTGCAGCAAGGCATAAAGCGGGGTGTCGAGAAGTTTCGGCTGGCTCATGTCACATCACCTGTTGGTTTTATGACGCCAGTATAGTGCCACTATTTGACAGCCGTGAAGCCGGCGAAGGCTCCACGGCTGAAATAGTTTCTTACAGGCCTGGCATGCGTTGGCGAATCTGCGCCACGACAGTGTCCAAAGTCCCGCTTTCATTGGTCTGAACGCGTTTGCTGCAAAGAATCTCGGCTGGCGTCAGCGCTTCGCGACTGGCTTGCTGGGCGGCAATAACGGCCAGGTTGGCGTCGGACGGATCTTTTTTGTCTGCTTGGCGCAGGGCCAGCCAGCTCTCTATTACAGCTTGCGGCGCATTGCAGTCCAGAATCAGGAACGGTGCACCAGTGGCTTCGGCAATTTTTGCCGCGCCGTCACGCTGATCGCGCTTGAGGTAGGTGGCATCGATCACCACCGGGAAACCGGCGCGCAGGATCACCGAGGCGATTTCATGCAGGTGGGTGTAAGTCGCGGCGCTGGCGTCGGCGCTATAAATACCGGCCTGTGGATCGTTCGGCACGGTTTGTTCGCCGAACAGGCGTTTGCGCTCTACATCGGAACGCAGGCGAATTGCGCCCAACGCTTCTACCAGGCGCATGGCAACGCGGCTCTTGCCGACAGCGGATACGCCGTGGGTAATGGCCAGGAAACGTGAAGGGATGGTGCTATAGCTTTCCGCCAGGTTGGCGTAGTTGCGGTACTGGCGCAACGTGGTGGCGCGCTGCACCGGGTCGGCCTCGGCTGGCATGCTGAACAGGCTGACCTTGGCACGAACCAGTGCGCGGTAGGCTTTATAGAAGTTCAGCAGTTCAAGACCCTGATAGTCGCCGGTCAGCTCCAGGTACTGGCTGATAAAGCGGCGTGCCAGGCTCTTCAGGCCACGGTCTTCAAGGTCCATCGCCAGGAAACCGGTGTCGGCGTAGACGTCGGTGAAGCGGAATGGCTCGTTGAATTCGATGCAGTCGAAGATCACGACCTTGCCGTCGATCACAGTCGCGTTACCCAGGTGAATGTCACCGTGGCATTCGCGGATGAAACCGTCAGCCTTGCGTTGGGCAAACAGTGGCTTGAGGCGTTCGAAGCTGCTTTCGGCCCAGGCTTGCAGAGCGTCGAGTTGCAACAGGTCGGCCTTGTCGCTGAGGAACGGACGGATCTGCTCGAAGTTCTGGCGTACTGGCGCCATCACGCTGTCCGGGGTGCCGGCTTCGTGTTCGGCCGGTACTTTCGGCGCGGTAAGGTGGAACTGCGCAATTTGCGCCGCCATCTCGTCGATGTGCGCGGTGGTCAGCTCGCCGTTGGCCTGCAGGGTGCTGAGCAATTGGCTTTGCGGGAACTGGCGCATTTTCAGTGCGTAATCGACAACCGGACCATCGCCGCCCAGTTGTGGTGCTTCGGCGCTGCCGGTGATCGGCAACACTTCCAGATACAAGTCGTTGGTCAGACGCTGGTTAAGGCGCAGCTCTTCGCCGCAGAAATGTTCACGGGCGTCGAGGTTGGTGAAGTCGAGGAAGCCGAAATTTACCGGCTTCTTCACTTTATAAGCAAAGGGACCCGTAAGGATGACCCAGGAGATATGGGTCTCGATAACCTGGAACCCGTCGACGGGATGCGGGTAGAGGGCCGGGTTTTGCAGGGCGGCGATCAGGGACTGGCTCACAGGCGATCCTTCAGAGTCTGGGGGAAAATTCACGGCCGTCATTATGGCTGCAAGTCCGGCTGACGCAAACCTCGGCAGGCTCCTGTTGAGTATGAATAAAGTGCGTATAATCCGCCGCCATGACTCGTACTCGATCCCCTCGCAGCAAAAAAAAACCACCTTCCAAGGGCCTTAGCCCCTGGCTGAGCTGGGCCATTAAACTCAGCCTGGTCGGCCTCGTCGTGCTCGCCGGGTTTGCGGTTTACCTCGACGCCATCGTCCAGGAGAAGTTCTCCGGCAAGCGCTGGACCATTCCGGCCAAGGTGTATGCCCGCCCGCTCGAGCTGTTTACCGGCCAGAAGCTGAGCAAGGACGACTTCCTTACCGAACTCGACGCCTTGGGCTACCGGCGCGAAGCTGTGAGCAACGGCCCCGGTGCTGCGGCGGTCAACGGCAATACCGTCGACTTGAATACCCGCGGCTTCCAGTTTTATGAAGGCATGGAGAAGCCCCAACCCGTACGGGTTCGGTTCTCCGGCGACTATGTGGCCGAACTCTCGGCGACCAACGGTTCGAAGCTTTCTGTGGTGCGGCTCGAGCCGCTGATGATCGGCGGGATTTACCCGAAAAACCTCGAAGACCGCATTCTGATCAAGCTCGATCAGGTTCCGCCGTACCTGCTCGACACCCTCGTTGCGGTGGAAGATCGGGATTATTACAGCCACTGGGGCGTGTCTCCCAAGTCGATTGCCCGAGCTATTTGGGTCAACACTTCTGGTGGCAAGATGACCCAGGGTGGCAGTACGCTGACGCAGCAGTTGGTCAAAAACTTCTACCTGACCAATGAGCGCAGCCTGACCCGCAAACTCACCGAAGCCATGATGGCGATGTTGCTTGAGCTGCATTACAACAAACAGGACATTCTTGAGGCTTACCTCAACGAAGTGTTCGTTGGCCAGGATGGTCAGCGCGCGGTGCACGGTTTCGGCCTGGCCAGTCAGTTTTTTTTCGGGCAGCCATTGTCTGAGCTGAAACTGCATCAAGTCGCGTTACTGGTGGGCATGGTCAAGGGACCGTCCTATTACAACCCGCGTCGCAATCCTGAGCGTGCGCTTGAACGGCGCAACCTGGTGCTCGATGTGCTTGAGCAGCAAGGCGTCGCCACCGCCGAACAGGTCGCTGCAGCGAAGGCTATGCCGTTGGGCGTGACCACTCGCGGCAAATTGGCCGACAGCTCGTTCCCGGGCTTTATCGATCTGGTCAAACGTCAGTTGCGTGAAGACTATCGCGACGAAGACTTGACCGAAGAAGGCCTGCGGATTTTCACCAGTTTCGATCCGATCCTGCAGATGAAAGCCGAAGCGTCGGTCAACGACACCTTTAAACGACTGGCCGGGCGCAAAGGTTCGGATGATGTCGAAGCGGCCATGGTCGTGACCAACCCGGAAACCGGCGAAGTTCAGGCCATGATCGGCAGCCGTCAGGCGAGTTTTGCCGGTTTCAACCGTGCACTGGATGCGGTACGGCCGATCGGCTCGTTGATCAAGCCGGCGGTTTATCTGACAGCCCTTGAGAAACCAAGCCAGTACACTTTGACCAGTTGGCTGTCGGATGACACCTTTTCGGTGAAGGGCGCGGACGGTCAGGTCTGGAAACCGCAGAACTACGACCGCCGCTCCCATGGCACGGTGTTCCTGTATCAAGGATTGGCGCATTCCTACAACCTGTCGACCGCACGTCTCGGGTTGGAGCTAGGTGTGCCGAACGTTCTCAAGACTTTGGCGCGCCTGGGTGTGAGTCGCGAGTTCCCGGCGTTCCCGTCGATGCTCTTGGGTGCGGGTGGTTTGACGCCGATGGAAGTGGCGACCATGTACCAGACCCTGGCTAACGGCGGTTTCAATACGCCGATGCGCGGGATTCGCAGTGTGCTGACCGCCGAGGGCGAGCCGCTCAAGCGTTATCCGTTCCAGATTCAGCAGCGCTTCGATCCCGCGTCGATTTTCCTGATTCAGAGCGCCATGCAGCGAGTCATGCGTGAAGGCACCGGCAGCTCTGTCTACAACGTGCTGCCCAAGACTCTGACATTGGCCGGTAAAACCGGTACCAGTAACGATTCCCGTGACAGCTGGTTCGCCGGTTTCAGCCAGGATCTGCTGGCGGTGGTCTGGCTGGGACGCGACGATAACGGCAAGACGCCGTTCACCGGTGCCACCGGTGCGTTGCAGGTCTGGACCAGTTTCATGCGCAAGGCCGATCCGCTGCCGCTGGATATGCCGCAGCCGGATAACATTGTTCAGGCCTGGGTTGATTCGCGCACCGGGCAGGGCTCCGATGCCAACTGCCCAGGTGCGGTGCAGATGCCGTATATTCGCGGCAGCGAACCGCCTCCCGGCGCCGCTTGCGGTGGTCAAACCCCTGCTTCCGGTGAAACGGTGATGGATTGGGTCAAGGGCTGGATGAATTAAGCAAAGAGGGTTTCAAGTGAACAAGTGGTTGATTCCAGCAGTTACCGCCGTGGCTTTGCTCAGCGGTTGCTCCACCGTACAGCGCGGTTCGATCCCGGTTGTGGATTCCGGCAGCGCAGTGTCGAACAGTGAGCGGATTTCGGCGAATGGCGGTTTCCGTCAGACAACCGTGAAACGTCCTGCACAAGCCCAGACCCAGGCAATCCCGCAAGGTGATACCGGTGTGGTGGTGATGGTTCCAGGCGGTGGCGCCGTTTCCTCGGCACCGATCAGCACTTCGCCGATCACTCCAGGTCCGATCACGCCGGGGCCGATTGATACGTCGCCGGTTCAGTCTGCGCCGATCAATCAGGGCAGCTACAGCATGCCGTCGACGCCGAGCGGGATTCCGTCGGCGAGTACCGGTGGTGGCTTGTCTGCGGACGAGCAGTTGGACGGTCCAGTGTTGGCATTGCTGACTACCGCTCAACAGCAACAGGCCGGTGGCGACCTCAATGGCGCGTCCTCCAGCCTGGAGCGTGCGCAACGTGTTGCGCCACGTGAGCCGCAAGTGCTTTATCGCCTGGCGCAAGTGCGCATGGCCCAAGGCGATGCACCACAGGCCGAGCAGTTCGCGCGTCGTGGTCTGACGTTCGCCAATGGTCGTCCGGATCTTCAGGCCAACCTGTGGGAATTGATCGCTCAGGCGCGTGAGAAACAGGGTGATTCCGCTGGCGCAGCACTGGCCCGTCAGAAGGCCAAGGTTGCGCTGTGATGGATGCACGTTTCCCAAAGATTGCCGAGCAGTTGCTGCTGATCGAGCGTGAGCTGCGGGTTCAGGGCTGGTGGGACGATGTCTCTCCGAGTGCTGAAGCGCTGTCCAGTGTCGAGCCGTTTTCGGTCGACACACTGGACTTCGAGCAATGGCTGCAATGGATCTTCTTGCCGCGCATGAAGGCGATCCTGGAACAGGATCTGCCGCTGCCCAATGCGTCGGGCATTCAGGAGATGGCCGAAATGGTCTTCGCCGCTCGCAATGTCCAGGGCAAGGATCGGCAGCTTCAGGTCCTGCTCAAAGAGTTTGACCTGCTGATCACCGCCTCCCGCTGACACTGATCCTTTGTAGGAGCGAAGCTTGCTCGCGAAGGCGGCGTAACATTCAGCTCATTTGTTGAAGGTTACGCCGCCTTCGCGAGCAAGCTTCGCTCCTACAGGGGTTATTGGCAGTTATCTGCAATCTGTTTCTGTGCTTCGGTCATGCGCTCCTGACGTGTCTGGTCAGTCAGGCGTTGCATCTCGCCATCGACCTCTTCCCGTAGTCGCGGATTGTTCTGCAGTTGAGCGAGGTTCGTCCGCGCCTGCTCACAGAACGCCTTGAGCTGGGCTTGCTGCTCGGCCACCTGCTTTTTCACAGTCTTATCGATGGCCTTCTGATCGCCAAGCACATTGCTGCGTTCAGGTGCGGGCGGTTTGCCGGCGGGCGAGGCGGGCGTGACCACCGTTGTGGCTTGCTGGTCTTGGGGCGGCTGGGCGTCGAAGTGGGTCACGCCTTGGGCATCTACCCACTTATAGATCTGAGCGGCCATGCACAAAGGGCTCAGGCTGATCAGCAGACTGGCGGTGAAGAAGAACGTACGCATGCCATTTCCTTGTCATAAGTTGCGCAATTGAAGCTAACACACTCGCGGTTTACGGGTTTTTTCTTGCGTTCTCATGTGCTTACTCACAATAAAGCACATAGACGACTTGACTTGCAGGGGACGAAACAGAAGAATCCAAAGTCCGCTGTAGAGGGACTGCCAGAAGCAGACCCACTCGGTAGATCATGAGGCGCATACCCGCGCCGACCTGTTACACCCGCAACGCGTTACCTCGCGCTGGGTGGGAAAGGCCCGCAACACTTGGGACGATCCCAATACTTGCTCAGTCAGTGCTGACGTAGTCGGCGACCACCGTCGCTCATGCTCTGCCGAGAAGTAAACCTATTAAGACCCGTCCTTATTTGTGTGGACGGTATTCTGGCGTTTTAGAGGTGAACAACGTGGAGCTTTTATCTGGCGGTGAGATGCTCGTCCGCTTTTTGCGTGACGAAGGCGTCAAATATATCTACGGGTACCCGGGTGGTGCTCTTCTTCATGTCTACGATGCCCTGTTCAAAGAACCGGAAGTAACCCACATCCTGGTTCGCCACGAACAAGCGGCTACCCATATGGCTGACGGCTATGCCCGTGCCACCGGTAAAGCCGGCGTGGTACTGGTGACTTCCGGTCCTGGCGCAACAAACGCCATCACCGGTATCGCCACCGCTTATATGGACTCCATTCCAATGGTAGTCATTTCCGGCCAGGTGCCTAGCACCATGGTGGGTACCGATGCGTTCCAGGAAACCGACATGATCGGTATCTCCCGGCCGATCGTGAAGCACAGCTTCATGATCAAGCACGCCTCGGAAATCCCGGAAGTCATGAAGAAGGCGTTCTACCTGGCGCAATCCGGTCGTCCTGGTCCAGTCGTTGTCGATATCCCGAAAGACATGACCAACCCGGCCGAGAAGTTCGAATACGTCTTCCCGAAAAAAGCCAAGCTGCGTTCCTACAGCCCGGCCGTTCGCGGTCACTCCGGGCAAATCCGCAAGGCGGCAGAAATGCTCCTGGCGGCCAAGCGTCCTGTGATGTACGCAGGCGGCGGCGTGATCCTCGGTGGTGGCTCCGCGCCGCTGACCGAGTTGGCCAAGATGCTCAACCTGCCAGTGACCAATACCCTGATGGGCCTGGGTGCCTACCCTGGCACCGACCGTCAGTTCATCGGCATGCTCGGTATGCACGGCAGCTACACCGCCAACCTGGCGATGCACCATGCTGACGTGATTCTGGCAGTCGGCGCACGTTTCGATGACCGTGTGATCAACGGCCCGGCGAAGTTCTGCCCGAATGCCAAGATCATTCACATCGACATCGACCCGGCTTCGATCTCCAAGACCATCAAGGCCGACGTGCCTATCGTTGGTCCGGTCGAGAGTGTCCTGAGCGAAATGGTCGCGATCCTCAAGGAAATCGGCGAGACCCCGAACAAGGAGTCCGTGGCCAGTTGGTGGAAGCAGGTTGATGAATGGCGCGGTGATCGCGGCCTGTTCCCTTACGACAAGGGCGACGGCAGCGTCATCAAGCCGCAGACCGTGATCGAAACCCTGTGCGAAGTGACCAATGGCGATGCCTATGTCGCCTCCGACGTGGGTCAGCACCAGATGTTCGCGGCGCAGTACTACAAGTTCAACAAGCCGAACCGCTGGATCAACTCCGGTGGCCTGGGCACCATGGGCTTCGGTTTCCCGGCGGCCATGGGCATCAAGTTGAGCTTCCCGGATGCCGATGTCGTCTGCGTGACGGGCGAGGGCAGCATCCAGATGAACATTCAGGAACTGTCCACCTGTCTGCAATATGGCTTGCCGGTCAAAATCGTCATCCTGAACAACGGTGTTCTGGGTATGGTTCGCCAGTGGCAAGACATGAGTTATGGCAGCCGTCACTCGCATTCCTACATGGAGTCGTTGCCTGATTTCGTCAAGCTGGCCGAGGCTTATGGTCACGTTGGCGTACGCATCACCGATTCGAAAGATTTGAAGTCGAAGATGGAAGAGGCGTTCGCCATGAAAGATCGACTGGTGATCATCGATGTTTCGGTCGACACCAGCGAGCACGTCTACCCGATGCAGATCAAAGACGGCTCCATGCGCGATATGTGGCTGAGCAAGACGGAGCGTACTTAATCATGCGGCACATTATTTCCTTGCTTCTGGAAAACGAACCGGGCGCTCTGTCTCGTGTAGTCGGCCTGTTCTCGCAGCGCAACTACAACATCGAAAGCCTGACCGTGGCACCGACCGAAGACCCGACTCTGTCGCGCCTGACGTTGACCACAGTTGGTCACGATGAAGTGATCGAGCAGATCACCAAGAACCTGAACAAGTTGATCGAAGTGGTCAAATTGGTCGACCTGTCGGAAAGTGCTCACATCGAGCGCGAACTGATGCTGGTCAAGGTCAAGGCTACCGGTGCCCAGCGCGCCGAGATCAAACGCACCACCGATATTTACCGTGGGCAGATCGTCGATGTCAGCGCCAGCGTGTATACCGTTCAATTGACCGGTACCAGCGACAAGCTCGATAGCTTCATTCAGTCCATCGGCACCGCTTCGATTCTGGAAACCGTCCGTAGCGGCGTAACCGGTATCGCCCGCGGCGACAAAGTACTCAGCATCTAAACCAAATTAGCGAATGGCCTGAACGGCCTGGATATATAGGGGAATTTCATGAAAGTTTATTACGAAAAAGACTGCGACCTGTCGATCATCCAGGGCAAGAAAGTTGCCATCATCGGTTACGGTTCCCAGGGTCACGCTCAAGCGTGCAACCTGAAAGACTCCGGCGTTGACGTTACTGTTGGTCTGCGTAAAGGTTCGGCCACTGTTGCCAAAGCCGAAGCTCACGGCCTGAAAGTGACTGACGTTGCTTCCGCTGTCGCGGCTGCCGACCTGGTCATGATCCTGACCCCGGACGAGTTCCAGTCTGCTTTGTACAAGAACGAAATCGAGCCGAACATCAAGAAAGGCGCCACCCTGGCGTTCTCCCACGGCTTCGCGATTCACTACAACCAAGTTGTTCCGCGCGCTGACCTCGACGTGATCATGATCGCGCCGAAAGCACCGGGCCACACCGTGCGTTCCGAGTTCGTCAAAGGCGGCGGTATCCCTGACCTGATCGCTATCTACCAGGATGCTTCGGGCAACGCCAAAAACGTTGCACTGTCCTACGCCGCTGGCGTTGGTGGCGGTCGTACCGGCATCATCGAAACCACCTTCAAGGACGAGACCGAAACCGACCTGTTCGGCGAACAAGCCGTTCTGTGCGGCGGTACCGTTGAACTGGTAAAAGCCGGTTTCGAAACCCTGGTTGAAGCTGGCTACGCGCCGGAAATGGCCTACTTCGAGTGCCTGCACGAACTGAAACTGATCGTTGACCTCATGTACGAAGGCGGTATCGCCAACATGAACTACTCGATCTCCAACAACGCTGAATACGGCGAGTACGTGACAGGTCCGGAAGTGATCAACGCCGAGTCCCGTCAGGCCATGCGCAACGCCCTGAAACGTATTCAGGACGGCGAATACGCCAAGATGTTCATCAGCGAAGGCGCAACCGGCTATCCTTCGATGACCGCTAAGCGTCGTAACAACGCCGCTCACGGTATCGAAATCATCGGCGAGCAACTGCGCTCCATGATGCCGTGGATCGGTGCCAACAAGATCGTCGACAAAGCCAAAAACTAAGTCGCACGCTTGTACGGAAAACGCGGCCTAGGCCGCGTTTTTTCGTTTGGATCGCCGGTTCTGGTATAAAGCTGCATCGTTTGCGGCCGAACCGTCGTCCCAGACACCTGTCGAAACTTTCCACCCTGTTGCAAGGTAATGTCCATGAGCGAACGTCCCGAAGAGCCAAACCAGGCTCCTGACGCCGAAAGTCTGCTGCCCATCGATGAACACATCGAGGAAGGGCATGACGCTGAAGGTCGTAAAGTCCGGCATCGTGGTATCTATCTTCTGCCGAATCTGTTCACCACTGCGAACCTGTTCGCAGGGTTCTATTCCATCATCAACTCGATGAGTGCCCAGGCTGCCTTGAGCGCCGGTGACTCGGTCAGTGCGAGCAAGTATTTTGCGTTTGCCGCCATCGCGATTTTCGTCGCCATGGTCCTCGACGGCCTGGATGGCCGGGTTGCCCGCATGACCAATACCCAGAGCGCCTTTGGTGCCGAGTACGACTCGCTGTCGGACATGGTCGCCTTTGGTGTTGCGCCGGCGTTGCTGGCATTCGGCTGGGCGTTGGGGGATATGGGTAAGGTCGGCTGGATGGTTGCCTTCATCTATGTAGCGGGTGCGGCGTTGCGCCTGGCGCGGTTCAACACTCAGGTTGGCACCGCAGACAAGCGCTACTTCATCGGTCTGGCCAGCCCGGCCGCCGCCGGTGTGGTTGCTGGGATTGTCTGGGCATTCAGTGATTACGGCATCCAGGGTTCGAAGATGTCATTCCTGGTGGCGTTGATGGTGGCGGCTGCCGGTATGCTGATGGTCAGCAACATCAAGTACAACAGCTTCAAGGAGCTGGACTTGAAAGGGCGCGTGCCTTTTGTAGCGATTCTCGCCGTGGTATTGGTGTTTGCTGTGGTCTTCAGTGATCCACCGCGCATTTTGCTGCTGGTGTTCCTCGGGTATGCGGCCTCTGGCCCGGTTCAATATCTGTTACGTCTTCGTCGGCACAAAAACGCCGAGTGATGTGATTTCCCTCATACTCCGCAGTCTATTGGTGCATCTGTCCTCCAATGCTGCGGAGTAGTCATGCTGATCAAAGTCCCCAAAACGTCTGACTGCCATGAGTCGGACGTCACGCCTGAATCCTTCTATCTATCTCGTCGTAATGTGCTCGGTGCTGCCGTGGCCGGCTTGGCCGTGAGCGGTCTTCCTCGTTGGGCGAATGCCGACGATGCTGCGCGTTATGCCGATGTCGAGCCCGGCAAGGCGCCTTCCTGGTTTGCCGAAAAGCTGCCTTCTACTAAATGGGGGGCGGTCAACGTCAAGGATGAGGCGATCACCCCGTTCAAGGATGCGACCCACTACAACAATTTCTATGAGTTCGGTACGGACAAAGGTGATCCGGCGGCGAATGCCGGTGCGCTGAAGACCGAGCCATGGAGTGTGGTGGTGGACGGGGAGGTGGGTAAGCCGGGGCGGTATGCGCTGGAAGACTTCATGAAGCCTTATCAGTTGGAGGAGCGGATCTATCGTCTTCGCTGTGTGGAGGCGTGGTCGATGGTTATTCCCTGGATCGGTTTTCCCATTTCGGCATTACTCAAGGAAGTCGAGCCGACGTCCAAAGCCAAATACATTCGCTTCGAAACCCTGGAGGATCCCAAGAGCATGTCCGGACAGCGCTCAGGTTTTGCCTTGATCGACTGGCCTTATGTAGAAGGATTGCGTCTGGATGAGGCGATGAATCCGTTAGCGATTCTTGCAGTGGGCATGTATGGCCGCGAGTTGCCGAATCAGAACGGCGCGCCTCTGCGTTTGGTGGTGCCGTGGAAGTACGGCTTCAAGAGCGTCAAATCGATTGTGCGCATCAGTCTGGTCAGCGAGCAGCCGAAGACCACCTGGCAGAGCATTGCTTCAGATGAGTATGGTTTCTATGCGAACGTGAACCCTACGGTCGATCACCCGCGTTGGACCCAGGCACGGGAGCGGCGTTTACCGAGTGGTCTGTTCAAGCCCAATGTGCGGGACACGCAGATGTTCAATGGTTACTCGGATGAAGTTGCCTCTCTATATACAGGGCTCGATTTGCGGAAGAACTACTGATGCGTTTTCCGTTTTGGCGCATAGGTGTCTTTATAGCTGCCGCGGTGTGGCCGTTGTTTTGGTTGTATCAGGCTTGGGCTGATGTGCTGGGGCCTGATCCGGGCAAAGTGCTGGTTGACCGGCTGGGGCTGGGGACGCTTGTCCTTCTGCTGATTACATTAAGCATGACCCCCCTGCAGAAGTTGACCGGTTGGGCGGGGTGGGTTGCTGTTCGGCGGCAGCTAGGGCTGTGGTGCTTTGCCTATGTAGTCCTGCATATGAGTGGGTATACGGCGTTCATTCTTGGTTTTGATTGGTCGCAGCTGGGCGTCGAGTTGCGTAAGCGGCCTTACATTATTGTCGGGACGTTGGGGTTTCTCTGTTTGCTGGTGTTGGCTGTGACATCCAATCGGTACAGTCAGCGGCGTTTGGGGGCTCGCTGGAAGAAGCTGCATCGACTGGTTTATGTGATTCTCGGTCTTGGATTGCTGCATATGCTGTGGATCGTTCGCGCGGATCTGAAGGAGTGGGCTGTCTATGCTTCTATAGGTGCGCTGCTATTAGTGTTACGCCTGCCCCCTGTAACCCGTCGAATCCCGCGTTTAATGGCCAAAAAAACACCTTCTGCAAGAAAGGCGTAATTAAGGGTTGACGGCAGATTCTGGAAGTCTATAATTCGCCCCACTTCCGGCGCAGTCGAAACGGAAAACTCCTTGGTAAACAAAGAGTTACGCAGGTTTCGGCAGCAGGTTGCTTCAGTTCATCGAA